>DAOTVC010000027.1:0-96922 GCA_034437215.1 Anaerolineae bacterium | reverse complement strand
AGGGTCGGATGCGCTTCATGAACGCCCGCAAGTCCTCCTCGGAGACGGCTTTCGTCACTTCGAGGGCTCCCTCGTTCAGAGGTGCACCCTCTACCCGCCACGGCTCCAGGGAGAAGCGCAGCCTCCAGCGAGGATCCTCGCCAAGGCGCGCCCCACCCGCGCCCGACGGGTGGACGACGCCGGTGACGATGACAGGTTGTCCGATGGTACTCTCCATGAGTTCCCTCCCGTACAGTCGGTTAGTCGTGTAGTCATATAGTCGCCGGTCAGGTAGTCACGGCGTCTTTGAAGTCAAAGGGTCAGTGAAGGCCTAGCGGCAGTGGCGGGGGGAGATGACCGGGCGTCTGGTTGGATTATAGACAGCAGCTGCGAAGTGTGCAAGTGCTTTTCGAGGGCGGGGCGTACGAGATCTGCCGGGATTTGGTGGGGATCTGTGGCAGCGGAGAGAGGTCGAGGGCGCTCAACGGCGCGAACGGTCGAGCGGCTCCTCCGACAGTATAGACCGCCCGACCGTCCGTCCTCCAAAACGAGATATTATCCGCGTATCACCAGGGGCAGGTAGACCTTGCTGGCGATGACGAAGACGTTAAAGGATGCCGCCTCCGGCATTGTGCTCTCATCTTGATTGAAGATCGCCCATCTGTCTTCCCCGTTGTCGTACCATACGCCTACCTCTTTGTTATTGGTGATACCCACTCCGCCGCCCGGATTCCAGTTCTGAGTCACCAGTATGCGGGCGTGGGGATTGTTGTTCAGCAGAGGGTGATCGAGATAGGTCCAGTTGAGGACCCTGTTCGCCGCCGTGGCCTCGTGCACGAAGACGTTGGGGCCGGGTAGGGGGACGAAGACGTTGAAGGACGCCCCCTCCGGCATAGCGGCTGAGTCGGTGTTGAAGATGACCCACTGATCCTCGGCGTCGACGTACCACAGGGAGACCGGATGGGGGTTGTAGGTGCCGCCGACACCGCCCGGATTCCAGTTCTGGGTGATGAAGGCAATGGCGTCGGGGTCGTTGTCGGTGAGAGGATGCTCCAGGAGGGTGGCGTAGCCTACGTGGTTATTTGCCGCCGTCGCCTTGTGCACGAAGACGCCGGCGTCCATGTTGGGCACGTAGACGTTGAAGGCAGCATTCAACGGCATGGTAGCGAAGCCCTGGTTGAAGATTCTCCACTCCTCCTGAACCGTACTGTACCAGAGCCCCGGCGGATGGTCGTTGTAGGTCCCGCCTATCCCGCCCGGATTCCAGTTCTGGGTGATGAGGGCGACAATGTCAGGTTGCTCGTCCATGCGCGGATGGATCAGCTGGGTCACGTGCCCGCTCGTATTTCCCGCGGTCGCTCCGTGGGTGAAGGAGGGGGAGTTCTCGAGGACGACCAGGACGTTGAAGGCCGCTCCCTCGGTCACCGGGACCGTCATCCCCGGCTCCAGGCTGCTGATTCCCCAACGCTCGTAGAGAGGATTGTAGTAGACCTCGACGGTGTAGGGATTGTAGATGCCGCCTGCGCCGCCGGGATTCCAGTTCTGGGTGACGAAGAGCAGGGCGTGAGTGTCGTCGTTGATGGCAGGATATTCGATCAGCGTCGAGCCGGAGATGAAGCTCTCTGCCGTCGCTACGTGAACGAAGGCCTGTGCATCGGTTCCGGCGACCAGGACGTTGAAGTTCGCTCCCGCCGGCATGGCAGCGCCATCCTCGTTGAAGATCGACCACTTGTTAGAGATGTCATCGTACCAGACGCCGACGGGGTGATCGTTGTAGATTCCGCTTCCGTTGCCCGGATTCCAGTTCTGGGTGATGAAGAGCAGTGCATCGGGATTGTTGTTCGTCAATGGGTTATCGATGAGGGTGTGGTTAGTGCTCGTGTTCCCTGCGGTCGCCGTGTGAACGAAGACCCCCGGTGCCGATGGGTCGGGGATGAGGATGTTGTAGTCCGTACCTACCGCCATGGTCGCGCCATCCTGGTTGAAGATCGCCCACTTGCCCGGTACGCTGTCGTACCAGACCCCGATGACACGCTCGTTGATGGTTCCGCCGAAGCTCCCTCCGGCATTCGCGTTCTTGGTGATGATGACGATGGCGTTGGGGTCGTCGTTAAGAAGGGGGTGGTCGATGTAGGTGGAGTTTAGGGAGGTGTTGTCGGCGGTGGCGACGTGGAGGAAGCGGATCCCCGGTAGCCCATCGTCCGCTCCCAGGGCCGCCGTCTTCACCTGGCGCTCTGGAACCAAGATGTCATCCGCACGCGTCGTGGTTGTCCTTGAGGCTGTGACGGGCGCCAAAGGTAGGAGCAACAGGAACAAGGCTAACCCGATAGAGCTGAGCACTCTATGTGTAAGGTTCATCTTGCTTTCCCTCTCGGCCTCGCCACTTATTTAAGATCACACTGTGCTTGTAGGGAGAGCGAGGCCTATTTCTACTAACCACAGTATAGACCATATCGTTAAAAAAGTCAATATCTATCATAAAAATAGTGTTTATTTAGATTGGAGAGGGCGCCTCTAATCAGAGTTGTCGCTCGAGGGCTTTACGCGTCGTGCTCGTGGCGGTGGTGGAGGTCCGGTGCGTGGGGATGATCGTGGGTCTGAGTCACGTGGGTGTGGGGATGGGTGTGCCAGCCGCAGGAGCAGTAGCAGCGCGAGGGCGCCGGCGCCGCTCCCCAGGTAGAGAAAGGCCGCCATGGGCACGGGCGCGACCTCTCCGAGGAGGAGCTTGGAGAGCGGAGCGTTGAGCCCGAAGAGCAGGGCCGCCAGCAGGGCCTGCAAGATACCGGCCTATGCTTTTCCACGGGTTCTCCCTACGTCGGTCCCTGCAGGCGTACCTCTTTAGGGAGCGCGCACCACCATCAGTTTGACCAGCGAGCCCGGTGCCAGCGGCTCCACCCGTTCGACCTTCAGTCCCGAGCGGCGCACGTTCTCCTCCGTCTGCCGGTTGATGTGGGCGCCCATCAGCCGCACCACCAGGGGATCGGCGAGATCCATAAGAGGACCGACCACCGGCTCGTTGACCCGCACGTGCTCGAGCAGGAGCACCTGACCGCCGGGCCGGACCACGCGCGCCACCTCCCGCAGCCCCTGGACGGGGTCGGGTACCGAGCAGAAGACGAAGGTCGCGACGGCGCTCTCGAAGGCGCCGGTGGCGAAGGGCAGATGTTGGGCGTCCGCCCGCACGAAGTCCAGCCCGGCGGAAGACTCCGAGGCCTTCTGTTGAGCCCGCACCAACATGCGCGGGCTCAGGTCCACCGCCGTGACGCGGCTGCCGGCGCGGTGGTAGGGCAGGTTCTTGCCCGTGCCTACCCCCACCTCCAGTACCCGCTGGCCCTCCAGAAGCGACCAGAGCTGTGCCCGCCAATCCTCGAAGGCCAGTTTCTCGACGGTGAACTCCATCAGGTCGTAGACGGGGGCGATGCGATCGTAGCGCGCCTGCGTCTGGGAGACCTGTTCTTCGCCCACGCTACGCGCTCCCCAGGTCGACGCGTCGCAGCAGCTGGGCGTTGATGGCGACGATGACGGTGCTCAGCGACATGAGCAGGGCCCCGACGGCGGGGGAGAGGAGGATGCCGAAGGGGGCGAGGACGCCCGCCGCCAGCGGCAGGGCGACGACGTTGTAGCCCGTGGCCCAGATCAGGTTCTGGATCATCTTCTTGTAGGTGGCGCGGCTCAGTTCGAAGATGTTTACCACGTCCATGGGGTTGCTCTTGACGAGGATGATCCCCGCCGACTCGATGGCGACGTCCGTCCCGCTGCCGATGGCGATGCCCACGTCGGCCCGGGTGAGGGCCGGGGCGTCGTTCACCCCGTCGCCTACCATGGCGACCTGCTTTCCCTGCGCCTGCAGTTGGGCCACCTTCTCGTCCTTGTGCTCGGGGAGCACCTCGGCGAAATAGGTCTCGATCCCCAGCTCCTCGGCGACGGCGCGGGCGACCTCCTCGCTGTCGCCCGTCAGCATGGCGACCTCGATGCCCATCTCGCGCATGCGGCGGACCACCTCGTGGCTCTCTTCGCGGATGACGTCGGCGAGGGCGATGGCGGCGACGGCTTCGTCCTCGTCCACGAGGTAAACCACCGTCTGTCCCTTCTCGCCGGCGCTCTCGGTGAAGCTTGCCAGCGCCGCGGGCACCTCCAGCTCCAGCATCTCCAACAGGCGGGGGCCGCCCACGTAGACGGAGCGCCCCTCGTACGCGGCGCGGATGCCCCGTCCCTCGATGGACTCGAAGTCCGTCACCTCGACCCGCTCCAGGCCCCGTTCCTCCGCCTGGGCGCGGATGCCGCGGGCGATGAGGTGCTCCGAATCGCTCTCCACGGCGGCGGCCAGCCGGAGGGCGCGCGTCTCATCCCACCCCTCGACGGTGGCGAGGTTCACGACGCCGAACTCACCCCGGGTGAGGGTGCCCGTCTTATCGAAGATGATGGTGTCCACCTCGCGGGCCTCCTCGAGGGCCAGCCGGTCGCGGATGAGGATGCCGTTGCGCGCCCCCATCGAGGTGCTGATGGCGACGACGAGGGGGATGGCGAGGCCCAGGGCGTGGGGGCAGGCGATGACCAGCACGGTGACCGTCCGCTGCAGGACGGCGAGCTCCAGCCCCACGGCGATGAGCCAGGCCACGGCGGTGATGAGCGCCACCCCGAGCGCGATGTAGAAGAGCCAGCCGGCGGCGCGGTCTGCCAGCAGCTGGGTCTCGGATTTGCTCTCCTGCGCCTCCTCGACCAGCCGCATGATCCCCGCCAGCGCCGTCTCCTCACCGGTGGCGGTGACCCGCACCCGCAGGCTCCCCTCCTGGTTGATGGTGCCGCCGATGACCTCGTCGCCCGGCTCTTTGGTCACCGGCTTCGACTCACCCGTGATCATCGCCTGATTGACCTGCGACTCCCCCTCCACCACCTCACCGTCGGCGGGCACGCTGGCGCCGGGTCGAACGAGGACGAGGTCGTCCGCCTCCAGCTCGCTCACGGACACCTCCTCCGTCTCGCCGTCCCGAATCCGCTCGGCGGTGTCGGGCATGAGCTTGGCCAGCTCCTGCAGGGCGCCCGAGGCCCTCCGGACGCTCCGCATCTCGATCCAATGGCCCAGCAGCATCACGTCGATGAGCGTCGCCATCTCCCAGAAGAAGCCGCTGCCGGGATTGACGAAGAGAGCGAAGACGCTGTAGACGAAGGCGACGACGATGGCCATGGAGATGAGGGTCATCATCCCCGGTTTCCCCTTTTTGATCTCGGGACGCGCCATTTTCAGAAAGGGGAGGCCCCCGTAGAAGAAGACGACAAAGGCGAAGAGGGGGCCGATCCAGCGGCTGCCCGGGAAGTCGGGGGTGGAGAAGCCCAACCACTCCTGAATGGTGGGGCTGAAGAGGAGGATGGGGATGGTCAGCACCAGATTGATCCAGAAGCGGCGCCGGAACATCTGCTCGTGTCCGGCGTGCATCCCGCCTCCCTCGCCGTCGTGGTTCATCCCTTCGCTCTGCTGTTCTCTGTTAGGTCTCTGCTCCTGTTCTGACATCCTCTTCCCTTCTCCTTACTCTTACCTTCCTCACCCTACTAGGGTACAGGAGGAAAGGACGCGCGTCAATGGATCGGGATATAGGAGAGTGATACAAACGACGGTACATTTTGCGTGAGGCTTGTAGTAGGCGCTTCGGCGCCGTTTGGGCCACTGTATCGCTGCGCTCCACGCGCGGAGCAGGCTTTTCTGGTTGGTTGTTGCGCGCCACCATGGCGGCGCGCAACAACCAGAAAGCAAGACCCCCTTCCCCACGTAAGGTAACCTCATGATAAATCAATCTCGCAGTGGGGCAGTGGGATGGGGAACCGATCAGGTTCGACTCCTTTCGCGAAACTTTGACGAGCAGCCGACCTAGCCCGGCTATTGACATCCATCCCTAAAGATGGTAGGCTATATGCGGTTGATTGCATATACTATCGCGGGAGGCGCTCTTGAGCTACCGGCAGGTTATGGTGGACGGTACGCCGGCGGGACTCCACGGTCTGGAGGAGATCTTCGCGGATCTCCGTGCGGCGGGACGGCTGCCCGGAGAGGCAGGGCTCGGCCTGGAGATCGTCGCGCTTGCCGAAGCCCACAACCCCCGAACGTTGTTGGATGCCTACAAGCCCTTTTCAAAGTAGTTTCAACGCAGCCCACAAGGAGAAGCAAAGATGGCGAAGCGACCCAGGGTTCTCTTTCTATGTACTCATAATTCGGCCCGCAGCCAGATGGCGGAGGCCTTTCTGCGCAAATACGGCGACGAGCACTTCGAGGCTCACAGCGCCGGTCTGGAGCCGGCGGAGATCCATCCCCTCACCCGGCGGGTGATGGAGGAGGCGGGTATCGATCTGCAGGCTGAGGGATACCGGAGCAAGGGCCTGATCGAGGAGTACCTCGACAAGCAGGTGCACGTCGGTTATCTAATCACGGTCTGCAGCAACGCCGAGGAGAAGTGTCCCATCTATCCCGGTGTGGGGGTGCGGGAGTACTGGGGCTTCGAGGACCCGGCGGCTTTCGAGGGCTCGGAGGAGGAGCGGTTGGCGCGCTTTCGCGAGACCCGCGACCTCATCGAAGCGCGGGTCAAGGCGTTCGTCGAGGCGGAGATGGGCCCCGCGCGGAGCTGATGGAAGGCGGCGGTCCCTGATGAGTGAAGATCTGACGCAGTACGAGAGGGCATCCGATATCTTTCAATTGCTCTCTCACGAGGCGCGGCTGCAGATCCTCGACGAGCTGCGACGGGGCGAGGCCTGCGTCTGCCACTTGCAGACGGTGCTCGAGCGCCCCCAGGCCTACGTCTCCCAGCAGCTGCGGGTCCTGCGCGAGGCCGACGTAGTCGTCGACGAGAAGGAGGGTCTCAACGTCTACTACAAAATCGTGGACGAACGGGTTCTGGCACTCCTGGAGGAGGCGCTGGGTCCGCCCTATCCGACCCGCCCCCTCCCTGCCTGTCCCTGCCCCCACTGCGCCGGGGGGGAGGGAGATTGCGGTCGCTAGGTCTCCTGCTTTTTGGGGGATGTTTGCATGTATGTAACTGCACATATCCTTCCGAACCCTTTGGGGCTTGATCTTCCGCTGGGTGATGAGCTAGTGTGGATCGGTTAGCAGCAAGATCAGGAGAGGGGGATTAGGGAAGAGGGATCAGGCACAGATCAACTAATCCCCGGTTTCTGATCCCCAATCCCTTTTTTCTTCTCACTTCTCACTATTCACTATCCTAAAAGGAGGTATCTGGATGACGATAGAGGTAAAGATTCTGGGCAAGGGCTGCCCGCGTTGCGAGCGGCTCGAGGAGCGCGCCCGCGAGGTCGCCGAGGAGCTGGGCATCGAGGCGAACTTCGAATACGTGCGGGACGTGAAGGCCATCATGGGGTACGAGGTCGTGAACACGCCGGCCCTCGTCGTCAACGAGGAGGTGAAGGCCACGGGCCGGATCCCGCGGAAGGACGAGATCGCTGTCTGGTTCCGGGAAGCCCAGGCATAGGAGGAAAGATGTTGCAGATCAAGGTCTTTGGTACCACACCCCCTTGTGCCAACTGCAAGCGGGCGGAGAAGCAGGCCGCAAAGGCCGCCGCCGACTTCGAGGGGCGCGTGGAGGTCGTCAAACTGGACGTGATGAGCGAGGAGGCTCAGCAGTACGGGCTCGTGACTACGCCCCTGGTCGTCGTGGGGGAGGAGCTCGTCGGGCGCGGCAGGGTCGTGCCCGCCGCCAAGCTCCTCCCCATTATCGAGAAGCACCTGGGGACTGAGTAAACCCTTTTGTGGGTTGAGTGTATTTCGAATCAGTTGAGCGTCGTTACCCTCACGGCGCTGAAGCGCCATACTACAAGCCGGATCACAACTGAGATGGAATAGACCCTTGCGGTCCTGCTAACTTAATTCTGAAGGTATGTAGTCAACGAGGATGACCTGGATCAGAGGCGGCGTTCGATACCCGGCCCCTGATCCCTGGTCCCTCTTCACTGATCCCTAATTTCAAGGAGGTCCACATGGTCAAACTGGAGGTCTTCAGCGGCAATCCGCCCTGTCCGGGCTGTGTCGCCCTCGTCGAACTGGCGCAGCGGGTCGCCGCGCGCTACGACGAGAGCGAACTAGAGCTGGTCATCTACGAGGGCGCCGCGGGTATGGAGAAGTTCGAGGAGTACCGGCTCTTCTGCGTCCCGGCGGCGGTCGTCAACGGCACCATTCGCATCGAGGGAATGAGCCCCAGCGAGGGGACGCTCAACAACGCCCTGCGGGAGGGTGGATTATGGATAAGGTGAGGATCGAGGCCTTCGTCTCCGTGCCCCCTTGCTCGGGCGGCGTGGCGGTGAAGCGGCTGCTCAAGAATGTGCAGGCGGAGTTCGGTGACCGGATCGAGGTCGTCTTCCACACGGGCCCCGGTGATCCCGAGTGGGGGGAGTATGCCATCGACAACGCTCCCGCCCTCGTCGTGGGCGACCTGGTGAAGTTCGTGGGCCTGGCGCCCAGCAAGGAGAGCCTCGTCGGCGCCTTGCGAGAGGCGGGCCTGGAGTAGTTCGCGACGATGTAAAGAGACCGGGGACGCTTGCGTCCCCGGTCTCTTCGGTTACTCAGAGGATGCCCAGCGCCATCAGCACGCCCATGGCGACGAAGGCGACGGCCGAGATGCGGAGGAGGAGGCGTTCGGGTAGCCAGCGGCAGAGCTGTTGTCCTCCGACGGCGCCCAGGGCGGTGACCGCCGTGAGGGCCAGGGCGCCGCCCACGAAGACCGGTCCCAGCGCCTCCCTGGACGCCAGGCTCAGCACGGCGAGCTGGGTCTTGTCGCCCAACTCCGCCAGGAAGAGGAGGCTGAAGGTCGACCCGAAGGCCTTCCAGTCCCAGATCGAGTCGGACATGTGCCCTTCGGGGTCCGGACAGCCGCACGCGTTTTCGTCCACGTCGCGCTTCCGGGCCTCCCGCCAGATAAGCGCTCCCATGACGATGAAGGCCCCGACCGCGAGGTAGCGGATGACGTCGGCAGGGATCAGGGCTCCCACCACCCGCCCTCCCAGGACGCCCAGGGCCGTGACCAGGGTCAGGGCGAGGCTGGCCCCCACGAAGACGACCCAGGGACGGCGGTACTTGCAGGTCTGGGTCATGACCGCCAGCTGCGTCTTGTCGCCCAGCTCGGCGATGAAGACCAGACCGAAGGTCGAGAGAAGCGTGCTCCAGTTCAACGGTCACCTCTGGAGGCGTATTCTACCCGATGCCGGCTTATCCGCAATGAACCTGGGATTGGAGCTGCGAAAAGAGAGGCGTCTGTCTTAACCCAAGAGAACCACTAAGCGTTCTTCCTCAGGCAACCTACCTCGATGTCACGGCTCCTAATCCCTCTTCCCTAATCCCTGATCCCTCTCCCCGCAGGGGAGCTGCTCCAGGAAGCGCTTCACCGCCCGCGCGAGCGCCCGGGGCGCCTCCTCGGGCACGAAGTGACCGACGTCCTCGAGGCGAACGACGTCGGCATCGGGGAAGGTCCGCTTCCAGCGGCGGAGCTCCTTCTTGCGGAAGGCCAGGTCCTTCATCCCCCAGACAATCAGCTTGGGGATGGGCGCCAGTGCCTCCCGGCGGCGCCACAGCGCTGCCAACCACGCTTCGGAGGCGAGGACCTCCCGGGAGAGGACCCAGGTGGCGAGGCGATCCCGCGGTGCGTCGAGGGGGGCCAGGTAGTGGTCGTGGATCTCCGGGGTCAGGCGGGAGCGGTCACCGAACCAGAGGGGCATCGCGATCCGGGTGAAGAGCTCCAGGCGCAGATAGAGGAAGCGCCCGAGACGGCTGCCGGCAAGGGTGCCCAGCAGCCGGTAGTAGGGATCGTCGTTCACGGGCCACATCCAGGTGTTGAGGATGATGAGGCCCCGCACCCTCTCGGGATGGGCGCCGGCGTAGTCCAGGCCGATGGGCCCGCCCCAGTCGTGGGCGACGAGGACGAGGTCGCGCAGATCCAGCGCCTCGATGAGCGCCTGCAGGCGGGCGGCGTGTGCTGCGGGCAGGTAGGCGCCGGCCGGGGCTCTCGCTGAGAGGCCGAAGCCGAGGTGGTCGGGCGCGACGCAGCGGTGGGCGGGCGCCAGGGACTTGACGAGGTCACGGTAGAGGAAGGACCAGGTGGGGTTGCCGTGGACGAAGAGGAGCGGTGCCCCCTCGCCCTCGTCCACGTAGTGCAGCTGCCCGGCGGAGGTGGGGAAGGAGTGGGGCGCGAAGGGGTACTCCTGGCAGTCCAGCCAGGGCGGGAGGACCATCAGGTCTCCTCGTCGACAAAGAGGATGTGGCGGACCAGATCCCGGCTCTCCATGCGTCCACCCAGGGAGCCGGCCAGCACGCCGATGGCCGCGAGGAACATGCTCAACTTGAGATGGTCGATCTCCCGCACCGCCGGGTCGACGGTGGGCCAGGTACTCATCAGCTTGCGCGGGAAGATGGTCTTCGTGCCGACGTAGGTCATGATAAAGAAGGCCACGTAGAAGAGAGTCATGGTCAGGAAGAGGCTGAGGACCGTCGCCGCCCAGGTCACCACGGTGGTCTCCGCGATGGACTTGCGGCGGCTGAGGGCGCGGCTCAGGCCAAAGGCGCGGTAGAGAACCGTCGTCGAGACGACGAGGCCCACCACCGAGAAGAGCAGCAGCTGGTAGAGATCGACGGTGCTGGCGACGTCCCAGATCTCCGCCGTGAAGAAGAGAACGATGACGACGGAGATGGCGGCGGCGATCATCGTCGGCAGCTGCGTGAGCAGGAAGAAGGGATTGGCCCGGAAGACGGCCCCGAGGATGGCCCGCCGGTCGGTGAGGATCTGCCGTAGGCTGAACCGGAAGCGGTTCTTGCGCGTCGTCCGGTCGCGCGCCTCCTCAGGCAGGATGCGGCGCATCTTGGCGATCTGCTCCGGGGTGAGCTCCTGCATCTGGGCCAGATCCTGCACCTCATCGAAATCATAGAGCGCATTCTGGGGGTTCTCCTCGTGACGCAGATTGAGGAGGTGGCCGATGGCGTGCAGCATCAGGGCCGTCAGGCGTTCTACGGTGAGCTCGAAGTCCTCGGGCTCCCCCCAGAAGGAGGGTGAGAGCCGTTTCGTAGAGAGGACGGCGACGTTGGTGAGCTGGCTGGTCAGCGACACGACGTAGGAGATGGTGGAGGAGGAGAGATCCACATCGGAGACCATGAGCAGGAAGTGGATGTTGCGCTCCAGCTTCTCCGTGATGCCGATCTGGAGGAAGTCGAGGGGCGAGTAGGAACCCGCCACCGGTGAGAGGTGGGGGCCGGCGAACTCGAAGACCTTCAGTCTCAGGTTCAGCTCCTCGCTCAGGAGGTCGTCCATCCGTTTCACGGCCTCGTCGATGAGACGGGAGAACGCCTCCGACTCCCGCCCCTCCACAAGGGTCTTCATCACGCCGACGGCGTAGCGCTTCTGGCTTTCAGGATTCTTCATCGTGCTCCTTTGAAAGTAAGTCGATTAGTCTCGTAGTCAGGTGGTCAAGTAGTCGTTTTTCGTGCTTGGATGGTGTGCGCAAACACCGATGTCTCCCTGGAAAATAAGTAGGTTTGTAGTAGGCGCTTCAGTGCCGTACGTTCACGGCGATAAATCGCCTACTACGAACCCCGTTTTCGTCCTACGGTGGTGTCCCGTAGGAACATGTCGACTCCTTAGGGTCTGTAAAGAAACAACTTCCCCGATTGCACCACCGTAGTCGTAAAGAAGGCGCCTCCCGCAGCCGTTTGAGGCTCGCCATCCTCAATGAGGTGGACGTCCGTGAATAGGACCTCTCACCATCGCGCAGGAACTCACTCTTTTACGAGCGCTTAGGGTCTGTAAAGAAACAACTTCCCCGATTGCACCACCGTAGTCGTAAAGAAGGCGCCTCCCGCAGCCGTTTGAGGCTCGCCATCCTCAATGAGGTGGACGTCCGTGAATAGGACCTCTCACCATTGCGCAGGGACTCACTCTTTTACGAGCGCTTCTGCGCTCTCTGCTTCTGTGGCGCCGGCGAGGGATCGACCTTTCCCCCTAATCCTTGTGACGGGGATGCTTTGGACCCTGTACGAGAGCGTGTAGGGGGGCGCAGGACCTTGATGAGGCTGCCTAACGCGTTGTAGAGCATGAGGACGATGGCGACGAAGAGGCCCGTGATCCCCGCCGTCAGGCCGATGAGGGCGTAGTAGATGCCGCTGAACCAGAAGCCCGGCACGTTCTTCGACTCCTGCAAGGGGAGGCTGAGGAGCAGCAGTAGGAGGCTGCTCACAACCAGGGCGATGGTGCTGAGCAGGCCGATGCGCTTCACCCGTTTGAAGAAGACCGACTCCAGCTCGCTCGTCGCGTGGCGGCTGAGGCTGAGCATGGTGAGCATCAGGGCCAGAATGGTGGAGGTGGCCCCCACTACGCCCGATCCCAGGGTGCGGGCCGAGGGGACCAGAGCCTCGATCAGCTTCCGGGCCTCCGTCTCGCTGTAGATCCGCCCCACCAGAAGCTGTCCTCCGATTACCACCCCGCCTGCCAGCAGCCCTCCGATAAGGGCGCGCTTGGCCCCGATAAAGAGCAGGCGTTCGCTCTCCTGCCGCTGTTCCTGTTGCGTCCTCTCTTCGCCACTCAATGTCTGTACTCCCTCTGTGTATGAAGCTTCTTACTCCGCCACCCTCTGCCACACCTTCTGCATCTCCGCCAGGGGCTCCTCCATGTCGATGCCCGGCCCCAGCACCCCTCGCCAGAGGTCGCCCACCTCGTTGATCCGCTCCCGGATGTTGTGGATGGTGAAGTCGAGGGGGCTGAAGCCCTGCTGCACCTCCTCCCAGCGCAGGGGGGTGGAGACGGGCGCGCCCCTGCGGGGGCGGAGGGAGTAGGGGGCCGTCATCGTCTGCCCACGCCGGTTCTGCAGGATGTCGAGATAGATCTCCTTGCGGCGCTTCTCCGGGGAGCGCTCCAGGCTGGTGATCGCGGGGCGTCGGGCGTGGACCAGGTGAGCGACGAGGAAGCCGAACTGCTGCACCTGCTTGTAGGTGTACTCCGCACCCAGGGGGACGAAGATGTGCAGTCCCGTGCCGCCCGAGGTCTTCACCGGATGGGGAAGCCCCAGCGCCTCCAGGATCTCGTGGACCACGAGGGCCACGTCGATGACCTCGTCGAAGGTGTTGGCGTCGGAGGGGTCGAGGTCGATGGCGAGGTAGTCGGGGTAGTCCAGCCGGCCCACCCGCGAGTTCCAGGGGTTGATGTCGATTTGCTTATCCCCCCTTCTCATCATCGCGTGCGCGGATCATCTCCGCTGCCTTGCGCACGACCTCTTTCTCGTTGTCGAAGGCCAGCCGCTCCCGAGCCTCGTCGATCTCCACCCAGCGGGCCTCCTCCACCTCCCGCTGATCGTAGTTGGAGGTGTCGCCCGACCGGTACTCCATCAGGTAGAAGTGGACGTACTTGTGAAAGCGGACCTTGCCCCCCGAGCCGTAGTACCAGTACTCGATGGTTTCGATCTCGTCGAGGAGCTCGCTCTGTACCCCCGTCTCCTCGCGCACCTCTCGGACGGCGGCCTCAGCCTTCTCCTCGTCCTGCCCGACCATTCCCTTGGGGAGCTGCCAGCGCCTCTCCCCCTTGGATTCCACGGCGATGAGGGCGACCTCGATACGCTCCCCCTCTCGCCGGTAGGCGACGCCGCCCGTCGAGACCTGGATGCGCGTGGGCACCGCCATCTTACACCTCGACGGCGGCTGCGTCGTTGATGCCGTCCACGTCCTCCACCACCCGGCGCCAGTTGATCTCCGCCAGGGCGGTGATCAGCAGGTCGCCGTTGGAGAGGATGGTGATGAGCTGGTCGTCGAACTGGACGAAGCGCTCCACCATCTTGTTGGGCCAGGGGGTGTCGAGGGGACCGGCGATGGATTGCCAGGTCCTTCCTGCCTCGAGGCTGCGCTCGATCCGCCCGTCACGATCGACGCCGTCGGCGGGCCCCAGAATGATGTTCTCCGGATCGGGCTTCAGGGGATCGACCCAGACGGCGCGGCAGTAGCAGTCGTAGAGCTCATCCCACGTCTCACCGCCGTCGAAGGAGCGGTAGAGGCCTCCACCGGTGGCGGCGAAGAGGGTGTCGGGTGAGGAGGGGTGGACGAGCACGGAGTGGACGTCGGGGTGGAGGTAGGCAGGGTTGGGCGTGCGGTTGGGACGGACCTCGCTCCCCGGTGCCGGTGCCCAACTTGCGCCCCGATCGTCGGAGCGCAGCAGCCCTCCCTGCTCGACGGCGGCGTAGCCACGATCACCGTGGAAGGCGAAGCCGCGCACGGCCCCCGCTGCGGGGGAGTAGGGCAGGCTCCACTCGTACTCGTCGCGGAGGTCGGTGACCTCCGGACGGCTCTCCCAGTGGCGCCCCCCGTCCTCGGAGACGAAGATGGCGGCGGGCTCGGTGCCGGCGAAGGCCAACTCCCCGTCCTCCGGGTGGAAGCTCAACCAGCGGACGTGCCCGATGGTCAGCCCGTCGCTCGCCGGCGCCCAGGTCTCCCCGAGATCCTCCGAGCGGAAGATGCCGTCGGCGGTGCCCGCCAGAAGATTGCCGTCGTGGGCATCGATGGTGGTCACGTTGTGGGCGGAGAGTGAACGTCCCATCCTGTGCCAGGGTCCGCCGGGAACGTCCACGCTGACGACGCCGTTGATGGTTGCCAGCAAGATACGATAGTGCATGGGTCCTCCTTTGAACGAAGGTGAGAAGGGATCAGGGATTAGGAATCAGGGACCAGGGGCTTGATATCGAGAGCCCACTGATTGCTTTCCGCATTCCAAACGCCCTCTAGCCTCTCTCTCACTTGTGACCTGCTTATGGTTGATAGTCAATACAGAGAGCTGCGATTGCCCGGGACCCCTACCCGAGCGGGGAAAAGGGTCCCGGGCGCAAGGTGTTACATCTCGATGGACGGGAGGCGTTGCAATTGCTTCCCGACCTTCTTTTCGACAGAGCGCACGTTGCTGATCAGTTGGGTATTGGCGCCCTTCTCGTCCTCGATCTTGATCATGGTGAAGACGTGATCGCTGTGCTTGCGCATGCGCTTGTGACACTTCTTCACGAGGGCCATGACCTCGTCCCACTCACCCTCGATGCAGGTGCCGCTGGGGGTGAGCTGGTAGTTGAGGTCGGATTTCTCGACAATCTGCAGTACCTCGGCGATCTCGTCGCTGAGTTGGGTGTCTCCACCCAAAGGCAAGATGTTGAACTCGACTAACATCAGGATCTCCCTGGAAAATAAGTAGGTTTGTAGTAGGCGCTTCAGCGCCGTACGTTCACGGCGATAAATCGCCTACTACGAACCCCGTTTTCGTCCTACGGTGGTGTCCCGTAGGAACATGTCGACTCCTTCCTAAAGAGTGTGCCAAGTCTAAAAGAGTATGTGCAAGAGCTGGGTCGCTGCCGCCGAAGCCAGGCCATAGGCCAGGTGAGCGCCCAGGGCGTGGGCGTGGAGTTCAGCGGGATAGGCGGTGGGGCCCTTGGCGAGGCCCACCAGTGGCATGAAGAGCTCGTCCCCGAAGAGCCAGAGGCCGACGGCAAGCGCCGTGCCGCCCACCGGATCGGGGAAGGTGGCCGGCCCGCGAAGCATGCCGTAGGTCCCGCTGGCGTCCACGCTGATCACCCAGTGGATGATGTAGCTGAGCGCGGTCTTCGTCTGCTGGTTCGGCTCCTCCCCCGCGAGACGTGTGTAGAGGATGCGGCCCAACGCCGCCGTCGTCGACTCCCCCTGCTTGAAGTTCTTGCCCAGCAGGGAGATGTCGTCCAGCGGCTGGGGCTCCTGATCCTCCTGCTCTACCCTCCGCGGGTCGTGCCCCACCACGGCGGTCACCGTCTTCCAGTACTGCCGCATGGCGAGGATACCGGCGATACCGCCGATGGCACCCAGCATGTATCCCTTCCAACGATTGGTCTGCTTGGACATCTTCCCCCCCCTTCCAAGTCCCTCACAAAAAGGCTCTACTTTAACATAACACGGTGTTCTGCCTTTTTCCATGTATCGAGGTATAACGCAGGGATACAAATAGGGATACATTCGTAATGCGAGCGCGTATCTGAACGTAGATTTGTGGGACACAAGGGGTCAGGAGCACACAAAAGTGGGTCTGGGTTATAATAGAAGAGGAACCTTGTGCGCCCGATACGCGTTAGTAGGGTGTTGGGATTGGGAAAAGGAGCAATAAAGGTGGTAGCACGCAGTACATCCCGTGATATGGCAATGCGCCGGGACGCCACCCGCCTCTCGTGGGGCGGGCTGGTTGCGCTTCTCGTGCTCCTGCTCGTTCTCGCCGCCACCCTCCTCTTCTGCGGCTGGGTCTTCGACCAGCGCATGCAGCGCTTCTACCGGGACCGCATCTACCCCAACGTCTACGCCCTGGGTGAGGATTTGGGAGGGATGACGCGGCGTGAGGCGCAGGAGGCGCTCGGCGGCATCCGCAACTACCCGGAGGTGGAGAGCGTGATCCTCCGGCACGGAGAGCGAACCTGGGCGATCCCCTGGACGGAGGTCGGGTTGGCCCTGGACACCCGGGCAACGGTCGACGCCGCCTACGGTATCGGACGGGGCGAGGCCCCCCTGCGGGAGCGTCTGGCCATCTGGCTGAACGACCACGCCGTCCCCCCTCTCTACACCGTCGACCTGGAGCAGATGCGCGCGGTGCTGGAGGGGCTCTCGGTGGAGGTCTCCGTGCCGCCTACCGAACCCGTCATCCAACTGGAGAATGGGGAGGTGGTCATCGTGCCCGGTGAGCCGGGCAAGGTCCTCGACGTGACCACGCTGTTGGGCCAGCTGAGCGCCCTCTCCGCCGAGCCCGGTGAGGAGATCCGTGTGGATCTGGTCTTCCGCGACGTGCAGCCCCTGGACCCCGAGACGGGGGAGATTGAGGGGCAGGTGGCGGCGCTGGCGAATCGCCAGATCACCCTCACTGCTTACGACGTCCTGACTGCAGAGAGGATGTCCTGGACCCTGGGACCGGAGACCGTCGTCACCTGGCTGCACCTCGTGCCCGGTCCCGGAGGGGAGCCGGTGGTGGACCTCAACCTCTACGCCATTCGCGACAGCCTCGTCGCCCTCGCCGCGGAGCTGGGATCTGGGCGGGGCTTCCGCTACGACGAGGCGGCCCAGCAGGTGCTGGCTACCTTCGACGCCGGTGAGGAGGAGGTGGCGCTCTATCTCACCCACCCGGTGCGTGCCTACACCGTACAGCCGGGCGACACGCTGACCTCCGTCGCCCAGAAGTTCGGCATGCCACCGGGCTTGGTCTACGAGGCCAACCGCGACATCGACCTGGATCGCCTGCAGGTGGGCCAGCAGATCACCATCCCCTCACAGGACGTGCTGACGCCCTATCCGGTCGAACCTGGCAAGAAGATCGTCATCAACCTCGACGACCAGCGGATGCGTGTCTACGAGGGGGGCGAGCTCCTCCACGACTGGCCCATCTCCACGGGGATGGAGGACTCCCCGACGGACCGGGGCACCTTCCAGATTCTGAGCAAGGAGGAGATGGCTTTTGCCAGCCAGTGGGATCTCTGGATGCCCTACTTTATGGCCATCTACCGGGTGGGGGGTGACGTTCACAACGGCATTCACGAGCTCCCCATCCTCGAGAACGGACAGCGCCTCTGGGAGGGACACCTGGGAAGCCCGGCCTCCTACGGCTGTGTGATCCTGGGCATTCCCGAGGCCGAGACCCTCTTCGATTGGGCAGAGATCGGCACGCTGGTGATCGTCGAGTAGGACCAGGTGTCCACGAGCGCCGGGGGGCCCCCGGCGCTTTTTTTGTACCAGGCCTCGCAGCGCCAGCCCCTCCCTGTTTCCCCTGAAATCCATCTGTTGCAGGGCTGTAACCGCACAGTAATCATTTAGTAACGATAATAGAGATTAGGGGGGAACACTGTCTCTTTTGTGTGCGTCCAAAGATGTATCGGTCAGGCCATGACGATCAAGCACACACTGAGCTATCACTTAGATTGAGGAGGAAAAATCATGTTTAAGCGTTTGAGCCTGGTAAGCTTGTTTTTGGTCCTGCTCGTCGCCGTCTCACCGGCGCTGGCCCAGGGACCTATCAATCCCCAGCACAGCGACCCGACCTGGCAGGCGACCTACTGGAGCAACTCGTCGCTTTCCGGCACTCCGGCGCTCACCCGGGAGGATGCCAACATCGACTTCGAGTGGGGGGCGGGCTCCCCCGGAAGTGGCGTTCCCGCCGACAACTTCTCGGCCCGCTGGACCCGCTACATCGACGTCAACCCCGACACCTACCGCTTCTTCGTCACCGCCGATGACGGCGTCCGCGTCTGGATCGACAACGAGCTGCTATTGGACAAGTGGTACGATCACCCCGCCCAGACCTTCACCTTCGACAAGTACCTCGGTGCGGGCCACCATCTCATCAAGGTGGAGTACTACGAGAACACCGGCTTCGCCACCGCGAAGCTCTCGTGGATGAGCAAGAGCGCGACCGGGGGGGAGTGGAAGGGCGAGTACTTCAACAACCTCACCCTCAGCGGCACGCCGGCCCTCACCCGCAACGACGACGCCATCAACTTCAACTGGGGCACCGGATCGCCGGCGCCCGGCACTGTCTCCGCCGACCACTTCTCGGTGCGCTGGACGCGCACACTGGAGCTGGCGGAGGGGATGTACGACTTCACCCTGACCACCGATGACGGCGCCCGGCTCTGGGTGAACGGGCACCTGCTCGTCGACGCCTGGTTCGAGCAGGCCGCCACCACCTACACCGAGGAGATCTTCCTGCCCGGGGGCAACGTGACCATCGAACTGCAGTACTACGAGAACGAAGGGGACGCCGTCGCCAAGCTCTCGTGGAGCGATGGGGACGAACCGGCGCCGACGCCCGGCGGCACCGTCGTCGTCGACGATACCGACTCCGGTTTCGTCACGGGCGGGTACGCGGGCGGCTGGCGCACCGCCCACGAGGGGTACGAGGGGCGGCTGCTCTGGACCTTCAACAACGACGTCGTGCGCAGCGGCTATAACTGGGCCCGCTGGTTCCCCGAGCTCGAGGCCCGCCGCTACGAGGTCTTCGTCTACGTCCCCTTCCGCTACACCACGACGGGGCAGGCGCGCTACTGGGTCCGTCACGCCGACGGCTACACGGTCAAGACCATCAGCCAATCGGCGCACGGCGACAGCTGGGTCTCGCTTGGCACCTACCGCTTCACCGGCACCCGCTCCGACTACGTCTCCCTCGCCGACGTCACCTTCGAGCCCTACCGCTCGCGCCTCATCGCCTTCGACGCCGTGAAGTGGGTGCCGCGCTAGCGCCCTCTCCTTGTGAGGTGCTCGTCCTTCGGGGCGAGCACCTCCTTTGTTATCTCTGCCTGTGGCAAGTGGCTGTGCTCTCCGCGCGTTTTTTGCTACAATGAGGAGAGAGGTTCGCCTTGCCGGGAAGAGAGGGGATCGCATCGGGATGCTGATATGAGTTTCCTGATCCCTGCTCACTTTGTTTTTAAGGAGCGAGAGATGAAGCCTGTGCGCCTGTTCCTGCCCCTCGTTGTGCTCGTGAGCCTGCTCTGGAGCATGCCTCCCGTCGCGGCTCAATCGGGAGGTACCTACGTCGTGCAAGCCGGCGACACCCTCTTCGGCATCGCCCGCCGTCAGGGCGTCGACGTGGGGACGCTGGCAGCCGTCAACGGGTTGACCACCGACTCGTGGATCTACACGGGACAGCGCTTGTCCCTTCCCGGCTCGGTATCGGCGCCTGCTCCCGCGCCCGCCTCTGGCGAGAACGTGCACCTCGTCCAGCAGGACGAGACGCTCCTGGGGATCGCCCTGCGCCACGGTGTCCGGGTCAGCCGGCTGGCCCGGGCAAACGGCTTGGCCTGGAACGCGTGGGTCTACGCCGGGCAGCGGCTGGTTATTCCGGGGGAGGAGGACGTCCCCGCCCCCGCTTCGGGAGAGCCGGAGCCCGCCCCCACGGCTGTGGACGGCGTCTACGTGGTGCGGGCGGGGGATACCCTCTTCAGCATCGCCCGGCGCCACGGTACCACCGTCGCTGCCCTTATGCGGGCCAACGGTCTGAGCTCGAACACCATCTACACGGGGCAGCAGCTGCAGCTGACGGGTGGGGAAGCCGGCCCTGCACCCGAGCCTCCCGCCACGCAGCCCCCGGCAGGACACGGCAGCGCGGGGGAGAAGTGGATCGACATCAACCTCACGACCCAGAGGGTGACCGCCTACGAGGGCCAAACTGCCGTCTGGTCGGCGTTGGCCTCCACGGGCACATGGCGGACGCCGACGGTGGTCGGGACCTACCAGATTCTCTCCAAGTACCCCTCGACCCACATGAGCGGTCCGGGTTACAGCCTCCCCAACGTCCCCTACACCATGTTCTTCTACCGGGGATACGCCTTTCACGGCACCTACTGGCACAACAACTTCGGCACCCCCATGAGCCACGGCTGCGTCAACCTCTCCACGCCCGACTCCGAATGGCTCTACAACTGGGCGCCGGTGGGGACCAAGGTGGTGTCGCACTACTGAGGAGAGGGGAACAGGGATTGGGGATCAGGGCTTAGGAAGTTTACAGTCATTTAGGTGTGTTCCTCTTGAAGCACATCCCAGTCATTTGAGGGAAGGGTAATGGGCGATCGATTTCGAAGTGCTTTGACGTTGGGACTCCTGGCGCTGACTCTGCTGTTGGGCCTTTTGCTGGTGGGGTGCAACGCCGAGACGCAGGAGCCGGGAGGGAGGAGCAGGACGGTTGCTCCGACTCTCACGGAGACGGCGCTGCCCACCTCCACCCCCTCACCCGAGCCCTCGCCCACACCCACCCCTCTGGTCACGGCGCCCGCCGGCGGGCTGCCCGAGCACCGGATCGACGTGGCGCTGGACTACGACGGGCGTCGTCTCGACGTGGAGCAGCGGGCGCGGTTGCAGAATGACTCGGTGGAGCGCTGGCAGGAGCTCCTCTTCTTCGTGCCCTCCGCGCACCTCGCCGGCTTTGCCCTCTCTGGTGCTCAGGTAACGACGCGTTGGCAGACCCACACCGTCAGCCCCACGCTGGAGGGGCTCTTCTACCGGGTGCCCCTGCCTGTACCCCTGGAGCCCGGTGATCCTGTCCAGGTGGCCTTCGACTACGCCATCCAGATTCCGTCGGTAGCACCGACCGCCTGGCCCCCCGTGGGCAATCTGGGAGCGGGGGAGCGATTGCTCCAGGTAGGGGACTGGCACGCGGTGCTGGCGCCCTACGACGAGGGGCAGGGGTGGCGGACGTGGAGCTACCGCCCCGTGGGGGACCCCACCGTCTACCCCGTCGCCACCTTCGAGGTCTACCTCACGGCGCCTAGCGACGTCGTGATCGCCGCCCCCGGCGCGCAGGAGAGCGATGGACCCGCCCGGCGCTACTACCTCACCGGTGCGCGCAACTTCGCCTTTCTGGCGAGCCGGGAGTACGAAGTTGCGTTCAGCCGGGCGGACGGCATTCCCGTCACCTCCTACTATCTACCCGAGCACGCCGTCGCCGGAGAGGGGCTCCTGGAGCTCGCCGGTCGCGCCTTACCCCTCTACACGGAGCTCTACGGCCCCTATCCCTACCCGGAGCTGGTGATCGCCGAGAACGCCTACTACGGTGCCATGGAGTACTCGGGCCTCATCAGCATGAGCGGCTACGGCTACGAGACCTACGACGGCACCCCCTACTCCCTGCTCATGCCGCTGACCGTCCACGAGATCGCTCACCAATGGTGGTTCGGGGCCGTGGGCAACGACCAGGTGCGCGCGCCCTGGCTCGACGAGTCCTTCGCCAAGTACAGCGAGCTCCTCTTCCTGGAGCGCTACTACCCCGAGGCCACCGACTGGTGGTGGCAGAGCCACATCGACTACTGGTCGCCCTCCGGGGCCCTCGACCGCTCCATCTACGCCTTCGAGGAGACGTCCGCCTACATCCACGACATCTACGGGCTGGGCGCGCACTTCCTGGCGGATCTACGCGCGTTGATGGGAGACGAGGCCTTCTTTGCCTTCGTGAGGGAGTACCGGGCCGCCAACGAGGGGCGGCTGGTGACGCGAGACGATCTCCTGCAAGCGGTGCGAGCTCACACCGACGCTGATCTGCAACCTCTGTTGGACGCCTACTTCGAGATGCCCTGATCTTTAGCCCCCTCTTTTTCCAGATTTTGATCCTCTTTTTATGCTCTTTTCGGGAACTAATGGAGAACCGCGAACGTTGATAGGTGTGGAAGCCAAGACTTCCTATATCTAAAAATCAGTCCGGAGGATCCTACAATGTTCGGTCGCAAGTGGTTCGGTTTACTGTTGGTTCTGGGGCTGGTGCTGCTCGCCGGCTGTGGTGCCCCCGCGGTTGGGGGTAATCCGGGGCTCAGTGTCGCTGCAGGGTCGGGCGGCAGTGAGATGGACTACACCATCAACGTGAATGGGAGCGGCGTGGCAAGCGCGGCGCCCGATATCGTCGACATTCGGCTGGGGGTGGAGACCATCGACTCCGACGCCGGGGAGGCCATCGCCTCCAGCACCGAGCGCATGAACGCCGTGTTGGAAGCCATCGAGGCTCTGGGGGTCGAGGCGCAGGATATTCAGACGGTCAACTACAACATGTGGGTGGAGCAGGTCTACGATCGTGAGGGGCTGCCCACCGACGAGCTGCGTTATCACGTCGTCAACGAGCTCTCTGTCCGCCTGCGCGACATCTCCCAGACGGGACAGCTGCTCGAGGACGCCCTTGAAGCCGGTGCCAACACCGTTCAGGGGATCGCCTTCGGCATCGAGGATACCGAGGCGCTGATGCAGGAGGCTCGTGAGGAGGCTATCGCCAACGCTCGGGTCAAGGCCGAGGCCCTGGCCCAGGGACTGGGTGTCAGTGTGGGTAGGGTGCATCAGGTGATGGAGTTCAGCTCCATGCCGCAGCCCGCGTCCATGCCCCGCATGGCCTACGATAGCATGGGGGGTGGTGGTGAGGTTCCCATCTCCGGCGGGACGTTGAACATTCAGGTCGAAGTGCAGGTCGTCTTCGACATCGTCCAGTAACGCCCGCACAAAGGTCTTCGGAGCGGCGCCGTCACGACGGCGCCGCTCGTCTTGTAGACATTAAGAGCGGGGCGCTGAGGGACCGCCGGAATTGGCGAGTTCGGGCTGCATCGCAGGTCCATCCTGACGTGCACGCTGCCGCACGAACCAGCGGTAGATCAGGTAGACGGAGAGGGCGTAGGAGACGATGGTCGTCAAGAAGACGGGATTGAAGCCGTAGCGCTCCTGGAGGGGGCCGCTGAGGGAGGGGCTGAGGGCCCAGCCCAGATTCCAGATCATGCTGTAGAGGCTGGCAGCCATGCCCCGGGATTCCGCCTCCGCTTCCTCCATGACCATCGTCTGGTAGACAGGGCCGGCGAGGTTCATGAGGGCCAGGCGGAAAAAGTAGGCGGCGATGGCGACCTCCACGTAGGGGACGAAGCCCAGCAGAATGAGGAAGGGGATGGAGAGCCCCTGACTGATGGCGACGGTGCGCGCCTTGCCCCACCGCTCGGCCAGGATGGGGGCGATGAGGATGGCGACCCCCATGGCCAGCGAGCCGAAGCCGAAGAGGGAGCCGATGGCCTCGTCGGACATCTCGTAGCGGAAGCGGAAGAAGATGTTCATGAAGGGCATGAGCATCCCCGCGCCCAGGGCGACAATGAGGGAGGGGAGGAGCAGGCGTGTCATGCTCTCCCGGTTGGTCCAGAGCGCGCGGAAGGGCGCCAGGGGACTCCCCGCCAACACTTTCTTCTGTAAGCGCAGGCGCAGCAGCGGGAGCAGGGCCAGGAGATTGAGCAGGGTGGTGATGCCCAGGGACCAGGCGTAGGCGCTGCTGGAGGTCGAGGCGACGCCCAGGCGGGCGGCGACGAAGGAGGGCAAGCTACCTCCCACGAAGTTGCCCAGGAAGGAGGAGAGGGTCATGATACCGGAGTTGAAGCTGAAGAGGTGGGTGCGCTCCGCCTCGCTACTCTGCTCCATAAGGAAGGGGGCGGCAGTGACATTGAAGATGCTCATCCCGATCCCGCGGAGAACGCTGGCAAGGATCAGCCCGCTGCGGGAGGTGAGGATGAGCAGCAGGAACTGCGCTGCTACCGTGAGGAGCCCGCCCAGGATAAAGGCCCGCTTGCGACCGATAAGGTCGCTCAGATAGCCGGCGAAGAGGGCGACAACGAGCGCGGTCAACGCCGGGATGCTGATGAGGGGGCCCAAGAAGTCCCGCGTGTAGCCGAGGCTGAGAATATAGAAGTTGAAGAAGAGCTGGTAGATGCCCCAGGCGGTTCCCTGCAGTATCGTCGCCAGCAGGTAGAGCCGGGCCTCCGGGGAGAAGCGCCCGATGGTCTTCAGGTAATCTTTCAGTATGTTCATCGTCCCGGTCCTGAATAGGTGGACCCTCTAACCTCCACACCCCTCGTGAGCCCCTGCCTGTGAGCCCCTGCCTGTGAGCCCCTGCCTGTGAGTCCCTGCCTTGCCTTAAGGATTAATCCTTTGCCAGGCTAACTATAATTGTGGGCAGGAATTTGTCAACCCTTGGACCGCGAGTATCCGGCGTAAGGCACCCCCTTAAGGCCGGGGATAAAAGGGGATTTTCGGGGCGGGGCAAAGCTCCGCCCCGAAAATCCCTCTAAAAAATGCCGCTTCAGCGGCGCACCAGGTAACGCGCTGGAGAAAGTGTGCTCAGTGCGATAGCCCTGCGGGTCGGAATTTGTCAACCCTTGGACCGTGAGTATAATGGCACCATGCATAGTCGGGGAATTTTCTTCCTTTACGCTCCCCAACGGTCCGGGGACGGTTGTCTTGAGAGGACATCAGGCGGCAGCGTCTCCACCTTTACGGCCTCGGGTGGGCCGGGTGAGACGCCGAGATGATCGAGCTCGTCTTCTTGGGCACGGCAGCGTCGGCCCCCTCCATCCAGCGGGGCCTCCCCGCACAGATGGTGCTCCATCGCGACGAGCGCTTCCTTGTCGACTGCGGTGAGGGCACGCAGCGGCAGATCCTGCGCAGCGGGTTGGGCTTTCGTCGCTTGGAGCACATCCTCATTACCCACGGGCACCTCGACCACATCCTGGGCCTGGGAGGGCTGGTCTCCACCTTCGCCCGCTGGGAAGCTGTGGACAGTATGCAGATCTACGGTGGACGGTGGGCTATGGAACGCGTCTCCGATCTCCTCTTCCGCGTGGTCCTGCGCGGTGCCCGCCCACCGGTGCCGGTCGAGCTCAACGACATCCGCCCGGGCCGCCTGATGGAGAAGGAGACCTTCGAGATCGTCGCCTTCCCCGTGCAGCACCGGGGCCCCGGCTGTTTCGGCTACCTCTTTCGTGAGAAGCCCCGCCGTCCTTTCCTGCCCGAGCGGGCGGAGGCCCTGGGGGTCCCTGCCGGACCCGAGCGCCGTGACCTGGTCAACGGCAAGCCCATCACGCTGGCGAACGGGCGGGTGGTGCACCCCGACGACGTTCTCGGTCCCTCGCGACCGGGCATCTCCGTCGCGTTGACGGGGGATGCCTCCCGCGTGGATAATCTCGCCAGGGTCGTCACGGGCACCGATCTGCTCGTCTGCGAGTCCACCTATCTGGAGCGCGATGCGGATCTCGCCCGGCGCTTTGGACACATCACCGCCGGACAGGCGGCGCAACTGGCCCACCAGGCAGAGGTGCGCACCCTCGTCCTGACCCATCTCTCGCAGCGCTACCGTATCCGCGATATTCTCGAGGAGGCCCGTTCTATCTTCCCGGACACCATCGTCGCCCGGGATTTCGACCGCTTTCGGCTGACCCGCGAGCGTATTGATCTGACCAACACCCAGATCGAGGACGACGAACTGCTCGAGGTCTGGGATCTGGACTGAGGTGCGCTTCTGTCGCCTCGCTTGAATTACCTTCCCAACTTCGGTATAATGAGGTCGTACTCGGTAGATGTCTGACATGTGATCGACTCCCTCGGAGTTCTACAAGAGTGTCCCGGAAAGGAGGTGGATTGCACCAGGACGTCCGATTGGCAGACCCAACCACATTCCCTAAGTTCTCACTAGAAGGAGGATCAACAGTGAAACGCAACCTGTGGAACATCCTATCGTTGATGATTGTGACCCTGCTGCTCTTGGCCGCCTGTACCACCCCGCCCACTGAAGCCCCGACCGAAGAGGTCTCCGCCGAGGAGCCCTTCCGCGTCGCCTTTGTCTACATCAGCCCTCCGGGTGACCTTGGCTGGACCTACGAGCACGATCAGGGGCGCCAGCGGCTCGCGGAGGCGCTGGGCGATCAGGTCGAGACGACCTACATCGAGAACGTGCCCGAGGGTCCTGACGCCGCGCGCGTGATCCGCGACTACGCCCAGCAGGATTACGACATGATCTTCGCCACCTCGTTCGGCTACATGGACCCCATGTTCGAGGTCGCCGAGGAATTCCCCGATGTGCTCTTTGAGCACTGCTCGGGCTACAAGACCCGCGAGAACATGGCGACCTACTTCGGGCGGATGTACCAGCCCCGCTACCTCTCCGGCATCGTGGCCGGTGAGATGACCGAGAGCAACATCATCGGTTACGTGGCCGCCTTCCCCATCCCCGAGGTGATCCGCGGTATCAATGCCTTCACCCGGGGTGTCCAGTCCGTGAACCCCGATGCGGAGGTGCGCGTCGTCTGGACGAACACGTGGTACGATCCCGTCGTCGAGCGCGAGGCCGCCATCGGCCTGCTGGACGAGGGGGCCGACATCATCGCGCAGCACCAGGACACCACCGAGCCCCAGAAGGCGGCCCAGGAGCGGGGCGTCCTGAGCATCGGCTACGACTCCGACATGCGCCAGTTCGTGGGCGACACCGTCCTGACCAGTCCGGTCTGGCGGTGGGGCACCTACTACATCGACACCGTCAACGACGCCATCGAGGGCACCTGGGAGTCCCACCAATTCTGGGGGGGGCTGAATGAGGGCATCGTGGCCCTGGCGGAGATGAGCCCCCAAGTCCCTGAGGACGTGCGCGCTGACGTGGAGACCGAGCGCGAGCGCATCACGAGCGGTGAGTGGGACGTCTTCTGTGGCCCCGTCGTCGACCAGGACGGCAACGTCGTCGTCGCCGAGGGCGAGTGCATGAGCGACGAGGACATGCTCAACATGGAGTTCTTCGTCGAGGGCGTCGTCGGTTCGCCCGGTGGGTAGAAGCTGACCTTCCAGGGGGTGGGGCCTCGCGCCTCACCCTCTTCAAAACACAAAGAACCCGGCTCGTCATTCCGAGCGGAGTGCTCCGGGCCCGTCCCGAGCGAAGTCGAGGGACCTGGCAAAGAGCACGAAGTCGAGGAATCTCTCGTGAGCAGGGGCTTCAGAGAGAGATTCCTCGACTCGCTTCAGGCGCAGAGCGCCTTCCGTTCGCTTGGAATGACGGCATCGGTACACTTTTGAAGTGAGGAGTACATGACCGAAGAACGAACTCCTGTCGTCGAGATGCGGGGGATCACGAAACACTTCCCCGGCGTTCTGGCTAACGATCACGTCGATCTGGATCTCTACCGCGGGGAGGTGCTGGCCCTGCTGGGGGAGAACGGTGCGGGCAAGAGCACGCTGATGAACATCCTCGTGGGGCTCTACCGCCAGGACGAGGGCGAGATCTACGTGCGTGGGGAGCGGGTGGAGATTCACTCGCCCCGCGACGCCGCGGCTCTGGGCATCGGCATGCTGCACCAGAACTTCATGCTGGTGCAGACCATGACCGTCGCTGAGAACATCGTGCTGGGGCTGGGCGATTTGGATTTCGTGCCCGACATGGAGAAGGTGGTGCAGCGGATCAAGGACCTGTCCGAACAGTACAACCTCAAGGTCGATCCCCGGGCGCGCATCTGGCAGCTCAGCGTGGGGGAGCAGCAGCGGGTGGAGATCCTCAAGCTGCTCTACCGGGACGCCGAGATTCTCATCCTCGACGAGCCCACCGCCGTCCTCACCCCTCAGGAGGCGGAGGAGCTGGATCAGGTCCTGGAGCGGATGGTGAACGAGGGCAAATCCGCCATCTTTATCACCCACAAGATGGGCGAGGTGATCGAGTTCTCCGACCGCGTGCAGGTCCTGCAGCAGGGGCGCTCGGTGGCGGTGAAGCGCACCTCGGAGACGAATCCCCAGGATCTGGCGCGGTTGATGGTGGGGCGGGAGGTGCTCTTCCGGCTGGACAAGAAGGTCTGCACGCCCGGGGAGACGGTCCTGGAGCTCCGGGACGTCCAGGCGCGAGACGACAAGGGGCTGCCGGCCCTGCGTGGCGTCTCTCTGGACATCAGGGAGGGGGAGATCCTGGGCATCGCCGGGGTCGCCGGCAACGGCCAGCGACAGCTGGCGGAGGTGGTCACCGGCCTACGGGAAGTCACGGCGGGTCGGG
Organism: Anaerolineae bacterium; assembly: GCA_034437215.1. Lineage (GTDB taxonomy): Bacteria > Chloroflexota > Anaerolineae > B4-G1 > SLSP01 > DAOTVC01. The sequence goes on along the minus strand of DAOTVC010000027.1, from coordinate 68,651 downwards.
TGCTCATCGGAGGGCAGAACCTGACGAACCGCTCGCCCCTTGCCGTCATCAAGTCGGGGGTCAGCCACATTCCGGCCGACCGGGTGGGCATGGGTGCGGTGGGCAATATGGCGGTCGCGGATAATCTCGCCATGAAGGGCTATCGTTCGGCGCCCCTGTCCGAGGGGGGTATTCTGCGCCCCAAGCGCATCCTCTCCTTCGCCCGCCAGCTGATCACGACCTTCCGTATCGCGACCCCTACACCTCAGACGCGGATCAAGTTCCTCTCCGGGGGTAACATTCAGAAGGCCATCCTGGCCCGCGAGATCGACGCCTGCAGTGGTCTCTTGGTGGCCGTCTATCCCTCACGGGGTCTAGACGTGGGGGCAACGGAGTCGGTGCGCAAGATGCTGCTGGAGCAGCGGGCCGCGGGGATGGCCGTCCTGCTCATCTCCGAGGACCTCGAAGAGCTCCTGACCATCGCGGATCGCATCGCCGTGCTCTTCGAGGGGCAGGTCATGGGCGTGCTTCCGACCGAGGAGGCCGACATCGAGACCCTGGGGTTGATGATGGCGGGGGTGGCGTACAGCGAGGTGCAGTCGTAGCCCTCGAGCGGAACTTCAAGCTGGCACTCATCCAGCGACCATGGGAGAGAACTTATGCGCTTAGTCTTTGAGAAACGACAGTCCCTTTCCCGGCGGGCCCTGGTCTTGGTCCCCGTGATCTCCTTTTTTATCTCCCTCCTCCTGGGGGCCATCCTGCTGGTGCTGTCGGGGGCCAACCCCTTCACCACCTACGCGGCGATGTTCCGCGGGGCCTTCCTGCGTAACTTTTCGGAGACGCTGGTCAAGGCCATTCCTCTGATGCTCACGGGCCTGGGGGTCTCCATCGCTTTCCGGATGCGCTTCTGGAACATCGGGGCCGAAGGGCAGCTGGCCCTGGGAGGCGTGGCTGCGGCCTGGGTCGCCCTCTTTCTCGCCGACCGGCTCCCCGGTCTCCTGCTCCTGCCCGCTGCCATTCTCCTGGGTATGGTTGCCGGAGCGGTCTGGGCCGGGGTGCCGGCGCTTCTCAAGGCCTACATGGGCGTTGACGAGACGCTCACCACCCTGATGCTCAACTACGTCGCCATCCTCATCTCGGAGCATCTCTACTACGGTCCCTGGCGCGACCCGCAGGGGTACGGCTTCCCGGGAACGGCACAGTTCCCGACGCAAGCCTGGCTGCCCCGTCTCTGGGGAACGCGAGCCCACCTGGGGTTGATCTTCGCCCTCGTCGCCGCGGGAGTCCTCTGGTTCGTCATGCGGCGCACCCGCTGGGGTTTCGAGCTCAAGATCATCGGCGAGAACCAAACCGCCGCCCGCTATCTGGGAATTCCCATCGCCAGGAACATCGTCCTGGCGCTACTCCTCTCCGGTGCGCTGAGCGGTCTGGCGGGTGCCGCCGAGGTGACGGGGATCTCCCGGCGTCTGCAGCAGGGGCTGAGCATCGGCTACGGCTACACGGCGATTATCGTCGCCTGGATGGCGCAGCTCAACCCCCTCGCCGTCATCGTCGTCGCCCTGCTGATGGCGGGCCTGCTCGTGGGGGGCGACCAGGTACAGATGCTCATGGGCCTCCCCGCGGCGGTGGGCGTCGTCCTGCAGGGCATGATCCTCTTTCCCATGCTGGCAGGCAGCCTCTTCACGGAGTATCGCCTGCGGATCGTGCGTGAGGAGCCGGCGCCCTCTTCTGCGACGCCCGCGACGGAGGTGCAGGCATGATCGTCCCGCTGCTCACATCGGTCCTGACTATCACGCTGCGCGCCGGAACCTCCCTCATCTACGCGACGGTGGGTGAGATCTACACCGAGCGCTCCGGCATCCTCAACCTTGGTCTCGAAGGGATGATGCTGATGGGTGCGCTCTCCGCCTTCGCCGTGGGCTACTACACCGGCAGCACCTGGCTGGCCGTTCTGGTCGCGATGATGGTGGGCATGTTCCTCGCTGCCATCCACGCCTTTCTCACGGTGACGATGCGGGCGAATCAGGTCGTGAGCGGGCTGAGCATCACCCTCTTCGGCACCGGGCTGGCGAGCTTTCTGGGGCAGCGGCTGGGCCCGGAGGCCAACAACAATTACCTGGTCGGGCTGGTCGGCCCGCGCTTCACCGCCCTGCCGGCGCCCTTCCTGAGCGACATCCCCCTTCTGGGTGCTCTCTTCAAGCAGGACGTCCTCACCTACCTGCTCTATCTCCTGTTGCCCCTGGCCTGGTTCTACCTCTACAAGACCCGCAACGGGCTGAACCTGCGCGCCGTGGGCGAGAATCCCCAGACGGCGGACGCCATGGGAATCGACGTGATCAAGGTGCGCTACCTCTACACCATCCTGGGGGGGATGCTGGTGAGCCTCGGCGGCGCTCACCTCTCGCTGGCCTACACGCCCGGTTGGGCTGAGAACATCACGGGCGGGCGAGGGTGGATCGTCATCGCCCTCGTCATCTTCGCCATGTGGAACCCGGCGCGGGCGGTGCTGGGCGCCATTCTCTTCGGCGGCATCAACGCCGTCCAGTTTCGCCTGCAGGCGGCGGGGACCAACATCGCCGCGGCCTTCCTCAACATGATGCCCTACCTGGCGACCATCCTCGTCTTGATCGTCACCACCTGGTGGGAGGCGTTGGGGCAGCGCATCGGTGCGCCCAACGCCCTGGGTGAGGCTTACATGCGAGAGGAGAAGTAACTTGCGTGAACCAAGGATCAGAGAGAGGAGACTATCGTGACCGATCTGCCCTCCGGCTGGAAACCCCAACCTACCTCACGGATGTGCTTCGTCTGCGGCCGTCAGAATCCCGTCGGCCTGCACCTTACCTTCTACGACGACCTCGAGGCCGGACAGGTGAAGGTGCCCCTCAACATCCCCGACACCTATCAGGGCTATCCGGGCATCGTCCACGGGGGCATCGTGGCGACGGTGCTCGATGAAGTCTCCGGGCGGGCCATCGCCCTGGCCCAGTCGGAGGCGCCCTTCTGGGTGACGGCGAAGATGGAGATCCGCTACCACAAGCCCACGCCCACGGAGACGCCGCTCACGGCCGTGGGGTGGGTCGACACGCTGCGCAGCCGCTCGGCCCGCGTCCTGGGCGAGATCCGCATGACCGACGGCACCGTCACCGCGAGCGTCGCATCGGTGGTGGTCAAGCCCGCCGAGGAGACGCTGCGCGAGTGGGAGCAGGAGCAGGAGTTCTGGCGGGTGGAGGAGGAGCGGCGCAAGACCGAGGAAGAGGCCCAAGCGTAATCACTGACCGTACGGAGCCGACGTTTGGTGTTCGGTCAGATTTCTATATGCAAGGAGACGTGTACATGCTGCGTAACGTGAAGACGTACGAAAAGCCGACGACCATCGATGAGGCGGTGAGCCTGGTGCAGACGAAGTCGAACGCGATCTATCTCGCGGGTGGCTCCTGGATCGTCGCGCAAGGCGATCCGACCCTCGAGGTGCTCGTTGATCTCCAGAAGGTCGGACTCGATGAGATCGCGGGGGACATCGAGGGGGTGCGTATCGGTGCCATGGTCACGCTGCAGGCGCTCATCGACGACAGCGCGTCCGCCGGCGTCGCCGTTGGCGTCCTGGCGCGAGCCGCCTCTTATATCCAGTCGCGCAACCTGCGGGAGCAGGGGACGCTGGGCGGTACCCTGATCGTTGCCGGACCCGCCGATCCCCTCACGACGGTCCTGCTGGTGCTCGATACCTCCATCTACTACGCCGATCCTGTGGGGCACACGGCCCCCTTCACCAGTTTCGTCGCCTACCGGGAGCGTCTGGTCAATGCCTGCGCACTGATCACCGAGGTGCGGGTAAAACGTCCCCCGGCCCGCAGTGCCGCCGTCCTCGAGGTCCTGGGGCGCTCGCCCAGGGACAAGCCTATCGTCTGCGCGGCTGCTTACGTGGAGGTGGACGAGGGGATGACGACGGAGGTCCGGGTTGCCGTGGGGGGCGTCGCGGACCGCCCGGTGCGACTGATGAAGTCGGAGCACCTCCTGGAGCGCAAGCTCCTCGACGCGGAGAAGGTCGTCCAGGCCCTGGAGCCCACTCTGGAGGGGCTGGAGGTCATCTCCGACTACCGGGGGAGCGCCGAGTACCGCCGGGAGATGGGGAAGGTGCTGGCCCGCCGGGCGATCATCGCTGCCTGGGAGAAGGCGCGCCGCTCCTGAACCGGCCTCGACCGCGCCGGGACCCTCTGGACGTCCCGACGCTTTGTTTTTCGGCGGGGTTCGCGGTATGATGGACTGCACCTTAACGTTTGAGAACTTGGAAGTGATGATACCATGAATGAGAATAGAGTTGACGAGAAGCGTATGGGCTGGTCCTACGGTGGGCAGGCGGTCATCGAGGGAGTCTTGATGCGCGGGGCCTACACCTCCGCCATCGCTGTACGCCGCCCCGATACCGGGGAGATCGTGGTGAAGGCGGAGCCCGTGAGCGGCCTCTACCGGGGTTCGCTGAGCAAGGTCCCCTTCCTGCGCGGTATCCCCATGTTGTGGGATGCCCTGGGACTGGGGATGCGGGCGCTCTTCTACTCGGCGGAGGTGGTGGGACAAGCCGAGGACCCGGAGTTCACCATGAGCGGTGGTGCGGGGATCGCTACGGGGGCCTTTTCCATGGTGTTCGCGGTGGCCCTCTTCATGGTCCTGCCCTCGTGGCTGGCGGGCCTCCTCGTGCAGGGGAACGACCTCCTCTTCAACGCCGTCGAGGGATTGATCCGCCTCCTGCTGCTGGTGGGCTACATGGTCGCCGTGGCGCAGATGGAGGACGTGCGCCGGGTCTTCGGCTACCACGGCGCCGAGCACAAGACCATCAACGCCTACGAGGACGGCGCACCGCTCACCGTCGAGGCGGTCCGTGCCTACTCCACGGCCCACGCCCGCTGCGGGACCGCCTTCCTGTTGATGGTCGTCCTCATCTCCATCCTGGTCTTCGCTCCCCTGGGAAGGCCCTCCCTGCCCGTGCGCATCGTCACGCGGCTGCTGATGGTGCCGGTCATCTCGGGTATCGCCTACGAGGTGCTGCGCTTCACGGGCAAACACGCGGGGAGCTCTATCGTGCGGCTGTTCATCCAGCCCAACCTGGCCCTGCAGCGGTTGACCACCCGGGAGCCCGACGACGAGATGCTGGCGGTCGCCATTGTTGCTCTCTCCGCCGTCCTCCAGGGGGAGGAGGAGCTGCAGCCGGCCCCTTCTTCGATCTGACCCCTGGCCAACAGAGGCCGCTCACGTACACACGTGAGCGGCCTCTGTTACGGGTAAGTTACTGCTGGTGGTTGACGGGCCGAAAGCCCTCCCCCAGGACCTCGTGGGCTTCCGAGACCACGACGAAGGCCTGGGGGTCGATCTTGGCGATCAGGCGCTTCAGTAGGGTCACCTCCGAGCGGGAGACCACGACGTAGAGGGCGGGACGGGAGCGCTCGGTGTAGCCCCCACGAGCCTCCAGCAGCGTCACCCCGCGCTCCAGCTCCTCTAGAATCGTGCGCCGCACGAGGTTCTCTTTGTCGGTGATGATGAGGGCGGCGCGCGCGTACCCCACGCCTTCCTGCACCACGTCGACCACGCGCGCGGAGACGAAGTTCACGATAAGGGCGTAGAGGACGGGGACGACCCCCACCACGACGGAGGCGGTGAGGAGGATCAGCCCGTTCAGGGTGAGGAAGACGTGCGCGAAGGGAACGCCCCGTTGGCGGTGGAGCAGCTGGGCGAAGATGTCGGTGCCCCCCGTCGTGCCCTGTCCCCGTAGGACGAGCCCGATGCCTATACCGTCCAGCAGGCCACCGAAGAGGGTGTAGATGAGGGGGTCACCCTGGATGGGGGGCAGGACGCGGCTGAGCAGGTCGATGCCGACGGTCATCACCACGACGGCGAAAACGGTGCGCACGACGAACTTGAGCCCTCCGCCCCACTTCGCGCCTGCCAAGAGGAGGGGAATGTTGAGCGCGAGGGTCACCATCCCGATGGGCCAGCCCCAGAGAAAGTTGGCCAACATCCCGATGCCGGTGAGCCCCGTCGAGACCACGCGGTTGGGGGCCAGGAAGAGGGGGACGTTGGCCGCGATGATCAACGCTCCCAGGGTGATGAGCGCGTAGTCGTAGACGACGCCGATGGCCTGCTGCAGCTTCGGCGAAAGACGTGACTTCTTCATGCGCAACCTCAGTGCATCCATTACCTATCCGTGCCGGCGCAGGAGGAGCGCGATGCCCAGGGCCCAGGCCAGCGCTTGAAGTAGAAGGACGGTGAGGAGGGTCCAGTCGAGCTCTTCTCCGCCGTCGCCCTCGAAGAGGGTCGGGGTTGGCAGCGGGGTCCACGTCGGTTCGGGAGCCGGCGTGGCAGCGGCGGGTGTCGGGGCCGTTGCCTCCGGCACGTAGGTAGGCAGGGGGGGCGCACCCGTCTCAGCCGGGGGTGGGGGCGCGGCCTCGGTCGTCTCCGGTTCCGGCGTGGGGGTAGAAGGCTCGGTTTCCGGGGTCACCTCCGGCAACTCCGCGGTGGGTTCGCGCGTCTCCCCGGTGGAGACCAGGCGGATGGTATCCTCACTGCGCGTCGTGCGTCCCGCGCCGTCCCGGAACTCCACGTAGACCGGGTAGGTGCCCGGCTCGGTCGTGCCCAGGGTCCAGGGGAGCAGCGCCTCCCAGGGCTGCCACTCGGCCGTGGTGAAGTCGAGATCCTCGCTGATGCGCACCTCGATGGCCTTGCCCATGCGGGAGACCTCGCCGAGGGGCACGGCCTCCTCGTTCGTCAACCTCACCGCCACCACGGGGGAGTCCGTGGTCTCGGCACCGTCGTTGATGAAGATGGGGAGCACACCGGGGCGGGAGCCGAAATCCACGACGAAGTAGTTGACTCCTCCGGCGTCGGTCGCAAAGCCGATACCCACCTCACGGTAGTCCTCACGGGTGAAGGTTGACCACTGTTCGGGTTGGTTGAGGAGCCAGCGCAGGGCGTTCTCGGCAGAGCCCAGCCCCAACCAGACGAACTCGTTGACCAGCAGCCCATCGTGCCACGCCTGGTAGCCCACCTCCCGGATACGCTGTTGGTGGGTGGAGCCGTCGGAGCCCTCGCTGCCGGTGAGGGTGTGCGCCGCCATGTCCTCGGCGTGGGCCTGGGCGGCCTGGTTGAGGAGTTTGGACCAGCCCAGCGGCGGCAGGCCCTCTTCCAGCCGGGCCTGATTGATCATCTCGTAGAGGGTGCGGGCGGGGTCCTCCTGGAGGGCAGCCTCCTCCGGGATACCGAAGAGGGTCAGGGCCAGCAGCAGGAGCAGTAGGGCCTTGCGTTGCGCTGCCTGCATGCTTATCCTCCCCCTGCGAGCAGTGCCTGGAAGGCCTTCAGGAGCTCGGGGGTGGCGGCGGCGACGGGATCGGGGCTGTCGGGTGTCCAAGGAGCGCCGGAGAGGGTGCCCAGAGCGCCACCGGCTTCCCGGAGGATCAGCGCCGCCGCCGTCTGGTCCCAGGCGGAGATCTGCCGCGCGACGTAGAGATCGAACCAGCCGGCGGCGACGTAGACCATGTTCAGCGCCGCACTTCCCAGACAGCGCAGCGTGCGGACCTCGTGGATGAGCCGGGACATGATCGCCCAGAGCTCCCGGCGCAGGGCGGGCTCCCGGGGCCAGTCGGCGGAGACGAGCGCTTGCCCCAGGTCGCGGTTGCCCGAGCTCTGCAGGGGTTCGCCGTTGAGCGCCGCCCCTGCCCCGCGCCGGGCCGTGAAGGCCTGGTCCCGCAGGGGGTCGTAGACGATGCCGACGACGGGCTCTATCCCCTCCGATGCCGCAATCGAGACGCTGAAGTTGGGGTTGTGGCGCGAGAAGTTCGTCGTGCCGTCCAGGGGGTCGACGAGCCAGCGAACGGCGCGCCTGTGAGCGTCGGCGCCGGCCTCCTCCGAGGTGATGGCGTGATCGGGGAAGTGCTCGCGCAGTCGCCCGAGGATGAGCGCCTCGGCGGCGAGATCGATCTCTGTCACGATGTTCCGGTATCCCTTGCTGCGGATCTCGTAGGAGGTGTTCCAACGCGCCTTCAGGAGCGCGCCTGCGTCACGCGCGATCTCCTCGATAACGTCTAGCCACTCTTGATACTCATTCACGTCAGGGTCCTTCCTCATTGCAGATAGTCTCCATCATTGCCAGGGTCTCGACCGCATCGCTGCTGCCTTCGAGCTGGTTCAGACCGCGCACGAGCGCCGCCCGACAGGCTGCGGACTCGACGACGCCCGAGAAGGTGTACCAACGCCCCGAGTCCGCCGCCTCTAGAGCCAGCCGCAGAATATCCCTCTCGCTTCTCTCCAGCCCCCCTCCCGATTCCAGGAGCTCCTCGATGACCGTCCGCCGCAGCGGGAGGTAGTGGGTCTGCTCACGCCAGGCCCGCTGAACGTCGGGCTCCAGGAACCAGGTCAGGACGCTCTCGGCGGCTTCGCGGCGGGCTCCCTCGGGGACGAAGAGAACGAGGCCCGGTCCGTGCCACAGGCTGTGTCCCGACTCGGCAAGACCGGGGAGGGGGGCTACGCTCACCGAGAAGTTGGTTCTCCTCGCCACGGCACTCTCGATCGCGTCCTGCTCCCTGGTGGAGAGGGCGACGAAGGCCACGGCGCTGTTTGCAAAGGTCTCGACAGCAGCTTCGGGGCTCTCGAAGAGATAGGCGCAGTTGTTGTTGAGAAGTACCTGAAGCGTATCGGCGACGACGGGCACCGTCTCACTCTGGAAGCGGTAATCCTCTCCGGCGGCGACCCGCTCCCCCACACTCAGCAGTGCCAGAAAGATACCCGGTCGGGTGGGGATGCCGAGGCCCACCTGTCCCGTCTGGGGATCGGTGGCGCTGCAGGCGGTGTTCTGAAGGTCGAGCAGCGTGGCGCTCTGCGGATCGTAGCCCAGATCCCGCAGCCAGTCGGTGTTGTAGTAGAGGAGGTAGGAGACCAGGCCCAGGGGCAGCGCTCTCAGACGCCGGTCGCCGCTGTAGAGATCGGTGCCCATGGGGAGAAGATCCTCGGTAATCTCGCTGGGGAGTCGGGGGGAGGCGATGAGGTTGGCCTCGTAGTAAGTATCGAGCTCCCCGGCGGAGATGACCGCCAGGTCCGGCCGGTGAGCCAAGGGTGTGGTTGCTACCTTAGCGTAGATGTCGCTCTGGTACTCGACGATCAGCGTGGGCCCCCGAGGGTGGGCGCTGTTGAAGGCATCGCCCAGCTCCTGCAGGGCCTGGGCCTCGGGGCCCGCGAAGGTGTGCCAGAGGATCACCACCCGTGTCTCGGGCGTCGGCTCCGGAGCCGGGACGCAACCGGCGAGTATGAGCAGCAGCAGGCAGAGGCTGACCTTAGCCCTCATCGCCATCACCTCTCTGGGGGATAATGCCTCTCTCCGCTACGCGGCGTTTACCTCGCTGCCAGAGCCGGGAGAAGCGCTTCGCCCGCCGTAGGACCATCTGACCTATGAGATTCAACTCTTCAACTCCCATCTGTTGTAGCACGACGACGTAGACCAGAGCGCCGCTGCTCCCTGCCAGGACGACCTGGCTCAGGACCATCTGCAAACCCTCGAGCGATGTCGCCTCCAGAAGGAGGCGTACGCCCAGTACCGGCAAGACCGTGATCGCCGCCGCGGTGAGGGCCAACCGGGAGGTGCGTGCCACACCGTACCGGTGCAGCGAGCCCATCTTGCGGGTGAAGAGGTAGAGCATCAGGAGCGCATGGGCGGTGAGTTTGAGGGAGTTCGCCAGGATGAGCGTCGGCAGGCTCAGGAAACCCAGGAGCGCCGGGACGATGGCCAGGAGCGTGTAGAAGAGCGTCGTCACTACCCCCACGAGGGCCGGCGTCCAGGTGTCCTTGCGGGCGTAGAAGGCGAAGATCAGGGGTTGATCGAGGGCCGCGAAGATCAGCCCCAGGAGGTTGAAGCGCACCGCCTGCGCTGTGGGGGGTGTGTCCAGGGGCATGAAGTTACCCCGCTGAAAGAGGAGGGCGACGACGGGCTCCGCCAGCGCCAGCAGGAGGGCGGCGGCGGGCAGGATGAGGATGAGGACCAGGCGCAGGCCCTGGGCCAACGTGGCGCGAAAGGGCCCGTCCGCCGTCTCGGCGGCGTAGCGCGAGAGGGTGGGCAGAATGGCGATGGAGACCGCCGTGACCACCATCCCCAACGGGAACTGGATGAGGTAGGCGGCGTACTTCATGTAGGCGATGCCGCTCGGTCCCGTACGCGAGGCCAGGTTGAAGCTGAGGGCCACCGCCGTCTGGTCGACGATGAGGCCCAGGCCGATGGGCAGGTAGAGCCTGCCGATGAGGCGCAGGGCCGGGTGTCCGGCGAAGACCGCCCGGAGATCCAGCCGGGCGTCGGAGAGCGCCCAGGCCTGGAAGAGGATCTGGACGATGCTGCCCGCGAGCAGACCGAGGGCCAGGCTGCGACTTCCCAGCGCGCTTTTGCCCAGCAGCAGGACGAGCAGCACCATGGTGAGGTTGGAGAGGGTACCGACGAAGGCGGGCAGTTCGAAGCGCTGTAGGGCGTAGAGAACGCCCGAAAGGATACCGGAGATGCTGAGGAAGAGGAGGGCCGGGGTGGTGATGCGGATCATCTGGGTCGCCAGCTCGAGGTACTCGGGCTCCAGGCCTCCGCCCAACAGCCGGGCGACGAGGGGCGCTTTGATCTCGATGAGGAGCACGAAGGTGCCCAGGAAGGTGACGAGGAGGGTGAGCACGATGCTCAACAGCCGCCAGAGCTCGGGCCGGCGTTCGGGCCGGGCGTAGTCGGAGAAGACGGGCACGAAGGCAGCGCTGAGCATCCCGCCGACGATGAGGTCGTAGAACATCGTCGGGACCTGCGCGGCGACGTCGAAGGCGCTCACGGCGCCCCCGGCTCCAAAGAAGTAGGACTTGACCACCTCGCGGAGAAGGCCGAGGACGCGGCTGGTGATGTTGCCGATGGATATGAGAGCCGCCGCCCGGGTGACCTGCCGGGCTTCTCCGGAGACGTAGGTTTCAGTATCCATAACAATAAGGCATTCTACCCGCTTTCGGTCGCCTGACAAGGTCTCGTGCGCTCACCCGGGGAGGAGGATAAAAAAGCCGCCGGGAGCTTGCTCCCGGCGGCTGAATTTGGGGGTAGGGTTCAGATAATGCCGCGCGCCTTCGCCAGGCGGTTCTCCTCCTGGGCGACGCGCATGCCCTCCTCCTCGTCGACGCGGGTGAGGAGGAGGATGCCGCCGAGGAAGAAGATGATGAGGGCCACGATACTGTAGCGGCTCGAGCCCAGGATCTGCGCCACGAGCCCAAAGAGCAGGGGGCCGAGGATGCCGGCGAACTTGCTGGAGATGTCGTAGAAGCCGAAGAACTCGGCGCTGCGGGCCTTGGGAGCCATCGCGCTGAAGAGGCTGCGGCTGAGAGCCTGGGTGCCTCCCTGTACCATACCCACCGCGAAGGCCAATCCCCAGAAGTGCCAGGGCTGGGTCATGAAGTAGCTCAGGATGGTGATGAGAGCGTACCAGCCCAGGCCGATCATGATGGAACGCTTCGTCCCGACCCGCTTGCTGAACTTGCCGAAGAGCAGTGAGAAGGGGATGCCGACGAACTGGGTGAGGAGCAGCGCTCCGATCAGGTCGAGCATGCCAATCCCGATGGCGGAACCGTAGATGGTCGCCATCTTGATGATGGTCCCGATGCCGTCGTTGTAGAGCCAGAAGGCGATGAGGAATTTGAAGAGCTCCTCGTACTTGCGCATCTCCGTTAAGGTCTGGGTCAGACGTTGGAAGCCCGCCTGCACCGGGCTGGCGCCCGCGCCGATGCCCTCGGTGACCGGGGGGGGTTCGGAGACCCTCCGCAGGAGCGGGAGGGTGAAGAGCGCCCACCAGATGGCGACGCTGACAAAGGAGAGGCGAGGTCCCAGCGTGCTTCCGGGAAAGAGGTACTGAATCATCACGATATTGATGGCCAGCAGGATTCCGCCGCCGAGATAGCCCAGGGCGTATCCCTTGGTGGAGACCTGATCGAGTTCGCCCTCCCGCGCCACGTGGGGCAGAAGGGCATCGTAGAAGATGTATGAGCCGCCGAGCCCTACGGTTCCGAGGAAGAAGAGCACCAGAGTGGGGTAGATGGCCCCCGGTCCTATGAAGAACATGAGGAGGGTGGCTACGATGCCGATGGCGGCGAAGAAGGCCAGGAACCGCTTCTTCCCGCCGATGTAGTCGGCGATGCTCCCCAGAACGGGGGCCATGAGGGCGGTGACGAAGAGGGAGATGCTGTTGGTGTATGCCCAGTAGGAGGTGGCGAGAGGTCCGAGGTGGGGGGCCACCACCTGTTCGAAGAAGACCGGCAGGACGGCGGCCTCGATGGTGGTGGAGAAGGCCGAGCTCCCCCAGTCGTAGAGGCACCAGGCGTTGACGATCTGGGAGTAAGTATAGGACTTGACGGCTTTGAGCGACAAAGTTGCCTCCTTGGGAAAGAGTGATCAGTGAGTGGTAAGTGGAGAGAAGGGAACAGGGATCGGTAAATCAGGGATTAGGGAACTGCTGTTTAGCGCTCTCGGATACTCGGGTCTGTCTCCTGACCGGGTGAACACGGATGACTAGATGACAATTTATACGCGCGCATGCCTCTTCTTATCAGGTCTGCTTTCCGAGAAGAAGTGTAGCGGGATGCGCGAAAAGCACAAGGGGGGTCTACCGGCCGGGGGCCACAGCGTGACCCCCGGCTGCGTATCTCTGAAGGATCGCCGGCTACTCTCTCTCCAGGGTAGGCCCGATCTCCATGTCCACCCACTTGGTGTGAAAGAAGCCGGACTGATCGGTGCGCCGGTAGGTGTGGGCGCCGAAGTAGTCCCGCTGTGCCTGGATGAGGTTGGCGGGCAGGCGCGCGTTCCGGTAGGCGTCGAAGTAGGCGAGGGTGGCGCTGAAGGCCGCCGCGGGCAGGCCCTGGGCCACCATCATCTCCACCGCCCGGCGCAGCGCGCCCTGGCGCGCCCCGACCTGTTTACCGATCTGCTCGTCTATCAGCAGATTCTTGAGATCGGGATGGCGCTGGTAGGCGGCGCGGATCTCCTCGAGGAAGCGGGCGCGGATGATGCAGCCGCCCCGCCAGATGCGGGCGATGGCGGAGAGGTCGAGGTCGTAGTCGTACTCCTGGCTGGCGGCGCGCAGGAGGGCGAAGCCCTGGGCGTAGGTGCAGATGATGGCGGCGAAGAGGGCGTCGCGCATCGCCTGCACGATCTCGTCGCGATCTCCCTCCACCTTGGCCTCCGGTCCCTCCAACACCGCCGCCGCTTCCACCCGCTCGGCCTTGTAGGCGGAGATGATCCGCGACTGGACGGCGGCGTCGATGGTAGGGGTGGGCACGCCGACGTCCATGGCGTTCTGCGAGGTCCACTTGCCGGTGCCCTTCTGCTTTGCCTCGTCCAGGATGACGTCGATGAGGGAGCGCCCCACGCTTTCGTCTATCATGGTAAAGATGGCAGCGGTGATCTCGACGAGGTAGGAGTTCAGCTCCGCCTCGTTCCACGCGGTGAAGATCTCGTACAGCGCCTCGGTGGAGAGGCCGAGCCCCCGGTGGAGGAGGTCGTAGGTCTCGGCGATAAGCTGCATCATCCCATACTCGATCCCGTTGTGCACCATCTTGACGTAGTGCCCGGCTCCTGCGGGGCCGATGTAGGCGACGCAGGGTTCGTCATCCACGCGGGCGGCGATCTCCTCGAAGATGGGCTGCACCAGCTCCCAGCCCTGCCGCTGTCCCCCCGGCATGATGGAGGGCCCCCAGAGGGCGCCGTACTCGCCGCCGCTGACCCCCGTCCCCAGATAGAGGACGTCTTGGGCCTCCAGCTCCCGGCTCCGCCGTTCGGTCTCCTTGAAGAAGGAGTTGCCGCCGTCGATGAGCAGGTCCCCCTCATCGAGAAGGGGCTTCAACCCCACGATGACCGCGTCCACGGGCTTGCCCGAGGGCACCATCACCATGATGCGCCGGGGCCTCTCCAGCACCTTCAGAAAGCCCTCCAGGGTCGTGCAGCCCACGAGCCGCTTCTCGGGATGCTCCTCTTCGAACGCCCGTACCGTCTCCTCGCTGAGATCGTACCCGGCAACGGTGTAGCCGTTGCGCTCCATGTTCAGCGCCAACATCCGCCCCATGACGCCTAACCCGATGATACCGATATCCGCCTTCTGTCCGTGCTGGTTCATCCTGTCTCCCTGTCTCCTTGTTCTCACTTAGGATCTGCCATTGCCACCCACCTCTTTGGGATTGAGAACGCCCATCACCACGTCGGTGAGATCGTCCACCGTCACCTGGCTCCGCTCCAGCTCGGCGACGCGCTCGCCCCGGCGCAGGATGACGAAGCGGTCGGAGACCCGGTGGGCCTGATAGACGTTGTGGGTGATGAAGATAATGGAGAGCCCGCGGCTCCGGGCCTCCAGGATGTAGTCGAGCACCCGCCGCGTCTGGCGCACGGAGAGGGCCGACGTCGGCTCGTCCAGGATCACCAGCTTGGCCCCGAAGTGTTCGGCCCGCCCGATGGCGACGGACTGGCGCTCGCCCCCCGAGAGGGTGCCCACGGGCTCCGTGGGGTCCCGAATTGCAATCCCGATGCGGTTCAGGGCCTCGGTGGAGATGCGGTTCATGGCCCGGTGGTCGAGAAGCCGGAAGGGGCCGACCTGGCGCTTGGGCTCGCGCCCGAGGAAGAAGTTGCGGGAGATGCTCATCAGATCGACGAGGCCCAGATCCTGGGGCACCGTCTCGATCCCCAGCCCCCGGGCGTCGGCGGGCGAGTTGAAATCCACCCGGTGGCCCTCGAAGTAGATCTGCCCGCTCGTCGGCTGGTGGTAGCCCTGCAGGATCTTGATGAGCGTCGACTTGCCGGCGCCGTTGTCGCCCAGGAGCCCCACCACCTCACCGGGGTGCACCCGCAGATCCACGTCCGCGAGGGCCTGGATGTGCCCGAAGGACTTGCTGACATTCTTCATCTCCACGAGATACTTCCCGTTGGTGCTCATTCCTGCATTCTCCCGCGGATCAGGGTGTTGAAGACGACGGCGAAGACGAGAATGATCCCGATGAAGGCGCGGTAGTAGTAGGTGGGGGCTCCGGCGAGCACCAGCCCCGAGCGCACCATGGCGATGGTCAGGACCCCCAAGAAGGTGCCCAGTACACTTCCGTATCCGCCCGTGAGGAGGGTGCCCCCGATCGCCGCCGCCGCGATGGTCTGCAGCTCCCACTCCGTCCCCCGCAGAGGGTCTACCGAGAGAAAGCGGCTGAACTGGATGATGCCTGCCAGCCCGCTCAACAGGCCCACGAGGGCGAAGTTCAGGACCTTCGTACGGTTGACATGGATCCCCATGGCCCTGGCCGAGTCGGGAGCACCCCCCGTCGCGAAGACCCCGTTGCCGTAGTCGGTGTGGTGGAGCACGACGCTCAGGATGCCGACGATGCCGAGAAACCAGAAGGCCGACATGTGGAATCCGCCGGCGAAGCGCCCGCCCAGAGCAAAGAGGAGCCCGGAGCTCCCCGCGATGCTGATGGGAAAGCCGCGGGTGACGGCCAGAAGGGCGCCCCGCCACACCATCATCGCTCCGAGGGTGATGATGAAGGAGGGGACGCCGGTGCGGACTACCAGGAGGCCGTTCAGGACGCCCGCCAGGGTGGTGAGGAGCAGGGCGACGGCAAAGGCGGGAAGGTGGGGCCAGCCTCGGTTCTTCGCAAACCAGGCGAAGGCCATCGCCCCCACCCCGAGCAGCGAGCCGACGGAGAGGTCGAACTCCCCCGAGATCATGAGGAAGGTGACGCCTGCAGCGACGATCCCCAGCTCGGCGGCTACCGTCAGGATCCCCGAGAGAGAGGCGAGGGTCAGAAAGTAGGGTGCAAAGATGGTGAAGCCGACGAGCACGACGAGAAAGCCGATGAGGGCCCCCATCTCCGGCTTACGGGCCAACCGGACGGAGAGCCTCTTCCAGGGCGAGCTTCCCTCTCTGCTTGCGGATTGCTCCATGATGCTCCTTGGGGATTCAGGGACAGCACGGTTGTGCCGCCCCTGAATCGTCTGAGAGTTAGCGATAGCCGGCTTTGATGAGATCGGCGATGGGATCGACGTTCGAAGCGTCGACGATGGCAGGACCGGTGAGCAGGTCGTTAGCCGGCTCCATCTGGTATTGGTTGTAGAGGGTGAGCCAGACGATGGGCATGTACCCCTGCAGATACTGCTGCTGGTCGATGGTGAAGAGCGTGATGCCCTCCTGGATGGCGTTGAGGGTGCCTTCGTGGAGGTCGTAGCTGCCGTGCAGCAGCTCGCCCTGCAGCCCCTCATCCCGGATGTACTTGATGACGGGCTCGGCGCCGAGGGAGCCGAGGGTGAAGATCGCATCGGTGTCGGAATTCGCGATAAGGTAGCTGCTGATGGTCTCCAACGCGACGGTGGGGTCGACGCCGATGTCCAGCTTGTCCACGGTCACCCCGGCTTCGGTCATCACGTCGCTGAAGCCCCGGCAGCGGGTCTCCAGGCCACTGTGCCCGACCTCGTGGATGGCACAGACGGCCCGTTGCGGTGTGCGCTCCTCGAGCATGCGCTCCGCGGCGAAGACGCCGCCCAGATACTCGTCACCCCCCACGTAGAACATGTAGGGGATGGGCTCCTCGCGCAGGTCGGGCACGTTGACGGCAACAACCGGAATGCCCTGCTCGATGGCCCGCCGCAGCGGCTCGTCGAGAGCGGCGGGATCGGTCATGGTCACGGCGATGCCGTCGGGCCGGGCTGCGATGGCGCTGTTGAGCAGATTCACCAACTCGTCCACGGAGTACTTTTCGGGTCCGCTGTAGGTAGCGTTGACGTTCATGTGCCGGGCAGCGTCTTCCATACCCTGCATGACCACACCCCAGAAGGGATCACCCGGTCCACCGTGGCTGACCACGTAGAAGGTGAGTTCTGCGCCCTCCGCTTCCGTGTCGCCCGGTGGTGTCTGTTGACACCCGGTGAAGACGAGGCTCAGGACCAGCAACAAGCTTAGCAGGGACCAGATCTTTCGAGACATACGTTCTCCTCCTCAGGATAAAGGTTTAGTTCTATGACGTCTATTGGCGTGCCATCTCTTGCGTCTGCTACCACCTCCTTCGCAGCTGTCCAGGCTTTATGAGATTGAGGGTAGTCTATAGGGACTGCGGAAGCTATGCTTCTACGAGTGTTCAGACTTGGTTGGAGCAGTTACCCTCTCGTTGAAGAACGCTCGTCTTCTTCCATGATCGTTACCATATCACCGACCCCTAGAATTTCAACCTGCTTATAGGGCCAGGGAGGGAGTAACTATATCTAAAGTTATATCCCTTTTATATATCTCAGCACATGGACGCCGCTCCATAACTTTGGTAGCATGAAAGTATGGTTTTTGTGTCCATCGACGGCAAGATTAGGATAGGGGCTGGTCGGGGTGTGTTTCAATCCAGTTGTGAGCTAACCCTGGCTACAAAGCAAAGCGTGAAACGTGAGGGTCTCACAGTTTGCGTTTCGCGCCGCGGTTTAACTCAAGTGAAACACACCCGAATCAACTCCCTAAATTCAAGGTCTCAAGCTCTTGTAAGACCGCTATACAGTAGGTCACTGTGCTAAAAACCCGATTTTTCAGTAGAGCCATAGCTCATACCAGAGGGGAGGTGGAAGAGCTGCCACGATAGAGTGTAAGGGTAGAACTAGCTGCTGCCCGCTTTTACAAGTGAGGCGAGGTAGTCTTCACTGGGCACCTTATAGCAAAACACTAGACCGTTGTATGACTGAGATTCAAATGACTAGGAGGGTAACAACATGGCAAAGACACTGGTCGCACTCTACGATGAGTTGGAGACGGCGCGCGATGTGATCGAGGATCTGGTGGACGAGGGCTTCGATCGGGAGCAGATCAGCCTGACGGCCTACGATCCCGAGGGCAAGTACGGGAAGTACCTGGAGACGGGGGAGATTGAGGAGGAGGAGGAGGGGGTCGACATGCAGGATGCCGTCGGCTTCGGCGCCGTCGCCGGGACCATCGGTGGGTTGATCGTCAGCGCCGTCGTGCTGCCCGGTCTGGGGCCCATCCTGACGGCGGGTGCCATCGGTGCGGCCGCCGCGGCCGCGGGTATCGGGGCGGTGACGGGCGGCCTGATCGGGGCGCTCGTGGACGCCGGCTTCCCCGAGGAGGAGGCCGAGGTCTACGCTGAAGGCGTGCGCCGTGGCGGTAACCTCGTCGTCATTCAGACCGTCGACGAGCGGGTGGACGAAGCCCGGGAGATCATGGAGGACTACGATCCCGTCGATATGGAGCGGCGTGCCGAGGCCTGGCGCGAAGAGGGCTGGGAGGGCTACGACGAGGAGGCTGAGCCCTACACCCAGGAGGAGGTCGGGACTGAGCGTGACCGCTACGCCGAGGAGTACGAGGAGGAGTGGGAGGAGGAAGAGGTCGAGACCATCCCTATCGTTGAGGAGCACGTCGACGTGAGCAAACGTCGCCGCGAGGAGGACGTCCGCGTCCGCGTCTACGTGGTGAAGGAGCCCGTGGAGCGCGAGGTGACGCTGCGCGACGAGCGGGTCAAGGTCGAGCACCGCCCCGCCGAGGGGGCCGACTTCGCCGGTAAGGAGGTCCTCGATGAGAGGGTCATCGAGATGACGGAGGCCACCGAGGAGGTCGTAGTCGACAAGGACGCCGAGTTGGTGGAAGAGGTTGTGATCAGCAAGGAGGTCGACGAGCACACCGAGACCGTCAAGGACACCGAGCGCCATACCGAGGTCGAGGTAGAGCGGCTGGAGGAGGGTGAGCACGAAGCCGAAGAGGAGTGGGAGGAAGAGTACGATCTCGCCGACACCGGCAGGAGTGATCCCTTCGCTAACTACGAAGAGGGCTTCCGCACCCACTACAGCGATTACTACCTCAGCCGCGGGTACACCTACGCCGAAACCCGGCCCGCCTACCGCTTCGGTTACGACCTCGCGAACGAACCCGATTACGCGGACCGCGATTGGAAAGAGGTCGAGCCTCAGGCCCGGCGCCGCTGGGAAGAAGAGGAGGATTACGAGGGCCCCTGGGAGGATTTCAAAGAGGCCGTGCGCCATGCCTGGAACGAGATAACGGATTGAGGTAAGAGACGAGAAATCCACAGAGCGGTAGAGAGCCTGGCCGTACAGCCGGCTCTCTACCGCGGGACAGGGGGAGGTGATCAACTCACAACGTGCATCTCTGCTAACAGCCGGTGGGCGCACACTAGGCTCACTGAGGAGAGTTTTCGTAGTCAGCAAGAACATCGCAACTTACTAGGAGGGTAAAGAACCATGACAAAGACACTGGTAGCCCTATATGACGAGTTGGAGACGGCCCGGGATGTGGTGGAGGATCTTGTGGACGAGGGCTTCGATCGGGAGCAGATCAGCCTGACCGCCTACGATCCCGAGGGCAAGTACGGGCGCTATTTGGAGGCCGAGGAAGCCGGGGAAGAGGTCGACATGCAGGACGCCGTCGGCTTCGGCGCCGTCGCCGGGACCATCGGCGGGCTGATTGTCAGCGCCGTCGTGCTGCCCGGTCTGGGCCCCGTCCTCACGGCGGGCGCCATCGGTGCGGCCGCCGCGGCCGCGGGTATCGGAGCGGTGACGGGTGGCCTGATCGGGGCGCTGGTGGAGGCCGGCTTTCCCGAGGAGGAGGCCGCAGAGTACGCTGAGGGCGTGCGCCGCGGCGGCAATCTGGTCATCGTGCAGACGGCGGACAGCCGGGTGGACGAGGCCCGCGAGATTATGGAGGACTACGATCCGGTGGATATCGAGCGCCGTGCCGAGGCCTGGCGTGAAGAGGGCTGGGAGGGCTACAGCGAGACCGCCGAGCCCTACACCGAGGCGGAGGCCGAGGTCGAGCGCGAGCGCTACATCGAGTACGAAGAGGAGGACTACGACGAGTACGACGTGGATGCTCCGCCCTACAGCCAGGTCGATGAGGCCATCGAGCAGGAGCGCGAGGATCTGGAGCAGGAGCGCGAGGATCTGGAGGAGGAGGAAGGGTACTATCGGGTGCGGATCTACACCGTCGAGGTGTAACCTACCCTCGTTTGTTCGAGTACGCCCAGTGCGCCCCGAGAGGGGCGCACTGGTGTGTAAGCCTCAAGGAGCCGGGCCCTACGCGGGGCCTCGGTCTTCCAGCAGTGCCTCGACCTCCGCCAGGGGTCCCCGCCAGGGGCCGGGGCGCTCCTGCTTGATGGTGGTGACGGCGGCGGCGAAGCGCGTCGCCTCCGCAGGGGGAGCACTCAGTCGCTTGCCCACGTAGGTGGCGAAGCAGGTGTCTCCCCGTCCCGTGCGCCCCTCCAGAGAGCGGGGCGTGAAGGGAGCCTGGTAGACCTCCCCGGCGGCGTGGACGGTGACGCCCGAGGATTGGGTGAGGACGATCTCCTGGGGACCGTAGTCCGCCAGCCGCCCTGCTGCTACCTTCAGATTCGTCTCGCCCGTCATGTGCTCCGCCTCCGCCCGGTCGACCTTCAGATAGGTGACGTGGGCCAACCCCTCGTCCATCTGGGGCCAGGGGCGGAAGACCAGCTCACCGGCCTCCGGCACCCGCACGAATCCCTGAACGTCCATCGCCACGGGACCTTTCTGAGAGATCCACTTGAGGAGCGGCAGGTCGACCTCCCCGGCGATGATGGGGACGACCATGTAGACCCGAGCCTTGATCTCGGGGAGGTCCTCTCGCTCGAAGGCGCCCGCAAAGCTCTGCAGCTTGCAGATGCGCCGCTCCATATTCTCCGAGCGGTAGATGTTGGCAATGCTCGAGGTGGCGGGGGCCCCGGCAGCGTAGACGTGGATGCCCGCTTCCTCCAGGGGTTCCAGCCAGTGGCGGTCGTCGGGATGGACCCGGGTCACCACGGCGACGCTCAACCCCAGCTGGCGCAGGGGGATGCTCCCGTAGAAGATGGCGCCTCCCGGCGCGTGAACGCTCTCGTCGTCTACGACGAGTTCATCCTTGGAGAAGTGTCCGATCATCATGACGTCGACATCGTAGCTCTTCACAACCTCTTCCTCCTCTCAATAATAGTAATCAACAGCAGGGGATCAGGGACAAGGGATCAGGGGACTCAGTCACGAGCATCTGGGTGATCCAGTCCGTGGCGCCACTGAAAGATCCGGCTTTTTCGACCTTCTTTCAGGAGAGCCAGTCCTGCCATCTGTCCGTCCTCTCACGATTTGTGGGTTCTGCCAAACCTGTCGCGCATGCCCACGCATGTGGTGTGGACCTCTACCGCAGTCTGTTTCACGACGCCGGTTCAGGTCATCTTGACGACGATATCGCTGAGGATGTTGGCGGCCTCGTCGCCCCGGTCGGCGGCGTTGCTCAGGTGGCGATAGATCTCCCGTAACTTGAACATCTCCACCACGTGCTCCAGATCCTGGGGCATGTGGAAGAGGGCCGCCAGGGCCTCCCGATAGACCCATTCTACCCGATTTTCCAACGCCTTAGCCCGCACAGCATGATCCTCGGCGACGCCGGGATGGTCGGAGAGGCGGACCACGCCGATGTGGAGCTCGCGGGTCGCTTCCACGAGCAGGGTGACGATGCGTCGGATGAAGTCGTTGGGGGTCACTTCCAGGATCCCCATCTCCCCCACGGTGCTGTAGGCATAGTCGATGATGTCATCGATGGCGCGGGAGAGGGCGTGCAGGTCCTCCCGGTCGATGGGTGTGACGAAGGAGCGGTTGATCTCGTCGATGAGGATGCGGCGCACCTCGTCCGCCTCCTTCTCCAGCCGGGTGATCTCCTCGGCCTTCTCCTTCGTGGGGTGTTCCACGTAGGCGTACAGGGCTTCCAGCCCCTGGACCGTATAGTCGGCCTGCTGCTCGAGAAGGCGGAGGAACTTATCCTGCTTGGGTTTGAAGAGCTTGCGGAACATGGGATCTCAAAACCTTCCTTCCAGAATGGAGTAGAACATGGCGGCGACCGCCCCGGAGGAGGGGATGGTCAGCACCCAGGCGACCACGATGCTGCGCATGACGCCCCAGCGCACCTTGCTGACCCGCTCGGCGGCGCCGGCGCTGAGGATGGTCGTGCTGACCACGTGCGAAGTGCTCACCGGCCCCCCGATGAGGGCCGCTCCGAGGATGATCAGAGCGGAGGCGAACTGTGAGGTGAAGCTGTGGACGGGACGGATCTTGTAGAAACGTCCGCCGAGGGTCCGGATGATGCGCCAGCCTCCCAGAGAGGTTCCCAGCGCGATGACGACCGCACAGGCGGCAATCACCCACCCGGGGACGACGAAACGGGGGATGGCACCGGCACCCAGCAGCCCCATCGTGATCATGCCCATCGTCATCTGCGCGTCGTTGGTGCCGTGGCTGAGCGCCAGGGCGACGGCTGTGACCAACTGTCCGCGGCGAAAGAAGGTGTTGATCCGCGGGGTGGCCCCCCGGCTGATAAAGAGGATCAACCGCATCAGAACGTATCCGCTGACCATGCCGAGCACCGGTGAGGTGAGCAGCACGAGCAGTACCTTGTAGAGGCCGCTGACGAGCACCGACTGGGGCCCGAAGCCCATGATGGTGGCCCCTAGCAGCCCTCCGATCAGGGCATGGGAGGAGCTGGAGGGGATGCCAAAGTGCCAGGTGATGAGATTCCAGGTGATGGCGCCCAGCAGCGCCGACCAGACCACGGGTAGGGTCGTGGCAGAAGTGGCGACCACCTCGTGGCCGATGGTCGTGGCGACGGCGACGCCGAAGAGGAAGGGGGCGCAGAGGTGCGCTATCGTGCTCAGCATCAGGGCGCCCCGGGGCGACATGGCATGTGAGGAGATCATCGTCGCCACGGTGTTGGCGCTGTCGTTGAAGCCGTTGAGAAAGCCGAAGGAGAGTGCCGTGCCCACGAAGGCCATCAACAACCCATTGTTCTGTAAAAAAGCTATCATCGGTTACCTCTTCCCCTGCAAAGGGAGAAGATGATACCACAGATTGTGAAAAGTCGAAAGCCACCTTTCTTTTGTCGGGGTGGCGAGGCCCGTAGGCGCTGACGCGGGGACGTGCGTTCCCACGTCACTGCTCGAGCGGCGTGCGTTGGATCCTGACTCTCTCACTCGGGTCAGAAGAAGGAGAGCTGCTCCACGTCAGGAGGGGGTGCGTAAGGTGTCGCTCTGAGCTTGCCGTCGAGGAGCTCCCGCAACTTCTCGAAATCGGCCTCCACTAGGGGGCGTAGGCTGGGTTGGTGAAGGGCGGCGGCGGGATGGTACATGGGGAAGTAGACCTGCCCCTCGACGCTGCGCGGCTGCCCGTGTACGGCGGAGATCTTCTCGTTGGGAAAGGCGCGGGCCATGGAGTGCCGCCCCAGGGTGACGATCACCCGGGGTTGAAGTAGCTCGATCTGGCGGTCGAGGTACTCCTTGCAGGCTTGGACCTCGTCCTCGCGGGGATCGCGGTTGGCGGGCGGGCGGCATTTGATGACGTTGGTGATGTAGACGCGTTGGCGGTCGATGCCCACCTTCTCGAGGAGCTCGTTGAGGAACTGCCCCGCGCGCCCGACGAAGGGCACCCCCTGCTGATCCTCGTGGAAGCCCGGCGCCTCTCCGATAAAGATGATCTCGGGATCGAAGGGGCCGCTGCCCGGAACGGCCTTCGTTCGCCCCTGGTGGAGGGGACACCGGGTGCAGCGGTTGACCTCCTGGTGAACGCTCTCCAAAGCACTCTCTCTAGCAGCTGTCATACGTGCTTACTCCTCCGATCTATGACGTCCCGGCTGTGCGAAACTCCGGGCGATACGCGCTTCCAATTCCGCCCGCCGCGCGCGGAGCAGATTGAGATAGGGGGCATCCAAGGGTTCTACCTCCATAAGGTAGGCGTCGGCGCCGTCGCGATAGTAGTGGCGGAGGGTCGAAATGACGGCGAACTTGTACTTGGTGTAGAGGTTCTGGGCACGCTCGTTGAGGACGCGGACCTCAAGCGCCACCTTGTAGGCGCCCATCTCGCCGGCCTGTTCCAGCGCCGTGATCAACAGGATCTCGCCCAGCCCCAGCCCCCGGTAGCTCGCGTGCAGGGCCAGGGTGCTGATGTGGCCCTCGCCACTGTTGACCCGCATGCCCACATACCCGTGAACCTCGTTGTGGGAGCGAGCGTGCCAGGGCCGGTGTTGCTGACGCCGCCGAAAGCGCTCGTCGATCTGCAGGACAAAGTAGCGGGCTGCCGTGTTGAAGTAGAGCTCCTGGATGAAGGCTATATCCGGCCAGGGGTCTTTAAAGACCGCGCGCTCTAATCCGGCGACCTGGGGAATATCCCGTGGCTCCATCCGGCGGATACGATAAGGCGGGGTGGGTGCGGCAACCATCAGCGCGCGTAGATGGGGGTGACCCGCGCCGGATCTCCCTGGTAGCCGGAGCGGAGCTGTGACCAGCCTATCTCGGCGAGAAAGCCGGCCCGTCGGAGATGGTGCGGCGGGGCCGGTAGGGTGATCCGGTCACCGGCAGCATCGAGGAGTTCCCGCTCGTCGGAGGGAAACTCTCCCACGACGATGGCGGGTTCGGTGATCTTCTCAGGAAACGCCTGCCAGCGCACGATTTTGACCTCGCTCTCCCGCTGCCAGCCCGTCTCCCGCCAGGCGTAACGGGCGTAGCCGACACGCTGTCGGCCCGCTGCGAAGAGGGCATAGAGGGGCCGGGGATCGGGAGGCTGGGCCGCAACGAGGATATCGAGCGTCCGGGCCCCCACCAGGGGCAGGTGGCGGGTGATGGCTAACCCTTGAGCGGCGCTCACCCCGATTCTGACACCCGTGTAGGAACCGGGTCCTACGCAGACGGCGACGGCGGTGAGATCAGCAGCCGTGATCTCCGTGGCTTCCAACAGCTCCTGGATGTGGGGAACCAGGGTGACGGTGTGGCGGTTGATGGCCTCCCACGTGCACTCGCCCCGCAGGCTCTTCCCGTCGTGCAGGGCGATGCTGGCGTGCCGGGTTGCGGTATCGATAGCGAGCAGCATTACTGTCCTAAGATCTCCTTGCGATAGTGTTGCAGCAGGCGCCCGTGGCGCTCCCCCCGGGCGCGGAAGGTGAGCGCGCGCCGGTACTCGTCGATCCAGCGCAGATGGACCCAGAGGTGCTCCTCGGGGAAGATCTCCGGGGCCCGATTGGCCCACTCCACCACGGAGACGGCTCGGGACTCGCCCAGCAGCTCCTCCAACCCCAGATCGATGATCTCCTCCACGGCGTCGAGCCGGTAGAGGTCGATGTGGTAGAGCCTGAGATCCCCCTGGGGACGCTCGTGACGCCGGATGAGGATGAAGGTCGGGCTGGTGAGGGGCGTCGTCGCTCCCCACCCCCGCCCGATGCCCTGGGCAAAGACGGTCTTGCCGGTTCCCAGATCGCCCTCGAGGGCAACGACATCCCCGTCCTTCAAGAGCGTGCCCAGACGCGCACCCAGACGCGCGGTCTGGCGTGCGCTGCGGCTGATGAATTCCAGGGTGTCGGCGTCCAAAATAGGCATAGGGATGTGTCCACTTCTACACTCTGGGGTGATTATACTACAAAGCACAGCAGCTTCCAGTATCCCGGTCTATAACCCTTGTCTTACCCTTTGGGGCGAAGGTAAGAATTTAATCTTTTGCCGACTTGACAATTCGACGTTACCTAATAAAATAAATAACGATATTACTTATATCGACCCTTTTCTCCCTCGAGCGACGACAGGGTATGTGTAGACGTCATCGGGTTCCTCGTTGGATCTGTAAAGCGGACTCCTTTTAGCCGGCGCACTCTCTGACCCTGAGGAACGTGAAAAAAGTAAATTGAAAAAATGAAGACTGAAAGCGCTTGTTCCTGTACTGTCTGGATGGGTTTGCATTCAGTCCTAAAATAGTCGAAGTGGACAGTCGTAGGGGAGCTCCTTTCCCACCTATAGTTGACTCCACTGAAAAAAGATCTTTTACCACGGAGATCACGGAGATTTTTGATGTTAGACTTCACAGAATAGAACTCTCGGTTTAACTTTCATAAACATCTCCGTGATTTTCTCAGTGTTCTCTGTGTCCTCCGTGGTGAGATATAGTTCTTTCAGTAGAGCCATAGTTGGAGGTTGTAATTGTGAAACGTTATCATTGGGCCATATGGTTTATTCTCCTAATCTGGATGATCACCGCTCTGGCGACCATCGACTATAACGGTCCTTTCTTTGATGAGGGGATCTACGTCACCGCAGGCCTGCGCACCCTGGAGGGGCACGGTCGTAGCGACGGCTATCTGACCTGGTTCGCCGGCTCCCTCATCTGGCCCACCCTGGCCGGGCTCGGTTACCAGGCGGGGGGCTTGGCGGGCATACGTGTTCTAGCGCTGCTGCTCTCTGCTGGGGCCTTTTTGGCGGTAGTGCAGGCGGCTAAGAACCTCTTCGGAGTCAGGACCGCCTTCTGGACGGCTCTCTCTCTGGCGCTCAGCGGTCCCTTCTTTGCCCTGGCCCGCCTGGGAGTCTACGATATCCCGGCGCTGGTGGGGATCGCGGTAAGCTTCTGGGCCCTGACTGAGTTGCAGGTGCAGGAGAATCGGGCGTGGCTGGTCCTGGCCGCTGTGGCCTTCACCCTCAGCCTCTTCTCCAAGTACCCCATGGGCTTGATGCTCCTGCCCCTCGCCGGCACCCTCTACGCCCTGCGCCGGGAGAGAGCGCTTCTCGACCTGGGGATCTTCGGCTTCATCAGCGTCGGCCTGACTCTGGCCTTCTTTCTCCCGGCCCGCGAGACCTTCGTCGAGTTGGCCGGATGGCAGGTGGCGAACAAGCCGACCTTCGGGGTTACCCCCCTTACCATTGCCTTCGGCCTGTTCTATTACAGTCTGGTCCCCTTCCTCCTGGCGCTGGTCGGTTGGTATCATACTCGGGAGAGGCGTCTTCTCGCGACCGTCCTCCTGGCAAGTCTGGCTATCTGGCCGGCGTACCACCTCCTCTCGGGAAATCCGGTCGGTCCCAACAAACATGTCGTCTTCGGTTTCCTCTTCGCCTATCCCCTCGGAGGGCGGGCCCTCCAGGCGCTCGGTGATTGGAAGGGGCAGCGACCTTGGCTATCTCGGGCGCTGCTGGGGGGCGTGGTGGTGGGGCTGGCGCTCTGGGGCGGGTCGCAGGTCCTGCGCCTCGAACAGGCCTGGCCTGATCTGCGCGAGGAGAGCGCCTTTCTGCTCGCCGAGGTCCAGCCGGGGGAGAAGCTGCTCATCAACGAATCCTGGCCCTACATCATGTACCTCTATGGCGAGGAGCGGATCACGTCGCCCTGGGACGTCACCGATGCCTACCAGGTCACTCAGGCAGAGGTGGATCTCTGCGAATACGATTGGTTTATCAATACTCAGGGCTCCTACGCCTGGCCCGCCGGAGTCGTCGCGGAGATCGAGGCGTGCGGCTCCTTCGAAGAGGTCTTCTCCTCACAGAGCCCCATGGTGGGGCTGGGACGGGACCTGAACTTTGTCTATTACTTGGTTGAGACCGAGATCTCGAGAAATATTGGAAGGTGAAGTATGGCTAATATAAAGTTCCGAATTGCCGCCGTTCTGCTCATCCTGGCACTGCTCTGGTACCTGCCCTGGATGTTTGCGAATCTTAACTGGGAGGCCCCCTGGCTCTCCGTCCCCTTCGCCATCGCCAGCGTGATGATCGCTCTCATGACGCTGGTGACGGTCGTCAACCACTGGACCTACTCGGTCCCGGAGCCACACTCCGTGCCGGAGGGGGAGGAGCCGGAGGTCCTCGTCGTCGTCCCGACCTACGGTGAGCCGGCAGAGATGCTCTACGAGACGGGGCGCTCCGTCTTGGAGCAGGACTATCCTCCGGAGAAGATCGTGCTGGTGATCAGCGACGATGCCCACCTGAACCGGGTCCGCGAGACCGTCCGGCAGCTGCAACAGGAGCACCCCCGGGCACGCGTCTACTACCACGCCCCCCGCCGGCGGGGCGACCCCCGGCGCCGCGGAGAGGCCAAGGCCGGTAACCTCAACTCCGTCCTCGAGGCCGCGGATACCTACGCCCCGGGTATCCGCTTCATCGAGACGCGGGACGCCGACGATAGGGTGGGGGATCCTGCCTTTCTGCGCGAGACGTTGGGCCAACTCCTCCACGACCCCGGCTTGGCCTTCGTGCAGACTATCAAGGAGGCGGTCACCACGCCCGGTGATCCCTTCGGCAACCTGGAACCCCTCTTCTACCGGCGCTCGATGTTGGCCCGCAACGCCATCAACGCCGTCTTTCCCTGCGGTTCCGGTCTCGTCTGGCGGCGCACGGCCTTGGAGGAGATCGACGGCTTCCCCACGTGGAACCTCGTCGAGGATCTGCAATCCGGGGTGGAGGTGCTGCGCCGGGGATGGCGGGGGCTCTACCTGCCCATCGTCGGCGCCATGGGGCAGACCGCGCCCGAGGACATCCCCAACGTCATGAAGCAGCGGGGCACCTGGGCCCTCGACACGCTGCGGTTGACCTTCTGGGGTGACAAGAGCGGGCTGAGCCTGCGGCAGCATCTGGCTTTCGCCGAGTTGGGGCTCTTCTATCTGCTCAGCTTCGCCGTCCTGCTCTTCGCCGTCGTGCCCATTTTCTCCCTTATTTTCGACGTCTACCCCCTGGTGACCAACCACGCTGCCTACGCCCTGCGCTTCTGGCCCTACGCCCTGGCCGTGGAGTTCCTGCTCGTCGGTCTGGCAGATGGCTTGCCCTACGAGAGCCTGTGGCGGGCGCGCCAGTCCTGGATGGCCATGGCCCCCGTCTACGCCCGCGCGGCCCTCCTCGCCCTGATCTACGGTCCCCACCACAAGCCTCACTACAGGGTGACCCGGAAGGAGCACGTCTACGCCTGGTACTGGAGGGAAATCCTGCCTCAGCTCCTCATCTTTCTGGGACTGGGCGCGGCGAGTATCTACCATCTCCTGACCCGCTCCCTGTTGGAGAACGCGGACCTGGGCAGCCTCTTCTGGGCGGGCTTCTTCGTCCTCACCCTCAGCCGTGTCGTGCAGAACTCCTGGCACGGCGTCCAGTTCAAGCCCTTCTTCCCCTTCAAGCGACTGCTCGGCAGGGTCGCTTCGGATGGAGGGTAGAGCGATGAAGATCCAACGGACTTCAGGTGCAAGTGTGCAGATGATGCGCGCAGCTCTCTACGTGATGCTGGCGTTGCTGCTCTTCGCCGGCTGTCGAGCGCCCCAGATCTCGGAGGGGCCGCCTGCGGTGGGTGAGGTCACTTCCGCCACCCCCACCGCTACCTCCACTCCCTTACCTCCTACACCCACGGTACCTCCTACGGCGACCCCCTCCCCGACCCCGACGCCCTCCCCCACCGCCACACCCACATCGACGCCGACTCCTACACCGACCCCGCCGCCGACCGCCACCCCCCTGCCCCGGCCCGTCGCGACCCTCAATCCCGGCGGGGTGGTAGGGCTGGGGGTCTACATGCCCGGGGTGCCCTACGACGACTTCGCCTCGGTGATGGGCTTCGAGCGCTCCCTCAAGCACAAGCTGGAGTACGTCCTCTGGTTCCAATCCTGGGGAGACGATCCCGCCTTCCCCGGCGGCTACGTGCTGGCAGCCACGCAGCGGGGTCTGACGCCGGTCATCACCTGGGAGCCCTGGAAGCGTAACTTCGCCGATCCGACGGCCTTCCAGCCCGAGTACTCGCTGCAGAGCATCGCAGCCGGCGAACACGACGCCTACATCCGCTCCTGGGCGCGCGGGGCCCGTGCGGCGCAGGTGCCCATCATCCTGCGCTTTGCCCACGAGCAGAGCACCGAGCCGGGTGCGCGCTCCTGGTATCCTTGGCAGGGGGACCCCGATAACTACCGGGCGGCCTTCCAGCGTATCGTCACGCTCTTCCGGGAGGAGGGGGCCACGAACGTTCGCTTCCTCTGGAGCGCCATGTGGCTCAACGGGTGGGCCGACCAGTACTATCCCGGCGACGACTACGTCGATTGGGTGGGGACGACGGTGCTCAATCACGGCACGGGGGCTACGGCGGACTGGGCCAAGTGGCGCACCTTCGACGACCTCTTCGGAGGGCAGTACGAAGCCGCGGTACGCTGGAACAAGCCCGTCATGATCACCGAGGTCGCCTCCGCCGAACAGGGGGGCGACAAAGCTGCCTGGTTTCGGGACGCCTTTGCGGCGCTGCCCACGCGCTATCCTCTCGTACGCGGTCTGCTCCTCCTGGAGGTCTCCTCCGATCGGGAGTGGCCCATCATCAATTGGTCTGTCTCCTCCAGTGAGGAGAGTCTTGCCGCTTTCCGCGAGGGGATCGGCAGCGGTTACTTCAAGTAGGAAGGTAAGAGATGCAGAAGTGTAAGGATTGTGTCGTGGGGCTTCTCGGAGTCTGTCGCCTCGACTACTGTCGTCCGGAGCGCCAGGTGCTCATCGCCCAGGCCCTGGAGCTGGCTGAGGATCGGGGGCACACTCTGGCGGAGTTCGTGAAGGTGGACGGCTGTCCCATCTGGCAGACCCGGTGCGACCGGTGCGGGCGGGAGGCGGCTATCAACCTCGATCCTCCTCGGGGGAGCTTCCCGGTCTACGGTGAGGCGCTGAAGGAGAGCTGTGGAGCGGGGACATGAGTTCTAGCAGCCGCCGGGTGGCCTCCTTGGCACCGGGCTCGCTCTCGCCTGCCGGCCCCACGCAGGAGGGACAGCCGGCACCGCAGGGGCAGCCCGCCACCCGCTCGTGGGCCGCCTGGGCGAGGTGGGGCCAGATCTCGACGATGTGGGGCGTGAGCCCCATGCCGCCGGGGATGGCATCGTAGAGGATGACGGAGGGGAGACCGCTCTCGTCGTCCCGTGCCTGAACGGAGGTGCCCAGGTCGCCGGGATCGCACATCAGGAAGACGGGCGCCAGGTTGCGCAGCAAGTAGGCCAGGCCGCTGAGGGCCGTCCGCGCGCCGCGGGCCCGCTCCACCTTGCGGTGACAGGTGGGGCAGAGGGTGAGGAGGTTCTCCGGGGCGTGGGCCAGACGCCTCGCCACCGGTCGGGGGTGCTGGGCGAGGAAGGTGCGCAGCGGCGTCAGGTGGTGGACCTCCAGGGGGCGCCCGGGCTCTGCCGGGGCGCTGCAGAGCCGGCAGCGCTGCTCGTCCCGCGCCAGGATCCCCTCACGGATGGCGGGCCACTCGGGGCCGTAGTCCAGCGGCGCGATGTGCACGCCTTCGCCCGCCAGCCCCTCGACGAGCGCCTCCTCCAGCACAATGCGGCAGGCTTCCGTCTCCAGCTCCTGCTCGGGCAGATCGATCTCGCCCCAGCCCAGCGTCTCGTGGGTGGTGAGGCTCACCCGCCGGTAAGCGACGGGCTTGCTGCGCACCAGCACCTCCTCGTCACAGAGGCGCGCGCTCTCCAGCGCGCGCTCCTCCCGCAGGGCCAGGCAGTCCACCTCCACCGTCTCGGAGGCGACGGTGTAGTAGTCGACGGGGGTGTCGTCGGCCTGCGCCAGCCCCTGCTCCCAGTCGAGCGCGCGCACCAGGTGGGGCTCCCCACCGTGGAAGTAGACCGCACCCTCGTGGACCATCCGCGCGGCGCTGGGACGGTCCACCGTGCCGATGAGCTGCACGGACCCCTGCGCCGTCTGGAACTGCACCAGCACGTTGTCCGCCGTCGCCGAGCGCAGGGAGACCGCCTGCGCCGGATAGCTCTCCCCCACCCAGGTGAAGTCCCCCCGCGCCCGGTGGAGCAGGCCCTCGGCGACCAGCGCCTCCAGCAGGGACTCCACGTCAGGCAGGCGCCCGAAGGGTTCGCCCGCCTCGAAGGGGAGTTCGAAAGCGGCGCAGGCCAGGTGCGCCGCCAGCAGCGCCAGGGCGTCGGCGTTGGTCCGGGCCTCCTCGGGCGAGCGCCCGAAGAAGTACTCCGGATGCCCTACGAGGTACTGGTCCAGAGGGGAGGGGGTGGCGATGAGGATGGAGAGGGAGGTGCCCGCCCGCCGCCCCGCCCGTCCCATCTGCTGGCGGGTGGCGGCGATGGAGCCGGGGTAGCCCACGAGCACCGAGGCGTCCAGGGCGCCGATGTCGATACCCAGCTCCAGGGCGTTGGTGGCGATGACCAGGCGGGTCCGCCCCTCCCGGAGATCCGCCTCGATGGCCCGCCGCTCCCGCGGCAGATAGCCGCCGCGGTAGCCCTGGATTACCTCGGGGGCGAAGCCGGCGCGGGCGGCGCGCTCCCGCACGTCCCGCAGCAGGAGCTCGACGCTCAGCCGGGAGCGGGCGAAGAGGATGCTCTGGACACCCGCCCGCAGCAGCCGCAGGGCGAGCTTTGCCGCCTCCTCGGAGGCGCTCGCCCGCAGGCCCAGCGCGGCGTTGCGCAGGGGCGGGTTGTAGAAGAGGACGTGGCGCTCGCCGTAAGGGGCGCCGTCCCGCTCCACGGGGAGCACGGCGCCCTCCCAGAGCGCCTCCGCCAGGGCCTGGGGGTTGGCGATGGTCGCCGAAGCGGTGATCAGCTGGGGAGAGGCGCCGTAGAAGTGGGCCACGCGGCGCAGCCGGCGCAGCACGTTGGCGACGTGGCTGCCGAAGACGCCCCGGTAGGTGTGGATCTCGTCCAGAACCACGTAGCGCAGCCCGCTGAAGAAGCGCATCCACTTCGTGTGGTGGGGCAGGATGCCCACGTGCAGCATGTCGGGGTTGGTGACGACGACCCGCGCCTCCTTGCGGATGGTGGCCCGGTGACGCTGGGGCGTGTCGCCGTCGTAGGGGCGGAGGGGGAGGGGAGTGTCGAGCAGCGCGCGCCAGCGCTCCAGCGTGGCGATCTGATCGTGGGCCAGCGCCTTCGTGGGGAAGAGGAGCAGCGCCGTCGCCTGGGGGTCGCGCAGGAGGGTGTTGAGGAGGGGGAGGGTGTAGCCCAGCGTCTTGCCCGAGGCCGTGCCCGTCGCCAGAACGACGTCCCGGCCCCGCAGCGCCGCCTCGACCGCCTCCGCCTGGTGGGCGTAGAGGGAGGGGATGCCCAGCTGCGCCGCCGCCTCCGCCAGACGTCCGTCCAGGTCGCCCGACCAGGGACGCCCGTCGGCGCCCTGCGCCGGCAGGGTCCGCCAGGCGGTCACGTTGCGGATGAAGTTGGGATCGGCGCGCAGCGCGCTCAGCAGAGCATCGAGACTCACGTCGCAAGCACCTCCGTTTTCGGTCGCTCGTGGGGGCATTGTAACGCGAAGCGCCGCAGACGCCAAGGACCGGTCTATCTGCTCCTTGTGTCATTCCTACTTTTGAGGGATGATAGGCCTTGTGTAATCGGCGCCCGGCTGCCCTTCCGTGTAGTCCGGGCTTTTTTAAGGAGATCGATCTTTGAATCAAGGACGACTGCGACGCACCCTTGTTCTCGTAGGTCTGCTCGTGGCCTTCGCCTTACGTGTCTATCGTCTAGGTGCTCAGAGCGTCTGGTGGGACGAGGGACTTTCCATCTACGCTGCCCGTCTCGACTTCGTTGACGCTACCCTCTGGACAGCTTCCGACGTCCATCCACCCCTCTACTTCTGGTTCCTGTGGATCTGGCAGCGGCTGGCAGGAGAGGGTCCCTTCGTCCTACGCTACCTCACCGTCCTCCACTCTTTCCTCACGGTGGCGGTGATGGTGCCCCTGGGACGGCGTCTCTCCCGTACCCCTGGCGTAGGCGTGGCAGCGCTCTGGCTCCTGGCTCTCTCCCGCTTCCACATCTGGTGGTCCCAGGAGCTGCGCATGTACGTGCTGGCGGGGCTCTGCTCTCTTCTCTCCCTCTACTTCACCCTCCGGCTCATCGAGTCACAACCACGTCGCCGTAGTTGGCTGGCCTGGGCGTTGGCCACGTTGGGTGCTCTCTACACCATCTACGCCGCCATTGTGCTGGTTCTCGTGGAGAACCTCTTCGTCTTCGTGGTCGGACTCTTCCGGCGAGAGCGCCTGCGCTTCTGGAAGCGTTGGCTGGTGGCGCAAGTCGGCGTGGCCCTCGTTGTCCTTCCCTGGCTGGCCCTGGCCCTGCCGAGAATGCGCTCCTGGTCGTCCTTGCGCGAGCCCGCCTCCCTGGACTTCGTCCTGAAGTTGAATGCGGTGCTTCTCACCCAGGGTATCTCTGCGGACATTGAGCGCCATCTCCTGCCCGCGCTTCTCGTTTGCGCCCTCCTTGTCGCCGGTCTGCTTCTGATTCTGCGCCGGCGGTCCGAGGTCTCGGCCGCCCCTCCCCGTCCCGGGTTGCTTCTGGCTATTCTGGGGATAGGTGTGCCGCCCTTGATTATCTGGTCGCTCACGCAGCCCAGGGCCCTCTTCTACACACCGCAGGTCGAGGCCCGCTATCTCTTGCCTCTCGCCCCCCTCTTCTACGCCACCTTGGGCTGGTCACTTGTAGGTTGGTTGCGCTTCCGCCGCCGCTCTCTGGGTCTGTTGGCCGCGGCCGGCATCCTGGCTTCATTTCTCGGAACGCTGCCGGCTTATTACGCACCCCGTTACCTCCGAGACGACTTCGTCACCCTGGTGCGCTTGTTGGAAGAGCAGCGACGCTCCGGCGATTCCGTCGTCCTCTACACTGATGAGGTGTGGCCCGTCTTCGATGCTCATTATGGCGACGCCTGGTATCCCATTCCCGACGGTCTCTCCCCCCACGCGGACGAGGTTGCAGCGCGTCTCTCGGAGGCCTGGGACGAAACCGAGGGACTCTGGCTGGTGACGACGCCCGCTGCCCAGGAGATGGACCCTCACGGGCGTGTGCCGCAGTGGTTGGACGAGCGTGCACTCGTCTCCCGCACCTGGGAACTTGAGGAGAACACTCTCACCCTCTACGCGCGCACTCAGGCACGTGCTGCCCTGCTGTATGCCCTCGCCCCCTACTTCGAAGTGCCTGAGCCCCTGGAGGTCCAGATCCCCTCCTGTTGCACCGACTTCTCGGGGAGCTTGGCAGGGTACCATCCGCCCCTGCCGCGCTACCAAACAGGGGACACCGCCTACCTCTCCCTCTACTGGCGCCGACCGCCTGACGAGGAGCTGCTCGTCCTGCTCACGGGGCCACAGGTGCGCACGCTCCTCGTTCCTCCCACCTATGCCAATGGGACGACGTTGAGTGCTCAACTCGTCGCTCTGCCCCTCTCCGCCGACCTGCCCCCCGGACACTACCGGGTTCTCATCCCCACGGCGGAGGGGGACGCGGTCGAGGTGGGGCGTTTCGCCCTGCAGCCCGCGGAGGGAACGTTGCCCACCGCCAGCGAGGAGGCCATCGAACATCCCCTGGACGTTCGGTTAGGTCCCTCCATCCACCTCCGGGGCTACTCGTTGCCGCACACGTCTGTCGAGGCGGGGGGGAGCCTGGAGGTCACCCTCTACTGGCAGACCGAGTCCCCCCTCGAGGACCGGTACAAGGTCTTCGTTCATCTGGTGGGGGAGACCTATAACGCGGCAACGGACAACTTCCTCTGGGGCCAGCAGGATAACGAGCCGGTGGAGAACCGCCTGCCGACGACCCGCTGGGCGCCCGAGGTTCTGGTGGCCGACCCGCACACTCTCTCCGTCGCCGAGGACGCGCCGCCCGGCAGCTATACGCTACAGGTGGGGCTCTACGGTCTGACTGACGGTGTGCGCCTGCCTATCTTTGTGGAGGGGCAGGCGGAGGGGGACAGCATACGCTTGACAGAGATCGAGGTGCGTTAGTTCTCGGGCGCTACCGTGGCAGAACCGCCCCGAGGACGCCAAACCCGCCATTTGACCGCCCTCTAGACCGTGGTAGAATCTGGACCATGAAGATGAAACGCGCGCTTTCCGCTCTGCACCACCATCATCGCTCTGTGCCACCCGACTCGGGAGGTCAGCCCCTGCGCAACTGAGTAGCAGAGCGCGAGATTGAACTTACAGCCCCCTGGGTCGTCCGGGGGGCTTTTTCTATGGAAGGAGATCCTCAATGCAAGAACGTCAAGACCTTCGCCTGTCCCTCCCCAGCAAGGGGCGGCTGGCTCAGGATGCCGTGGATTTTCTCGCCGCCTGTGGCCTCGCCATCCACAAGCCCAACCCCCGCCAGTACGCCGCCTCCATCCCGGCGCTGCCCGAGGTGACGGTGCTCTTCCAGCGACCCGGCGACATTGTCGTCAGCGTGCGGGACGGCAGCGTCGACTTCGGCATCACCGGCATGGACGTGACCGCCGAGCACGGGGGCAACGGCGCCATCCTCGTGCTCCACGACGCCCTCGGCTTCGGCGGCTGCCGGCTGACCATGGCCGTCCCCGAGGCGTGGACGGAGGTGGGGAGCGTGGCCCGGCTCGCCGGGCAGGCCCGAGCCCTGGAGCGTCCGCTGCGGGTCGCGACCAAGTTTCCCAACCTGACACGGGACTTCCTGGAGGGGCACGCCATCAACTCCTTCACCCTCGTTCCCGCCGAAGGCACGCTGGAGGTGGCACCGGCTATCGGTTACGCCGACTGCATCGCCGACCTCGTCTCCTCGGGGCAGACGCTGCGCGACAACCGCCTGCGCCCGCTGGCCGACGGCGTGATCCTCGACTCTCAGGCGGCGCTCATCGCCAACCGGGCGTCCCTGAACGTCCGTCCCGAGGCCCTGCATGTCGCGCGCGTCCTCCTGGAGTTCACCGAGGCCTATCTGCGGGCTCGAGAGCACCTGCTGGTCACGGCCAACATGCGCGGCGAGTCGCCGGAGGCCATCGCCCGGCGGATGCGCGACCGGCCCACTCTGGCGGGCCTTCAAGGGCCGACGATCTCGCCGGTGCTGGCCGAGAGTGTCGCC
The DNA here is from genome assembly GCA_034437215.1 of Anaerolineae bacterium. GTDB lineage: Bacteria > Chloroflexota > Anaerolineae > B4-G1 > SLSP01 > DAOTVC01. Next base: position 32,100 of record DAOTVC010000027.1, on the reverse strand, counting down.
GCCGGCGGGTGGTATGCCGTCCAGATCATCGTCAATCGCGAGGATCTCTTCCGGGCCGTCACCGAGCTGCGGGCGGCCGGGGGGAGCGGGGTGGTGGTGACGCCCGTGACCTACGTCTTCGAAGAGGAGCCTGTCCGCTACCGCGCCATGATGGAAGCGCTGGCGTCACCGGGAGGAGCAGGAAGATGATCGCTTTGATCGACTACGGTGCGGGGAACGTCCGCTCGGTGGAGAAGGCGCTGCGGGCCGCCGGCGCCGGAGTGACGCTGACCCGCGAACCCGAGAGGGTGCTGGCGGCGGAGAAGGTGGTGCTGCCGGGGGTGGGCGCCTTCGGGGACTGCATGGCGAACCTGCGACGGCTCAACCTCGTCGCCCCTATCCGTGAGGTAGCCATGCGGGGCACGCCCTTCCTGGGGATCTGCGTGGGGCTGCAGGTGCTCTTCGAGGAGGGTGAGGAGGGCGGGCGGCACGCAGGGCTGGGGCTCCTGCCCGGTCGCGTAGTCAGATTCGATCTGCCCGCCGAGTTCAAGGTGCCCCACACCGGTTGGAATCAGGTGACGCCCGTCGTCGAAAGCCCGCTTTTCGATGACGTGCCCCCGCATTCGTGGGCCTACTTCAACCACGCCTACGTCTGCGAGCCTCGCTCCGACCACGTCCTGGCGGTCTCCGACTACGGCGGGCGCTTCGCCTGCGTGGTGGGGCGCGAAAACGTGATCGGCATTCAGTTCCACCCGGAAAAGAGCCAGGGTGTCGGCTTGCAGATCCTGAGTAATTTCGTCGGGTAGTCGAGTAGTCCCATAGTCAGATAGTCAAGTGGTCACGTAGTCTGGGCAGTGAAAGCGACCGTCCAATCGTTCGACTATGCGACTGCATGACTGCCGGACTACGAAAAAGGAGAAGGAGCGATGAACGACTTTACGATCTACCCCGCCATCGATCTGCGGCGGGGGCGTGTGGTGCGGTTGATCCAGGGCGATCCCGAGCGTGAGACCGCCTACGCCGGTGATGCCCTCGCGGTAGCCCGGCGCTGGCAGCAGGCGGGGGCGACGTGGCTCCACGTCGTCAACCTCGACGGCGCCTTCGACGCCGCCGGGGACGCCAACTTGGACGCCCTCGCTGGCATCCTCACCACGGGGCTGCGGGTGCAGTTCGGCGGTGGGCTGCGGGATCTGCCCGCTATCCGCCGGGCGCTCGATCTGGGCGTGGAGCGGGTGGTGCTGGGCACCGTCGCCGTCGAAGAGCCCGCGCTCCTGGAGGCGGCGCTGGCGGCGTTCGGGCCCTCGCGTATCGCCGTGGCTATCGACGCGCGAGACGGTTGGGTCCGCACCCGCGGCTGGCAGTACGCCGGCGGCATCCGCGCCGAGGTGCTGGCAGCGCGCTGGGCCGGGCTGGGCGGGCGCCGGCTCGTCTTCACCGACATCGCCCGCGACGGCACCGGTGCCAGCGTCAACGTCGCGGCGACGGCGGCGCTGGCGGAGGTCACCGGTCTGGAGGTCATCGCCTCCGGGGGTGTGGGTGAGCTGAACGATCTCCGCCGGGTGCGGAAGGCCGGACTGGCGGGCGTCATCGTGGGGCGCGCGCTCTACGAGGGGCAGATCGACCTTTCGGAGGCGCTGGAAGTCGGCGCCGCAGCAGGGGCGTGAACCATGCTGGCCAAGCGGATCATCCCCTGCCTGGACGTGAAGGACGGACGCGTGGTCAAGGGGGTCAACTTCATGAACCTGCGCGACGCCGGTGACCCCGTGGAGCAGGCGCGGGCCTACGATGCCCAGGGCGCCGACGAGCTGATCTTCCTCGATATCTCCGCCACGCCCGAGGGGCGCGATACGCTGACCGAGATCGTGCGCCGGGTGGCGGTGGAGGTCTTCATGCCCTTCACCGTGGGGGGCGGTGTCCGCAGCGTCGAGGACGTGCGCCGTCTGCTTCTCGCCGGCGCCGACAAGGTCAGCATCAACTCGGCGGCGGTGCGCACGCCCGCGATTCTCACGGAGGCTGCCGAGCGCTTCGGGAGCCAGTGCGTCGTCCTCTCCGTGGACGCCCGGCGCCTCCCCGGAGCGCAAGCTCCCTGTTGGGAGGTCTACATCAACGGCGGTCGCATCCCCACGGGGCTGGATGCACTGGCCTGGTGCCGGCGGGGCGTGGAGCTGGGGGCCGGGGAGATCCTGCTCACCAGCATGGACGCCGACGGCACGCTGGCGGGGTACGACGTACCGCTGACGCGGGCCGTGGCGGAGGCGGTGCCCGTCCCGGTCATCGCCAGCGGAGGCGCGGGGACCCCGGCTCACTTCGCCGCAGTCCTCACCGCGGGCCGGGCCGATGCGGCCCTCGCCGCCTCGCTCTTCCACGACCAGGTGCTCACCATCGATACGGTGAAGGCCTTTCTGGCAGAAGAGGGCGTCGTCGTCCGGTATTAGGAAAAGGAGACACGGAAATGAACGCCTTCGACTTGAAATTCGATGAGCGGGGCCTCATCCCGGCGGTGGTCCAGGACGCGGTGACGGGCGCGGTGCTGATGGTGGCGTGGATGAACGCCGAGGCCCTCCGCCTCACCCGCGAGACGGGCCTGGCGACCTTCTGGAGCCGCAGCCGGCAGGAGATCTGGCAGAAGGGCGGCACGTCGGGGAACGTGCAGCGCGTGTGCGAGATCCGGGTCGACTGCGATGGCGACACGCTGCTGCTCAGGGTCCGACCGGCGGGGCCCGCCTGCCACACCGGGGCGCGGAGCTGCTTCTACCGCGCGTTCACCGGGGAGGGGGAGCTGCGCCCTCTGCCCCCAGAGGAGCCGGAGAGCGGTGACCTGTTGGACGAGCTCTTCGACGTGATCCTGGAGCGCAAGAGCACGGCGCCTCCCGGCTCCTACACCGCGTCGCTGCTCGCCGACCCCGACGAGGCCCTGAAGAAGGTGGGGGAGGAGGCCGTCGAGGTCATCCTCGCGGCGAAGGGGCAGAGCGACCAGCGGCTGACCGCCGAGGCCGCCGACCTCCTCTACCACCTCCTGGTGGTGCTGGCCACCCGCGACCTGACGCTCGCTGCCGTGCGGCAGGAGCTGGCCCGCCGGCGCCGGTGACCGTCTGCGGCGCTACCGGGCCAGGGCCGCCTCGACGGCGGCCCCGGCGTCGAGGACGCCGCAGCCGTAGACGTTGTTGGGCACCCCGGTCACGCCGCCGCAGGCGCAGCCGCCCCCCTCCTCGACCGAGGCCACCAGCTCCTCGACCCCCGTCAGCTCGGCGGGGCAGCTCTCCTCCACGGCTTGGGCGTCCGCCGTCTCGCAGATCAGCGCCTCCGTCGCTGCGATGTCGCCGATGAGGTCGGGCTCCGCCGACCAGAGGAGGGCCACCAACCCGGCGACGTGGGGCCCTGCCATCGAGGTGCCGCTGGCGTAGCCATAGTCCCCACCGGGGGTGCTCGAAAGGATGTTGAAGCCGGGTGCGCTCACATCCGGCTTGATCCCGTCCTCCACGGGGCCGCGGCTGCTGAAGCCGACGATCAGCCCCTGGTTGTTCGTCGCGCCCACGGAGAAGACGCTGTCGTAGTTGGCGGGAGGCGTCGCGGCGGTGCCGCAGGTCGGGCCGTCGTTCCCGGCGCTCACCACCATCATGATCCCCGCGGCGCGCAGGGCGTCCATCGCCGGCTCGAGGGTCTCGGCGTGACAGCCCTCCTCCGGCGGACAGCCCCAGGAGTTGTTGACGACGTGGGCTGCCCGGATGATGTCCCCGTCGGTGAAGGGGTCGCCCCCCAGCGGGTAGGGGGCCAGGAAGAACTCCGAGCACGCGGCGTAGGCGCCCGGGTTCCCCAGACCGCGGCGCATGTTGCGGCAGCCGATCCACACGGCGTCGGGGGCTACGCCCACCCGGCGCCCGTCGGGGTCGTTGCCAAGGACGGTGCCCAGGGTGTGGGTCCCGTGCTCCCCGTCGTCGAAGGGGACCTCCGAATCGGCCCACGCGTCGTGCCAGTTGTAGTCGTGGGTGGCGGTAGAGCCGTCCCAGCCCCGGTAGTGGGGTTGGAGCGCCGGATGGCTCCAGTCGTAGCCGGTGTCCTGCCCGCCCACGACGATGCCTGCGCCCGTCACGCCCAGATCCCAGGCGGCAGGGGCGTTGATGGCCTGCAGGTTCGGAACTAGCCCGTCGATGGTTGTCCCCAGGGCGCCCTCACCGGTGACGCCGGAGATGGGGATGCGGTTGGGGTACTCACGGACGTTGGGGTTGAGGATCACCCGGTCCACCCCCGGCAGTTCCTCGTAGGCGCCCATCCGCCAGCGGTATCCGTCGACGCGGATCATGTTCATGAGGTAGTAGGGGCGGTAGGGCAAGCCTGCGTCGTCCAGGGCCTCGCGCACGGGCGCTTGGCTCTCCTGCGCCGTCGTCCGCAGTGTGTCGTAGACGTACTGCAGCCGCTCCTCGCGCACCTCTATCTCGTAGGCGGCGTCGAGATCGGCCTGCTCCTCCATGATGATGAGGAAGCCGTCGTTGTAGAAGCCGGGGTTGCCCAGGGTGACGTAGAGCAGCAGCCACCCCAGCCAGAGGAGGGCCGCAGCGGCGAGGGCGACGTAGGACCAGATGCGATGTCCCTCCTGCTCGGGGCCGAAGATCTGGGGGGCGAAGGTCCGCAGGAGCCAGAGGGACAGACCTGCCAGAGCGACCAGCACCCAGGTCACCCCGTAAGCGATGATGTGCTGAATCTCAGGGATGCCCTGGAGGGCGACGTCCCGGGGGTCGGTGAAGAGCCGGGGGACGACGAGGACGAGCAAGGCGAGGGGGACGAGGGGCCAGACGCTCCTGCCCCGGGCGCGGAGTTCGGTGAGGAGGAGGGCCAGGAGCGGCAGGACAAGCCCCTGCGGGAGGGCGCCCCACGCGCCGCCGGGCAGCACCTGGGCGGCGATGAAGAGCCCGTAGGTCAGGATGACGAGGAGCGCCGCCAGCCACGAGCGGGCCAGGCGCTCGGTCCAGAGGCGGAAGAGCAGGCCCCAGAAGAGGAAGAGGGGCGGGAGAATGGCGGCGCTCCCCTGCAGGAGGAAGGCCAGCGTCTGGATGACGTCCCCCAGCGCGCCGGTAAGGGGCCAGGGGAGGGTGCAGAGGGCCGCCAGGGCCAACGCCAGCCAGAGGGTCGAGGCGCGGTTTCCCACCAGGCCCAGCCACTCGGCGACGGAGTGCTCGAGTTCGTGGTCGGCGAGGCGGGGCACGAAGCGCGCCGCGAGCCAGAGGTAGGGCGGGAAGAGCAGCAGGCGCAGCGCCGCCAGGAGGTTGGGCTCCCCCGGCAGAAAGGCGCGGAGCAGGGCGTCGAGGGCCACGTAGCCCGCGACCGCAGTGAATCCCGCTGCCAGAGCGTTCACCTTCTCCCAGCCGGAGCGGCGACGCGTGAAGAGGGCGATCGCCACGTAGGGTGCCGCCAGGACGCCGCCGGTAAACAGCGTCAGAACGACGCTGCTAGCCCGTGCGGGATCGTCCAGCGCCAGGTTGATGAGTAGGGCGCCCCCGAAGGGGACGAGCAGCAGCCACCCCAGCATAAAGAGGATGGCGAGCGCCTGGGAGCAGCCCGAGGATTCCTGTGGTCTTGGATCTGTCATGGTGACCTCCTTCGTCTCTGAAAGGATTGTAGCACGACTCGGCGAGAGGACGACCGGCGTCACGCCTCCTCCGGCGAGCAGGAGCTTTTCACCGGGGGCTTCCGGTTCGAGCAAGGTTAGTGCGAAGCGAGAAGAGAGAAGTAAGAAGTGGCTGCCCCCTCTGGGCCGGGGGTGTAATCTCCGGCACCCCTGGGGACTACGGGCCGGCGTTCTACGAATAGGGGATCAGGGATTCGGGGCCAGGGGCGTGGATTGAGATTCCGTCTCAATCTCGTTCCCGAAGACGCGGGTCAGGCGCTCGCGGACGAAGGTCGCCATCTCGCCCACGACCTCCCGCCCCGGCAGGAAGGGGGTGCCGTTGTAAGTGGAGCCGAGGAAGCGGTTCAGCAGGGGCTGGGACTCCGCTGCAATCGCCGCTACGGCTTCCAGGAAGATCTCCACGTCCTCCTCGTCGTTTTCGAGGCCCAGGCTGGCGCGGATCACGCCGGGGAGTACGCGGGTCGTGAAGCGGGGCACGACGGCAAGGCCCACCTCCGCCAGCAGCTCGCGCCACCTCTGGATGTGCATCAGGTGCTTGACGAGGGGGTGGGCGCAGAAGCAGCCGTTGCGCACGCCGATGCCCCCGCGCTCGGCCAGAAACTTCGCCGCGAGGTTGTGGGGGATGGCGTCGAAGCTGAAGGCGACCACGGCGCTCTTGTCGTCGAAGCGGGGCGACCGGGGGCCCTGAACGCCGAAGATCTGCACACCGTCGATGGCCTGGAGCCCTTGGAGCAGCCGGCCCGTTAAAACGCGCTCCTCGCTCTCTACCACGTCGAGCCCGACGCGCCGCAGCAGGTCGAGAGCCTTACCCAGGGCGACCACGCCCACGACGTTCTCCTCGCCCGAACAGCAGACGGCTCCCTCGTCCGCGGGCGCAAAGCGCAGAAGGCCCCGGCGGGTGACGATGGCGCCGCTCCCGAAGGGGGCGTAGACCTTGTGGGCCGAGAAGACCAGGTGATCGATGCCCCAGGCCTCCATCTCGATGGCCCGGTGGGCCACCAGCTGGGCGGCGTCCACGAGCACCTCGGCGCCGTAGACGTGGGCGAGGCGGGCGAGGCCCTGCACGTCGTTGAAGGAGCCCAGGACGTTGGAGGCGCCGCTCACCGCGACGAGGCGGATGCGCTGCCTGCCGTGGGCGTGATCCCGGTTGTAGGCCTGCAGGTGGGCCTCGAGCTCGTCCGGATTGAGGAAGCCCTCGTCGTCGACGGGCAGTGTGAGGAGTTCCACGTCGGAGCGGTAGCGCCAGGGGAGCTCGTTGGCGTGGTGTTCGAGAAGCGTGTTCACGACCACCGTCGCGCTTCCCTCCTCCTCGGGGGGTAAGCCGAGGGTGAAGAGGTTCAGCGCCTCCGTGGCGTTGGAGCAGAAGAGAATGTCGTAGCTCTCCGGGGAGGCCCCCAGGTAGTCGAGGCAGAGGGCGCGCACCTCGTCGATGAGCGCGCGCTGCACCTCCTCCGGCTGGCGCCAGGTCCGCCGCACGCTCTCCCAGATGGGCGCGAAGGTGGGGGTGCTGGCGCCGTTGTCGAAGTTCACGTAGGGTCGCGCGCCCTTCGTCGTCGGCACCTCGATGCCCCTTCCGATGTGCTCCGCCTGCAGGGCGCGCAGGAGCGCACGTCCCTGCAGCTCCATGAGATCGTCCTGGTAGAGGAGGGCGACGACGGGACGGCTCTCCTCCCGCGCCTTGAAGGCGTCCTCCCCGTAGATGCGGGTGAGCTGGAGGGCCTTGGCGAAGGCGACGACGTTGACGACGGGGGGCGTTCCTGCCTCGAAGCGCTCCGGTGCATCGGCCCAAACGACGGAGTCGTCGGAGACGAGCTTGACGACCCCGCCTCCTGTCTCGAAGGGTCTGCCTTTGGGCAGCGCGCCGCGGGCGACGGCGACGGCGCGCAGGCCCAGGGGCAGGCCCAGGTCGGCGCTGGAGAGGACCTGGTAGGCGCCGGCGGGCAGCAAGCCGGTGAGGACGTCGGCGCGGTGCGGCGTGCAGAAGACGACCGTAGGATCTTCCGCGTCCAGCCCCAGGTACTCCAGGACCACCTCGCGTGCCCTCTCGAAGAGGGCGGTCGAGGCCATCGAGAAGTGGCCCGTGCCCCGGTGGACGTTCGAGTAGGTCTCCAGTGCGGCGTGGACCGCCCGCTCCAGGGCTGCGAAGGCGCTCTTGGTGTCCTCTCCAGGCGCCTCTCTACAGTCCGGCTCCACCAATCTCTCTTCGCTTGCCATGGTCTCTGTCTCCTCAGGTTCCAACGGTGCGTCTGGATCTCTGCGATCTCCGCCGGTTATTGTAACGCCTTCCCGCCGGAGTACCAAACCAGAGTTGGGGCGTAGGGCTAGCGCATTGAACGCTGGCAGCCCCGTCCCCGGGGCGCTTGGGCAAAAAACCGGCTTGTGCGCTCCAGGCTTTACGCCAGGTTCGCCCCGAGACGGGGGGCTACGAGCACTTTTCAGCCACATCCGATAGCCCTAAGTTGGGGCGCTCCTTGCTCCGGCGGCGTCTGGTGATATGCTTAGCTCAGCTCACAACTGGAGGGTAAGGGGGACGGCGGCTTTCAACGGCTGTCCTGTGGGAGGTGCAATGGCGAGTAGGTGGCGCAAGAATTTGAGGGCCGTATGGTGGGCGGAGCTTCTGGCGGTCGTGGGCTTCGCAGCTTTCATTCCCATCCTGGCCTACTATGTGGAGTTCCTGGGGGTGGAGGAGTCTGCGGTGGCCTCGTGGACGGGCATCGTCTCGGCGGCGACGGCCTTCGCCATGGGGATCATGGGCCCCATCTGGGGGACGCTGAGCGATCGCTACGGGCGCAAAGTGATGGTGGAGCGGGCCATGTTCAGCGGCAGCGTTGTGATCCTGCTCATGGGCTTCGCCGGCAACGTCCAGCAGCTGACCCTGCTGCGTCTCGTGCAGGGGGGGTTGACGGGGACGGTGACGGCGACGAGGGTCCTCGTCGCCAGCAGCGCGCCGCGGGATCAGCTGGGGCGTGCGTTGGGCCGCCTGCAGATGGCCATCTTCCTCGGGCAGACGTTAGGTCCGGTAGCCGGCGGGCTCATCGCCGACTACCTGGGTTATCGAACCGTCTTCTGGGTCACCGCCGCCTTTCTCGTCATGGCGGGGTTCATCATTCTGTGGGGGGTGAAGGAGGAGTTCTCGCCCCCTCCCGAAGAGGAGCGCCGCCCCTTCTGGCCTAGCCTGCGAGAGAACTTCTCCGTCGTCCTCGCCAGCTCGGTCCTGGCCCTGGTGCTGGGATTGCGCTTCCTCCTCCGGGTGGGCATCCGTTTCACTATCCCCGTTCAGCCCCTCCTCGTCGAGCAGATTCTGGACGGCAGCCCGCTCCTGGGTTCAGCCTCCGGCCTCCTGATGACCGTCTCCGGCATCAGTGGGGCCATCGCGGCCCCCCTCTTCGGTAACCTCATCGACCGCCACGGCGAGCGCCCCATCCTCTTCATCTGCGGCGTGGTCGCGGGAGCGGCCCTCGTGCTCCAGGGGCTCACCACCTCCTACCCCTGGCTCGTCATCTGGCAGTTCTTCATGGGGATCGCCATCGGCGGCACGCTGGCGGGTATCAGTACCTACGTGGGGCGGTTGGCGCCCGAGGGCCGGGCGGGGATGGCCTATGGCCTGGACACCATGGCGGTCTCCATGTCGAGCGCCGTGGGCCCCTTCGTCGGCGGCTGGCTGGGCAGTTTCTTCAACCTGCGGGTGCCCTTCGTCGCGGGCGGGGTCGTGATGGCCCTGGGCAGCCTGGCTGTTCTCCGGCTTCCCAAGGGGGATACGCCCGCGCTCTCCCGGCAGGGAGAACCGCGTCAGGGGAAGAGCGGGTGAAGGGGCTGGCGGTAGGCCTCGCGGGCCCGGCGCAGGCGCAGCAGCCTCTCCTGTAGACGCCGCCGCCAACGAGAGGGCCGGGGACGATCCCGCAGGGCCTGCAGGCGGGTCAGCTCGTTCCAGGCGACCTGTTCCCCGGCTGCGATGATGCTCCGGTTGTCCTTGGTGATGAAGGTGCCCATGTTGGGCAGATCGACCTTGAGCAGCAGGTCGGGCGGGTTGAGCGAGAGCCGCCGGCGGTTGACGATGGCGATGGTGAGGGCGACGCTCGACTCGGCGATGAGGAAGGGGAGCTTCCAGTCGAAGGAGTCACCGGAGAAGGGCAGGAGCGAGCGGAGGGAGAGGCGTGCCGCGGAGACCTCTTTCCCGTGCCGCGCCAGCTCCACCCGCGGTGGAATGTCGACGCCGATGACGCGGTCGGCTCCCAGCAGGCGCGCCACGTCCACGGGGAGATTGTTGACCACCCCTCCGTCCACCAGCCAGTGACCCTGGTGATAGACGGGGCCGAAGATGAGGGGGAAGGCCGAGGTCGCCAGCATGGCCGGGATGAGGGGCCCCTCCTTGAGGATCACGCGCTCGCCCGTCTCCACGTCAGCTGCGATCATGGCGACAGGTATCCTGAGATCTTCGAAGGTCAGGTTTTCGCCGCCCACCACGTTGATGAAGTAGTCTCGCAGCTTGCCGTGGCCCAGGAGCCCGCGAGCGTGGGGCTCCGGTGTGGCGAACTCCAGGATGCCCGCCTGCGCCCCCAGCGCCTCCAGATCCTGTGCGGAGAGCCCCGCACCGTAGAGCCCGGCGAGGATCCCGCCCATGCTGGTCCCCACCAGGTAGTCGATGGGGATCTCCGAGCTCTCCAGCACCTTTAACACACCGATGTGGGCCAGGCCGCGCAGCCCCCCGCCGCCCAGCGCCACGCCGATTCTCGCTCTACGTGTCATCGTCGTTACGAGAAGGTCGCCCCGGCTAGGCGGGCGGCCCTTCGAGAATATGCTGCCGCATGGCCTCGAAGGGCCAGGGCCCCTCCCCCTCCCACTCGAAGCGCCAGGGGTTGATGTTCTCCAGCCACCAGGTCACCCCTGCGTCGGTGTAGGGCGCGACCTGGGAGCGCCGGTGGGTCGCATCTCCCCACGTGGCGCCGCTGTGGGCCACGTCGAAGGGGGCGTCGTCCTCCCGGTGCTGTTGAATGTAAGCGACGATCTCGCGGATCTCATCGGGCGTCAGGTTCCGCTCGACGTTGACGGGGAGGGGGAAGACGCCGTCCCAGCGGGCGGCGCGCCGGAAGGGGGCCTTGTTGGGCCAGAGCCCTGCCACCCAGATGGGGATGCGGGGCTTCTGCCGGGGGCGGGGCAGGAAGCGGGTCCTCTCCATCCGGTAGTGAACTCCGTCGTAGTCCACCTCCTCCCCGCTCCAGAGGCTCGTCAGCATCTCCAGGCTCTCGTCGAGCATGGCCGCGCGCGTCCGCGCCGAGGTAGGTTCGCCGAAGGTCGCGAACTCGTGCTCTCCATAGCCCAGCCCCACGCCCAGGGTGAGGCGTCCGTCGGAGAGCTGGTCGAGGGAGGCCGTCTCCCGGGCCACCTTCCAGGGACGCCGGCGGGGCAGGGGGGTGACCAGGGGGCCGAGGCGCAGGTGTTCGGTCTCCATGGCGGCGGCCGTCAGGGCGATCCAGGGGTCGATGACGCGGTCCGTCCAGCCCATAACGATGTGATCCCAGATGAAGAGGCCGTCCCAGCCGGCCTCCTCGGCCTCGTGGGCGAGTTCGGCGACGGCGCGCGCGTCGGCGTACTCACCAAAAGGGGGAATGTAGATTCCGTACTTCATGACGCTCCTCTCGAAAATGAGTCGTGACTCTACTGAAGAAAGGCTCTCCTGAAAGAACTGCGAAACTCACGCAAAGGCGCCAAGAATGCAAAGTTGAGATAAGGATTATTAACTCATCGAGGCGTAAACCTTAGAAATATTAAGTTGTCTTTGCGACCTCTGCGCCCTTTGCGGTTCATCCCCCTTCTTTCAGGGAAGTCAGTCGTATGGTGGCGCAGTCGTTAGTCAAGCCGTCCTTTGGGTGCTCGGCGGGCAGGCACAAGCCTCTGTTTCTTTGGAACTGCGCAGCTCACCCTCCATAGTGTAGCAGAAAAGCCCGCGGTGGGTAGTGGCCAGGGCTAGCGCACTTGGCTGAAAAGTGCTCGTAGCCCCCGTCTCGGGGGCGAATCTGGCGTAAAGCCTGGAGCGCAAAAGCCGGTTTTTTGCCCAAGCGCCCCGGGACGGGGCTGTGAGCGTCAAATGCGATAGCTCTAGGGCAGTGGTTGAGAGCCTGCTTGGCTGGGCCCGGAAGCCGTAGTACACTGGCCCCGGTAACGAGATAGAGATCGGGGGACGGGCGTGACGTCGACCACATCTTCGGGGATCGGGCTGTTGAACGAGAGGGCGCTCCACGCGGCCCTCAAGGCGTGGTACGCGCGTCCCGGGGATCGCTTCGAGGTCCCCCTCAGCGGTTACGTCATCGATCTCGTGCGCGGTGACCTGCTCGTCGAGATCCAGACGGGCAGCTTCTCAAAGATCAAGGTGAAGCTGGCGCAGCTCGTGCCTCACCACCCGCTGCGGCTCGTCTACCCCATCGCTCACGAAAAGTGGCTCGTGAAGCTGCCACGGGAGGGCGAGGAGGCGCCCCGGCGACGCAAGTCGCCCAAGCGCGGGCGCGTCGAGGCGCTCTTCTGGGAGCTGGTCAGCTTTCCCGAGCTCTTCACGGAGCCGAACTTCAGCCTGGAGGTCCTTCTCACTCAGGAGGAGGAGGTGCGGCGCTATACCGGCCGGCGCTGGCGGCGCGGCGGTTGGGTGACGGAGGAGCGCCGGCTGCTGGAGGTAGTGGAACGCCGGCTCTTCGAGACGCCGGCGGACGTGGGCGCGCTCCTCCCCCCGGCGCTGCCCGCGCTCTTCACGACGGCGGATCTTGCCCACGCTCTCGATGGGCCGCGCCGCCTGGCTCAGAAGATGGTCTACTGCCTGCGGGAGATGGGGCAGATCGAGCAGGTGGGCAAGCGGGGTCGGGCCTACCTCTACGCGTGGGAGCGATAAGCTTTTCAACACTGAGAACCCCGGCAAGCTGCCGGGGTTCTCAGTCATTCAGTTCACTGGCGGGCCCGCTCGGCCCCCCGCTTCAGGGCCTCGCGGTTCGGCTCCACCCACTTGCGCTGGCGCTCGGAGAGGTGCTCCTCCAGCTGCTCCAGAATGCTCTCGGGGTCGACGATGCCCGTCGCCTCGATGAGGGCGCCCAGCAGCACCATGTTGGCCATGCGGGGATTGCCCAGCTCGGTGGCGATGTCGCTGGCGGGGACGTAGAGGACGCGGATGTCGTCGCGGTCGCTCCGCGTCTCGATGAGCGACTCGTTGACGACGAGGATGCCGTCGGACTTGACCAGGGGCTCGTACTTCTTCATCGAAGGCAGATTCAGCACTACGGCGGCGCCCGGTTGGCGAATGATGGGCGCACCGATCTCCTCCTCGGAGACGATGACGGTACAGTGGGCCGTGCCCCCCCGCATCTCCGGTCCGTAGGAGGGGATCCAGGTGACCTGCAGGCCGTCCGCCATACCGGCGTAGGCCAGGAGCTGACCGGCGAAGAGGGCGCCCTGCCCCCCGAAGCCGGAAAAGATCGTCTCTAGATGTTTCATGGTTTCACTCCTTCTCCTGAGCGCGCGGTCCTTAGACCTTGAGCGCCTTGACCTCGTCCGTCATCTTGAAGGTGTCCAGCGGGAAGTACTCCGTCATGTGCTCCTTGGCCCACTGCATCGCCTTCCAGGGATCCACGTTCCAGTTGGTGGGGCAGGTGGAGAGGGCCTCCACGCAGGCGAAGCCCAGCCCCTCCATCTGGATGAGGAAGGCGCGCTTGATGGCCTTCTTCGCCTTGCGGATGCCTGCCAGATCCAGCGTCGACTGCCGGGTCACGTAGACGGCGCCGGTCGTCTGGGCCAGGATCTCCGACATATTGACGGGGTAGCCGGCGATGGCGCAGTCGCGCCCCGTGGGGGAGGAGGTCGTGACCATGCCCGGCAGGGTGGTGGGCGCCATCTGCCCGCCCGTCATGCCGTAGATGGCGTTGTTGACGAAGATAGTGGTGATGAGCTCGCCGCGGTTGGCGGCGTGGATGATCTCCGCCGTCCCGATGGCGGCCAGATCACCGTCACCCTGGTAGGTGAAGACGATCTTGTCGGGGGAGACCCGCTTGATGCCCGTCGCCATCGCCGGGGCGCGCCCGTGGGCCGCCTCGACGAAGTCCACGTTGAAGTAGTTGTAGGCCAGCACCGAACAGCCCACCGGCGCCACGCCGATGGTTCGCTCGCGAATGCCCAATTCGTCGATGACCTCGCCCACCAGGCGGTGCAGCACACCGTGAGTGCATCCGGGACAGTAGTGGGTATCGACCCTCGTCAGGGCGTCGGGATATTCGTAGACGAGCTCCATATTCTCGGGGATCTTCAGGTCTGTTGTCATCATATATCTTCCCTTCTCCTACGTCAGTTTCTCTACTTCGGCCAGGATCTCGTCCACCATAGGGACGACGCCTCCCATCCGCCCGTGGAAGGCCACGGGGGCCCTGCCGGCGACGGCGCGTTCGACGTCCTCCAGCATCTGTCCGGCGCTCATCTCGCAGACCAGGACGTGCTGCACCTGCCCGGCCAGCTCCGCCAGCCGCTTCTCGGGGAAGGGCCAGAGCGTCTGCGGGCGCAGCAGGCCGACCTTCAGCCCCTGCTTCCGCGCCTCGCGCAGCACCGAGATGCAGATGCGGCCCACCGTACCGTAGGCCACCAGCAGGATCTCGGCGTCCTCCGTCTGGTACTCCTCCCAGCGGACCTCCTGCTCCTCGATCTCCCGCAGCTTCTCCTGGAGGCGCAGGTTCAGCGCCTCGAGGTTCTGCGCGCCGAGGTAGAGGGAGGTGACGAGGTTGGGATCGCGCTCCTTGGCGCCCGTGACCGCCCACGCGGGCCGCTCCTGGGGCAACGGCTGCATCTCGGGCAGCTCCGCCGACTCCATCATCTGGCCGATACTGCCATCCCCGGCGATGTAGACCAGTGTGCGGTACTTCTCGGCCAGCTCGAAGGCCAGCCCTACCATATCGATGATCTCCTGCACGCTGGAGGGGGCCAGGACGATGGGATGGAAGTCGCCGTGACCGGCGCTCTTCGTCATGAAGAAGTAGTCGGCCTGGGAGGGCTGGATGTTGCCCAACCCGGGGCCGCCGCGCATCATGTTGACGATGACGACGGGGACCTCGGAGCCGGCGATGTAGGAGAAGCCCTCCGCCATGAGGGCGAAGCCCGGACCGGAGGTGGAGGTCATGACCCGCGCACCCGCCGCCGCCGCACCGTAGACCATGTTGATGGCGGCTACCTCGCTCTCGGCCTGCAGGAAGACCCGCCCCTCTTCGACCAGTCGTCCCGAGAGGTGCTCCAGCGCCTCACTCTGCGGCGTGATGGGATAGCCGAAGTAGGCCTCGAGGCCGTTGCGCACGGCCGCCTCGGCGAAAGCCACGTTACCTTTGAGCAGTTCTTTTGCCATGCTATCCCTCCCTAATCCACAGACTCGACGACTTTTTTCTTCGGTTGGCGCTGCTCCCGGTAGACGGTGAAGACGACGTCGGGGCAGATGGTGGCGCAGGACGCGCAGCCGATGCACTTCTCCATCTCGGTGACCATGACGGGGTGGTAGCCCTTGACGTTGAAGGTGTCGGGGGAGAGCTCGAGGATGTCGACGGGGCAGACGTGGGTGCAGAGACCGCAGCCCTTGCAGCGATCGACGTTAATCACAACCATGCCTTTGGCCATAGACCTAAAACCTCCTAGATTCCTGTAGGCGTGTTACCCTTACGTTACAATCTGTGAAACGTGAAGCGTGAAACGTGAGGATCTAGACCCCTTTCCGTTTCACGCTCGACATCCTCACTGAGTCGCAATAGAGATACTTCATACTGACAATAAACGATGGAGCAGCGACGGTCAAATGAGCCCTCTAGGCGCCCCAGATGGCGAGCATGCCCTGGATAATCTGGCTCATCTGCTCGCTCGCCGGAGGCTGGAGCAGCGCCAGCAGGACACCGCCGGCGATCACCGAACCCAGCTGCCCCGCGGTGTTAGCGCCCATGGCGTGCATCAGGACGAAGTTGGAGTAGTCCTCCTCGCTGGCGATCTTCTGCACCAGCCGTCCCGCCATGGGGAAGGCGCTGATTCCCGCCGCTCCGATGAGGGGGTTGATCTTCTTGCCGGAGATGATGTAGAGCAATTTCCCGAAGAGAATGCCCGCCGCGGTGTCCAGAACGAAGGCCAGGAGCCCCAGCCCCAGGATGTAGAGGGTCTCGAGGTTCAGGAAGCTGGCGCCCGTCATCGTGCTCCCCACCACCAGGCCCAGGAAGAGGGTCGAGACGTTGATGATCTCGTTCTCCGAGGCGCGGGTGAGCCGCTCGACGACACCGGACTCCTTGAGGATGTTCCCCAGCATCAGCGCGGCGATCAGGGGCGCGGCCTGAGGTACCAGGATGCCCACGGCGATGGTCACGAGGATGGGGAAGAGGATGAGGGAGAGTCGGGAGACGGGGCGGGGAGCGTACTCCATGCGGGTGCTCCGCTCCTCCCGCGTGGTGAGCAGGCGCATGACCGGCGGCTGGATGATGGGCACGAGGCTCATGTAGGAGTAGGCGACGACGGCGATGATGCCCAGCAGGTGGGGAGCCAACTCGTTGGCGACGTAGATGCTCGTCGGGCCGTCGATGGCGCCGATGATGCCGATGCTCGCGGCCTCGTTCATGGGGAAGCCCAGGAGGATGGCGAGGATGAGCGTGCCGAAGATGCCAAACTGTCCCGCCGCGCCCATCAGCGCGAAGAAGGGCTGTGCCAGCAGGGGCCGGAAGTCCATCATGGCCCCCACGCCGACGAAGATCAGGAGGGGGAGGAGCTCGTTGTCGACGGTGGCCTCCTTCAGGACATACAACATTCCCTCCTCTTGGACCATGTAGGAGAGGGGGAGGTTCCCGATGATAACGCCGATGCCGATGGGCAGCAACAGGGCGGGCTCGTACTCCTTGGCGATGGCGAGGTAGATGAGGATGCCCCCCACCACCATCATGACGACATTCTCTAGGCTCAGATTGGTTATACCTGCAAAGAGGTTCTCAAGTGACATGTAAGCAGTCTCCTGTACGACGTAATGCGTAAAGCTTTGGAGCGCGAATAGCTTGAGCAAGAACAAACTGAAAGCGCTCCTGACAAGTCGTTTAGCTCTCAGTCCTTTACGGTTATAGATGGCTAGGGTGTGCTCTCCGGGGCTGCCCCTTCCACGAGGCAGCGCATGAGGTACATGGGCCGCTCCCGCACGAAGCCCAGCCGCTCGTAGAGCCGGATGGCGGCCGCGTTTGCCTGGTAGACCATGAGGAAGACGACCTGTTCCTCCTCGAGGAGCTCCTTGACCAGCGCCGCAACCACATGGGTGGCGTACCCCTTGCGACGGTAGTTGGGCGCTGTGGCGATGTTACCGACCTCGGCGGCGCCGGGAATGCTCAGCCGCGTCGTGCTCATGGCTACCAGCCGGTGTCCGGCCCACATACCGTAGGCCGGACCGTGGGCGAAGGGGTCGTCGGGCAGGGCGGCAAGCCCCGCAGCCGCTGCGAGGGCCTGCATGGCCGGCAGCTGCTTCCGCGTCAGGGGCACGGCCTCCGTCTCCGGCAACTCGCCAGGTTCGCCGCGGAAGACCATCTGCCATTCGGGCACGCTCTCCACGACGGTGAAGGCGGCCGCGACGACCGGCTGCTGCTCCTCGTTGACCAGCAGCAGCACCTCGCTGCCGGGCTCGACGAGGAAGGTGGCGTAGTTGGCGAGGAGCTCGGGCGAATCGCCCAGGAAGGAGAGGGCCGGAGAGGCGAGTCCCTGGTAGTTGGCGACCGAGAGGGCCGGCGAGCAGATGATGTCACAGTCGTCGGCCAGCGTCGTGGCGTCGGCGACGAAGGTGAAGTGTGCCAGCATCCAGTCGAGGTCCTGTGTGGCAGCCTCGAGCTGGCAGCTGAGCGTGGTCATACCGTAGGCGCCCGGCCCAACGCTCTCAACGGGTGAAGCCTTCATGCTTGCGGCCCTTTCTCTTCTCTCCAGCTACTCGATGGTGAAGAGGGGCGCGCCGTGTTGTACCTGCTGCCCCACCTGGATGTGGACTTCCTTCACCGTCCCGCTCATCGTCGCCCGGATGGGGTTGTTCATCTTCATCGCCTCCAGGATGCAGAGCTCCTGACCGGGCTCGATGCTGTCGCCCTCCTGGACGTTGATGGAGACGACGGTTCCGGGCAGGGGCGCGGTGACGCTCCCCGCACCCACCGCCGGCATCCTCGTGGGCGTGCGGACGGCGGTGTTCACCGTGCTGACGGGGGGCTCCAGGGCCTCCGTGGTGGAGGCGGTCGCGGTCACGGCGCCCTCCTCCACGTGGACCTCGAGGGGCTCGCCGTTCACAATGGCCCGTACGGGACGCTCCCGGGGATTCTCGATTTCGACGGTGTACTCTTGGTCACCTATGGTGACATGATAGACGGGCATACATTCCTCTCTTCCGTGGTTAAGCGTCAGGAGCGGAAGCTGCGCTCCCGAACGCGCTGTGTGAGATGCTGGTTGCGGACGAAGCTGCGCCACTGATCGGCGGCGGAGGGGGTGGTCTCCCCTGTCGGGCGCTTGCGGGCCAGGTCGGCGAGGGCCAGGGCGACCGCCGCCGCGGCGGCTCGATAGCGATCGTCAGGCGGTGCAGCTGCAGCCTCCTCCACGAAGGGAGCGAGCGCTTCCTCGGTCGGGATCTCCTCCCGCTCGCGCGTGAGGGCCGTGAGCAGGTACATCAACCCCACGAGCAGGCCAAGGGCCGCGAAGGTCACGCTCATTCCGACGACGGTGTAGTTCAGGGCTTGGACCAGATTATCTTCCATGATCACTCCTCACAACGGCATGTTGCCGTGCTTCTTGGCAGGGCGCTGGCGGACGGGCTCGCGCAGGGCGCGTAGGGCCGCGATGAGGGCGGGCCGGGTCTGCGCCGGCTCGATCACGTCATCGATGATGCCCTGCTCCGCCGCGCGGTAGGGGTTGGCGTATTTGACCCGGTACTGCTCCACCAGCTCCTCTCGCAGAGCCTCGGGGTCCTCGGCCTTGGCGAGCTCGCGCCGGTTGAGGATGTTGACCGCTCCCTCCGGCCCCATGACGGCGATCTCCGCCGAAGGCCAGGCCAGGTGCAGGTCCGCGCCGATGCTCTTGCTGCTCATCACGATGTAGGCGCCGCCGTAGGCCTTGCGGGTGACCACGGAGATCTTCGGCACCGTCGCCTCGATGTAGGCGTAGAGCGCCTTCGCGCCGTGGCGGATGATGCCGCCGTGCTCCTGGGCCGTACCCGGCAGGAAGCCCGGCGAGTCCACGAAGGTGATGAGGGGCAGGTTGAAGGCGTCGCAGAAGCGGACGAAGCGGGCGATCTTGTCGGAGGCGTTGATGTCCAGCACGCCCGCCATCATCATGGGCTGCTGGGCCACGATGCCCACCGAGCGCCCGTCCAGGCGGGCGAAGCCCACCACGGCGTTCTGCGCCCACCCGGCCTGGACCTCCATGAAGCTGTTGCGGTCCACGACACTCCGAATGGCGCTCTGCATATCGTAGGGAACGTTGGGATCCTTGGGCACCAGGCTGTTGAGGGCGGGGTCCGTCCGGTGGGGATCGTCGTTGCTCTCCACGACGGGGGAATTCTCCACGTTGTTCGAGGGTAGGTAGGAGAGGAGCCGCTTGGTGATGGCGATCGTCTCCTCCTCGTCGCGGCCCAGGAAGTGGCCCACGCCGCTCACGCTGTAGTGGACCTCGGCGCCGCCCAGCCCCTGGTGGCTGATCTCCTCGCCGGTGACGCTCTTGACGACGTCGGGCCCGGTGATGAAGACCATCGCCGTCTCCTGGGTCATCACGATGAAGTCGGTCAGGGCGGGGCTGTAGGCTGCACCGCCCGCGCAGGGGCCCATCATGACCGAGATCTGGGGGATGACGCCGGAGGCCAGGGCGTTGGTGTAGAAGACCTCGCCGTAGCCCTGGAGGGCGAGAATCCCCTCCTGGATGCGGGCGCCGCCCGAGTCGAGGAAGCCCACGATGGGCGCCCCGCTGTTCATCGCCATCTCCATCACCCGCACGATCTTGCGGGCGTGGGTGAGAGAGACGGAACCGCCGAGGACGGTGAAGTCCTGGGCGAAGACGTAGACGGTGCGTCCGTCCACTTCGCCCCACCCTGTAACGACGCCGTCACCCGGGGTGGGCTCGCGCTCGTCGCTGGGGGTGATGGCGAAGATCTGCAGCTCCTGGAAGGTGCCCGGATCGAGGAACTTGTTCAGTCGTTCGCGGGCCGTCATCTTTCCTTTGGCGTGCTGCTTCTCGATGCGGGCCTCACCGCCCCCTTTGCGCGCCTCTTCCTTGAGTGCCTGCAGCTCCTCGAGACGGGGATCATCCTGTTTAGCCATTCTGCCTCCTTCGGGAATAGTCGGATAGTCGTCGGTCTGCTAGTCGATTGAATTAAAGCGGCCTGCTCGGGGCAGGCCGTCGCTTACGCCTTGGTTGTGCGCACCCCTGTCGGGCGCACCGCTGCATCCCGCCTGTTCTTGCGAGCCTACTCCTTGACCGCACTCAGGAGGGTGACCGTACCCAGCATCAGTGACTGCCGCTCGCGGATGCGCAGTCCTGCCCTCTCCAGCTCCCCGGCCAGCGCCGCAGGGCGCATGAACCGCTTCACGGAGCGCGGTAGGTAGCGGTAGGCTCGTGCTTCTCCCGTGAGGAGCCCGCCCACCAGCGGTGCCCAACCAAAGAAGTAGAGGTCGAAGAGCCAGGACATCGGGAAGCGGCGGGGCCACGTCATCTCCAGGCAGACCACCCGCCCGCCCGCCCGCACCACCCGCTGCTGTTCGGCGAGAGCGCCGGGCACGTCGGGCACGTTGCGCAACATGAAGACCGAGATGACGGCGTCGAAGGTCCCCTCAGGGAAGGGCAGTGCCAGACCGTCCCCGAGGGTCCAGGAGACCGCCGCGGGGTCGCCCTTGGTCCGGGCGTAACGGACCATGGCGGGGGTCAGGTCGAGCCCCACCACGTGGGTCGCCGGGTCCTGCCGGGCGGCCCTCCAGGCCACGTCCCCGGTCCCCGTTGCCACGTCCAGGAGGCTCCCGCCCGGGGGCAGCGCCGCTGCTGCCAGAGCCCGGCGGCGCCACCGCTGATCCTGCCCCAGAGAGAGCAGGCGGTTGACGAGGTCGTAGCGCCGGGCGATGCTCGTGAAGAGCTCCCGGATGACGACCTGCTGGCGCCGGATCTCCCCCTTCGTCCCTCTACTCATACCATTCTGGAAAGGTGCTCTTCGGAATTGCAGCTCTCTTCACTACTATCTCCCAGTGTCATTATAAGGTACAGCCCTTCCTCTTCCCCAGTGGGAAGTGTCACCTTAGCCGATGATGATGTTCACTTGAGAGCCTCCTCCGCTTCGAGCAGGATCTGGTCGAGGGGATCGAGCAGCTGGGGCGGGATCATGACCTCGACGGGTACCTCCATCTCGATGTTGTAGGTCAAGGAGATGGGGACCGCCATCTGAATGGGCACCTCGTAGTCGAACTGGATGGGGATGTTGGCCTGGATGGGGACAGAGATCTCCTGAGGGCCCAGGAGAGGGATGTTGATACTGGTGTTGACGACGGTGTCGAGGGGGTAGACGATGTCCACGGGCACGGTGAAGGTCTGGCTGATCTCGATGGTCTCGGAGATGGGCACCTGCTGGTTGATCTCGACGACGGTGATGACGGGTTCGGTGCTCATCGTGTAGAGATTGGCCCGGGCGTTGGTCAAGATGGTCGCCGCCCCCTGCCGGACCTGGTCGAAGGTGTAGAGGACGTAGGCGTTGAGGCCCAGGGAGGTGAGGAGCAGCAGGATCAAGAGGGCGGTCCAGAAGAAGGAGCGGCGTCGGGGTTGGGGGCGCACCTCCTCCTTGAAATAGACCTCCTCAGAAGTTTCGGGCTCAGGCTCGGTCGTCTCCCAGGTTGCAAACTCACTCTCTTCTTGGTTCACGTCTCTAACTCCTTTGCTATGTCAGTGATCAGCCTCGGATTTCGCCAGAGCAGGGCGTCGATCTGGAGGGCCGCCGCCCCCAGGGCCAGACAGGCGCGGGCCTCCTCGGGGGTGGCGATTCCCCCGGCGGCGATGAGGGGCACGGAGAGGCGCGGTGCCCACGTCGCCAGCCGGTGGAGCAGCAGCGGCAGCAGTCCCCGCCCGTAGAGCCGTCCCCGCAGCAGCTCCCCGGCGTCGGCGAGGGGCAGCCGGGCCCGCGGCGGAGCGGTGAGGGTGAGGGCGTCGGCGCCGGCGTCGGCGAGGGGCAGCGCCAGCCGCTCCACCCCGTCGAAGGGGAGTCGCACGATGACGGGCAGCCCGCCGGCGCGCGCGGCGTCCAGCAGGGCCAGGGCCTCGCCCACCGGTGTGCCGTCGTCCAGCCCCAACTCGAGGCCCAGCACGTTGCGCGCTCCGCCGAGCCGCTCCGCCGCCCGCGCCACCTCGTCGGGCGTCGTGGCGATGAGGTGCAGGATGACGGGGACGGGGAGCCGGGCCCAGAGGGCGCTCTGCTCCCGCAGCACCCGCTTGAGGCCCGGATTGGGCAGCCCCGTGTGGACGAGAAGCTGCTCCCCGTGGGCTGCGGAGCGGGGACCGCGGGCCGCCCGCCGCGAGCGCAGGCTCACGGGGTGGGTGACGACGGCCCCCAGCCGCTCGTACTCCACCAGATCGCGGTAGGCCTCCCCGTAGCCGAAGACGCCCGCCGCCGGCATCACCGGACGGGGGAGGGGCAGACCGTACTTGTGGTGGGGGGCGAGCTCGATCAAGGCGCTGCCTCCTGTCGCTGCAGGCGCAGCAGAGGATTGCCGGAGCTCTGCGCGCGCAGCGTCATCCCACCTCTAGCGCTCATCGAGTTCCAGCAGGTCGAAGACGGGGCCGGTGGTGCAGACCTGCCTCTCGCCGTTCCGCGTGGTGATCCGGCAGATCTCGCAGGCGCCGACCCCGCAGGGCAGGGGGGTGCGCACCAGCGCCTGGGCGAAGTCGCCGCCCGGCTGCAGGCGAACGCGCCGTACGCTGCGGGCCAGCGCGGGATAGCGGGCGGGCGCGCAGGCACAGCAGAGGCGCTCGGCCCAGGCGAGGAGGGGTTCAAGGGGACCGGCCTCGAGGAGCGCCTCGAGCCGCCCGGCGTGGCCCACCGAGCCGTCGTGGGTGACGAGGTGCAGCTCCACGGAGGGTGGGAAGCGCCCGGGTGGGGGAAGGAGGGCGCGTCCGGGGGCCTCGACGACGACCGCTACCGCGGGGGCCGCCTGCAGCAGGGGGCAGAGGAGGGGCAGCTGCTCCGCCTCTGCCACGAGCAGCAGGCGAGCGGCCCCTGCTACGCGGAACCCCCGGCCCCCCGGACCCAGCAGGCTCACCGGCGTGCCGGGGAGCAGGCGGGTGGCGGGGTGCCCCGGGGCGACGACGCTCTCGAAGGCGCCTTCGTCGACGGCGGAGGGGAAGAGCACCTCTCGCACGGCCCCACCGAGGTCCGCGAGGACGAAGCGGCCCGCCGCGGGCGGACGCTCCGTTTCGAAACGGAGCGTCCAGAAGGGTGGGGTCGCGCGTCCCCCGCGAAAGACGGCTTCTTGCAGCTGCATCGTCGAGGATGGAGCGGGACTTTACACGGTGTGGATGGGCTTCCCGAAGACGGCGTGCGCTGCCTCGCCGACCGCCTCGTTGAGGGTGGGGTGCCCGTGGACAGCGTCGGCGATCTCGTCAGGGGTCAGCTCCCAGGTCTTCGCCAACACCAGCTCGGGCAGCAGCTCCGTCGCCTCGGGGCCCACGATGACGGCTCCGACGATCTCGCCGCTCGCCCTCTCGGCGACGATCTTTACGAAGCCGTGGTTCTCACCGAGCGCCAGCGCCTTGCCGTTGGGCAGGAAGGGGAACTTGCCCACCTCCACCTCCAGTCCCTGCTCACGGGCCTCGGCCTCCGTGAGGCCCAGGGAGGCCACCTGGGGCATGGTGTAGGTGCCCCGGGGCATCTCGTTGGCGTCGAAGGCGCGCACCTCCTCCTCCCCGGCGATGCTCTCGACGGCGATGAGCCCCTGGAAGGAGGCCACGTGGGCCAGCGGCAGCCGCCCGTTGAGGTCCCCGATGGCGTAGATGCCCGCGATGTTGGTTCGCATCCGGTCGTCCACCTTCACCCAGCCCTTCTCCGTCTCGACGCCCACGCTCTCCAGCCCGATATTCTCGCTGTTGGGGGCCACGCCGATGGCGACGAGGGCGATCTCCGCCTCGAGGGTCTCCTGGCCCTTCGGCCCCTCGACCTTCACCTGCACCCCCGCGTCCCCGACCTCGATGCCCGCCACCTTCGTGGAGGTGAGGGTCTTGATCTTCTGGCGTCTCAGGTAGCGGGAGAGCTCCTGCGCTGCCTCCTCGTCCTCGTTGGGCAGGATCTGCTCCAGCATCTCGACCACCGTCACCCGGGTGCCGTAGGCGCTCCACACGGTGGCGAACTCCAGCCCGATGGGGCCGGCGCCGACGATGACGGCGGACTCGGGGAGCTCCCGGCGTTCCAGCGCCTCCCGGGCGGTCAGAACGTGCTCGCCGTCGACCTCGATGCCGGGAATGGTGCGCGCGTGGGCGCCCGTCGCCAGGATAATCTTGTCGGCCTGCAGGGTGCGCGTGCCCCCCTCGTTTAACGCCACCTCCAGCGTCTGCTCACCCGCCAGCTTCCCCCGGCCCCGCACGACCTCGACCCCGTTCTCTTCCATGAGGGTGTTGAGCCCCTTGACGAGCCGTTCGGAGACCTTGCGGCTGCGGTCGACGGCGGCGGCGTAGTCCAGCTCCAGGTTGTCGAAGCTGAAGCCGAACTCCCGTCCCCGGTCGAGGAGCCGCGCCACCTCGGCGTTGCGCAAGAGGGCCTTGGTGGGGATGCAGCCCCAATTCACACAGACCCCGCCCAGCGTCTCCTGCTCGATGAGACCGACTCTCTGACCCAGCTGCGCAGCCCGTATGGCGGCGACGTAGCCGCCCGGCCCGCCCCCCAGAATTGCGATATCGTATCGATCTTCGTTCATCCTAGCTCCTTCTCGGTGAGTGGTTACCTTGATCGCTGGTAAAGCTTGTCAGCCGCTTCTCCTATGACCTGGAGCAGGAGCAGCGGCGAGGGCTGCGGGTCAGTTCTGCCGATCTGCGTGATCCAACTCCGCGGCGCGCCTCTCCACGAGACCATCGAGCGCCTCGAACATCTCGTCGATGGAGAGGTCAGTGTTGTCGAAGTGAACGGCGTCCTCCGCGGGGCGCAGGGGCGCCGCCGAACGGCTGCTGTCGATGCGGTCGCGGCGGCGGATGCCGGTCAGCACCGCCTCGTAGGACTCGATCTTCCCCTGGGCCAGCCGCTCCAGATAGCGCCGCCGCGCGCGCTCCTCCGCCGAGGCGGTGACGTAGAGCTTGAGGTCGGCGTCGGGCAGGACGACCGTCCCGATGTCCCGGCCCACCATGACGACGTCGCCCCGGCGGGCGATCTCCCGCATCCGCCGGGTCAGCGCCTCCCGGACCCCCGGGTAGGCGGAGACGGGCGAGACGGCACGGTCGACCTCGGGGCTTCGCAGGGCCCAGGTGACGTCCTCGCTCTCGATGAGGATGGTGTACTGGCGACCGTCGTCGCTTTCCCCGGACTCTACCTCGATGGGGAGGCTCTCCGCCAGCTCCGTGACCGCCTCCTCGTCCTCGATGGGGACCCCCCGCCGCAGGGCCGCCAGGGTCACCGCGCGGTAGAGGGCGCCGGTGTCGAGATAGAGGTGGTCCAGGCTCTCCGCCAGATAGTGGCCGATGGTGCTCTTGCCCGAAGCTGCCGGGCCGTCGATGGCAATGGTGGAGGGTGTGCCCATGGTTACCTCTTCTTGCGTTTGGATGAAGGGCGGCGTCCTCGTCCGCTCCGCCTGCGTGGGGATTCGGTGAGCGCCTGAAGAGCATTGACCTCGTGGGAGTGGAGGTGGCGCCAGCGTCCTGTGGGTAGATTGCCCAGCTTCACGGGGCCCATCTCCACACGGATGAGGCTCTTGGCGGGGTGTCCCAGCGCGGTGACGAGACGGCGGATGAGGTGCTTGCGCCCCTCGTGCACCGTGAAGCGCAGCCACGTGTCGTCGCCTTCCTTGGACTCGATCTGCACCGCGTCCACCCGGGTGCGCCTCCCCTCCAGGGTGATGCCCTTGCGCCAGCGCTCCAGCGTCTGCTCCTCTACCTCCCCGGCGACCCGCACCCGGTAGACGCGGGGATGTTCGAACTTGGGGTGGGTGAGCTGCTGGGTCAGCGCTCCGTCGTTGGTGAGGAGGATCAGCCCCTCGCTGTTGGCGTCCAGCCGCCCAACGGGGTAGAGGCGCGTCTCGATGGGCACCAGGTCGAGCACCGTGCGCCGCCCGCGAGGATCGCTGGCGGTGGAGATCACGCCCCGGGGCTTGTTGAGCATCACGTAGACGTAGGTCGGGGGCTCATACTTCATCCGGACACCGTCCACGGCGATGGTTTGTTGGGTAGGATCAGCCTTGTCCCCTAAGGTGGCGACCCTGCCTTCGACAGTCACACGGCCTGCTTCGATGAGACGTTCGCAGGCTCGGCGCGAGCCATAGCCCGCCTGAGCAAGTACCTTTTGTAAGCGTTCTTTTGACATACTCCGATTATACTGTCGGAGGTGCGAGGGACAAATGGAGGTGGGGGAGAGGGGTGAGAAGAGATTAGAGATCGAGGGTGCGTACCCAGGATTCCAGGGCGTGTTGGAGGTCGCCGGGCTCCCTGTAGTGGTGGATCTCCCGGGAGATGCCGAGGAGGGTGGCGGAGATCTCTGCGCTCTCCTCGGCGACGGTGAGCAGGGGGATGCCCCGGGCGTAGGCGTAGCCGGCCTCGATGCCGATCCCCACCCCCTTCTCCGTGAGATCGACGAGCAAGAAGTCGCTCGCGTCGATCTCCTCAAAGGATCTCTCCATGAGGGTCCGGACGTCCAGGTGAACCCGGTCCCACCTCTCGACGTCCCGGGCGATGCAGAGCGATGCGACCCCCACCGCCTGCAGGACTTCAGAGAGGGCTTCGATCCGCCCACGGTTTCGGTTGTCGGGGTGGTACTTGATGGCGATATAGGCTCTCATAGGCAGGCTTGTTCCTCTCTCGTTCCGTGAGTTTGTCCAGCACAGTCACTTAGCGAGAGCGTACTCTCTTTCGCAGGAGATGCAAAGTGCCATGCAGGACACTTTTTCTTTCTGTCCGGGATTTGTAGCAATTCTTAGGGTTTTTGCACACCTGCAGGTGTGCAAAAACCGAAGGGAAGATCTCTGTTGACGCCTTCTCCTTTCTCGACTATCATCATAGGTAAACCTGTAACCACCCTGACCATGCGAGCGGAAGGATGCTGATCGAACTTCTCTCCATCATTGTCTTCACCTTTGCCTTCGGCCTGCTCCTGCTGGGTCTGGTGACCTGGTGGGTCGAGACGGACCGGCGCCGGGCCTTTGGAGCAGCGATGGTGGTGGTGGGGTTCCTCATCGCTACCTCCTATGCCTTCCTGGGCAGCCGCTTTGCCATCCGGGTCTTCGGACGGCTGATCATCACCGTGGATCTGCCCCGGCTGATGATGACCGCCATTGTCCACACCCTGGGGGTCATGGGTGGGCTGGGGCTGGCGGGCCTGCTCTTCCTCTGGGTCTCGCGCAGCTTCGTCAAGCCCACGCGCCGCGAGCGGCAGATGGTCATCTTCCTCGCCGTCGTGCTCTTGGTCGCCCTGCTGCTCAGTTTCATCGCCGTTTGGCTGGGCTGAGGCTCGGTCGCGGGGTGGCGTGCAATCACTGTAGCTACTATCAGGAGGGATAACCGTTGCTTTACCTACGCACCATTCGAGAAGAGATCAAGGACGACGTTCTGGCTCCCTACGCTCTGCGCTCCAAGAACTCCCGGGGGAGGGAGTATCCGGAGGAGGAGCCCCTCTACCGTACCGCCTTCCAGCGGGACCGGGATCGGGTCCTCCACACCACCGCTTTCCGGCGGCTGCAGTACAAGACCCAGGTCTTCGTCATCCATGAGGGGGACTACTACCGGACACGGCTGACCCACAGCCTCGAGGTCTCCCAGATCGGGCGGACGATGGCCCGTGCCCTGGGCGCCAACGAGGATCTCGTGGAGGCCATCTGCCTGGCGCACGACCTGGGCCATCCCCCTTTTGGGCACGCCGGAGAGGTGATCCTCAATCAGCTCATGGAGGGGCACGGCGGCTTCGACCACAACAAGCAGTCACTGCGCATCGTGACGAGGTTGGAGGTGCGCTACCCCGAGTTTCACGGCCTCAACCTCACCTGGGAGGTCCGGGAGGGGATGGTCAAGCACGAGACGGAGTACGACGTCGCCGACGCCAGCGAGTTCGGCGCGGACACGCGGGGGGCGCTGGAGGCCCAGCTGGCCAACCCCGCCGACGAGATGGCCTACACGGCCCACGACCTCGACGACGGGCTCCGCTCGGAGCTCATCAAGCCGGAGCAGCTCGAGCATCTGGCCTGGTGGGGCTACCTGCAGGAGAACCTCGGGTGGGACGGCACCCACTTCGATGACATGATCCGTTATCGTCTGGTGCGGCGCCTCCTGGGGCTCCTGGTCAACGACCAGGTGGAAGCGATCTCGCGCCGACTGGAGGCCGCCGACGTCCGCTCCCCTGACGACGTGCGCAACCTGCCGGACAACGTCATCGGCCTCTCGCCGGAGCTGGCGACCATGACGCGGGAGCTCAAGACCTTCCTCTTCCAGAACCTCTACCGCCACCCGCGGGTGATGCGGATGCAGATCAAGGCCGAGCGGGTGATCACCGATCTCTTCAAGGCCTACGTGGCGGAGCCCCGCCAGCTGCCGCGCGAGGAGCAGAAGCGCCTGGAGGAGCGCTCCCTGGAACGGGTCGTCTGCGACTACGTGGCGGGGATGACCGACCGCTTCGCCCTTCAGGAGCACGCCAAGCTCTTCGACCCCACGGTGCTCGTCTAACGGCCGCGTCTAGTGCTTCTTCACATCTGCTGGGATGCACGCCGGCTAAGGAACCCTAGCTCTCTGCGGCGTCCAGCGCCTCCAGGAGGCCCCCGGCGGCGCGGAGATCCGCCGTCTCGTAGCCCTCTGTGAACCAACCGTAGAGGGCGGAGAGGCGCTCTCGTGCCTGGGCCTCGCAGCCCTGGCTCTGCCAGAGGCGGCAGAGGGCCAGGGTGGCGCGTAGCTCCCAGGCGCGGGTCTGCTGCCGGCGGGCGATCTCGACGGCGCGCACGAAGAGGCGCTCGGCTTCCGCGGCCTGGCCCTGTTCCAGCAGCAGCTCGCCCCACAGACGGTGGATCTCGGGCTCACGGTGGTGACCGCCCCCCACCTCGACGAGGGCCAGCGCTTCGTCCAGGGCCAGCAGCCCCTTCTTGATCTCCCCCGCGCGTCGGTAGCCTTCTGCGAGGTAGAGGAGCTGCTCGATGCGCCCGTTGGCCGTGCCCGTCCGCTTCCACTCCTCCATCCCCCGGCGCATCTGCTCCAGCCCCTCCTCGATCTCGCCTCGAGTCAGCCTCACGTAGCCCTGGACGAAGCGCGCCCACCCGTGGTAACACCAGCAGCCGTACTCGTTGGCCACGTGCAGGAGCTGGACGGCGGCCGCCTCGGCGGCCCGGATCTCGCCGCACAGCAGGTGAAGGCTCGTCCCGGCGGAGAAGAGGGCGAAGGCGAGGGAGGAGGAGTGCTGCAGCTCCTCGGCCCGCGCCAGAGCCTCGACGCCCCGGTCCAGAGCCTGGTTGGGATAGCCCAGCTCCCAGAGAGCCAGGCCCAGCCAGCCCAGGCTGCCGACGAGCATGTCCTGCCCGGCGAGGAGGATGAGGGAGCGGTGGTGGCGGGGCACGTAGGCGGCGCTGGCCCGCTCCAGGTCGATGCGCCCCTCGGTGACCTCGCCCAGGCAGAAGCGGCTGCCCCCGCGCGAGCTGTAGGCGGCGGCGAGGTAGGTGTGATCGACCTGGCGGGCCAGGTCGAAGAGCTGGTCGCCGAGAGCGGTGGCCTTGCGGTAGTGGCCCAGCGCCCGGTGGAGCTGGCCCAGGACGTAGAGCACGGGCAGGAGGTGCTCCAGCTCGCCGATCTTGCGGCAGAGCTGGTAGGCACGGGCGTAGACCTTGGCGCGCTCCGCGGCTCCCCATCCCTGCTGGCTCATGATGGCGGCCCCGAGGCCTAACTCGAGGTCGAGGGTCAGGTGCTCTCGTCCGGGGGAGGGGGAGGCCTCCTTGAGCAGGGCCAGACCGCGCCTGAAGTGCCCGCCGGCCTCCTCGTGGGCCGAGAGGAGCAGCGCCTGCTCACCCGCCTCCAGGAGATAGGTCACGGCCTTGTCGATATCCCCCGCCCGTTCGAAGTGCCAGGCCAGCTGCGGGGCGATCTTGCGCCGGCCCTCGGCGCTCTTCCCGTGCAGGTGTTCCAGGGCCTCCCCCACAGCGTGGTGGAGGTAGGCCCGCTCCACGTCGTCGAGCTGCTGGTAGAGGTATTTCTGGAAGAGGACGTGGTGGAAGCGATAGCGGGAGAGGCGCTGCCCGTTGCCCGGCAGCTGCTCGAGGCTGTGGGCCGTCACGAGGCGGTGTTGCTTGCTCAGGCTGCCGCTCAGTTCGCGCACGATCTCCGGGGCGGGGATGTCCCACACCCGGGCAATGACCTCCGCCGTGAAGAGGTCGCCCTCCACGCTGGCGCTCTCCAGAAGGGCCTGGATCTCGGGCGAGAGGCGGTGGATGCGTTCGGCGATGACGGCTTCCACCCGCGCCGGGAGCTTCTCCCAGTCGAGCTCCTCCCGCGCCCTCCAGCGGTCAGCGTCGTCCTGCAGCAGATCGCCTCGCTCCTGGAGGCCACGCAGCAGCTCTACGGTGAAGAGCGGATTGCCGCCGGTGTGACGGTAGAGGGTCGTGCGGAAAGCCTCGTCCAGGCGGTTGGGCTCCGAGTCGAGATAGGCGTCGATGAACTTCCGACCATCGGCCTCGTCCAGTTTGATCTCGGCTTCGCCGAAGTCCCGCCGGAACTCGTTGATCACCGAGGTCAAGGGATGGCGCGCGTTCTCCCGGTGAGGGAAGACGTCGCTGGTGCGGTAGGCGCCCACGATCAGGATGCGCTGGCCGGGCAGCCGGCGGCCCAGGTGGAAGAGGAGGCTGATGGTGCCCCGGTCGGCCCACTGCAGGTCCTCGAGGATCAGCAGCAGGGGGTGGCGTTTTGCCAGCGTCTGAAAGACCGAGGTCATCTGCTCGAAGAGGTCGATCTGCTGGGGTGTCTCCCGCAGGGCGGTGGGTACCTCCAGCTGCGAGGTCTGGCTGCGGGCTCTCTGTTGGACCACGCTCTGGAGACGATGGGCGAGCGCCCGGTCCTCGGGCGCCCATCTCTCGAGCCGGTGGGCGAGGGCGGTGGCACCGATAAAGAGGGGGATGAGCCGCGATCCCTGGTCGAGAAGGATGCGCAGGGTGTCCCGAAAGGCGCCCTGCAGCCGGTGCGCCTGCTCGCGCGTGAGGGTCCCTCCGGCTTGCCGGGCCTCGATGTCGCCGGTGAGCAGCTGCAGGATCTCCCTGAAGGGGAGGTAGGGGTCGCCGATGCCCGTGTGGGCGTTGCAGTGTCCTCGCGCCACCAGGACCTGCCCGTCGAAGATCTCCGCCCGCCGGGCGAACTCCGTGATGAGGGCCGTCTTGCCGCTCCCCGCTTCACCGCTGACGAAGAGCACCCGACCGCGTCCCAGCAGGACCTTCTGCAGGGGCGCGCGCAGCGCCCGAAGCTCCCTCTCCCGATCCACGAAGCGCGGCAGCTCGCGCTTCTGCTCCTGGGGCCGGGGGTGCAGGTGCCCGGAACGGATCTGCTCGTAGAGGGCGCGCACCCGTCCCCCCGGCTCGACGCCCAGCTCCTCCTGGAGCAGCTGGCTGAGAAGGTCGTACTGCTCCAGGGCGGCGCTGCGCTGCCCGGAGAGGGCCAGCATGCGCATGAGTTGGCGATGGGCCTCCTCCTGCAGCGGATCGAGCTCCGTCCGCAGCCGGGCGTAGTGGACCATCTCCTCCTGCTCGCCGCGCGATTGGTGATAGCTCACCAGGTAGGCGAGGAGTTTCATCATCCGGAGGTGGAGGGTGGTGCGCTGGTTGAGCGCCCACTCCTCGAATTCGGGGCCGGCGGAGAGGAGGCTGTGGGCCAGGAAGCCCTCGTTATAGCGGGCGACTGCCTCGTGAATCTGGGTGACGGCCGCCTCCGGAATCTCGGATGGCGGATAGCGTTTGGAGAGGCCCCCGGCTTCGAGGAAGGCCCCTACGTCGACCCACAGGTCGCCCTGGGGGTTCAGCCGGATGGTCTGGCGGTTGACGAGCAGGAAGGGGGGATCGACGTCCTCGTCGCCGATGGCGCGTCGCAACCGGAGGAGCGATTGGCTCAGATTGTGACGGGCGGAGGACTCGGGTTGGTCGGGCCAGAGCAGGCCCGCCAGGAGCTCGCGGCGGTGGGGGCGCCCGATCTCGACGGCCAGATAGGCGAGGAGGGCTCGTACCTTGTCGGTGCCGAAGCGGGTGACCTCCTCGCCGTGCAGCAGGACACGGAAATGGCCCAGCAGGGAGATGGTCAGGGTCGTCATGCCCCCATTATACTCTGCTTATGGGACTCCGTAAAAGAGC
>DAOTVC010000026.1:0-6134 GCA_034437215.1 Anaerolineae bacterium | reverse complement strand
GGCCGTGGACGCCCTCGCCGCGACCGCCTATGGCGTCGATCCCACCGGGCTGCGCTACCTCCAGCTGGCCGCCCAGCGAGATCACGGCCCCAACGATCCGGAGGAGATCGAGATCCTGGGAGATCTGACATTGGAGGAGCTCCGGGAGCTGAGCCGGAAGGTGGAGCGCGTCGATCCCGATCCGGTCAACTACCCCCTACCCTCCCACGTTCAGGTCCGCCGCTCGGAAAAGACCCACCTGGCGGGGACGGCGGGCGGCTTGACGGAGGCCTTCCTGGTGCTGAAGCGCGCCGGACTCGACCTGGCGGACGCGCGGGAGACCATGATCGTCATCGGCAGCGTCGGAGAGGTGCCCCGTGGGAAGTCGGAACGAGCCACCATCGTTCTGCTCGGGGATACGGCCCGGGCCGAATACGACGGTTACAGCCGCGTCGTCCGCCTTCGGGGGCGCTACGTGCCCCTCGACAAGCTCCTCAACGACATGGCCTACGCTATGAAGGTGGGTAAGTTGAGCGACCAGCTGGGCAGCGACATGCTGACCGATTCCATCTCTTCGAAGGTGAGGGGCTTTTTCAACAAGCTTTCAAGTTGACTGCGGGGCAGGCAGGTTCGTTGTGGAGAAGGAGGTGAAGCCCGAAAGAGCGTCGTAGTTGTTGAGCATCCCTACTGAGGTTTGTAAGATTCGAGAATCATCTAGAAGGAGGATATCCATGTTTGCTACACTGCAGAGGATCGGACGGGCGCTGATGCTGCCCATCGCCGTCCTACCCGCAGCAGGCTTACTGCTCCGCTTCGGCCAGGATGACCTGCTGGGAATCACCTGGTTGGCGCAGGCCGGAGGGATCATCTTTGACAATCTACCTCTCCTCTTCGCTATCGGGGTGGCCGTCGGCTTCACCGCCGACGTAGGTACGGCAGGGTTGGCCGGGGTCGTAGGCTATTGGGTCTTCACCAGCACTATGGAAAACATTGCCATAGCAGCGTATGGTGAGGGCACCGAGCTCAACATGGGCGTGCTGGCCGGCATCCTGATCGGCCTCTTGGCCGCCGTGATATACGACCGTTTCCACACATTAGAGCTCCCGGAGTGGCTGGCCTTCTTTGGAGGCAAACGCTCCGTGCCCATCATCACCGCCGTAGCGGCGCTGGTAGGAGGCATTATCTTTGGTTACATCTGGTACTGGCCCGATCAGTGGGTTACCGCGTTGGGTGAGTGGGCTACAGGAGCAGGCGCCCTCGGCGCTGCCGTGCACGCCTTCTTCAACCGCCTGCTGATCCCTTTCGGACTCCACCACGTCCTCAACAGCATCGTCTGGTTCCAGTTCGGTGACCTGAACCGCTTCTTCGAGACGGCGGGCGCCGAGGGCGGTATCTTCATGACCGGCTGGTTCCCCATCATGATGTTCGGTCTGCCTGCCGCCGCTCTGGCGATGTACATGGCGGCCAAGCCCGGACAGAAGAAAGCAGCCGGCGGCGTGCTCTTCAGCGCCGCCCTGACCTCGCTGATCACCGGCGTCACCGAGCCCATCGAGTTCGCCTTCATGTTCGTAGCACCCGTCCTCTACGTGGTTCACGCCCTGCTGGCCGCCGTCTCGGCCTTCATCACCGTCTCCCTGGACATCCGGCACGGCTTCACCTTCTCGGCGGGTCTCATCGACTATCTGCTCAACTTTGGCATCGCTACCCAACCCCTGCTGCTCCTTCCCATCGGGCTGGCCTTCGCCGCCATCTACTACTTCGTCTTCCTGGCCCTCATCAAGGCGCGGGACATCCCCACGCCGGGACGCGAGCCCGAGATCGAGGAGGACACCGAGGAGATCCAGGAGGAGGTCCGCAAGGCAGAGCCTGCCGAGGCCCCCGAGGACGATTTTGCGGAGCCCGTGGAGGAGCTGGAGGAGGAGTACGAGGAGGCGGAAGCCGAGCAGGAAGAGTTGGAGGAGGAGCAGCGCGAAGACTGATCGCTGACGAATAGAACCTGCCCCTGAACGGTGGGAAGGGTAGGGACGAGAGCCCTACCCTTCCCCGATTAAGAGTTGACCATTGGATTACACTTACAATAAGGAGGCAAGACCATGGCAGCACGCGACAAGGCCGAGGGCTACATCGAAGCACTGGGAGGCGCGGACAACATCAAGGACATCGAGGGGTGCATCACCCGCCTGCGCGGCACGCTCGAGGATCCCGGCAAGATCGACAAGCGCAAGCTGCGCCAGCTGGGAGCCACGGGCCAGCCCATCATCCGCGGCAACGGCGTCCAGGTTGTGGTGGGCACCCACGCGGAGATCATCGGCACCGAGATCAACAGGATCCTGAAGAGTCGTGGGTAAGAAGATCGAGATCCTGTCCCCCTTCAGCGGGCGCGTCCGACCGCTGGGCGAAGTACCCGACCAGGTTTTCGCCCGGCGAATGATGGGCGAGGGGCTGGCGGTGGAGCCCACCGGGGATCTCGCCACTGCCCCCATCGCCGGCAGCCTCGACGTCTTCCACAGCGCGGGACATGCCTTCAGCGTCAAGGGCAGGGTCGACGAGGAGATCGCCGTTCTCGTACACATCGGCATCGATACGGTGGAGATGAAGGGGGAGGGTTTCGAACGCTTCGCCGAGGAGGGCGACGAGGTGGAGGCCGGGCAGAAGCTGGCCCGCTTCGACCTGGAGGTCATCCGGGAGGCGGAGTATGCGACCATCTCGCCCGTCACCCTGCCCGATCTGCCCGAGGGGTACGAGGTCGAGAAGACGTCGGCAGAGAGCGTCGAGGCCGGGAAGGACGTCCTGCTGACCGTCCTCCCGCCCGAGTAGATGGCACCCCGGGATAGCACCGACGCCGTCGAGGCCGTGCTCTTTGACCTCGACGGCACGCTGTTGGACAGCTTCGAGCAGCACTGGCGCTCCCTGGCCGCCGCCCTCGAGGACTTCGGCTACGACCCCCCGCCTGTGGAACACATCCGGGAGCTGATGGGGCTCCCCGGGTTGGAGACGGTCGAGACGGTCGGCGTCTCCGAGGAGGAGGCCCACGAGGTCTGGCAGCGTTGGGTGGAGTGGGGCAAGCGCATGTCCGACATCCCCGAGCCCTTTCCGGGCGTCATGACGATGTTGGAGCGGCTGCGCGAGGCGGGCTTCCGTCTGGGTGTGGTCACCTCCCGGCAGCGGGCTACCGCCGACCACACCCCGGCTTCCGGCGCCATCGAGTCCCGGGTGGAGGTCTTCGTCACCCGAGACAACACGGACGTGGGCAAGCCCCACCCCGCTCCCCTCTGTCACGCCCTCGAGAAGCTGGACGTCGCCCCCGAACGGGCCGTCTACGTGGGCGACGCCACCTACGACATCGAAGCGGGCGAGCGAGCAGGCTGCCTCACCGTGCTTACCACTTGGGATGCCGACGTCGAGATCGCCGACGGCTACGAACCGGACTTTGTGACCGGTTCCGTCGAGGAGCTGACGGAGTGGCTGCTGAACCTGCAGGAGAAAGGAGAGAAGAAATGACGCTGCGCGTTGCCCTCATCGGTCTGGGCGGGATCGCCGAGAAGGCCTACCTGCCGCTGCTGACCTCGTGGGAGGGGGTGGAGTTGCTGCTCAGCAGCCACACCCCGGCGACGGTACGGGAGGTTCAGGAGCGTTACCGGCTGCTCCGCGGCACCACCGACCTGGAGGAACTCTTGAGCTGGGAGCCCCAGGCGGCTTTCGTAACCACCCCCTCACCGACCCACTACGAGATCGCTCGAACGCTGCTGGAGGCGGGGGTGGACGTCTTCACCGAGAAGCCCGCCACGATGGAGAGCGACCAGACCCTAGCCCTGGCCGAGCTTGCCGACGAGCGGGAGCGGGTGCTCATGGTGGGCTTCAACCGCCGCTACGCGCCTCTGCACCAGAAGGCGCGGGAACTCTGGGGAGAGCGGGAGATCGGGCTCTGCACGCTGGAGAAGCACCGCGACGGCGCGGCCCACCCCAACCTCTTCAGCAACTACATCGACGACACCATCCACATCATCGACCTGTTGCGCTTCTTCTGCGGCGACACGGAGAGGGTCGTGAGCACGGTCACGGAGATGTCGGGGGGACGGCTGGTGGGCGCCTTCAGCACCGCGGCCCTGCCGAGCGGCGGCTACAGTCAGGTGCTCACGAGCCTGCAGGCAGGCGGCTGGACGGAGCGCTACACCCTCCACGGTGACGGCGCCTCCCTCTACGTCGACGCCTTCTACCGCCTGCGTCTGGTCACGGGGGATGGGGAGCAGGTCTGGCGGGAGCCCTACGCCAGCTCCTGGAAGCCCACCCTGCAGGCGCGCGGCTTCACCGCCGAGATCGAGCACTTCTTCGACTGCGTGCGGTCGCGCCGGCAGCCCCGCACCTCCGGCTGGGAAGCGCTGAAGACCCAGCGGCTCTTGGAGGAGATGGTCGCCCGGGAGGAGGCCTAGCCGTGGTCAAACGGCTGCTGGACGCCAACGCGTCGGACTTCGAGACGCTGAGCGCGCACGATCTCGTGGAGAGCATCCGCCTCTCCGAGGGGCGCGTGGTCGCCGCCGAGGTGCTGGCGAGCACCCCACCCCTGCTCGACAAGGTCTCGAACGCCGAGCTGGCGGCGGGCATGGGCGCGGACCTCCTCCTCCTGAACTTCTACGACGTGACGAATCCGCAAGTGACGGGCTTTCCCGACCGCGAGGAGCGCGGGGAGCAGGAGGGCCTCTTCGGACACCTGCAGATGGGTCGCGGCGTGACTCTGGCCCAGGTCAAGGCGTGGACGGGACGGCCCGTGGGGCTCAATCTGGAGCCTGTGGAGCGCCCCGAGGCGGTGACCACCACGGGACGTCTGGCGACGGCGGAGAACGCCCGGGCGGCGGTGGACCAGGGGGCCGACTTCATCGTCATCACCGGCAACCCGCACACCGGCGTAACCCCGGAGGGGATCGCCCGCGCTCTGCGCGAGATCCACGATGCCGTCGGTGAAGACGTCGTGCTCTTCGCGGGCAAGATGCACGCGGCGGGCGCGGCAGAGCCTGTGGTCGCCCCGGAGGACGTCACGACCTTCGCGGAGGGCGGAGCCGCAGGCATCCTCCTGCCCGCACCGGGCACCGTGCCCGGTACGACCGTCGAGGGCGTTCGTGGCCTCGTCGAGTCGGCCCACGTGCAGGGGCTCCTGGTGATGAACACGGTGGGCACCTCCCAGGAGGGCGCCTCCGTGGCGGTCATCGAGAGGCTGGCGCTCATGAGCAAGATGACGGGCGCCGACGTCCACCACCTGGGCGACGCCGGCACCCTGGGCATCGCCATCCCCGAGAACATCACCGCCTGGTCCATCGCCCTACGGGGTCGCCGGCACACCTGGCACCGCATGACAGCCTCCCTGCGCCGCTGACGAGCGACAGCCGCCTGCTCTGTCTGTCGAAGGGGAGTCGCGTTTTGAAAGCAATCTGGAGCAAAACTCGTACCAGGACACACAATAACTACAGTGATAAGAGAATAAGCGGAGGAGGATCAGTAGAGATCTCGTCATTATGAGATCCCTGATCCCTCCTCCCTGATCCCTGATCCCTCATCCCCCATCCCTTCTCACTACCCACCTCGCACTTCTCCATACCTAAAAAAGGAGCATATCGTGAAAGCCATCGTGAATGGAGTGGTCTATACCCCTAACAGGATCATCTCCCCGGGCACAGTAGTCATCGACGGGCGGGAGATCCTCCTCGTCGGCTCGGAGGACACGGTCAACGTCCCCACAGGTGCCGAGATCATCGACGCCGAGAGCAGGGCCGTGGTGCCCGGCTTCATCGACGTCCACATGCACGGGGCCATGGGCCACGACGCCATGGGACCGGAGCTGGCCGACGTCATCCGCCGGCTGCCCGAGTTCGGCGTGACGGGCTTCGTCGGCACCACGTTGACGCTGCCCAAGGACGAGACCTTCGCCGGCCTGGAGGCCATGGCGGAGGTATTGGCGTCGCCGCCCGCAGGCGCCCGCTGCCTGGGTATCCACCTCGAGGGGCCCTTTCTCTCCCCCGAGGAGCCGGGCATGGCGACCGCGGAGTGGTTCGAGCCCTTCAACTGGGAGCGCTTTCAGCAGCTGCAGGAGCTCGCCGGGGGGCACATCCGCATGCTGACCTTCGCCCCCGAGGAGGGCGAGGGGCTGGAAGCCATCCCGCGCC
>DAOTVC010000025.1:0-21314 GCA_034437215.1 Anaerolineae bacterium | reverse complement strand
AGTGGGCGATACAGGACTTGAACCTGTGACCTCCGCGATGTCAACGCGGCGCTCTAGCCACCTGAGCTAACCGCCCAACCTGCCGCTATTATAGCAGGAACTCGGAATTGTGCAAGGGGGGAACGAGATTCCCCCTCGGTCCGCGCCCCTCGACAGACTCGGACAGGTGTTCGGAATGGGAGGTCGCTATGTCCAACGCCCTCCGCCCTCTCTAGCGCGAAATATCTCTGCGTTCTTTGCGCCTCTGCGCGAGTTTGGCCCTTCTGCTTCGTCCTTCCTAGATCCCCCGCCGGTAGACCCGGTGGTTCTTGTAGGCCTTCCCCCCCAGGTTCTCCAGATCCCGCCGCATCTGCACCGCCGTCTCCGCTACCTGGGTGAGGTCGGCGTGCTCGAAGTTGTAGGAGTGGAGGGTCTTCTCCATCTCGGAGTAGAGGAGAGCGTTGCCGCCGAAGCCGTGGTACTCGGGCAGGATCCCCGCCCCGTTCAGAGCGATCCAGTTCGTGCGCCGCATCTCCAGCAGCAGGTCGGCAATGGCCCAGGGGGTGAGCCGGCCCTTCGCCCGCTGCAGGGCCGCCGAGACGTCGGGGAAGCCGAAGAGGAAGCCCACCACCTCGTCCTCGCCATGGACGATGAGCTTGATGAGGCGGGTGTCGGCGACGGTGATGATATTCTTGACCACGAAGGTGATCTCCCGCTCGGTGAGAGGGTAGTACTCCCAGTTGTGGACGAAGGCGGCGTTGTAGGCCTTGCCGATGCGCCCGATCCAGCGCTTCAGCTCCCGCTTGCTCTCGAAGCGCTTCACCGAGAGGGTGTCCCGCTCCTGCACCCGCTCGGCGATGCGGTGCACCCGCTCGGGCAGGTGGAAGTCGGGCACGTGGATGTAGCAGGAGACGAAGTCCACCTCCTTCTCGAAGCCCAGGGCCTCCAGCAGGCGCGGGTAGTAGGCGTAGTTGTAGTTCATCATCGTCATCATCTGGCGGTGCTCGAAGCCCTCCACGAGGAGACCGTAGCCGTCGAGGGGGCCGAAGCCCTTGGGGCCCACCATGGTGTCCAGCCCGCGCGCCCGGGCCCAGTCGAAGGCCCGCTCGAAGAGAAGCGTCACTACCTCCAGGTCGTCCTCCGCGTCGAAGAGGTAGAACTGCGCCTTGCGGCTGTCGTGGTAGTCGTTGAAGCGCTTGTTCTCCATCACCGCCAGCCGGGCGACGACCTCCCCCTCCCGCGCCACCGTGAAGAAGTCGGCGTCGGAGTGCTCGTAGAAGGGGTGCTTCTCGCGGTTGAGCATCATCCGGATGTCCACGCGCGGCGGGGGCACCCACTGGGGATGATTGCGGTAGAGACGGTAGGGCAGATCGACGAAGCGCTTCACCTCCCGCCGGCTGGACGTATCGATCTTCTCTATCGTAAGCATAAGGGCTCCTTAAAAGCAGGGATTAGGGATCAGAAACCGGGGCCCGGGAAAGTAAGTGTACAGGCCCTCTGCCTGATCCCTCGTCCCTGATCCCTGATTCCTGAGTCGCAGAGTAGTGCGTACCCGACTAGAATTGGCATTCACTCCACGGCGACGAGGTCGGAGGTGGCGAGGTCGAGACGCCAGGCCTGCCCCTCGGCGTCGATGAGGAAGAGTGTCTCCTCATCGGCCCAGGAGGAGATGCGGAAGCGCTGCTCGCCGGCGGGCAGGGCCAGTCTGGAGACGAGGCTCTCGATGTCCACGGTCCAGATGGCGCTCCTCTCCGGCAGGGCCGTGCAGGCGTTCTGCACCACGGCGAAGGCCAGCCGCTCGCCTTCGGGCGACCAGTTGAGGTTCCCCGCCTCCCAACTCTCGTGAGCGGGATCGAAGCCGATCCGGCGCTCCTCGCCCGTCTCCAGAACCCGCAGGACCAGCTCCGTCCCCTCCAGGTAGGCCAGCTGCTCCCAGTCGGGGGAGAGGGCCGGCGCGCCGGGCAGGTCGGTGGCCACCTCGCTGAGGACCCCCTCCTCCAGGTCGAAGCGCAGGAGGGCCGCCTCCCAGCCGTAGAGGGAGCAGCCGTCGGGCGTCGTGCGCAGGCTCAGGTAGAGATCATTCCCCGTCCAGCGGAAGTTGCCGGGGACGGGGAAGCCCAGCCCGTAGGCGGACCAGTGGTCGAGGGGCGTCCAGGTGACGGTCCCGTCGCTCTTGGTGACCGTGAGGCGCGTGCGGGCCACGTCGCTCACCGCCGCCTGTTCCACGACGGGCAGCGTGACCGCCACCTCGGCGAACCACTCCCCGTTGGGCGAGGCGGAGGTCCAGCGCTGGGTCAGCCACCCCTCCGTCTCGGGCGTCGGCGTCCCCGAAGCGAACAACGGGGTCGCCGTGGGACGGGGCGTGGCGGTGGCGGTCGGCGCCGGCGTCGAGGTCGGCGTGACGGTAGGCGTCCACGTCGGCGCCGGGGTCGGTGTCTGCGTGGGCACCGGTGTGTGGGTCGGTGCCAGCGTGGGCATGATCCCCAGATCGACCTGCCCGCAGCCGGCAAGCAGGAAGATGAACATGGATAAGGTGTAGAGCAAACGCTTCCTCAATCTATCCCCCCAGGTAACTTGCGAAGTGAGTGACTTCTACGATGGATCTCGTCAGCATGACGTTGAGTACGGCTGAGCTAGACGGCTCGTGAAACGTGAGGCATTCACGCTCCAGTCTTTGCTTCATCCAAACGGAACCTCCAGATTTATGATCCGGACAAGTCTGGCTAAGGACTGAAAGCGAAATAACTTGGGCATTGTAGGTGACTTTTGGGAGCGCTTTCAGTTTGCTTTTGCTCAAGTTGTTTAATTCGCGTTCCTAAGACCGCGCCAGACGGCGGCTCCCATGACCAGGCCTGCGACCGGGCATCCACCGGGCGCCAACTCGCTCTCTGCGTCGGCGTAGGCCGACGCCCGGCGCGCACAGCGCGCCTCGGTAAGGGACTTCAGTCCCGGCTCCAGGTATTTAGCGCCGCACGATGAGCCAGACGCCGATGGCGAGAAAGAGCAGACCGGCGAGTCGGCCCAGGTCGATGGGGCGTACCGCGGTGTTCAACAACCCGAAGTGGTCGAAGATCAGGCTGATGACCAGCTGCCCCGCAATAAGGAGCATCACGCCCGCCGTCGCTCCGATGCGCGGCATGGTGTAGCTGACGGAGCCGAGGACGAGGACGCCGAGAGTTCCCGCCGCCAAAGCATACCAGGGGAGAGTGTGCCAGGCGCCGAGCCGCCCCCCCTTGAAGGGCAGGAGCAGCAAGAGCGCCAGGAGCGTCCCCCCCAGGTGCACGAGGAAAGCGCTCTCCAGCACCCCCAGACGCTGGCTGATGAGGCTCGCCAACGGGCCCTGCAGCCCCACCGCCACGCCCCCGATAAGACCAAAAAGCACGGCAATTAAGAGGCTCCGCATCGGACCTCCCCCTTCGTGACCGGCGCTACCGGCTTCCGTAGTTGTGCTCCGTCTGCTCCTCATTGCGGTCGGTCGCCGGCGGGGGTTCGGGAGAGAGGGCGGCGATCTCCGCCCGGAGCTCGGGCGTCATCTCGATCTCGGCGGCGCCCAGCGAGCCCTCCAGCTGCTCGACGTTGCGCGCGCCGATGATGGGCGTGGTCACCGCGGGATGGCTCCCCACCCAGGCCACGGCGAGGCTGACGGGATTGTAGCCGTGCTCCTGAGCGAAGTCGACGAAGTCCGCCGCCGCCCGGTAGAGCCAGTCGGCACCGTAACGCACCCGGTACATCTCGTTGTCAACGAGGCGCCCCTGCTCGGGACGCTCCTCGGGTCCGTACTTGCCCGTGAGCAGCCCGCCTCCCAGGGGGCTGTAGGCCATCACGCCCAGCCTCTCGTCCTGGGCCATGGGCAGGATCTCCACCTCCGCCTGGCGCTTGACGAGGTTGTACATGGGCTGGATGACGTCGAAGGGCACCCACCCCTCCCGAGCCGAGATGCCCACGGCTTTCGCCACCTGCCAGGCGGCGAAGTTGCTCGCCCCCGTGTAGAGGATCTTGCCCTGCCGCACCAGATCGTCGAGGGCGCGGAGGGTGTCCTCCAGCTGGGTGTAGTCGTCGAAGCGGTGGATGAAGTAGACATCGATGACGTCGGTATCGAGGCGGCGCAGACTCGCCTCCACCGCCCGCGTGATGTGGTAGCGGGTGGCCCCCCGGGCGTTGACGTCCTCCCCCGTGGGGAAGTAGACCTTGCTGGTGATCACCACCTCGTCGCGGCAGCCGGCGATCAGCTGGCCCAGGATCTCCTCCGACCGCCCGCCGGCGTAGACGTCGGCGCAGTCGAAGAAGTTGATGCCCGCCTCGCGGCAGCGGTAGAACATCGCGGCGGAGGTCTCCTCGTCGGCGATGCCGCCGAAGGACATGGTGCCGAAACAGAGCTCCGAGACCTTCACGCCGGTCTTGCCGAGAAAACGATAGTCCATGGGCCACTCCTTCAAAATATGTCAAAGGTCGAAAGTCAAAAATCAAAGGTCATGAATCGACAAAATCACGACCGAATTCACTGGAGCACTCCCCTACGTCGAGACCCTCTCCCCGTCCGCGCAGGCGGACGACCGGGCAAAGGCCTCAGTAGAGCACTTCAGTGCTCGTCACCGCCGGCTGCGCCAGAAGTGAGAAGAGAGTGAGGGATCGGGCAACGTTCCGTGTCCACCTGATCCCTAATCCCCAATCCCTGATCCCTTCCGCCTAGGGCTCCACGTAGGGCTCGAGGAAGGCCTCCAGGTCGCCGGCGGTGGGGCTCATGTACCGATCCTCCTCCTCCTCGGAGAAGAAGGCGAACATGGGGCAGTCGCCGTCGTAGGTGAGCTCCAGCGTCATGGTGTCCAGCGCCTCGCCGGAGTGGGCCGTGTAGAGGGTCGCCTCGTAGGTGGTGTCGTACATGTTGAGGAGGAAGATGTCGTCGCTCTCGTCGTCCTCGTACTCGCAGACCTCGACGAAGTTGGAGTCCGTCGCGACCATGCACAGCACCAGCTCCACGTCATCGTAGCCCGTCTCGTAGTCCGCCAACCAGGGAACGGGCAATTCCAGGGTGGACATCTCGTAGAAGTAATCATTGCCGGGCTCCTGACGGAAGAACATCACGGGGTGAATCGCCCCCTCGTCGGGATAAGCCGGAGCCCGCTCCACCGTCCCCCGCCGGCAGACCTCCTCGAAGTCGGAGCTGAAGAGCGGGCGCGGGGTGGGCGTGCCCTCGGGCGTCTCTGCGACGGGCGGGGCACCCCCTCCACACGCTACCAACAGCAGGCTCACAAAGAGCAACATAAAAACTGTACGCATATGCGGTGCCATAATATCTCTCCTTGTATAAAATAGTCAGATAGTCGTTTTAGTCGTCTCGTCACGCAGTCGTAAAACACCACCTGCCTGTCATCCTGAGCGCAGCGAAGGATCTCGAACCCGTCACCTTAAATCTCGCTGTCACCCTCGTCGCACGATCACGGTCAGGTTCTGATCTGCTCGACTTTAGTGCTTGGATAGTGTGCGCAAACACCGACGTCTCCTGCGAATGATTGGTTCATAAGGAGTATAACGGCAAATGGAACGGGAACAAGAAGGGGACCGGGGAGCGCTCCCCGGTCCCGCATTTGATCAAGCCAGCTCCCTCATAAGCTTGAGGTAGCTCTCGTAGCGCACCTCGGGGATGGCCCCCGCCTCCAGCGCCTCCTTGACGGCACACTCGGGCTCGCTGTCGTGAACGCAGCCGGCCCCGAACTTGCAGGTGCCCAGGTAGGGGCGCATCTCGGGGAAGAGGTAGGCCACCTCCTCGGCATAGAGCCCCCAGAAGGCAAACTCGCGCATGCCGGGCGTGTCCACTACCCCACCGCCCCCCGCCAGGGGGAACATCTCCAGGTGGGTTGTGGTGTGGCGCCCCCGGCCGTCCCGCTCGCGCACCTCGTTCACCCGCAGGCCCAACCCCGGCTCGAGGGCGTTGAGCAGGCTGCTCTTCCCCACACCGGACTTGCCCACGAGCACGGAGAGCCGGTCTGCGAAGGCCGCCTTGACCTCCTCGAGGCCGGCGCCGCTGACGGCGCTGGACGTGACGACGGGGTAGCCGATGGCGCGGTAGCGCTCCAGCAGCGCCTCCAGCTTGCGCCCCCGACTCCCGCGCAGCAGATCCATCTTGGTGATGCAGATGAGCGCCGGAATCTCGTTGGCCTCCGCCGTGACCAGATAGCGGTCCAGCAGGGCCCAGTTGGGGCCCGGCTGCGCCGCCGGCAGGACCGCGACCACCTGATCGACGTTGGCGACCAGGATCTGGCGCAGGTTCGCACCGGCGTCGGCGCTGCGAACGGCGACGCCCGCCGTCCTGCGGGCGAGGTAGTTGCGCCGG
Source organism: Anaerolineae bacterium (assembly GCA_034437215.1). Taxonomy (GTDB): domain Bacteria; phylum Chloroflexota; class Anaerolineae; order B4-G1; family SLSP01; genus DAOTVC01. The sequence goes on along the minus strand of DAOTVC010000025.1, from coordinate 15,004 downwards.
GGCAGCACCTCCGTGATGTGCCCGCTCCCGTCGCCCGCATCGACGAAGCGGACGTCGTCCCCCACGGCCAGGGGGTCGACCATGTCGATCTCCTGCACGTCCAGCACCCGGTGGCGCCGGGAGCTGGGGTCGGCGATGGGGTAGATGAGCTCCTTCCGCAGCACCGACGAGATAGAGCAGGGGACCTCGTGCCCGTTCTCGCGCACGAGATAGGTTCCCCGATTCTTACGAATGACCCTTCCGAACCGCAGATTGCGGTCCTCGGTTGCTTCCGAATGCATATCTGTTTCCTCTCTGAAAGTAAATTGAATGACTACCCTGAAAAAAGTCCTTCCAACACGGAGAACACCGAGAAAACCAAGGAGATAGTGAAATATTTTTATAAAAAGCGCTCTTTTGCCTGATTTTATGAAGTCCAATTTAAAAAATCTCCGTGCCCTCTGTGGTAAAAAGGCTTTTTTCAGCAGAGTCATTGAATGGGCTGGCAAGTGGTTATCTGACGCCGAAAGAGAGCACGTTCGAACTTCGACAAGTTTTGTCATCTGACACCTCCTGGGGAAAGAAGCGGGAGTAGGGATTAGGGATCAGGGAATAGGGGGAACCGATTTCGCCCCCCTCTACCTGTTCCGCTCCTCCTCCCCTTCTCGCTTGGAACAAAAAAAGGCCACGGACAGGGAGCTCCGTGGCGCAGGGAAAAGAAAACGCCACGGGCTCAAGTGGCCCGTGGCGGGATACGCTAGGTCAGCGGGTCAGGTAGTCCCTACCCGATCACCCACAGGCGCACTTCGAGAATGGGGAAGACTTTGACCGTATGCATCTGTGCGCCTCCTTATTGTAAGATGCCCCCATTATACACACTTCTTCTAAGTGCGCCAGCGTTCTGCCCGGGGCAAACCTACACTTCACAAGCATCGCTCGGCTCCTATCTGTCGGGATCGAAAATAGCGCAAGGGCTCGTAGTTAGCGACGCAGCGTAGCGGAGTCGCGTTTTGGAAAGGTTCACGCTATCAACCCGGAAAAGAACCAAGCATACGCAATCCGCAGTACGCAATACGCAGCTCAGTCCGTATCCGGGGTCAGCTCCCCCCGCATGTCCGTCTGCACCAGCCTCCGGATCGTTTCCACCGGGTAGCCCCGGCTGAAGAGGTAGAAGAGCTTCGCCAGGGCCGCTTCCGCCGTCATATCATAGCCGCTGAGGACCCCCGCCCGCGCCAGCGCCGAGCCCGTGGCATACCCATCGAGGGTAACGCTGCCCTTGAGGCACTGGCTGCAGTCGACGATGACCACCCCGCGGTTCGTCGCCTCCTCCAGCGCCGCCATGAAGGCGCGGTTGTCGGTAGGGCCATTTCCCACGCCGTAGGTCTCCAGCACCAGCCCCCGGAGGGGCGGCTGGAGGATCCGGGCGACGGTCTCCGCGGCGAGACCCGGAAAGAGGCGCAGCGCCCCCACCTGCGCCTCGACGATGGGGCGCAGCTCCAGGGTGTCGGGCATGGTGGGCGGCGGGAGGACGGCCTGCCAGTCGATCTGGACGTCGATGCCCACGCTGCCCAGGGGCGGGTAGTTGGGCGAAGCGAAGGCGTCGAAGCCCACGGCGTCCACCTTCGTGGACCGGCAGCCCCGCAGCAGTTTGTCGCCGAAGTAGAGGCAGACCTCGGGGATGGGATAGTGGGCGGCGAGGAGGAGCACCGTGATGAGGTTCTCGCGGGCGTCGTTGCGCACCTCGAAGAGCGGGATCTGCGACCCGGTGAGGATGACGGGCTTCCGCAGCCCCTGCAGCATGAAGGGCAGGGCCGAGGCGGTGTAGGCCAGCGTGTCGGTGCCGTGGAGCACGATGAAGCCGTCAAAGTCGTCGTAGTGGGCGGCGATGTCCCGGGCGATCTTCACCCAGTCGGCGGGCGTCATGTTGGAGGAGTCCAGAAGGGGCTCGTACTCGTGGACCTCGTAGGCAGGCATCCGCGGGTCCTGCAGCTCGGGCATCCCCTCCAGACGCTCCTGGAGATAGCCCGGTGAGGGCGCGTACCCCTCCGGCGTCCGCACCATCCCGATGGTCCCGCCCGTGTAGGCGACGTAGACCCGCCTCTGCCTGCCCTCCCCGGTCAAGCGGCGCACACCCTTCACGCGGCTACTTGGCGACGCGACTACCCGACTCACTATCGCAGGAGCCGTACTAGCCGGGCAGGGCCAGCTCCACGATGACGCGCACGTTCTCGCGCCCCACGAGCTCCGCCAAGCGACGCTCGAGAGCCGGCGTGCAACGGGTGCTATCGTTGGGAAAGTGGAGCTCCACCTTCCGCTCCCCGTTCTTGAGAAGGACGATGAAGCGATCGTCGCCCTCGCCGGCGTTGAGGAGCCCATAGATCTCCGAGAGCTGCCGGAAGTCCCGCTCCTGGTCCGCGGAACGCTCCAGCGTGACGTAGAGGGTGGCGGGGGGCGAGGGGGGCTCCTCGTAAGAGGGCGGTTCGGGCGCGGGAGCCGCGGAGCCGCCGTTGTCCTTACCGGCTTTTGCGATCGGGGACGGCTGCGGTGCGGGTTTGGACGCCCTCCGGGTGGCGGCGACCCGAGGGGGCGCTGCAGAGGGGGGCGGAGCGTAGCCCTGCAACGCCTCCTGCACGCCGGACCCGTTGCCATCCCCGTTGGGGAGCCCTCCACCGAGGGGGAGGAGCTCGTGAGGCTCCTTGAACCAGTCGACGAGGAGGGCGTGCTCCTCCCGGTCGGGTCGGTTATCCAACTTCCCACTCATCACCAGCACGCGGTCGATCGTCAGAAGGGGGCTGAAGCGCTCGTAGATCCGGGGGAAGACAACGCCGTCGATGGTGCCGCCGGGTCCTTCCAGGGTCAGGAAGGCCATCTGATCCCCCTTCTTCGTCGTGATGGGGCGCACGCGGCGCACTATGCCCAGCAGGGTGATCTGCTGTTGGGGCAGCTCTGCAGCGATCCCGCCGATGGTGACGTTGATGTGGCCCTCGTCCAGCAGCTGCCGCTCCTGGTCCTCCAGCGGGTGCTTGGAGAGGTAGGTGCCCAGCAGCTCCTTCTCCCACTCCAGCAGCTTGCGATTGGAGATGGGCGGGAAGTAGTCGGGCACCACGAGGGTCACCGTCTGCGCGCCCAGGTCCCCGAAGAGGGTGAACTGCCCCACGTCGCGGGCCTCGTGGATGTGGGCGCTGGTGCTGAGCATCCCGTCCACCAGCGTGAGGAGCGCGGGCCGGGGGCCGAAGGCATCGAGGGCGCCGGCCTGGATGAGATACTCCAGCGTCCGCCGGTTGAGCTTCCGCAGATCGACGCGGTCGGCGAAGTCGTCCAGGTTCTCGAAGGGGCCGCCTGCCTCGCGCGCCTCGACGATGACCCGCACGGCGTCGTCGCCCACGTTCTTGATGGCCCCCAGACCGATGCGGATGAAGCAGCGCTCGGGCTCCTGCAGGTCCTGCTCGAGGGTGAACTCGACGTCGGAGTGGTTGATGCAGGGTCGCTCCACCTCCAATCCCGTCCGCCGCGCGTCGCCGATGAGGAAGCCCAGTTTCTCGATGTTGTGGCGCTCCGTCGTCATCAGCGCCGTCATGAACTCCAGAGGGTAGTGGGCCTTGAGGTAGGCCGTCTGCCCGGTGATGACGGCGTAGTCGGTGGCGTGGGCACGGTTGAAGCCGTAGCGCGCGAAGAACTCGATGTCGCCCCAGACGGCGTCGGCGGTCTCCCCGGGGAAGCCCTTCTCGATAGCGCCCTGGCGGAAGAGCTTCTGGTGCTTCTCCATCAGGTACTTCTTCTTCTTCGCCACCGCCTTGCGGATCATGTCGGCCTCGCCCGCCTTGTAGCCTGCCATCTGGACGGCGATCTGCATGATCTGCTCCTGGTAGACGATGATCCCGTAGGTGTCGCTGAGGATCTCCTCGAGGATGGGGTCGCGGTACTCGACCTCCTCCTCGCCGTGCAATCTGCTGATATAGGTGGGAATCTGCTCCATGGGCCCCGGGCGATAGAGAGCCAGCACGGCGACGATGTGTTGGAACTGGCTGGGGCGCAGATCCTGAAGGGTGCGGCGCATCCCCGCCCCCTCGACCTGGAAGACGCCGGTGGTCTCACCGCTGCTCAACAGCTCGTAGAGCTTCTGGACCTTCGCATCCAGCTCGGGGTCGTCGGGCACCCGCTCGTAGGGGATGTTGAAGAGGTTGAGCTTCTCGCCGTGCCAGGCCTCGATCAGCTCGCACGCCTTCCGCATGTGGGTGAGGGTACGCAGCCCCAGGAAGTCCACCTTGAGCATCCCCATCTCGTCGACGATCTCCATGGGCCACTGGGAGACCCGGTCGATGGGGCTCTCCCCGTCCCCACGGGTGGGGCGGTGCAGCGGCATGTACTCCACGAGGGCCTTGTCGGAGACCAGGATGCCGGCGGCGTGGGTGCTGGCGTGGCGGGAGACCCCCTCGACCTCCTGTGCAGTATCGAGGAGCTGCTGGATGTAGGCGGTCTCGTTGTAGAGCGCCTGGAGGTCGGGCACGCTCTCCAGGGCCTGGGCGATGGAGACGGGCTTGCCGGGCACGTTGGGCACCAGGCGGGCCACGCGATCCACCTCGTTGAGGGGGACGTCCATGGCGCGACCCACGTCGCGGATGGCGGCCCGGGCGCCCAGGGTCCCGAAGGTGATGATGGCAGCGACCTGCTCGGCGCCGTACTTCTCTTTGGTGTAGGCGATGAGCTCGTCCCGCCGGTCGTCGGGGTAGTCGAGGTCGATGTCGGGCATGTTGACGCGGGCCGGGTTGAGGAAGCGCTCGAACATCAGCCGGTTCTTGAGGGGGTCGATGTGGGTAATCCCCAGCGTGTAGGCCACGACGCTGCCCGCCCCCGAACCGCGGACGTTCCACCAGATGTCCCGCTCCTTGGCAGCGATGCAGAGATCCCAGACGATGAGAAAGTAGTCGTCGAAGCCCATCTTGGTGATGACGCTTAGCTCGTACTCCAGCCGCTCGCGGATCGTCCGATCCCCGGCCCGCTCCCCGTAACGGCGGCGCAGCCCCTCGAAGCAGAGGTGGCGCAGGTAGTCGGTGGAGCTGCCGCAGCCCTCGGGGACCGGGAACTGCGGGAGGTGGTAGGGGGGCGCGAACTGGAGCTCGACGTGGCACTGCTCGGCGATCTTGACGGTGTTCTCCAGCGCCTCGGGCGTCGCCCCGAAGATCTCCCACATCTCCTGCTGCGAGCGGAGGTAGTAGGAGTCGTCGCTCATCCGCATGCGGTTGGGCTCGTTGACCGTCTTGCCCGTCTGGATGCAGAGCAGGATGTCGTGAGCCTTGGCCTGGTCCCGCCGGGCGTAATGAACGTCGTTGGTCGCCACCAGGGGCACCCCCAGCCTCCGCGAGAGCTCGATGAGCTTGACGTTGGCCTGGCGCTGCTCGGGAATCTCGTGATCCTGGATCTCCAGGTAGTAGCGCTGGGGGAAGTGTTCCCGGTACCAGTTCACCGCCTCCACCGCCTGATCGTCCTGTCCTTGCAGCAGGAGACGCGTCACTTCCCCCTGCAGACAGGCCCCCAGGGCGATGACCCCCTCGCTGTGCTCCGCCAGCAGCTCCTTGTCGATGCGCGGCTTGTAGTAGAAGCCCTCCAGCTGCGCGACGCTCGCCAGGTGCAGGAGATTCTGGTACCCCGTCTGGTTCTGGGCCAGGAGCACGAGGTGGTAGGGCTTGCTCTCGCTCTTGTTGTGAATGTGGCGGGACTTGCGGGCCAAGTAGGTCTCCAGGCCGATGATGGGTTTGATCTCGACGGCCCGGCAGGCCTTGTAGAAGTCGACGATACCGAACATCACACCGTGGTCGGTGATGGCGAGGGAGCTCATGCCCAGCTCGGCGGCGCGCTGCGCGAGCGCCTTGGGCTTGCTCAGGCCATCCAACAAGGAGTATTCGGTGTGGTTGTGCAGGTGAACAAAGTCGGGCATGGTTCCTCCTGGGAATAGATTCCCCTATCCCCCCTGATTCCGATTATAGCCGATAAGAGGATTGTTCAACCGTAGTTCGAATTCAACCCTCTGAGCGGCAGCGAGGCGTGTACTGGCGCTTCATCCACCGGCTCAACCCATCGAGACCGGGGAAGAGCACCCGCTCGTTGATGTTGGCCTGATCGAGCTTGTCGCGGATCTCCCACTTGAGTTCGGCGGGGATGATGAAACGGCGGTAGAGAAGGGGACGCTCAGCGAGCCAGGCATTGAAGGCCACCTTGGCGTCGGACATGACGGAGAAGAGGGCAAACTGATTGACGATGCGGTCGTCGATGGAAGGGGGCTCGAAGAAGAGGACGAAGGTGTTGGCGGAGAGCCCATCGAACCGCTCCAGACTGGGCACGACACGGGAGAGCATCTCTACGGAGAAGACGTCGGACCCCTCACGCTCCAGCTCCGCCCGCAGGAGGGTGGGGAGATGTCTGTGAGCCTTCACGTAGTTCACCGCCCAGATGACCCCGTCGACATCGTAGCAGTTGGTGTTGGCTGTGGCGAAATGCATGGCGACGAAAGGGGAGAAGCTCCAGTCGAGCAACCGGGTGGGCAGGCCATGATGTTGGGCCAGCGAGAGCCAGTGCCAGGGTGAGTCGTGCTCAACAGCGTCGCGATGAGCGTACTTGCGGAAGTTACGCAGGAGATGGCGCTCGAGGTCGGTGCTACCGCCCGTCATGCGGTGGAGGGAGGTCTCCAGAGAATAGCCGGCATCGGCCTGCCCGCGGAAGGCATTTTGTGAACGGTGCAGCTGCAGCTTGGGCATCCACGAGCCCTCGAAGAGCCGCTCCTGCAGCTCACTCCAACTGTGCACTCGAACCTCGCGTTCCATGGTCATCTCCTTCCTCATATCATCATTGCCTGTGGCGTCGAAAGACCGGAATCAACCCGACGGGGGGCAATGAGGTGGCGATGCGGCAACAGGTAGTCTCAGTAGATGTGATTGTGGGGGCTCGTAGTAACGGCTTTAGCCGTCTAACAACCGCTAATGGACTTTAAGAAAATAATCGGGTAACACGGCTGGACTTCAGCCCCACCTAGGACGCGGACTGAAGTCCGCTACCCAGGCCGACGGCCGGGCGCCCGCCTAGGCGTAGGCCGACGCCCGGCGCGCCCCAGGGAGGAACTTCAGTTCCGACACATCCAGCGTCAACCGCGATTACCCGATTAAATATTTAAACTTCATAAGCGGTTACCACGAACCTAATTTTCGATCTACTGAGTCTCTCTCGATGTACCTCGATTATAACGCCGGGGGACGAGAGTTCAAACCAGCACCTGGCCAGCACCTGGCCTTGTCCTAGTCCAGAGAAAGCACACCCATAACGTGATTGAACTATTTTCCTTCTTCTCTTATAATGGAAATGTGTTCCCCCACTGAACACCGTAGAGGGGAGCCGCTAACCATTCACTTTCACACCCAAGGAGAGGAGCATCATGTTAGACCGCATCATTGGTGTATTCAAGCTGTCCAAACCCAACTTCGCCGAGATTGAGCACGACCCGAACGCCACCTCGGAGGCCGCCATCGTCGTCGCTATCGTCGCCTTTTTGTCGGTTATCGGCAGCGTCATCAGCTCCCTGATCGCCGGAGGGAACCTGGGCGATATCATCGTGGGCCTCGTCGTCACCTTCGTCCTCACCTTCGTCAACTGGTTCATCTGGGCCGCGGTGACCTATTTCGTCGGTACCCGGCTCTTTGGCGGTACCGCCGATATGGGCGAGATGCTACGCGTGATCGGCTACTCCTATGCCCCCCGCTTCCTGGCCATCATCCCCTGCGTAGGCGGTCTCATCGGCGCTATCTGGTCCCTGGTCGCCGCCGTCATTGGCATCCAGGAGGGGCTCGACTTCGACATAGGCAAGGCCATCGCCACGGTCATCATCGGCTGGATCATCATCCTCGTGATTAACCTCGTCGTCGGTGGACTCATAGGCGTGAGCGCTGTCGGCCTCGGCGCCCTCGGCGACCTCGCCGGGTAGAAGCTCCGTTCGCAGAAGAGGCCGGTGCGGTCCTGCACCGGCCTTTTTCATGAGAGGGGCTAATTTAATAGACAATTCTTGACAAAACTCCATCCTGGTTTATACTCCGTTCACTACAGAGAGACGAGGAGCGAGCATGCCGGAGCAGTTAGAGATACGAAATCTGCACGTGAAGGTGGAGGGCGAGGAGATCCTGCGCGGGGTCGATCTCACCGTCGCCCCGGGAGAGACCCACGCTCTCATGGGACCCAACGGGTCGGGCAAGAGTACCCTCTCCTACGCCCTGATGGGCCACCCCCAGTACGAGGTGACCGAGGGGCACATGCTCCTGGACGGGCAAACGCTGCTGGAGATGTCCCCCGACGAGCGCGCCCGGGCCGGACTCTTCCTGGCGATGCAGTACCCGGTCGTCGTGCCCGGCGTCACCCTCTACTCCTTTCTGCGCGCCGCCGTCAGCTCCGTACGGGGCTACGGGGAGGCGGCCCGCAAGGAGGGCGGCGGTCGCTTCCAGGCCCACCTCATCCCCGCCCGGGAGTTCCGTCAGGAGGTGAACGAAGTGCTCACCGCACTGCGCATGGATCCCGGCTTCCTCCGCCGTTACCTCAACGAGGGCTTTTCGGGCGGCGAGAAGAAGCGCGCCGAGATCCTCCAGCTGGCCCTGCTCCAACCCCAATACGCCATCCTCGACGAGACGGACTCCGGGCTGGACATCGACGCCCTGCGCATCGTCTCCGAGAACATCAATGAGCTGCAGGAGAAACTGAACCTGGGGCTCCTGGTCATCACCCACTACCAACGCATCCTCAACTACATCCGGCCCGACGTCGTCCACATCTTCTTCGAGGGGCGCATCGTCAAGTCGGGCGGACCGGATCTCGTGGCGGTGCTGGAGGAGCACGGCTACGACTGGGTGCGCGAGGAGTTCGCAGTGAGAGAGAGGACGGGGGAAGGGAACAGGGATTAGTGATCAGGGAACAGGAAATAGAGACAGGGAATCAAAGAGTAAATTCCTGATCCCCAGTCCCTGATCCCTCGAATCCAAACCACTACCCTCTACGAAAGAGGCCATGACAGACCCAGAGCATCTCAAAACCATCAAAGATCAAGAGCGCTACGACTTCACGACCGTCATCGACTACGCCCACCAGACGCGGAAGGGTATCGGTGAGGACATCGTGCGGGAGATCTCCGCCGTCAAGGGCGAGCCCCGGTGGATGCTCGACTTCCGGCTCAAGGCCCTCGACATCTTCGTCAGGATGCCCATGCCCACCTGGGGCGTCGACCTGGGCACCCTCGACTTCGAGGAGTTCTACTACTACATGCGCCCCGTCAAGACTAAAGCCCGCACCTGGGACGAGGTCCCCGAGGGCATCAAGGACACCTTCGAGCGCCTGGGCATCCCCGAGGCGGAGCGGAAGTTCCTGGCGGGCGTGGAGACCCAGATGGACTCCGAGTCGGTCTACAGCTCCCTGAAGCAGGAGTGGGAGCGCCACGGCATCCTCTTCGTCGACATGGACACGGCGGTCCAGAAGTACCCCGACCTGGTCCGGGAGCACATCAGCCGCGCCGTCCCCATCGCCGACAACAAGTTCGCGGCCCTCAACAGCGCCTTCTGGTCGGGCGGCAGCTTCGTCTACGTACCGGCAGGCGTGAACGTCGAGATCCCGCTCCAGGCCTACTTCCGCATCAACGCCCAGAGCCTGGGCCAGTTCGAGCGCACCATCATCGTCGCCGAGGAGGGGAGCAAGGTCCATTACATCGAGGGCTGCACGGCGCCCCAGTACTCGACGGCGGCCCTCCACACGGGGGTCATCGAGATCTTCGTGAAGCGGGGCGCGCAGGCGCGCTACACCACCATCCAGAACTGGTCGCGCAACGTCTACAACCTGGTGACCCAGCGCGCTATCGTCGAGGAGGAGGGCTCCATGGCCTGGGTCGACGGCAACCTGGGCAGCGGGTTGACCATGAAGTACCCGTCCGTCGTCCTCAAAGGGGCGCGGGCCCACGGAGAGGTGATGTCCATCGCCTTCGCCGGCGAGGGCCAGCACTACGACGCGGGCGCGAAGGCCATCCACCTGGCGCCCCACACCTCCTCCGTCGTCACCTCCAAGTCCATCAGCAAGGACAACGGGCGCTCCGCCTTCCGGGGGCTGGTGCGGGTGAACCAGGGCGCCGTCGGCGCGCAGTCCAAGGTGGTCTGCGACGCGCTGCTCCTGGACGCCCACTCCCGCTCCGACACCTACCCCTACATCGACGTGAACGAGGACGACGCCCGCATCGAGCACGAGGCCACGGTGAGCAAGATCAGCGAGGACCAGCTCTTCTACCTCATGAGCCGTGGGCTGAGCGAGGAGGAGGCCTCGGGCATGATCATCAACGGCTTTCTGGAGCCCTTCATCAAGGAGCTGCCCATGGAATACGCGGTGGAACTCAACCGGCTGATCCAGCTACAGATGGAGGGCAGCGTCGGATGAGCCCCGCGAGAGGTGAGACGAGGATGAGCGAAGCAGCGACGACGGAGGCGACCCTCTCCCTGGGCGTGGAAGCCGGAGCGGTGGAGGCCCTGGCGGACTACTACGACGAGCCGGCGTGGATGCGGGAGGCCCGGCGGGCCGCCTGGCACGTCTATGCGTCCCTGGAGTGGCCCCACGCCAAGGAGGAGGCCTGGCGCCGCGTGCCCCTGGCCCGCTTCCCCCTGGAGGAGCAGGCGCTGCGGGTGGTGCCGGAGCCCCTGCTGAACCTCGACGACCTCCCCCCCTGCTGGCAGTCACCCCTGGCGCCCGAGCCCCAGGTCGGCGGCGTGCTCGTGCACCACAACGGTGCCCCGGCCTACGGGAAGCTTGCGCCCCGGGATGCCGAGCAGGGCGTCGTCCTGCTGGACCTCCACGAGGCGCTGCGCTCCCACGGCGATCTCATCCGCCGCTACTGGATGCAGGGGAGCACCGCGCGGGTCGACTTCAACCGCTTCACGGCCCTGCACGCCGCCCTCTGGCATGGGGGCACCTTCGTCTACGTGCCCGCAGGCGTGCGGGTCACCCGCCCGCTGCAGGCTCTCGTCGGCTACGACCACCGGGGCGGGATGGGACTGCACCACACTCTCGTCATCGCCGCGGAGGGTGCCCGGGTGACGCTGCTGCAGGATCGCATCTCCCAGGAAAGCGAGCCCCGGCTCAACGCCGAGGTGGTGGAGCTCTACGCCGGGGAGGGAGCCTGGGTGCGCTATGCCAGCCTGCAGCACTGGGGAAGCAAGCGCTATACCGTCAGCGTGCAGAACGCCCGTCTCGAGAGGGAGGCCAACCTCCTCTGGGCGGCGGGCTCGTTGGGTGGAGCGGTCACCAAGGAGTTCCTGCGCACCGACCTCCTGGCCCCTCACGCGCGAGGGCTGATGCAGGGCTTCTCCTTCGCCGCGGGAGAGCAGCAGATGGATCAGAGCACCTACCAGCACCACGCCGCGCCCGACGCCTACAGCGACGTCCTCTTTCGCAACGTGCTGAAGGAGAGCGCGCGTACCGTCTTCTACGGGATGATCCGCGTGGAGCCCGGCGCCCAGGGCACGCAGGGCTACCAGGCCAACAACAACCTCCTGCTGGGGGACGCCCGCGCCCACTCCATCCCCGGCCTGGAGATCATCGCCAACGACGTCCGCTGCAGCCACGGCGCCACCGTCTCCCGCATCGACCCGGAGCAGCTCTTCTACCTGCAGGCGCGGGGCGTTCCCCGGGAGCAGGCGGAGGAGCTGATCGTGCGAGGCTTCTTCCAGCCCATCATCGAGCGGATACCGCTGGCCTGCGTGCGGGAGCAGCTGGACGCCGAGATCACCCGCCGCTTTCGCTGAGACCTGCCCGTGCCCATCGGCTCCTTCGTCAACACCGGCGCAGTGATCGTCGGCAGCGCCCTGGGGCTCCTGCTCCGCAGCCGCTTCCCCCAGAAGATCAAGGTCATCATCTTTCAGGCCATCGGCCTTGCCACGCTGGTGCTGGGGATGGAGATGGCCCTGCAGACGGGCAACTTCCTCGTCCTCATCTTCAGCCTCATCCTCGGGGGGATCGTGGGGGAGCTGGTGCAGCTGGAGCGGGGGCTGGAGCGGTTAGGTGAGCGGCTCAAGGCACGGATCAACGCGGGGGACGAGCGCTTCACCGAGGGGTTGGTCACTGCCTTCCTCATCTTCTGTATCGGCTCGATGACCTTCGTCGGCGCCCTGAACGAGGGGCTCAGCGGCGACCGCACCCTCATCTTCACCAAGGCTCTTCTCGACGGCTTCACCTCCATCGCCCTGGCCGCGGTCTACGGGCTGGGGGTGATGTTCTCGGCGCTGCCCCTGCTGCTCATCCAGGGCGGGATCTCCCTCTTGGCCCGCCAATTCCAGGACTTCTTCACCCCGCTGCTCATCAACGAGCTGACGGCGGTGGGCGGGGTGCTCATCCTGGGCATCGGGATCAGCCTGCTGGAGATCAAGCGGCTGCGGACGACGAACCTGCTGCCCGCGCTCCTGGTCGTCGTGCTCCTGACGCTGCTCTTCTACTGAAAAAGCCTCAGCGGCGAAGGGGCGGGCGCCTCGCCTCCAGTTGGAGCTTCAGCATACGCGCGGCGCCCCGAAAGCGCTCGGGATCGCTGATCTGCCGGCGGTAGGGCTTCTCCAGCTCGACTCCGATGAGCTTCTCGAGCTTGCCGAGGCTCTCCGTGGTCAGGGGGTCAGAGCGCAGGGCCAGGCCCGTCGCGTAGTTGGCAGCGCCCTGGACCCAACCCCACTCCCGCCGCAGAGCGTCCGCTTTGACGTGGTAGGCCCGCTTGTCCCAGGCCTTTGCCGACTGCTCGGCGTCCTCGTGGACGGACTGCAACGCTTTGCCGGCGACGGCCAACATGTCCCGCGCCAGGGATGGATCCTTCTTCAGCAGGGCGGGCACGTGCACCAACAGCACCTCCGCCACCACCCGCATCTGCCGGGTCCGCTCTTTGATGGTCATGATACCTCCCCACGTTATAGTGCGGGCTTTCGCGCACCCCCATACAGGCGGATCGTGCCCAGATCAAGCCCACAAGCTCGCGGCGCAAAAGGTATCACACCCCCCCGCAAAGTCAAACCCCTCGGATCTACTCTTTCTCGGCGCTGCGCGCCCCATTGCAAGACTTCACATTTCGCAGCTAGCAAAATCTCCTCAGCCCCACCCCCTGGCACCCGCAAGTGACCTGATACTTGCGGAAAGATAGATCAACTCACCTACTCCTTCTCGATGCAGTAGGCGACGCCGACGGAGCCGGGACCGGCGTGCACCCCCAGGGCGACGGGCACGCGCGTGAGGTAGGTCTCCAGGCAGTTGAGCCGCTCCTTCAACGTCTCCAGCACCGAGCGCCCCTCCTCCTCGTCCTCGGCGTAGTGGACGGTCAGGCGGACAGGCCAGCCGTCCACCCGGTCGATCACCCGTTCCACCAGCACCTTGAGCCCCGAGCGCCGGCGACGCACCTGTCCCGCCAGACCCACCTTGTTCCCACTCACGCTGATGAGGGGCTGGATGCGGAGCAGGTTGCCGATGAGGCGTGCAGCTGCCGTGAGACGCCCTCCCTGCACGGCATAGTTCACCGTTTCCAGGAGCGCCAGGAGCCCCGTCTGGGGCACGAGGGCCCGCACCCTCGCCAGCACCGCGTCGAGAGAGACCCCCTCGCTGGCGGCCCGGGCCGCCTCCAGGGCGATGAAGCCCTCCGCCATTGCCGTTGTACCCGAGTCGACGACGGTCACGGGGATGGGGCTGGCCTCCGCTGCCAGCTGGGCCGCATTACAGGTCCCGCTCTGCTCCCCTGCCACGTGCACGGAGACGATGCTCTCGGCCCACTCGGCGACGCGGTTGTAGACCTCGAGGAAGGCCTCGACGGCGGGTACGCTGGTGCCCACGGTGGCCTCTGCATCCGCGCGGACCATCCGAAAGAAGGTGGTGGGGTCGATATCGACGCCATCCTTGTAAGAGCCCTCCCCCACCCGCACCCAGAAAGGGATGACCTCGATGCGGTACTGTTCGAGCAGGGACGGCGGAATCCCCGAAGCCGAGTCGGTCACGACAGCAACTGGTTGTACTCTCTCCATCTCCCCTCCTGACTGGTAACTGCCCCGTTTTCTGCTACGATAGAGCTGTGAAAAGGCATGCGCATGCGTCTTCACAGCCAAGACATGCTTAGTTGAAAGAGCGTGACGGCTGAGGAACTAGTTTACGCCATTTATCAAGGATCAAGGCAAATCGAGTCATTTGCATAAGGGCCGTAGCCGAGCGGGTTACCCAGCATGGTATGGAGTGACAGATAGACCTCCCAGGAGTGTCAGCGCGAATTGGGACTCCCTTCCCGTCGATAACGCCGCTCAACGCTCTACCTTAGTTTAGTTCGAAAGTTAGAAGAGGCAAGCCCGCAGGGCATCAGGAGAGACGATGGCACCCGTAGCGCTCTTTGCAGGTCTGGTGATCGATGAACAGGACCGCGTAGCCCAGGTCACCTACGTCGGAGGTGACGCCTTCTACGTGGTGGACGACGACGGCTTCGACCGCCACATCCCCGCGGAGGTCGTCGACCGCCAGGTCCTCAGGGGAATGAAGGAGCAGATCCTCGACCAGCGGGAGCTGGTCGTCCAGGGCATGCTGCAGTACCTGGGACAGGACGATCTCTTCACGAAAGCCACCGTCGAGACCTCCATCGACCAGCTGGACGAGCACCTCGAGGAGCTGCAGCGAACGGGACTGCCCGAGGAGGCCCGCTCCTGGCTCGGTCTGATGGGCTTTCGCATCGTCATCGATGTCCACGGCGAGATCGTGGACCTGCAGATGCCCGAGGCCGCCGCCCCCGAGGAGTGAGCGCGCCACAGCGGTGCGAGAAGCATACAAACGTACCCCGCTTCTCTCTCCCACTACATGGCCCCGGCCTTCGCAACTAGTGTTTTTTCACAGGTCAAGTGATGTGCTCGTTTGCAGGCCCCCATCCCCTGCCCCTTCCCCCGCAGCGCAACCTGGTCTGTAGCGTTCGGCACTCCGTGCGGGGGAAGGGGATTTTTAAATAGGGGGTTGCGCGGCGCTATAG
>DAOTVC010000024.1:0-24014 GCA_034437215.1 Anaerolineae bacterium | reverse complement strand
GTGCTTGCGAATCCCCCAAAAGCACGGATACTGAAGGGGTGGAGACCTCCAAATCCGGACTAGAGTTCCAGACGCTGGAGGGTACTGTCGAGCGGCTGACCTTCCAGAACGAGGAGAACGGCTACACCGTCGCCAAACTGGTGCCGGCGGGTAAGTCCTACGAGGTGACCGTCGTGGGTACGCTGACCGGCGTTCAGGTGGGCGAGTCGGTGCGGCTGCGCGGCCTCTGGATCTCGCACCCCAAGTACGGGCGCCAGTTCGAGGTGCGCTCCTACACCGTGCGGCTGCCTGCCACGCTCGAAGGGCTGCGCAAGTACCTGGGAAGCGGGCTGGTCAAGGGGGTGGGGCCGGTCAACGCCTCGCGCATCGTCGACTACTTCGGTCTGAAGACCCTGGACGTGATCGAGGAGGCGCCCCAGCGCTTGCGGGAGGTGCCCGGTATCGGCAAGAAGCGGACGGCGCGCATCGCGGCTGCCTGGGAGGAGCAGAAGCAGATCAAGGAGATCATGCTCTTCCTCCAGGGGCACGGCGTCAGCACCGGGTTGGCGGTCAAGATCTACAAGAAGTACGGTGACGAGGCCATCGCCACCGTCCGCCAGGACCCCTACCGGTTGGCCAAGGACATCTGGGGCATCGGCTTCAAGACCGCCGACAAGATCGCCCGCGAGCTGGGCATCGCTGCCGACGCGCCCGAACGGCTGCGCGCCGGGCTGCGCCACACACTGGGCGCCTTCAGCGACGACGGGCACTGCTTCGCCGAGCGTGAAGCGCTCCTCGCTGCGGCGGCCGAGCTCCTGGAGGTGGGCCAGGAGGCGTGCAGGGTGCAGCTGGACGTCCTCCTGCGGATGGAGGAGCTCCTCGTCGACGAGGAGGCCATCTATCTACCCCCCTTCTTCTACGCCGAGCAGGGGGTGGCGAACAAGCTCCGCCAACTCCTGGGCCATCGCCGCGATCGCCTGGCCCTCTTCGGGGATCTGGATTGGGAGGTCGCCTTCGGCTGGCTCGACGAGCGCAACGCCTTCACCCTCGCGCCCCAGCAGCGGGAGGCCGTGCGGATGGCGCTGACGGAGAAGGTGGGCATCCTCACGGGCGGGCCGGGCACCGGGAAGACGACCATCACCACGGCGATCATCCAGCTCCTGCAGGCCAAGGGGAAGAGCGTGCTGCTGGCGGCGCCGACGGGGCGCGCGGCGAAACGGCTCTCCGAGGCGACGGGCCTGGAGGGGAAGACGCTCCACCGGCTGCTGGAGTTCAGCCCCAGCGCCGGCAACCTCTTCCTGCGGGATCAGGAGAACCCGCTGGATGCCGACATGATCATCGTGGACGAGGCCTCGATGATCGACATCCTGTTGATGAACCACCTCGTCAAGGCTCTCGAGGCAGGGATTCACCTGCTGCTGGTGGGGGACGTCGACCAGCTTCCCTCGGTGGGGCCGGGCAACGTACTGCGGGACCTCATCGAGAGCGGCGAGGTGCCCGTGACCCGGCTGGAGACCATCTTTCGGCAGGCCGAGGACAGCTACATCGTCGTCAACGCGCACCGGATCAACGCTGGGGAGATGCCCGTCTGGAAGGGCGCGCGGGACTTCTACCTCTTCCAGATGGACGAGCCCGAACAGGCCGCCGACTGGATCATGGACATCGTCTCCGAACGCATCCCCCGCAAGTTCGGTTACGACCCCGAGAGCGAGATCCAGGTGCTCAGCCCCATGCACCGGGGAGCGGCGGGAGTGGGGACGCTCAATCACCGCCTTCAGGCCCGTCTCAATCCCCCCGCAGAGGGGAAGGCGGAGTACCAGTCGGGGCAGCGCATCTTTCGGGAGGGTGACCGGGTGATGCAGATTCGGAACGACTACGACCGGCAGGTCTTCAACGGGGACATGGGGACCCTCAGCGCCGTGAATCTGGAGGAGAGCCTGCTGCTGGTCGACTTTGAGGGGGTGGCGGTGGGCTACGAATTCTCCCAGCTCGACGAGCTCGTGCACGCCTACGCCGTGAGCATCCACAAGTCCCAGGGCTCGGAGTTCCCGGTCGTCGTCGTGCCCATCCTCACGCAGCACTACGTGATGCTGCAGCGGAACCTGCTCTACACCGCCGTGACGCGGGCACGGGAATTGGTGGTGCTGGTGGGTAACTACCGCGCCATCGCCATCGCGGTCCACAACAACGCTATCACGCGGCGCAACACCCGTCTCGCCCGGCGGCTCAGCGCTGCCGCTAGCGATTAACTTTGCGGAGGCGCTCCACGACAGGCTCCCCCACAGCAAAGAGCACGTCGTTGTCGGTCTCTCCTACCAGCCACTCCAATTCCTTCGATACGATCAGGTACTCGCAGCCGTAGCACTCCTCGACGAGCTCCTGAATGGCGGCGCCGTGGCTCTCGAAGAGGCACCACTCGGTCCTCTTGCGGGTCCAATCCTCCGTGACGAACCAGACCGGCTCTTGAGGATCGGGCACGATGGAGGGGAGGTGTTGATAGCCCAGCCCATCGGGCAGCGGGCGCGCCACCCGGGGCAAGAGACAGGGCTTCTCCGTCTGCCACCACGCCAGGGGAGCAACCGCACCGAATCGATCCTGGATAGTCGATACGACCTCTTGTGCCTCTGCATCGGGCACGGGTCGCAGGTCGGTGCCCAGTCCCAGGTTGCCGGCCAGGATGAGCAGGTAGCTACAGTGAGATGCAGATGAGCGTAAGGACATAGATCGCCGCCTCTCAGAATGGTTAGAGTCTTCTCAGAGAGGTCCTTCACGGTTGTACGCCGACTCAAGCCAACCAACCACGCAGGGTGGAGGTCCGCACCCCATTCCATCCGTCGGGTAGCAGACTGGGGACATCACGTGTTGTGAGCGGATAAGCGTACTTCTCTCCCTACTGGGTGAGCAGGGAAGGTTCCCCTCCGACGGTTTAAGCATACACGGTGTAGTTAAAATGTCAAAGTCCATCTTCATATCTAGTACTGACTCTGCTGAAAAAAGCCTTTTTACCACAGAGGGCACGGAGATTTTTTAAATTGGACTTCATAAAATCAGACAAAAGAGCGCTTTTTATAAAGATACTTCACTATCTCCTTGGTTTTCTCGGTGTTCTCCGTGTTGGAAGAAGTTTTTTCAGGGCAGTCAGTACTACAACGAGATTGTGTAGTTGACGTTATTTCGAGCGCCTGCCCCCAGTCCGTCTGCCCCGTCACCCTCACAGAAAGTCAGCGTTACCTTCACGCTCCTTTACCGATATAGATAGTAAGAATGGGACATACCTTACCGCGGGTTTTGGTAAGAGCGTACAAATGTTAATCCAGATGGAGGTCGACAATGAACTCTAGAAAAGCGTATCTGAGTCTGTTGCTCATCTTGGGCATGTTGCTGGCCGGTTTCCCCACCCTCGTTCTGGCAGCACCGCCCTCGCCTACGGGCAGGGTCCTGGCGGTGAGTGCCGACGACGAGCCCGAGGAGGTGGAGTTCACCGGAACGGTGGTCGCCATCGACGAGGCGGCGGCCACCTTTCAGGTGGAGGTGGAGACCGAGGACGGCGAGACCGTCGTCTACACGGTCGTGGTAGGTGAGGACTTCGATTTCACCACGATCGCTGTGGGGGACCTCGTCGAGGTCGAGGGCACCTTCGACGAAACAGGCGTCGTCCAGGCCGAGAAGGTGGTCAACGAGACCGAGGACGAGGAGGATGAGGATGAGGAGAGCTTCTTCTGCGTAACCCCCGATGCCTCACATCCCGTTGGACAGGCCCTTGCTGATAAATACGGGGTCGACTACGCCGAGGTCATGGCCTGGTTCTGCGACGGGCACTACGGCTTCGGGCAGATCATGCACGCACTGAAGCTTGCGGAGCTCTTCGGGGAGGATGCGGACGTCTATCTCGCCCGCCGGGAAGCCGGTGAGGGGTGGGGGCAGATTTGGAAGGATCTGGGTGTGATCGGCAATGGTAAGCCCGACCACGCCGGTGGCCCCCCCGACCACGCCGGCGGCCCCCCCGACCACGCCGGTGGCCCACCCGACCATGCCGGCGGCCCCCCCGACCACGCCGGTGGCCCACCCGACCATGCCGGCGGCCCACCCGACCACGCCGGTCGTCCCGATCACGCCGGTCCGCCGGTCGGACGGGGACGCCCATAGCGACCTAAACCCTCACGAACCGAAGCCACGGAGGTCTGCAGACCTCCGTGGCTTTTTGCTATCCTCCTCAGCGAATCACAAGCCCCGGGACGCACCAGGGCTGTCGCATGTGGGTGTGTTTCAATCCAGCTGTGAGCTATCCGTGGCTGAAACGGAGGGCCGTGCCGTGTGCCGGTCTTGCGGGAGCCTCTTGACAACTCCGTGATCGCGATTACAATATGACTGACCGGTCAGTCATAAAGGGGCGCCTGCCGTTGGAGGTTCCGGGCGTCCGCTCAAACCAACCATCACGCAAATGGTGCCATATGAAGGGCAAGAGGTGACGGAGAAGCGACGCATTGCCACCATTACCCAACACTCCTTGCCTTTTCCAGAGGAGTCATAGTTATGTCCCCTACAGAAGCGATATGCAAACAGCGCCGGGCGCAGATTCTCGAGGCCGCCCTGACCATCTTCACCCGCAGCGGTATCGACCACGCGCGGATGGAGGATATCGCTGAAGAGGCTGGCCTGAGCAAAGGCACCCTCTACCTCTATTTTGAGAGCAAGGACGATCTCATCCACTCCCTGCTCGAACAACTCTCCGAAGCGTACGGCCAGCCGGTACAGGCGATTGCCGGAGAAGAGGGCCCGGTCATCGAACGGCTCAATGCCCTCGCCCACGCCATGGTCGATTACACCGAGCAGCTGACCGAAATCTGGCCTGTGATCTACGAGAGCTACGCCTGGGCACTGCGCGAAGAAGAGCTCCGGTGTATGATGCAGAAGCACTTCGATGCAAGCCGTAAATTGCTGGAAGTCCTCATCCGCAAGGGTATTGAACAGGGCGAGTTTCGGCGCGTCGATCCCGCCGAAACGGCATTGCAGCTCGTCGCCCTGCACGAAGGTCTCCAACAGCTCCGGGCCCTCTATGGTGAAACCACGGATTGGCGAGCGACCATGTTGCACGCTGTGGCACTGATTGTAGCAGCTTTGAAACCCCATCCAGCAGCAGAGGAGTAAACGTCATGCAGAAGAGAAAGCAATTCAAAGGGTGGTTGATGTTGGTGTTGGTGGCGGTGCTCGTTCTGCTCCCCGCCTGTGACGGAGAGGAGCAGACGCCGACTCCCGATCTGGCGGAGGACTACGTCCCCGTCGTCTCCGTTACCGGCGAGGTGGTGCCGGCGCTCTGGGCGACGGTCAGTGCTCAGATTGGGGGGCGCGTCGTCGCCGTCCCCGTGGAGATGGGTGACGAGGTGGAGGCGGGTGCGGTGCTCGTGCAGTTGGACGACGCCGACGCCCGGTTGGCGGTGGCCCAGGCGGAGGCTCAGCTGGCGTCCGCCGAGGCTCGATTGGAGAGCGTGCAGGCCTCCGCCCGCGAGGAGGAGATCGCCGCCGCCGAGGCGGGGGTTGACCAGGCTCAGGCCGGGCTGCAGCGGGTGCTTGAGGGCGCCGGCGACCAGCAGATCATCGCGGCCGAGGCGGAGTTGAGGAACGCCGAGGCGGAGCTGCAGCAGGCGCAGGCGGCCTACGACCCCATCCAGTGGCTGCCGGAGATCGGCCTGCGACCCGAGAGCCTGCGCCTCCAACAGGCGACGAACGCCTACGAGGCGGCGCGGGCGCGCTACGAGGACCTCGTCGTGGGGCCGTCCTACGCCGAGGTGCGGCAGGCGCAGGCCGCCGTGGCCGAGGCCGAGGCTCAGCTGGAGCTTCTGAAGGCGGGCGCGCGCACGGAGGCGGTGCGTGTCGCCGAGACCGAGGTGGAGGCCGCACGGGTCAACCTCGAGCAGGCAGAGCTCACCCGGGAGCGGACCACCATCACCGCGCCCTTCGCGGGGACGGTGGGCAGCACCTACGTCCGTGCCGGCGAGTTCATCTCCCCGGGGCAGCCGCTGGTCACCCTGGGCGACCTCACGACGCTGCGCGTCGAGACCACCGACCTCGACGAGATCGACGTGGCTCAGATCGAGGAGGGGGAGGAGGTCACCCTGACTTTCGACGCCTTCCCCGACCGTACCTATACGGGAGAGATCCTTCGCATCGCGCCCATGGCGGATCAGGGCAGCGGGGGTGTCAACTACACCGTCTACGTGGAGCTGGCGGAGGTTCCCGAGGACGTGCGTTGGGGAATGACGGCCTTCGTCGACATCGAGCCCGAGGACTAGGTGTGAGGCAAGATCATGGACTTTCAACCGGCGCCAGGCACTAGCGGGAGTTGCGTGTCATGATTCTGAAGAATCTCTTGCGACGGAAGGTGCGCACCCTGTTGACCGCCTTCGGCATCGCCGTGGGGGTGGCTGCGGTGGTGGCGCTCGGTGCGCTGGCCGACGGCTTCATCGAGGGCTATAGTTCCCTCGCGGGCGGCAGTGGGGCCGATCTCCTGGTGGCCCAGGAGGATGCCCTGGACATCGTCTTCAGCGCCGTCAACCAGGAGCTGGGCCAGACGCTGGCGGGCCTCTCGGGCGTGACGGAGGTCACGCCCATGATCTACACCTTCGCTGCCACGGAGGACGCGCCCTACTTCATCGTCTACGGCTACGACCCCGTGGGCTTCGCTATCGACCACTTCAAGATCGTCGAGGGGGAGCCTCTCTCCCAGAGCGGGGGCGCCCGCGCCGGCCAACCCCTACTGCTGGGGCGGACCGCTGCCGAGGATCTCGACAAGCGCGTGGGCGACTCTTTCCGCCTCTACGAGAGCACCTATCGCATCGTCGGGATTTACGAGACGGGGCAGCCCTTCGAGGACGGCGCGGCCGTCGTGACGCTGGAGAGCGCGCAGACGATCAGCGGGAAGCCCCAGCAGGTCAACGCCTTCCTCCTCAAGGTGCGCCCGGAGGCCGACATCGAACGTCTGCGGACGCGCATCGAGGAGCGCTTCCGCGACGTCACCGCCACGACCTCCTCCGGCTTCGCCCAGGAGCAGACGGCCCTGGAGAGCGTACATCTCTTCACCTGGTCCATCTCCTTCGTCGCCCTGCTCATCGGCGCCGTGGGCGTGATCAACACGATGCTCATGAGCGTCGTGGAGCGGACGCGGGAGTTCGGGGTGCTGCGGGCGGTGGGCTGGAGACCCTGGCAGGTTCTGAAGATGGTGATGGTGGAATCCATCGGGCTGAGCATCCTGGGAGGGTTGGTGGGGGTGGCCCTGGGCATCGGCGCCATCTTGGGCATTCGCCAGCTGCCCCTCACCGACGCCTTTCTCCCCAAGTCCGTCTCCCTGGGCGTCGTGGCGCAGGGGATGGCGGTGGCGGCGGGCTTGGGCTTGGTGGGCGGTTCCCTCCCGGCGTGGCGCGCCTCGCGGCTTATGCCCGCCGAGGCGATGCGTTCGGAGGGCGGGACGACGAGGGTGACGCGCCACGTCACCCTCCCGGCGCTGCGGACCCTGCTCCGGCAGCCCGCCCGCACCCTGCTGACGGTGGTCGGCATCGCGGTCGCCATCATGGCCATCGTGCTCCTGGGGGCCATGAGCGACGGGCTCATCTCCGAGTTTACAGGGATGATGGGGGGCGGTGGGGCCCACCTCGTGGGCAGCGAGGCCGACGCCTCCGTCGACCTCAGCAAGATCGACGAGGGCGTGGTACGGCGTATCGCCACGCTGCCCGGCGTCCGGGCCGCGGAGGGCTTTCTCACGGGGTACGTGAGCGTGGGCGATCTGCCCTTCTTCATCGTCTTCGGCTACCAGCCGCGCGGGCTCTCCATCGGGGAGTACGAGATTGTCGAGGGGGAGCCCCTGACGACGAATCGTCAGATCATCCTCGGGCGGGTGGCGGCGGAGAATCTCAACAAGCGGGTGGGGCAGACCCTGCGCCTCTTCGACAGCACCTACAAGATCGTGGGGATCTACGAGACGGGGGTCTCCTTCCAGGACGGGGGCGGCGTGGTCACCCTCCGCGACGCACAGCAGCTCTTCGGTCAGCCCCACAAGGTGAGCTTTCTGGGGGTCTGGCTGGCGGACCCGGAGGAGGTCGCGCAGGTGATCGGCGAGATCGAGGGGCGCTTCCCCGAGGTGGACATGGGGCGGGCCAGCGAATTCACCGAGGATCTCTCCGACATCCGGATGATGAAGGCCAGCACCTGGGCTATCTCCGCGCTCGCCCTCGTCGTCGGGGGGCTGGGCATGACCAACACCATGGTGATGAGCGTCTTCGAACGCACGCGCGAGATCGGTGTGCTGCGCGCGCTGGGCTGGCGCAAGCGCCGGGTGCTCTCGATGATCGTCAAAGAGTCGGTGACCTTGAGTCTGCTGGGAGGGGTGGCGGGCATCGTCATCGGGGTGCTCCTGGGGCTGTTGTTGAACGCGAACCCTATCGTGGAGGGCTTTCTGCAGCTGGAGTTCGGCTGGGCGCTCTTCCTGCAGGCGATTGCGACGGCGGTGGCGCTGGGCATCGTGGGCGGCGTCTATCCGGCGTGGCGCGCTGCGAACCTGCAGCCCGTCGAGGCGCTGCGCTATGAGTGAGGTGGAGATGAACGACGAGAATCTGAAGGAGACGCTGATCGAGACCCGGAACCTGACGAAGATCTACAGCAACGGCGCCGAGGTGCGTGCGTTGGACGACGTCAGCATACGTGTGGGGCGGGGGGAGTTCCTCACGGTCATGGGCCCCTCGGGCTCCGGCAAGTCGACCCTGCTCAACATGCTGGGCGCCCTGGACCGCCCCACGAGCGGAGAGGTCTTCATCAACGGGCAAGACCTGACCACCGTGAAGGATCTGGACAGCTTCCGTGCCCGGACGGTGGGCTTCATCTTCCAGCTCCACAACCTCATTCCCACACTGAACGCGCGGGAGAACGTCGAGGTCCCCATGATGGGGCAGGACGTCAACGCCAGGCAGCGCCGCCAGCGCTCCCAGGAGCTGCTGGAGCTGGTGGGCCTGGGCCAGCGCCTGGATCACCTGCCCAGCCAGCTCTCGGGTGGACAGCGGCAGCGAGTCGCCGTGGCCCGGGCCCTCGCCAACCGCCCGGCCCTCGTCCTCGCCGACGAGCCGACGGGCAACCTCGACACGGAGAGCGGCTCCGAGGTGGTCGATCTGATGCGCGACCTGAACGAGGAGCTGGAGACCACCTTCGTCATCGTCACCCACGACCACGGCGTCGCCCGCCAGACGGAGCGCGTGCTGGTGATGCAGGACGGGCGCATCGTCGACGATCACCGCGTGGGCGATCCCTTCGAAGAGGACCTCAAGGCCTTCCGTGACTCGGGGCTGGGGCAGGCGCTCATCGAGGGCGCCGGGTCGCTTCCGGAGTGGCTGGACCCTCGGGAGCAGGACCTCCTTCGCGAAATCCTGCAACAGTAGCACGAACTCCGTGTAATCCTGCATGGGGAAGGGGGTTTTAGCGAGAAGCGACCGCAGGCCCTTTGTTCTCCCCGTCTTTTTGTGCTACACTCACTCTCACTGACCGAATCGGGGAGATCCACGCATGCTACACACAGTCAATCAAAAATTCCGCGTAAGCTGGCGCGCCTACACTGCCTTCCTGCTGCTGGTCGCGGCCGTTTACGTCTCCATCGTCGGCCAGAGCCAGAACCTGACCCCGGAAGCGTGGGTAGTGCTCATCGGGCTGGGTATTCTCTTCACCCTGCTGGGGACCTACGGGATCGCTCTCTGTGAGATTTGGCAGTCGTTGCCCCTCTCGCTGGCCTACTTCGCGGCGCAGCTCTTTATCGCCTGGCTGATTATTCGTGTGGCGGGAGGGATGGGTTTGACCTGGTTACTGACCATGGTCCTCGCGAGCCATGCGATGACCCTGCTGCCCCTCGGCTGGGTGATCGTGGTGGGCGCTGCCATCGTGATCGTCCCGGTACTCGATCCTTTGCTGGCCGGGGCGAGCCTCGAGATGCTCCTCAACATCGTGCCCTCGATGGTCGCCGGAGTCTTCTTCGTCGCGGTCTTCACCCATATCGCCGTCAGCGAGGAGCGGGCCCGCCATGAGGTGGAGCGGCTGGCGGCGGAGCTGGGGGAGGCCAATCGCAAGCTCCGGGAGTACGCCGTCCAGGTCGAGCAACTGGCGACGACGAAGGAGCGAAACCGGCTGGCGCGTGAGATCCACGACGGGCTGGGCCACTATCTCACCGCCATCAACATGCAGATCAAGGCGGCCCAGGCGGTCGGGGAGCAGAACCCGGCGCAGGCCTCCGACGCGCTGCACAAAGCGCGGCACCTGGCCCAGGATGCCCTGGCGGACGTCCGGCGCTCCGTCTCGGCTCTCCGGGCCTCTCCTACCGAGGAGCGCCCTCTGCCCGACGCTGTGGCCTCCCTGATCGAGGAGGGGCGGGCCGGGGGCCTGGACCTCACCTTCGTCGTCGAAGGCGCGCCCCACCCCCTTCCGGCGCCGGCGGAGCTGGCCCTCTACCGGGCCGTCCAGGAGGGATTGACCAACGTGCGCAAGCACGCCGCCGCCGAGGAGGCGGGGGTGGTGCTGCGC
The DNA here is from genome assembly GCA_034437215.1 of Anaerolineae bacterium. Lineage (GTDB taxonomy): Bacteria > Chloroflexota > Anaerolineae > B4-G1 > SLSP01 > DAOTVC01. Next base: position 13,487 of record DAOTVC010000024.1, on the reverse strand, counting down.
TACAGTGAGCAGAACACCTCCATCCTCATCTGGGACGACGGGCAGGGTGCGGTAGAGGCGGAGGGGGGGTTCGGCCTTCTCGGGCTGCGGGAGCGGGTGCACCTGCTCGGTGGGAGAGTGGAGGTCAGGACGGCGACGGGAGAGGGCTTTCAACTCAAGGTGGAGGTGCCCGTATGAGCCGCAGCGGACGCATTCGTATCCTGCTGGTGGACGATCAGCAGCTCTTCAGGGAGGGGTTGCGGACCCTCCTCTCGGTGCAGCGCGATTTCGAGGTAGTGGGGGAGGCGGAGAACGGCGAGGAAGCTCTGCGCCTGGCGCAGTCCCTCCACCCCGACGTCGTCCTCATGGATCTTCGCATGCCCCTGATGGACGGCGTCGCTGCCACCCGGCGGCTGGGCGAGGTGGAGCCCGAGGCGCGGGTCATCGTTCTCACCACCTTCGACGACGACGAGTACGTCTTCGACGGGCTGCGGGCCGGGGCGCTGGGGTACCTGCTCAAGGATGCCCCTTCCGAAAAGCTCTTCGAGGCCCTCCGCGCCGCCGCACGGGGCGAGTCCTTCCTGCAGCCTTCCGTGGCGAGCAAGGTGGTGGCGGAGTTCACCCGTCTGGCCCGCCAGGCTCCCCCCCGAGAGGAGACCCTCGTGGAGCCCCTCAGCGAGCGGGAGGTCGAGGTGCTGCGCCTCGTCGCTCAGGGGATGACCAACCGGGAGATCGCCGGGCGGCTCTTCATCGCCGAGGGGACGGTGAAGAACCATCTGACGAACATCCTGAGCAAACTCAACGTACGCGACCGGACCCAGGCGGCCCTCAGGGGGCGCGAGCTGGGCCTCATCTGAAGCAGGAGATTCCATGGCGACCTTCCCACCGGCCGGCTACGTCCCGACGAAATCCCTCATCGCGGGCATCGAGGTCTACGCTCCGGCACCGCCGAAGCCGGAGGTAGAGCAGGGGGTCCTCGACTTCAAATGTCCCAACTGCGGCGCGACGACGGCCTTCAGCGTGCCCGAGGGCGGACTGCGCTGCGAACACTGCGGTTACTACGAGGCTCCCCAGTGCGAGATCGTGGGGAAGGGCGCGCGCGAGTTCGAGTTCAAGGTGGAGACGCTGGAGCAGGCGGCCCAGGGCTGGGGCGTAGTGCGCATCGAGATCGCCTGCCAGAACTGCCGGGCCCGCACGTCCCTGCCCACCACGGCCCTCACCTACACCTGTCCCTTCTGCGGCTCCAACAAGGTCATCCAACGGGAGGCGCCCCAGACCGATATGCGCCCCCGCTTCCTGGTGCCCTTCAAGGTGACCCGCGAGGCCTGCCGCTCCAGCGTGCAGAGCTGGCTGGGCAGCAGCTGGATGACGCCCCCGGATCTCAAGGAGCTCTCGCGTGTCGCCGACTTCACCCCCGTCTACGTCCCCTTCTGGACCTTCGACGCGACGACGACGGCTTCCTGGCGGGCCGAGGTGGGTCACGCGAAGACGGAGCGCTACCGCTCCGGGGGCGAGTGGAAGACGCGCACCGTCACCGTCTGGCGGTGGGAGTCGGGGAACGTCCGCCTGCCCTTCGATGACCTCCCCCTGCCCGGGACGCAGCGCTTGAGCCATCTCCTCCTTCAGCGGGTCAAGGAGTACGATCTGCGGGAGCTCGTCCCCTACGATCCCAAGTTCCTCGCCGGCTTCCACGCCCAGGCCTACGACGTCCCTCTGGAGGCGGCATGGGAGGTGGCCCGGCAGGAGATGCGGGAGCACGCCCGCGCCGCCTGCCGCCATCAGGCCAGCACCTCCAAGATCCGCAACTTCAGCATGCAGCTGGACTTCAGCGACGAGAGCTGGCGCTACGTCCTGCTGCCCCTCTACGTCGCCGCCTACCGCTACGGCGGCGCGGGCTACCAGGTGATGATCAACGGGCAGACAGGCGCCATCGCCGGACAGCGCCCGGTGGATTGGACGAAGGTCTGGCTGGTTATTGGGGCCATCGTCGCGCCCGGGCTGCTGCTCAGCCTCGCGGGCGTCATCACCGCGCTGCTGGGCATCGGCTTGCTCATTGGGGCCGTCGGCTTCGTCCTGCTCGTCATCGGGGCGATCATCGGCGCCCTCATCTTCACCGAGGCTCAGGAGATGGACGATGCCTGAAACCACGAGGCCTGGAACGACGGCGACTGAAGGTCTCCCCCTTCTCGAGGGTTGGGAGGGCGGGTGGTGGGTCGCCCTCTGCGAGGGCTGCGACTGGCGCTACCTCCTGCCGGCGGGACGACGTCCCGAGCGCTGCCCCCACTGCTTCAGTGCCCCCCTCACGCCCCTCGAGGGCGATCTCTCACGGCTGCCCTACGTCCGCCCACCCGAGCTGGTGGTGCCCGCGACGCTCTCCGACGGGCGCCTGGGGGCGGAGGTGGAGCGCTTCGCCGAGAAGATCCCCTATCCCCCCGAGGATCTGAGCGCGGAGCGTCTGCGCGCCCGGCTCCAGCCCCTCGCCCTGCCCCTCTGGCTGGTGGACGTGGAGGTACGGGCCGGCTGGCGGGCCGAGGTGGGCTTCGACTACGAGGTGGTCAGCCACCAGAGCCGCTACGACGATCGGGGAGGGGGCTGGCGGGAGCAGGAGGTTCAGGAGCGGCGCGTCCGTTGGGAGCCGCGAGTGGGGCGCCTGCGCCGTGTCTACCACAACGTCACCGCTCCTGCCCTGGAGGCGGAGGGAGCGCTGCAGCGGGCGCTGGGACCCTTTCGGCTGGAGGACGCCCGTCCCTATCCCCAGCAGCGGAGCGCCGTGGCCCTCGTCCGGCTGCCCGATCGGGCGCCGGAGGCCGCCTGGACCGCTGCCGAGCCCCGGGTCCGCGCAGCGGCGGGGGAGGAGTGCCGGCAAGCGGCGGGCGCCGACCACGTGCGCGACTTCCGCTGGAGCCCGCAATACGCCGCTCCCAACTGGACCCTGCTCCTGCGCCCCGTCTACACCACCTACTATCTCGACGACGAGGGAGAGCCGCAGCCCGTGCTCGTCCACGGGCAGACGGGCTGCCTGAGCGGCGAGCGTCGGGGTTCCATGCGGCGCGCGCAGCGCCGGTCCCTCGCCGTGGGCATCGTCGCCGCCGTCATCTTCGTTCTGAGCCTCGTCGTGGGGCTCGTGAGCATCGCCATTCCGCCCCTCCTCCTCGTCTCCGGGCTGGGCGTGCTGCTGGCGCTCCTCGTCGGCTTCGGGGCTCTCGTCCCCATCTTGCAGGTCTGGCAGTTCAACCGCCGGGAGGCAATGTTAGCAGCTAATGGCTCTACTGAAAGAGCCCTATTTCACCACGGAGGAGACAGAGAACACTGAGAAAATCATGGAGGCTCTTGTGAAAGCATCGCCTGTGGCTCAAGCCACAGGCTACCACGAAAAAAGTGTGCTCCGGCAAGCACACTACCCGAAGCACATCCGCAGTTGGCTTCAGCCGACTTCAATACGGTAGCCGGCGGTTTTAACCGCCGGCGGAGAGGTCGTAGGTCGGCTCGGTTTAGCAGTACTCGTCCGGATCAGTAATATACCTTGTGAAAGGAGACACCGGTGCTTGCGCACACCCTCCAAGCATGAAATGACTGCTTGACTACCAGACTAAACCACTAATTTCGAAGGAGACACCGGTGCTTGCGCACACCATCCAAGAACGAAAATGGTTCGTAGTAGGCACTTCAGTGCCGTAAAGCAACGGAGATGAATCGCCTACTACAAACCCAAGCCTATTTTCGAAGGAGCATTATGGCTAAGATGGAGTTCGTTGCTCAGACTGTCTACTTTGTCGAACCGGGACCCCAGAACACCGACCGGGCGCTCGAACTGGCGGGCACCCGGGCCGAGGCGCTGGGTATAGAGCGGCTGGTCGTCGCCACCACGCGGGGAATGACCGCCGTGCGGGCCGCCGAGCTTCTGCCCGGCTTCGAGCTCGTCGCCGTCACCCACTCGACGGGCTTCAAGAAGCCCGGCGTGCAGGAGCTCACCGCCGAGAACCGGGCCGCGCTGGAGGAGGCGGGCGTCCACATCCTCACCGCCCAGCACGCTTTCGGCGGGGTGGGGCGCGCCGTGCGCAAGAAGCTGGGCACCTACGAGATCGAGGAGATCATCGCCTACACCCTGCGCACCTTCGGACAGGGGATGAAGGTCGTCGCCGAGATTGCGTTGATGGCGGCGGACGCCGGTCTGGTCTTCCCCGACGAGCCCCTCGTCGCCGTGGCGGGCACAGGTCGGGGGGCCGACACCGTCGTCGTCCTCCGGCCCGCCAACGCGCAGGCCTTCTTTGATCTGGAGTTCCTGGAGATCGTCTGCATGCCCTCGCCCCACCATCCGGACTCCCAGAAGTGAGCGTTCTTCCCTTGTCCATTCACACTTATCCAGAGAGGTAAAAAAGATGTCAGAAGAAGCCATGTTCGAAGAGCCGACGTTCGAAGAGCCGTCATTCCCGCCCGAGGAGCCGCAGCCGGAGCGCCCGCGCGTCACCTTCAGGGGCAACTCCAACGATCTGATCTCCCTGGGGGCCGTTGCCAGCGCCGCCATTCTCCTGCTCATGTGCTTCACCTGCAACATGGGCTTCTACTGCCTGCCCTTCATCCCCCTGCTGTTGGGGATCATAGGGTTGATCGTGGCGAAGGAGTCCGTGGACGCCGAGCGCACCCGCCTCCTCTCCTGGATCGGCGTGGGGTCCGGCGGCCTGGTGCTCGTACTGGGGACGCTGGCGGTCCTCGCCTACTTCGCCTTCATCTTTTTGGTCGTCCTGACCTCTGCGGGCAACGGTTATTGACGCAGAACGCATCACGACTTTTGGGGTCTTTTTCAGCGGGGTCGGTCGCGAAGCGTCTGCTGCGTCCTCTCACGTCCCACGCGAGGTGGGGAAGGGTAGCGCAGTCCTCGCGACCGCGCCTCTCTATGCACCCTGTTTCCCCCCCCTTACGGGGAGACTGTGCTGACGCACCTGCTCGCTCAAAGATCAGAGTGAGCGAATCGAGAGAGAGGCTCACCAGCGCGCCTGATCCCTGGTCCCCAATCCCTTTCGTCCTACCGACTACCTGACTATCAGCCTAACCGACTACAAGACTAACCGACTGCATTGAAGGAGATCCCATGAACCTCTGGTTGGAACGTCTGGGCTACGGCCCTCAAGATCGCGTCGTCATCTTCCACGCCGACGACCTCGGCATGTGCCACGCCCACAATCGCGCCTTCTTCGACATCGTCGAGGGCGGGGTCACGGCGACCGGCTCCATCATGATGCCCTGCTCCTGGGCGCCGGAGATGGTCGCCTACGCCCGCGAGCGCGCCGGCGAGGTGGACGTCGGCGTCCACCTGACCCTCAACAGCGAGTGGCCGACCTACCGCTGGGGGGCGTTGAGCACCTGTGATCTCGCCAGCGGCCTTCTCGATCCCCAGGGCTACCTCTGGCCTGACGTCGCCTCCCTGCACCGCCAGATGGACGCCGGGGCGGCGGCTGCGGAGCTGCGCGCGCAGATCGACCGGGCCCTCGAGGGCGGGGTGGACGTCACTCACATCGACACTCACATGGGCGCCGTCCTCCACCCGGTGCTGGTGCCCGTCTACGTGGAGCTGGCGCTGGAGTACCGGGTGCCCGCGATGATCCCCCGCATCACCAAGGAGCAGATCATGGCCCGGGGGGTGCCGGAGGGGGCCGCAGCCCGGTTGGCGGGCGCCGTCGAGGCGTTGGAGGCGCGGGGGACCCTGCCCGTCGTCGACCGCCAGCTGGACCTCTACATGGCCTCGCCGGAGGGCTGCGCGGAGCAGTACCGGCAGCTGCTGGCGAGCCTCGAGCCGGGGCTGACCCACCTCCTCTACCACGCAGCAATGGCGGGCCCCGAGCTCGAAGGGCTCATGTCCGCTGCCTGGGGCGCGCGCCGTATCTGTGACTACAACTTCTTCAGCGGAGAAGCGCTGGCGGAGATCCTAGAGGAGGTGGGAATCAGTCTCCTCACCTATCGCCGGCTGCGCGACCTGATGCGGGAGGCGTAGGGCGGGCGCGAGCTCACATCTCCGCGTCGCACTGCGTCGCCTGCATCTCGAGGATGTGATCCAGCTCGTCGTTGAGGATCTTGTGCCCCAGCTCCTCCCCGTACTCCACGAGGAGCGGGATCTTGCCGGGATCATCCATCTCGATGGGCTCCCGCAGGGTCACCTGGAAGCGGCGGAAGTCCAGCTCCTCGAAGAAGGTGTCGACCAGGTGGACCTGCTGGTCGTCGGCGGAGTGCAGGAAGGCGCCCAGCACGGGTCCCAGCCACTGCCAGGGCCAGAGGGCGCCGGCCCGCGCCGGCGCCAGACCCGAGATCGCACGCCCCGTTCCCAGGCTGAGGAGCGTGGTCTCCGCTAGGTCCCAGCCCAGGCAGAACTTGATCTCGTAGGCGGCGAGATAGGAGGGGTTGGCGTAAGAGCCCACACCCCCGTCCACGTAGCGCTCCTCTACCACCGGGAAGTAGGTGGGGACGGAGCTGGAGGCGAGGACGGCCTGCGTGACGGGCCAGTCGGCGTACTCGGGCTTCCAGGGCTTGATGAAGCGCGTCTTGTTCGCCACCAGATCGAAGGCCGTGATAACGACGTCGGTGCGCGGTTCGCTCTTCCAGAAATCGCCCATCACCAGGTCGCCGATGTGTGCCCGCAGGGCGCTCTCCAGGGGCGCGTGGGGATAGCGATAGCGGGTCAGGGGGAAGAGCGCGGTGCGCCAGGAGCGCTCGAAGATCTGGGCACCCAGCTCCAGGTAGAGCGCGTGCATCTCGGCGGCGCTCAGGCCGGCGGCGAGGCCCGCGGAGATGATGGAGCCCGTCGAGGTGCCCGCCGCGAGGCGGAAGATCTCGTGGACGCTGCGGCCGAGATGCTCCTCGAGCATGGAGAGGGCCTTCGTCACCATCACCCCTTTGATGCCCCCACCGTCGACGGAGAGGGCGACGTGCTTCCGCAAGGGTCTCATACGACCTCCCTTTCAATCTCCCGCTCGGTGCGCGCCTTCGTCTTCTGGCGCATCCCGAGCCCTGCTAAAAGGATACCGATCTCGTAGAGGACGATGAAGGGGACCGTCACCAGCAGCATCGTCAGCATATCCGTCGTGGGTGTGATAACAGCGCCGACGACGAAGGCGAGGAAGATCACGACTCTGCGCACCCGCTTCAACTTCTTGGGCTCTACTACACCCAACCGCGCCAGCAGGTAGAGCACCAGAGGCGTCTGGAAGAGCAGGCCCATCCAGAGCAGGAGGGTGGTCACGAAGGAGAGATACTCCTGCAGTGAGTAGATGTGGGTGACCTCGTCCGCCAGGAAGCTCATCAGCACGGGCAGGCTGAAGGGGACGAGCACGATCATGGCGAAGAGGACGCCCAGCCCGAAGAGGACGACCATCACGGGGATGCCCAGCAGGACGTAGCGGCGCTCCTGGGGATAGAGCCCGGGTCGGACGAAGGCGTAGATCTGGTAGGCGATGTAGGGCAGGGCCACGCCGAAGCCCAGGACGAAGGCGACCTTGAAGTAGATGGCGGGGGCTTCGGTAGGGCTGAGCACGGTCACGTGCCCCTCCACGGGCCGGATGAGCAGCCCGATGGCCGGACGGGCCAGGGCCAACCCCACGCCCGTGCCCAGGAGAAGGGCGATGATGGCGCGGAAGAGACGGCGACGCAGCTCCGCGATGTGATCGAGGAGGGCCATCTCTTCCTGCACAGACGATGTTTTCCCGCCTGTAGGGGCAGGGTGGGGGCGCGATGGTAGGGTCTTGTCCATTACCTTAAGGGTGGTGAGAGCCTCTACTTCTCGTTCGTCGGCTGCTCGACGTCGTCCTCGCGGTTCCCCTTCATCTCCGATTGAAACGCGTTGATGCTCTTGCCCAGCTCACCGCCGATCTTGGCGATTCTTCCCGGTCCGAAGATGAGGAGCGCGATGAGCAACACGAGAATCAACTCTGCAGGTCCAACTCTAAAGGGCATCTTGGCCTCCTTTCACATGATTCTCCCTGTAGTCTACCGTCATCGGGGCACTTTACAAGTTCGCCTCGCTGAGCAAAGGGAAACAACGCGCCTGGGCAACCCAGATGCTAATCTGGGATCTCTGCACGTTCATGACCTGACAGCGGTGTCGTGCAGAGCGGACCTCGTTTCTGAGCAGACCTTCTAGTACCAGAGTACCAGAGCAGACATCTTGACAGAGGTACTAGGATCGTCCCTGACTAGAGCAGGGATAGGGGAAATTCAGCATTAAACCTGGTGATGACTGCACGGGGGCCGATAAGCGCATTAGCTGTGGGTTTAAGCATAAGTTGTCCGCGAGTTTAAACCATAAGTTGTCCGAAAAAAGCACTTAAAAACAGATCATTTTGCGTTTGTGCAACGAAATTATCCACACTCTGCCCCTATTTCTTGGAATGTGCAACTGCGTCTTCTCGTGCCTGGCGACTGAAGGGGTGCATGGTCGCGGCCACTGCTGAGTTCACCCTACAGGCCCTCAGAAAGGGCAACAGGTCCCTCGAGAAATCGCTGCTAATTCACTTGCCCCTTCTCGAGTTTGCACTATACTTAATTCATACATAAAAACGCTCCGCAGCTCTGTGAGAGCCCGGAGCGTTGACCAAAGGCGGTGACGGCGCCCCTGGTACGTGCAGTATAGCACAGCAGATCTATACGCACAATCGGCCCGCCGGCACCCTCGCCGGCGGGTTTTCGTTACCAACCTCATCTTTCGATAGCAGGTGCATACTATGCAAAACAACCTCAGTTGGATTACCGACTTCATCTGGTCCATCGCCGACGATGTGCTGCGCGATGTCTACGTCCGGGGCAAATATCGTGACGTGATTCTACCCATGACCGTGATCCGCCGCCTCGATGCGGTGCTCGAGCCCACCAAGCAAGATGTGCTGGCCATGAAGAAACGCCTGGACAGTGCGGACATCGTCCACCAGGACGCCGCGCTGAGGCAGGCCGCCGGGCAGGCTTTCTACAACATCTCGCCCTTCACACTGCGCGATCTGCAGTCTCGCGCCCGCCACCACCAACTGCGCGCCGACTTCGAAGCCTATCTCGACGGCTTTTCCCCCAACGTTCAGGAGATCCTCGAGAAGTTCAAATTCCGCAACCAAATTCCCACGCTCGTCGATGCCGACGTGCTGGGTTTTCTCATCGAGAAGTTCCTCGACCCCAGCATCAACCTGAGCCCCGAGCCGCTCTACGACCGCCAGGGAAACGTACGGCTGCCCGGTCTCGACAATCACGCGATGGGCACGATCTTCGAAGAGCTTATCCGGCGCTTCAGTGAGGAGAACAACGAGGAGGCGGGAGAGCACTTCACGCCCCGTGACGTCGTCGATCTGATGGCCAGGATGATCTTTCTGCCCGTCGCCGACGACATTGAGTCAGGCACCTATCTGGTCTACGATGGCGCCTGCGGCACCGGGGGGATGCTGACCGTGGCGGAGCAGACGCTGGGGCAGCTCGCCGAGGAGCACGACAAGGAGGTCTCCATTCACCTCTTCGGACAGGAGATCAACCCCGAGACCTACGCCATCGCCAAGGCCGACCTGTTGCTCAAAGGGGAAGGGCTGGAGGCAGAGAACATCGCCTTCGGTTCCACGCTCTCGCAGGATGCCTTCCCCGCACGAGAGTTCGACTTCATGCTCTCCAACCCGCCCTACGGCAAGAGTTGGAAGGCCGATATGCGGCGCATGGGAGGCAAGAAGCGGATCACCGATCCCCGGTTCATCGTGGAGCATGATGGCGATCCGGAGTACAGCCTCCTCACCCGCTCCAACGACGGACAGCTGATGTTCCTGGCGAACAAGCTGAGCAAGATGAAGGAGGACACGCCCCTGGGCAGCCGCATCGCCGAGGTGCACAACGGCTCCTCTCTTTTCACGGGCGACGCCGGACAGGGGGAGAGCAACGTCCGCCGCTGGTTGATCGAGAACGATTGGCTGGAAGCTATCGTGGCCCTGCCCCTGAACATCTTCTACAACACGGGGATCGCCACCTACGTCTGGGTGCTCACCAACCGCAAGCCGGAACAGCGCCGGGGCAAGGTGCAGCTCATCGACGCCAGCGAGTGGTATCAGCCCCTGCGCAAGAATCTGGGGGCCAAGAACTGTGAATTAGGGGAAGCGGATATCGCCCGCATCGTGGAGACCTTCCTGGCCTTCGAGGAGACGGAGCAGTCGAAGCTCTTTCCCAACCAGGCCTTCGGCTACTGGAAGATCGTCGTGGAGCGCCCGCTGCGCCTGGAGGTGGACTTGAGCGAGGCGGCCCGCGCCCGCCTGCGTGTGGCCTGCCAAGAGAGCGATGACGTGGAGGTGGCGGACGTCGTCGATCTGCTCGCCCTGGCGTGGGGGGCGGGACCGCACCTCGACTTCAACGCCTTCCTGCGCGCAGTGGAAGCGGCTGCGGATTTCCGCTTCTACAAACGCCACGAGGGCCTGTTGGAGGAGACGCTGGCGCGCGCCAACCCCGACGCAGCGCCGGTTATCGCCAAGTCCTACTCGCCCAAGAAGGTGGAGGCGGACCCGCTCTACGGACGTTTCGTTACCGAGGTGGCGGGCAAGGCGCGGGTGGTGGAGTACGAGACGGACACCGATCTGCGGGATACGGAGCAGATCCCGCTGCTCGAAGAGAGCGGCATTGAAGGCTTCTTCCGACGGGAGGTGCTGCCCTACGTACCCGATGCCTGGATCGATGGGACGCGGACGAAGGTGGGGTACGAGATCTCCTTCAACCGCTACTTCTACGAGCCCGAGCCGTTGCGCTCGCTGGCGGAGATCCGCGCCGACATCGAGGCGCTGGAGCAGGAGACCGACGGGCTCCTGGAGCAGATTCTGATGGACGTGGCGTAGGTCATGCTCGAGGCTGGCTCACGTATGCAGAGAAACTGCCCCCATACATGCAGAAACCTACAATTTTAGTGTAACGGAGTAGAACAATGCGAGATGCCCAAAAACCTGACCACGTAAGTCTGAATACCTTAATCAATAGATTGGGGGAAGGTCGATTCGTTATCCCCGATTTCCAGCGCGAATTTGAGTGGCAGCCCTGGGACGTTCGCGACCTGATGCGATCCATTTTTCTCGATTATTACATCGGGAGCCTGCTGCTCTGGAAGGGTAACAAGCGCAATTTCCAGACCCTTGCTTGTGAGCCCATATACGGTTATGGCGGAGAGGGTAAACCCGAATACATCGTGCTCGATGGTCAACAACGGCTGACTGCGATGTACTATACCTTTTTGGCCCCAGATATTGAGCTCCCTAATCGCAAGAGCCGCGCCTTCTACTATATCCGCGTTGATGAACTGATGGCTGAGAATTACGACGAGGCCTTCAACTACGACTGGTTCAGCCGTCGCTGGAACGCAGTGTTGGAGAAGCCCGAAGCCCAGTTTGAGCAGCACATCTTTCCCCTCTTTGTGATCGGCGCTGGCGGGTGGGAGTTGCCCAATTGGGTGCAGGGATACGTGAAGTACTGGGAGGATAAAACCGCTTCGGCAGCGGATAACGGCAATCCGGGTGTCGCTGCTCAGGCCCAACGTCACGCCGAAAATGCCCAGATCTTCGGGGAACTCCTCAAGGGTATCACGGAGGAGTATCAGATCTCCTACATAGAGCTAGATCAGGATCTGGCTGTGGATAAGGTTTGCGACATCTTCACGCAGATTAACAGCCGGGGAATCAGGCTCGATGCTTTTGACTTGATCAACGCTCTGCTTAAACCGAAGGGTTTGCAGCTCAAGCATATGTGGCGCGAAGCCGCTCCCCGCCTGAATTGGGTGGAGACTAACCGGATGAATGTTTACATCCTGCAGGTGATGTCTATTCTGCGGCAGGCTTATTGTTCTCCCAAATACCTCTATTTCCTACTCCCCGGCGAGGAAAAACCGGTGCGCGACCCCGATGGCACCCATCGTAAAGAGGTGCTTATTGCGGATGCCGATGACTTCGAGCACCTTTGGAACAGGGCTATTGTAGCACTGGAGACTGCCATCGATCTACTGCGCCATCCCCAGGAGTTTGGGGTTGTCTCACCTGCTTATCTGCCCTACGTCTCTATCCTGCCCGCCTTTGCTGCGTTGCAAGCGTATATTGATGCCCTCCCTCCAAATCTGCGCCTGGGTGCCCAGCGGAAGGTGCGCCAATGGTACTGGGCCTCGGTCTTTACCAACCGGTATTCAGGCTCGGTAGAATCGACTACGGCTCGTGATTTTCTCGATATCAAAGCCTGGATCAAAAACCCGGTAGCGGAACCGGCGTTGCTCCAGGAGTTCAGGGCTCGCTTTCGAACGCTGGAACTGCGCAAGGAGACCCGCAGGGGCGCTTCAATCTATAACGCCGTCTTCAACCTGCTGATTCTGAATGGAGCACGAGACTGGGTAACGGGCAACGTCTCTCAATATGACGATCTTGACGATCACCACATCGTTCCTCAGTCGTGGGGCAAAGAGCATCTGGGGGGCGATCTGATCAATACCATTCTCAACCGCACCCCGCTTACCGCAGACACCAATCGCCACGTCATTAAGACGCGACTGCCGAATGCTTATCTTCCGGAACTGATAGCTGAGAACGGGAAGGAGGCGGTGCGGGCGATCCTGGAATCGCACTTTATCTCCCCCGCTGCCGAGGAGATCTTGCTGCGGGACCCCTTCACCCCGGAAGATTTCGAGGCTTTCATTACTGAACGGCAGCGCACGATTCAAGAGGCGATAGAGACTCTGTTGATCAAAGATCGTCTCGATCTCTCGCCCCGTCTACGGGAGTTGGATCAGCGGATTGAGCAGGTGGAATTGAGGCTGCGGCAGGTAATCGAGGAGACCCTAGAGCACGATCCCGAGCTGCTGCCGCCCCACGTGCACCAGAAGGCGCTGGAGCGGGCGCAGCACGCATTGAGGAAGAATGCCGCGCTCGACGCCGATTACTATCAAAGTCTGGCCGGTCTGCTCGAATTCTGTGATCTGCGTGAATTGCAGGATACCATCGTGAGCAAGGCCCTCTGGTCCAACTTTGAGCCACGCTTCGGCAGCAAGGGGGTGTTGATCGGCAAATTCGACCAGCTCGCTGAATTGCGCAATGGGATTCGACACAGCCGCACCGTGGATGAGATCACGCGCAAGGAGGGGGAGGCCGCAATTTTGTGGTTTGAGCAGGTGTTGGCGAAGTGAGTAGCGTGCTACGTCCCTACCCCGCCTACAAGGATTCCGGCGTGCCCTGGCTGGGCGAGGTACCGGCGCATTGGAGGATGGGCCCCGGCTTCTCTTCCTTCAGGGAGAAGAAAGTCAAGAACAGAGGCATGGTCGAGAGCACTGTTCTCTCTTTGAGTTATGGCAAAATTGTGGTTAAGCCGCCGGAGAAGTTACATGGCCTGGTCCCGGCTTCTTTCGAGACGTATCAGATCGTCGAGCCGACCGACATCATCATCCGGCCTACCGATTTGCAGAATGATTGGAATAGCCTGCGGGTAGGATTAGCCAAGAATCGCGGCATTATCACATCGGCGTATATGTGCTTGCGTACGATTGCTCC
>DAOTVC010000023.1:0-8298 GCA_034437215.1 Anaerolineae bacterium | reverse complement strand
ACTCCACCACGAGCGTGTATGCCTGGGCGCCGGTGTCGCCCGAGACGTTGGTGCCGAAGCACCACGCTTCGACCACGAACTCGAAGGTGCCCGCCTCTGTGGGCGTGCCACTGATCTCGGCGCTGTCGGTGCCTTCGTGGAAGGTCAGCTCCAGGCCGGGGGGCAGCGCGCCGCTCTGGACGAAGAGGTCACCCACGGGGGTGTCGTTGTCGGAAACGGTGAGGGTGGCCCGGTAGGGTTGGCCCTTCTCCGCCGCCGGCAGTTCCGTGGGGGAGAAGGTCAGCTCGGGGCCGGTGTCGCCGCAGCTGGCCAGCAGCCAGCAGCAACTCAACAGCAGTCCTCCGGTCAACAAAAGCAGTCGGGTCATGGCGTATGGTCTCCTGGTTGGTCTGCTCCCAGTCGTCCGCGGACTCGTAGCTGGGAGCGTAAGCACCTCGGTCGAGGTGGGTGTCGGGCAGCAGGTTGAAGAAGATAGTACGACCTCCATTTGAACTACAGGGTAAAATCGCCTGTGATGGTGAGACCCGTAGATGTGCTGCTCGGCGGTCTTGTCAACCCCCAAAAAATCTGAGATAATAATCAGAGTATTCTGCGTCGATCACATTGTGGGGTTCACCATACCTGAGTTCACGTACACACCCTTCATCATACCGCTGTTCGCCGCCGCCGCAATCGCCCTACTGATTGCAGTGTATATGCTGCCTCGGCGGCGCGCCCCCGGCGCCCGCGAATTGATGGTGATCTCCGGGGCACTGGCCCTCTGGGCTGCCGGCTACGCGCTCGAAATCGCCGCCGTGGACCTGGCGACGAAGCACTTCTGGGGACAGGTGCAGTACGTCGGCATTGCCCTCATCCCCTATCTGTGGCTGATGTTTGTGCTGGCCTACACGCAGCAATACTACTCCTGGTCCTGGCGTAAGCTGCGTTGGCTGATCATTTTCCCCTTCATCACCATCGGCCTGGTCTTCACCAACTCCGGGCACGGCCTGATCTGGACGACGACGTACCTCAAGACCAACGGCGCGCTGAGCGTGCTCGGGGTCATCTACGGCCCCTGGTTCTGGTTACACTTCGTCTTCTCCTACGCGCTATTATTGGCCGGCGCGGTGCTGCTGTTGCGCGCCGTACGGCAGAGCCAAGCGCTCTATCGCCCGCAAATCTGGGCCGTGATCATCGCGGTACTTTCGCCCTGGCTGGGCAATGCGCTCTACCTCACCGGTCTGACGCCGGTGCCGGGGCTGGATCTGACGCCCTTCGCCTTCACCCTCACCCTCAGCGCGTTGGCCTGGGGGATCTTCGGCTACCGCCTGGGCGACATCGCCCCCATTGCCCGCGACCTGGTCGTCGAAGGCTTGCGCGAGGGCATGATGGTCCTCGATCTTCGACAGCGGATCGTGGACATCAACCCCGCGGCGGCGCGGATGGTTGGGATTCCGGCGCGGCAAGCGCTGGGGAAAACGGTGGCGGACGTGCTGGCGCCCTGGCCTCACCTGGTGGCCCGCTTCAAAGATGTGCTGGAAGGCCAGGAGGAGATCATCGTAGGGCGGGGAGAAACGCAGCGCCGCTATCGGGTGCGCATCGCGCCGCTGCGCGATCGCCAGCAACGGCTCCTGGGGCGGGTGATCAGCATCAATGAGTACGATGCGTATCCCGGCGCCTTCCCCGCAACGCCGCTGCCGGCGCCGCCGCCCCCGGAGCCGGCGCCTCACCCTGACGCAGCCGCGGGCGCGCCCCCGACTGAGCCCCCAGCGCCGTCCCGCGTGCCGCTGCTGCGCCGGATCGTCGACTTCATGCTGCCGGCTCCCCAGCGCGAGGTGGTGACCTCGTTGAAGACCAGTCCGCTAGTGATTCAGGCCTTGGAACGGGCCTTTACCAGCATGTTGCGCTTCGCGGCGCTGCTCGGCACGCTGGCGCTGCTGATCATCTGGCCCACGGCCCTGCCGGGGGCGCGAGTGGTGTTCCTGGCGTTCGGGGGCGGGATTGTTTTCCTCTGGGGACTGGCTCTGGCGCGGCAGATCAACTTCGATTATCGCGTCCACAGCTTCATCCTGGCGTTTTACGCCCTGGCCCTGCTGGAAGTGGTCTATTACGGCTATTCCGTGGAAGCGTTCATGTATCTCCTGGTGCTGGTGGCCCTGGCGACGCTTCTGCGCGGCCCGCGCAACGGGTTGATCATGCTCGGCATCAACGTCTTTACGCTGGCGACCTTTGGCTGGCAGATCGGTCGGGGCCACTACATCCCCCCCAGCGTGGTGGATACGCCCATCGCTCCCCGCACCATCGAGATGGGCTTAACCAGCCTGCTGATTTTCGTAGCTTCGGGGAGCGTCGTCTTGGTGACCAGCAGCGTGCTGTTGGGCAGCATCACCAAAGCCTGGGAGCAGGAGGCGCAGGCTCGGAACCTGTTGCAAGCGGAACGGGACCTACTCGAAGCGCGGGTCATCGAGCGCACCCGCGACCTGGCCGAGGCGCGCGACCGGGCGGAAAAGAGCCGGGATGAGCTGCGCAAGTATTTCCTGGCGCTGGAACAGAGCGGCAACACCATCGTCATCACCGATAAGGAGGGCGCCATCGAATACGCCAATCCGCGCTTCGAGGCGCTGACGGGTTATACGCGCGCCGAAGTGCTGGGGCAGAATCCACGCGTGTTGAAATCGGGGGAACACGACGCCGCTTACTATGAAAACCTGTGGGCTACGATCAGCGCCGGCAGAATCTGGTATGGTGAATTTCTCAACCGGCGCAAAGACGGCACGCTCTTCTGGGAGACGGCGACGATAGCCCCGCTGGTCAACCTGCAGGGTGAGATTACTCACTACGTGGCCGTCAAAGAAGACATCACCGAGCGCAAGGAATCGGAGGTCGCCCTGCGCCGTTACGCCGAAGAATTGGAGATCAGCAACAAAGAGTTGGACGCCTTCGCGCACACGGTGGCCCACGATCTCAAGACCCCGCTGACCGTGATTGTAGGATTCGGGGAATTGCTCCGTTCACGTTATGATGCCTTATCGCCGGAATTCGTGCGTGAAAATCTCGAGCGCGTCACCGATACCGCCCACAAGATGGTCAGCATTATCAATGAATTGTTGTTGCTCTCCAGCATCCGTCAGCTGGAAGAGGTGCCGCGTCAACCGTTGCAGATGGCCGAGGTGGTGCGTGAGGTGGAGAAGCGGCTGGCAACGATGCTGTCGGAATATGAGGCCGAGATCCAGACGCCTGAGACCTGGCCGACGGCGCTGGGTCATGCCCCCTGGGTGGAAGAGGTGTGGGTCAACTACATCAGCAACGCCTTGAAATATGGCGGCACGCCCCCCCGAGTGGAATTGGGCTACACGTTACCGGAAGCCGGAAACCCCTTGCCGGCTTCGAATCGCCAACAGCCACCCATGATCAAGTTTTGGGTGCGGGATAATGGACCGGGCCTGACCGCAGCAGAGCAGAAGCGGTTGTTTACCCAATTCACCCGGCTGCACGAGGTGCGGGCCGAAGGTCACGGCCTGGGCCTCTCCATCGTCGAGCGTATCATCAGCAGGCTCGGCGGCGAGGTGGGGGTGCAGAGCGAACCGGGCGCGGGCTCTACCTTCTGGTTCACGCTGCCGGCAGCCGGCGATGAGGTTGAGCCGCCCCCGGATCAGCTTCCCCCACCTGCCCGCTCGTAGATCGCCACGATAGCGCGGTGGGGCGCGATCTCCTGCAGGAAGTAGCGCCGCAGGCCTCGCTTCTGGATCTTGCCGGCGTGTGCCTGGAGCTCCGCGTGGAGCGCGCGCGCCAGTTCCGGCAGGCGGGGATCGCCGGTCGCTTCCAGGACGCGCAGGCAGACGGCGGGCGGGCGGAAGAGCTGGTCCATGCCCCGCAGCTCCGCCAGCGGGTACGCCGCCAGGATGCGCTCGACGTAGGCCAGGGGCGCTTCCCCATCCCCTGCCGCCAGCGCCGCCTCGGCCAGGCCGGCGAGGGGTTCCGCCGCCAGCCGCTGCTGGTCCAGTTCCTCCCGTAGGGCGAGGGCCGCTTCGTAGTGCGCCCGGGCCTCCTGCCAACGCCCCAGATCCGCCAGCACGTGTGCCAGATTGGTCAGAGTGTTGGCGTGGATGTGGCGCTGCTGCTGGGCCTCGGCCACGGCCAGCGCCGCCTCTCCGTAGGCCAGCGCCTCCTTGGGACGGTTGCACTCCCCCGCCAGCGCCGTGAGTACGGTCAGAGCCATCGCCTGCCCGTGGGTGTCCCGGAGCTCCCGGAAGATACCCAACGCCTCCTGGAGGTGGGCTTCGGCGGCGCCGTAGTCACCCTGGTACTTCACCATGTTCGCCAGATTGCCCAGCGTCATCGCCGCGCCCCGTTGATCGGCCTGCTCGCGTTTGATGTGCAGCGAGGCCTCACACAAGCGCACGGCCCGGGCGTACTCCTTGCGCAGCGCGTACACCTCGGAGAGGTTGTTGAGCGCTTGCCCTTCGTTGCGGCGATCCCCGATCTCCCGGGCGATCTGCAGCCCCTCCTTGTAGTAGGTCGCGGCCCGGTCGATCTCCTCGGCGAAGAAGGCGATGGTCCCCAGCGCCGTGAGGGCCTTGCCCTCGTTGTAGCGATCACCGGTGGCCCGGCAGCTCTGGAGGGTCTGCTCGAAGTAGGCCCCCGCCTCCTCGAACTCGCCCCGGCGCCAGTGGGAGACGCCCAGCGCTCGCAGGAGACCGGTTTCCAGCTTCACGAAACCCGCTGTCTGGGACAGTACCAGCCCCTCTTGCAGCAGCTCCAGGCTCTCCGGATAGCGCCCCTGGGTCTGGGCGGCCTGCCCCAGGATGTGTCGCGCCAGCGCCATCTGGTACCGGTCGCCTAAAGCCTCGCTCAGGGCGTAGCCCTCCGCACTGTAACGCTGAGCCGCTTCGTAGTCGGAGAGGTGGTAGGCCACCCGTCCCAGGGCGTTGAGGACGAAGGGGAGCTGTTCCTGCGCCTCCAGCCGGCGTAGCGCGTCCAGGGCCTCCCCGAGCAGCGCGTAGCCGCGCTCCACCTCCCCCTCGATGAGGGCGGCAAACCAGCCCTGGCAGGCGCGCAGCCGCTGGACGAGCACCCGTCCGGCGCGCGTCGTGCCGGGCGCCAGGGCGGCGGCGCCGCCGAAGACCTGCTCGGCCTCGCGAATCCAGAAGCGCAGTTCGTAGAAGTGGAAGAGACCCAGCAGCGCTCCGTCGAGCAGAGCCACCTCCGCGTGGGCGGTCGCCCACTCCCAGGCCGCCTGCACGTTGGCGAAGTCCCGCTCCAGGGCGGCCAACGCCTCCCGCAGCTCCGGCCCGGTGAGGCGGGGGGGCGCCGCCGCCATCAGATCGAGGTAGTAGCGGGCGTGTGCGGCGCGGGTCTGCGCCTCGAGGGCGGGGCAGGCCCGCAGCTGCTCCAGGGCGTAGCTGCGGACCAGATTGTGCATTCCGTAGCGGGCCGGCGCCCCGTCGCGCTCCGCCTCCCGCTGCAGGAGAGATTGATCGAGCAGCGAGACGAGCAGCGCGGGGGAGACGCCGGCGACCTGCCGGGCCGCTTCCCGGTCGCAGCCGCCCCGGAAGAGGGCCAGCCGGCAGAGGGCGCCCTGCTCCGCCGGGGTGAGGAGCGCCCAGGAGTGCTCGAAGACGGCGCGCAGACTGCGATGGCGCGCCGGCAGACCCGGCCCGGGGGCCTCCAGGAAGTCGAAACTCTGCCGGATTTCCGCCGCGATCTCCCGGCAGCCGAAGGCCCGCAGCCAGGTCGCCGCCAGTTCGAGGGCCAGGGGGTTCCCCTCCACCAGGCGGCAGATCTCGCCGATGGCCCGCTGCTCTTCGTTGTCGAAGGCGACGTCGGGGGCCACTCGCTGCGCACTGGCGGTGAAGAGCCGGTGTGCGCTCGCCGGGACGGCAGTATCGGTGTAGTCCAGCCCGCTTACCGGGAAGACCCATTCCCCGGGGAGATTGAGCCGCTCCCGCGAGGTGACCACGCAGGTCAGGCGCGGGGCGTGGCGGAGCAGATCCGCCAGCGTTCCGGCGCCCTCGGGCAGGAGCTGCTCGAAGTTGTCGAAGATCACCAGGAGCTCCCGGGGGAGCAGATAGGCCCGCAGCTGCTGCTCGAGATCTCCCTTCTCGTGGGGTGTCACCGCCAACGCCCGGGCCAGCGCCGCCGGGATGAGCGCCGGGGAGGTCACCGCCGCCAGGGGCAGGAAGAAGATGCCGTGCTCGAAGTCGCCGCGCACCGCCTCGGCCAGGGCGATGGCGAGGCGGGTCTTGCCCGTGCCGCCGGGCCCGACGAGCGAGAGCAGGCGACCTTCGGGGGTGGTGAGCCGGGCGGTCAGCCGGCGCAGGGCCTCCGTGCGTCCGATGAAGGGCGTGAAGGGGGTCGGGAGCCGGCAGGGCGGCGGTGTCCCGCCGGGCAGCGGGTGCTCATCGCGGATGGCGGCGTAGAGCGCGCGCGTCTCCCGGCCCGGCTCCACCCCCAACTCTTCCAGTAGCAGCTGCCGGCAGCTCTCGTAGTGGGCCAGGGCCGCGCTGCGCTCTCCCTCCAGGGCCAGGGTGCGCAGCAGCTGCCGGTGGGCCTCCTCGCGCCAGGGCTCCAGCGCCAGCTGGCGGCGCGCGTAGTGTTGGGCGCGGCGGTACTCGCCCCGCCGTTCGTGAGCCGCGGCCAGCTCCCCCAGGGCCTGCAGCACCTGCACGTGCAGGTGCTCCCGCTGCATGAGCAGCCACTCCTCAAAGGGCAGACTATCGAGATGGAACCCTGCCAGCAGATCGCCCTGATAGAGGGTGACCGCCTCCTCCAGTTTCGCCAGACAGGGGCGGCAGACCGCGCGCCGCCGGTGAGCGTGGGCCTCCGTCGCGGCTACCAGCTCGGAGAAAGCGCGCACGTCCAGCCGGAGCCCGGCCCGGGGGTTCGTCCGGAGGGTCTGGCGGGTCACGTCGAGGAGGGGTACTTCGGCGTCGCGCTCTCGCAGAACGGTACGCAGCCGGTTGAGCGCCTGTCGCAGCGCGTGGAGGGCCGCGGATTCCTCCAGCTCGGGCCAGAGGAGCGCCGCCAGCGCCTCGCGGCGGAAGAGCGTCCCTGGATTCAGGGTCAGATAGACCAACAGGGCGCGGGCCGAATCGGCTTCGAAGCGCGTCAGCGCTTCCCCGTCGCGGACCGCGCTGAAGGTCCCGAAGAATTGGAGTGCCAGTTTCATGATGAATCTGCGAGTCGTGACGTTTCCGTGACGTTGAACGCCTACAATGAACAGTACAACGAAGTGTTCTGATTATAACGGACAAGTGGGAGTATGCACACTCGCGGTGAATACCATTCCTTTCTGTTGCGCCTCTGGCGCGCCAGCCGGGAGAGCCCCTGGCTCTTCTCGCTGACACGCGTCGGGGGCGAGGAGCAGCACACCTTCTCCCGGATGGAGGACGTCGTCGAATTCTTGGAAGAGCAGGTGGACCCAAAGTGCCCGCCGGAGGAGGTGAGATCGGCAGCAGAAGAGAATGACCTGTGAACGTGCGCACGTGTGAACGTGTCCACCTGACGACGTTTGACCTTGGACCTTGGACAGTTTTTCATAGGAGGAGACAATGAAGACTACGAAACTTTTTAGATTAGGTTTAGCGTTGACCATGCTCATCGCTCTCATAGTGGCCCCTGTGCAGGCCCGATCCTTCGAGAACGGTGCCGGCAGCAGCGGGCAGGAGCCCGAGCTGCCCACCGTCCTCTTTGCGGATGATCTGCCCGGTCGGGTGCGTCTCGTCGGGTTCGGCGTCGTGGAGATGAACGTCGAGCTGCCGGCGGACGTCAGCAGCGGCCCGGTGACCGTCGTTACCGACGCCGGCGTCAGCAATCCGGTGACCATGACGGTGGGCGCGCCGGCGGTGCCCGATCTCTCCGACATCGCCGCGACCTGGAGCGCCACCGCCAGCGGCGCTGTCACCGAGGACACCGTCTGGAGCGAGCCCACCCTGATCAGCGGCACCGTCAGCGTTCAACCCGGCGTCACCCTTACCATCACCCCCGGCGTTACCATCTTCGGTGGGGTGGATGCGGAACTGGTCATTGCCGGCGTCCTCGTCGCCGAGGGGACGCCCGCCGCGCCCATCTACTTCACCAGTAGCGCTGCCGATCCCGCCCCGGGCGATTGGATCGGTATCCGCGTGACCAAGGAGAGCCACGCTTTCTCCCTACGCCACGCGCTCGTGCAGTACGCCCAGCACGGCGTCTATGTCGGCAGCAGTGGTGAGGGCGCCGCGTATCTCTCCGGCACCGTCAGTTACTGCACCCTCCAACACAACCAGTACGGAGCGCGGGTCTACACGCGTCCCGACGCTTCACCTTGGGGCCAGATCGCCA
>DAOTVC010000022.1:0-19372 GCA_034437215.1 Anaerolineae bacterium | reverse complement strand
TCCGCAGCCCGTCGTCGAGCGACCGGAGCCCTCAGCCGTTGTGCTGGAACCGCCGGACTACGCCCCGATGCTGGAGAGCCTGGAGCAGGGGCTGACCCACTCCTACGAGCACCAGCGCCAGACGCTGCGCGTGCACGAGCAGTATCTTCACAATCAAGAGGAGTACTCGAAGATCTTCTCCCAGCTGATGCAGCAGCAGAACGCGCTCTTCGCCCACGGCAACGACTCCCCCGAGCGCCTGGAGGCCACGCTCGTCGTTCTGGAGAAGCTCTCGCGCAGCATCGAGCAGTTCCACGCCCACCAGGCCGAGACCCTGACCGTCCACAATCGCTTCCTCTCGCAGCAGGCAGAGTACGCCCAGGCCTTCATCCGCCTCCTCCGGCAGCAGTGCGATACGGCGCTGAAGGTCGAGCAGGGCGGAAACGGGTCTGCACACAAAACGGTCGTGACAGCGCCCCCGCGGGCAAGAGAGGTCGAGGTGAGAGCACGCGAAGAGGCAGAGAGGACCGAGGAGCAGCCGCCGCAAGAGATCGCCCCTCCAACCTCTGCACCCGAAGTGCGAGCCGCCCCTGCAGAAACTTCCACTGTCGCAGCGCCCGCCGGCGTCGAAGCGCTGACCGAATCCCTGCTGGAGATGGTCAGTGAGAAGACCGGCTACCCCGCCGAGATGCTCGCCCTTGACATGGACATGGAGGCCGATCTGGGTATCGACTCCATCAAGCGAGTGGAGATCCTGGGCGCGCTCCAGGAGAAGCATCCCGAGCTGCCCGAGGTCGAGACCGAGGCGCTGGCCGAGCTGCGCACCCTCGAGCAGATCGTCGCCTACGTCAGCCGGTCGGCGGTCGGGGGGAGAGAGAAAGCCGCCCCGAGCCCCACACCGGCGCCCTCGAAGGCACCGGTCGAGGACATCCCGACCACAGAGGCTTCCCCAACCGGGGAAGGGCCCGCCGACGTCGAGGCGCTGACCCAATCCCTGCTGGAGACGGTCAGCGAGAAGACGGGCTACCCCGCCGAGATGCTCGCCCTCGACATGGACATGGAGGCCGACCTGGGCATCGACTCCATCAAGCGGGTGGAGATCCTGGGCGCGCTCCAGGAGAAGCACCCCGAGCTGCCCGAGGTCGAGACCGAGGCGCTGGCCGAGCTACGCACCCTCGAGCAGATCGTCGCCTACGTCAGCCGGGAGGGGGGCGCCTCAAAAAAAGCGTGAACAGGGTGCGGGAGCCGGACACCCGGCTTCAGCGCAGCGAGGTGATCCCCGCAGCGCTGCCCGCGCCCGATCTCCTGGAAGAGCAGCTGCCTGACGGCGCCCGCTGCCTCGTCACCGGCGACGACGGCCCTCTGAGCCTGGCGCTGGCGGAGCGCCTCACCCGCCGGGGGTGGCAGGTGACGCTCCTGCGCCTCCCTCCCGCGGTGCTGCCTGAAGTCACGGGACAAGAGCTGCCGGAGGGCCTGTCGCGCATAGCGCTCACCTCTCTCGACGAGAGCGATCTGCAGGCGCAGCTGGCATCCCTCTCCGAGAGCGCGGGCCCCATCAGAGCCTTCGTCCACCTCCACCCCCGCTATCCCGCAGGCGCCGACCTCTTCGACGAGCGGGAGCGGACCGTCGTCAAGGCGCTCTTCCTGATCGCCAAACAGCTCCAGCCCCTCCTGACGCAGAGAGCGGAGCAGGGCCGCGCCCGCTTCCTGACGGTGACCCGCCTCGACGGGGCCCTGGGGCTGGGAGGAGAGCAGGATTGCGGGATCACCGGTGGGGGGCTGCCGGGGTTGACCAAGAGCCTCGCCCTGGAGTGGGAGAATGTCTTCTGCCGCGCCGTGGACCTGGACCCCGCCCTTGAGGCGCAAGAGGCGGCGGCGCTCATCCTCGAGGAGTTCGACGACCCCGACCGTCGTATCAGGGAGGTAGGTCGCGGTGAGCGGGGGCGGGTAACCCTCACGACCCGCCCCACGACCGCAGCCGAATCCCCGCCCGCTATCGAGACCGCGGAGCCCGCGCTCTTCCTCGTCAGCGGCGGCGCCCGGGGCATCACCGCAGCGTGCGTGATCGAGCTGGCCCGCCGCCGTGGCGGTACCTACCTCCTCGTCGGGCGCTCTCCACACCCCGAGGGCGCGGAGCCGGCGTGGAGCGCGGGAGCGACCGAGGAGCCGGCGTTAAAGAAGCGGGCGATGGAGGCGCTGCAAGCGACGGGAGAGGCGCCTACCCCCCTGAAGGTCAAGCGGATGGTCAAGGAGGTCCTCACCCGCCGCGAGATCCTGGGGACCTTGGACGCCGTGGCGGAGGCGGGGGGGCAGGCGCTCTACGTCAGCGCCGACGTCACCGACCGGGAGGCCCTGCAGAGCGGGATCGAGGAGGGCCTGCGCCGGCTCGACCCGACACAGAGGATCACGGGCATCATCCACGGGGCTGGCCTCATCGCCGACAAGCCCATCGAGGAGAAGACGGGGGAGGACTTCGAGCGCGTCTACGCCGTCAAGGTGGACGGGCTGCGAAATCTGCTGGAGTGTGTGGATCTCGAAGCCCTACGGCAGCTGATCCTCTTCTCGTCGGTCGCGGGCTTCTACGGGAACGTGGGCCAGACGGACTACGCCCTCGCCAACGAGGTCCTCAACAAGGCGGCCCACCGAATGCGGGAGCGCTACCCGCACTGTCATGTCCGGGCCATCGATTGGGGTCCCTGGGACGGGGGGATGGTGACCCCCGCGCTGAAGCGGCTCCTGGAGCGCCGCCAGGTGGAGGTGATCCCCATCGATGCCGGCACGCGGCTCTTCGCCGGCGAACTCACCCGCCGAGGCAAGACCCAGATCGTCGTGGGCAGCTCCCTGGTCATGCCCGCACGCCTTCCCGAGGGTGACCTGCAGACGTACCGCCTTCACAGAACGCTGACCCTCGCGGCCAACCCCTTCCTGCGCGATCACGTCATCGGCGGTCAGGCAGTCCTGCCGACGGTCTGCGCCGTGGCGTGGGCCAGTCGAGCCGCCGAGCAGCTCTACCCCGGATACCGCTTCTTCCGCGCCCGCAACTACCGGGCGCTCAAGGGCATCGTCTTCGACGCGACTCTCGCCGACGACTACGTCCTGGAGCTTCGGGAGATCTCCAAGGGCGCCCCAGAGATCGTCTTTGAGGCCCTGGTCCTCAGCCGGTCCGGAAGCGACGCACCCCGCTACCACTACAGTGTGGAGATCACCCTGCGCACGGCGCTGCCCGCGCCGCCCCCACCCATCGAACCTAACCTGGAAGAGAGCCACCCGTTTGCAGGGGCCGACCTCTACACCAACGGGACGCTCTTTCACGGCCCCGCCTTTCAGGGCGTGGAGCGCATCCTGAACCTGGGGCCGGAGGGGCTGACCATGCGCTGCAAGCTCCCCGAGATCGACCCCGAGATCCAGGGTCAGTTCTCCGTTCACGGCTTCAACCCTTACGTCACCGACGTCCAGCTGCAGGGGCTTCTCGTCTGGGCCAAGGAGACCTACGGCTACGGCGGGCTACCCTTGAGGATCGAGCAGGGCGAGCAGTACCGCACCTTGAACTTCGACGAGACGACCTACGTCTCCCTCCGGGTGCAGGCCACGTCGAAACACCGTCTGGTCGCCGACGTGACCGTCCACAACGCTCAAGGAGAGGTCTACAGTCGCATCGAGGGCGCCGAGATCACGCTCAGCCCCCGGCTGAACTCCCTCTTCGAGCAGAAGCGACTGGGAGGCTGACGATGAGCACCGAGAAGATCGTAATCGTCGGGATGGAGGTGGAGCTCGGCGCCTGCAAGGACCTCGACACCTTCTCCCGCCACCTCTACGAGGGCACAGGCTGTGCACCTACCGGCACCCCGAATCGCGGGGACGCCTCTGCGCGCGCCCTATCCGGGGCGCTCGCAGACGCCCGGGTCACACCGGGGGCTCCGGTGCCGGTCCTCACCCCCGAGGAAGGGCTCTTCGCCGTCCTGGAGGACGCCCGCCGGCGCCTCTCCACGGGTGAGGCGGAGGAGATAGCCGTCGTAGCAGGAGACGAGCAGGATGCGGCCGCCCTCGTGGTGCGCACTTTGAGAAGGGCCCAGGCCCGCCGCGATCGCATCTATGCCCTGCTTGAGGGGCAGAGCACCCTCCACTGCCAGAGCCCGCCGGCACCGGAGACAATAGAGGATCTCTGCCGCCGGACGATGGAAGAGAGTGGCGTCCTCCCCCGAGAGGTCGGGTACGCCGAAGTATGCGCGACCGGTCGCGGAGGACCAGAGGATATCCTCGAGGGGCTCAGCCGCGCCTACGCCACAAGCGGTGCCGAACTGACCTGCGCGTTGGGGAGCAGCCCGAGATTCGAGGGCGCCACCCCCCTGCGCCAGATGATGGCCCTCCTCAAGAGCGCCCTCTGCCTGCACCAGCGCTTCCTGCCGGCCCACCCCCACCGCTCCACGTTCGGGACGGCGATCCCGCCGAGCCCCTTCTACGTCGACGAGGCCTCGCGCCCGTGGTTCGTGGCGGGGGCGGACGGACGTCTGGCGTCCCTGCTCTCCGTGGACGAGGAGGGGCGCTGCACCCACCTCCTGCTGTCGGACTACCCCCAGCCGCGGCGGGACAGCCGGCAGCTCCAGAACGCCGCCTGCTACCTCCTGCCCCTCGGGGGTGAGGAGGAGGCGCTGCTCGCTGCGTTACGCCGACTGCGACGGAGGGTCGACGAGAGCGCGACGGAGACCGAGCTGCAGACCGTGGCGCGCCGCTGCTTCGAGACCTATCGCCGCCAGTCCGCCGGGGGGTACACCCTGGTCCTCGTGGGGCAGACGCGGGAGGCGCTGCTGCGGGACATCGACTTCGCCCTCGAGGGGGTGCCGCAGTCCATCCGCCGGCAGCAGGCGTGGAGCACGCCCCGCGGCAGTTACTTCACCCCGCGACCGCTGGCAGAGGAGGGGGAGGTCGCCTTCGTCTATCCGGGAGCCTTCAACGCCTACCCCAACCTGGGGCGGGATCTCTTCCGGCTCTTTCCCCGGCTGCACGAGCGCTTCGCCCGCATCATCCCCGACCTGGGTGAGGCGCTGGCCGAGCGGATGCTCTACCCCCGCAGCGTCGCGCCTCTCTCCCGCGGGGATTGGCGGGCCCACGAAGGCGCGCTGGTGAAGCAGCCTGCACTCCTCATCGAAGCCGGCACGAGCTTCGCCATCCTCTTCACCGCCCTCCTGCGCGACCACTTCGGCGTCCGGCCCGCCTCCGCCTTCGGCTACAGCCTGGGCGAGGCGAGCATGCTCTGGGCCGCGGAGATCTGGCAGGACGTGGACGCCGGCAGCCGGGCGTGGAGGAACTCCCCGCTCTTCGAGAGCCGCCTCTCGGGCCGCAAGGAGGCCGTGCGCGAGCGGTGGGGCGTGCCCCCCCGGGCGCCCGACGACACCCTCTGGCAGACCTACCTGCTCAAGGCACCGGTCGAGGAGATCCGGGCGGCCCTGCGAGAGGAGCCGCGGGTCACCCTCAGCATGATCAACACGCCCCGCGAGGGGGTCATCGGCGGCGACCCCGCCGGCTGCCGCCGGGTCATCGAGGCGCTGGACTGTCACGCCCTCCCCGTGCCCTACGACGCCGTCATCCACGCCGACGTGATGCGCTCGGAGCTCCCGGAGCTCGTCGAGCTCTACACCCACCCCATCGCCCACCGGCCCGCCTGCACCTTCTACTCCGCCGCCTGCGCGGCCCCCCTCCAGATCGGGAGCCGCTCCCTGGCGCGCGCCCTCGCCGAGATGACCTGCCGGCAGATCGACTTTCCGCGCCTGGTGGAGCAGGCCTACGCGAGCGGCGCCCGGCTCTTCGTAGAGCTCGGCCCCCAGCGCACCTGCACCCGCTGGATCGACGAGATCCTCGCCGGGAAACCTCACGCCGCCATGGCCATCAACAAGAAGGGCACGCCCGACGTCGTCTCCATCTTCGGCGTGCTGGCGCAGCTCCTCAGCCACGGCGTGGAGGTGGACATCAGCGACCTCTACGCCACCGGCGAGGCGCCGAACGCCATCCCCGCGATCCAAGCGGTCTACGATGAACGGGTGCACGTGCCGGTTCTCGCCGGCGCCGGGCAGGAAGAGCCGGCGGATGGGCCCCTGCCCGACGCCGGAGCACGCTCCCACGGTGCCTTTCTGGAGGCGCGCCACACCTCCCTGCAGGAGACGGGCGCGTCCATACGGACCCAGATCGATGCCTACGCTCAGCTGCTACAGAGCCCCCAGCCGTCTCCGCGTTCCTCCCGCCGCTCGCTCCCCCTCTTTGACAGCGCCGACCTGGAGGCCTTCGCCACCGGTTCGCCCGCCCGCTGCTTCGGACCGGCCTACGCCGCCTTCGAGGGGCGCCGGCTGCCCCGCATTCCCAACGGCGGCCTGATGCTCATCAGCCGCGTCCTCGACGTCGAAGGGACGCCGGGCGAGATCAGGGCGGGGAGCACCCTGGTCAGTGAGTACGACGTGCCGGAGGACGCCTGGTTCTACCGTCAGAACGGCTCTCCCACCACCCCCTACGCCGTCTACATGGAGATGGCCCTACAACCCTGCGGCTTCCTCTCGGCCTACCTGGGTTCGGCCCTCTCCCACGCCGCGAGCGACCTCTACTTCCGCAATCTCGACGGCGCGGGGCGCCTGCGCGCCACACCCGACCTGCGCGGGCGCACGGTCACCGATCGGGTGCGCCTCCTCTCCACCACGACGGTGAAGGGGACCATTCTGCAGCGCTTTGCCTTCTCGCTCGCCTGCGAGGGCGAGACCTTCTACGAGGGAGAGGCCGCCTTCGGCTATTTCGAGCGCCGGGCGCTTCTGAACCAGCAGGGGCTGGACGGCGGCAAGGCGTCACCTCCCTGGTGCCAAGAGGCATCCCTGCGCCACCAACAGATCAACTTCCTCGATCTGCAGGCGACAGAGACCCGACGCAGCTACTACACAACGTCACCCACCCGACCCCACTACCGGTTGGCAAGGGACCGGCTCGACTTCCTGGATTCCGTCAGGATCGTTGAGGGGGGCGGTCGCTACGGCCGGGGCTACGTCCATGCCGCGATACAGATCGACCCGCAGGACTGGTTCTTCGCCTGCCACTTCTACCAGGACCCCGTGATGCCGGGCTCTCTGGGGCTGGAGGCCATGCTGCAGGCGCTGCAGGTCTACGCCCTGCACGAAGATCTTGGGGGGCACCTGCGCTCGCCCCGCTTCTCTGCGGCCCCGGAGCTGACCACCGTCTGGAAATACCGCGGGCAGGTCAGACCGGAGGACGGCTCCCTGGAGCTGGAGGTGCACCTGCGGGATCGGGATGTCCGCCCCGACCGGGTCACCCTCGTCGGTGAGGCCAGCCTCTGGAAGGGGGAGCGGCGGATCTACGAGGTTACCGACATCGGCCTGCGCCTGCAGGAGGCCGCCGGAACGAAAGGAGTCGCATGAACGAACCGGTAGCAGAGAGAGTTTACCAGCAACGTTGGCAGGGCCCTCCGAGCTCCATCGCCTACGAGGCGGCGGAGATCAGGGAGCGGCTGGGAGACCTGGCGCACCCCTGCTTCGTCGTCAAGGACGGACGGGGGGTAGGCGTCACGAACGAGGGGCACCTCGAACCGAGGAGAGCAGAGGGGCTCGAAGCCCTCGCCGTCGCCCGACCGCTGCCCCCCCAGCGCCTGGGGGATCCGGCCTTCCGGGAGACCTACGGCACCGGCTACGCCTACATGGCGGGGGCGATGGCGAACGCCATCTCCGGTGAGGAGCTGGTCATCGCCCTGGGCTCCGCAGGACTCCTGGGCTCCTTCGGAGCCGGCGGGCTGACACCCGCACGGCTCGAGACGGCTCTCCGCCGCGTACAGCGGGCGCTGCCCGAGGGTCCCTACGCCTTCAATCTCATCCACAGCCCCGGCGAGCCGGCACTGGAGCGCCGCGTCGTCGACCTCTACCTGGAGCAGGGCGTCCGCACCGTCGAGGCCTCCGCCTACCTCCGCCTCACGCCCGAGGTGGTGCGCTACCGGGTGGCGGGCCTCTCCCTAGACGCGGAGGGCAAGATCGTCATCGGCAACCGCATCATCGCCAAACTCTCCCGCCGCGAGGTCGCCGTCCAGTTCCTGCAGCCCGCCCCGGCGGCGCTGCTGCGCGAGCTCGTCGAACAGGGACGGGTGACGGAGCAGCAGGCTCGGCTGGCCGGGCAGGTGCCCGTGGCCGACGATATCACCGTGGAGGCCGACTCCGGCGGGCACACCGACAACCGCCCGCTGGTCTGCCTCCTCCCCTCGCTCATCGCCTTGCGGAACGAGATCCAGGCGGCGGAGGGCTACGCGACGCCGGTACGCATCGGCGCCGCCGGGGGCATCGGGACGCCCGTGGCGGTCCTGGGCGCCTTCATGATGGGCGCCGCGTACGTCGTGACCGGCTCCATCAACCACGGCTGCGTCGAAGCAGGGACCTCGCAGAGCGTCAAGACGCTGTTGGCCCAGGCCGCCACGACCGACGTGATGATGGCGCCCGCCGCCGATATGTTCGAGATGGGGGTGCAGGTCCAGGTGCTCAAGCGGGGGACCCTCTTCCCCATGCGGGCTCGCAAGCTCTTCGAGCTCTACCAGACCTACGACAGCATCGAGGCCCTACCCGCAGCGGAGCGCACCAAGATCGAGAAGCAGATCTTCCGGCGCAGCTGCGCCGAGGTCTGGCAGGAGTGCATCACCTTCTTCAGCGAGCGCGATCCGGAGCAGATTCGACGGGCCGAAGGGAACCCCAAGCGCAAGATGGCCCTCATCTTCCGCTGGTACCTGGGCCTGGCGACCCCCTGGGCCGTTCAGGGGGAGGAGGCGCGCAAGATGGACTATCAGATCTGGTGCGGCCCCGCCATGGGCGCCTTCAACGACTGGGCGCGGGGCACCAACCTGGAGGAGCCGCAGAACCGGCACGCCGTCGACATCGCCCACCGGCTGCTCGAGGGCGCCGCGCGGCTCTATCGTCTCCAGGAGCTGCGCCTCCAGGGCCTGCGCGTTCCCCGTGAGTGGGACGTCGACTGAGGGTCCAAAATTAACCCAAGTGAGAATGGATGATAAAACAAGCACCAATGTTAGCCGTCAACGAGTGAGGCAGAAAGAGCGAGCTACTCCCGATACGATTCCTGATCCCCCATCCCTTCTCACTGCTCACTAATTACCCAAGGAGGTTCACCATGAGTACCATACGCAGCGGCATCTGCCCGAGGTGTAATTCGCGCGCCATTCTGGCCAACGCCGACACGACCGACGAGGAGACCCTCTCCATCCAGATCTACGAGAAGCCCGGGGTAGTGCTGCGGGGACGCCGCACCTTCCCCATCAAGGCCTGGGTCTGCACCGAGTGCGGCTACACCGAGCTCTACGTCACCAACCCCGATGCCCTGGCCCAGTCCTGCAAGCGCTCCCGCCTCTCCTTCGCCCACTGACCGCGAAAGGGAGGGGCACAGGGGGAACGTACCGGTGGAGCGGGTAGGGGGGAGCTCTGCCGGTACGTGCCTCTCCCTTCCCTCGCCGGCGACCGGGGTCCGCCTCTGGTGGGCAGCCCTCGACCCGCCGTTCGAGCGGCTGGCGGCTCTCTACGACCATCTCGACGCGGAGGAGAGGGCCCGCGCCGCGCGTTACTGCGTGCCCGTCGTGCGCCGGCGCTTCGTCGCCGCCCGGGGAATCCTGCGGGAGCTCCTCGGCGCCTGCCGGGGCAAGCCCCCCGCCCAGCTGCACTTCTCCCCCAATGCCTGGGGGAAGCCGGAGCTGGAGGGTGGTCCCTACTTCAACCTCGCCCACAACGGTGACCTCGCCCTCTACGCGGTCGCCGAGCGGATAGTGGGCATCGACGTGGAGAGGGTCCGCCCGCTGGAAAACCTGGAGGGGCTGGCGAAGCGCTTCTTCTCACCCGCCGAGAGCGAGGCGCTGCAGGCACTCCCTCCCACCCTGCGGCTGAGAGCCTTCTTCACCACCTGGGTGCGGAAGGAGGCCTACGTCAAGGCGCGCGGGGAGGGGCTGCGATATCCCTTGAAGGCCTTCGACGTCCCCGTCAGTCCCACAGCGCCTCCGTGCCTCCTCGAGGACCGGCACGCCGGTGATAGCGAAAGGTGGTCCTTCTACGACCTACGGCTTCCCCTCCATTGCGGCGCCCTCGTCGTGCGGCAGAGGGACGAGGGATAAGGCCGTTCCAAGAAACTAAGCCCTCCAAACTCTGACGCTTTCCCAGGGATTTGCTCGCGCTGTGGCGCATTTTAAACCTTGGAACTACCTAAGGGATCAGGGATCAGGCACAAGCTCGACACTGTTCTGCACCTATTCCCTGGTTACCGATCCCTGAGTGTATATCACCCCTCACCACTCACCAGTTCTCCCTCCAACGCCTCGTAGTGGACGTTGTAGCGGGCGGCCACGTCGAGGAGGTGGTCACGGAAGCTGTCCCAGCGCCGCTGGATGAGGGAGCGCTTCTCCGCGATCTCCTCGTCCTCCTCACCCCGGCGTGCCTTGCGCACCGTCCGCAGGACGTGGCGCGTGCTCGTGACCACGCTGCGCGCCAGCCCCAGCATGGGGCTGGTGGAGGTCGCGTCGAGGGTCCGGGCCATCGCCTCCCGGGCAATCCGGGCTGATGGCTGATCGTCCAACCGACCCTGCAGCAGCATGCAGTCGATGAGGAAGGCGCGGTGCCAGTAGTAGCTGAGCCTGTCGGTGGCGGATTTGATGCTCAGGAAGTAGAGAAACTTCTTGATAGTGCGCTTCACCAGCTCCCAGGCCACCTTGACGGGCAGGGAGAGACAGGCCTGCGCACAGCCCTCACCGCGATTCAACTCCGCGCCGACTTCAGGGGGCAGCTCCTTCCCGCGATAGCGGGCGATGCCACGCGCCATGCGCCGCCGAAAGAACTCCTCGAAAAACCAATCGACCAGGGGGATGGGGATGAGCGCCGCCAGACCCGCGAAGGTCGCGTCGTCGTAGACACTCCATTCGAAATCGGTGCACGGACTCGGTACCTCGGCCATTCTACCTCTCCTTTCGCGATAGAACCTACAGGGGCAAGTCAGATTGTACCGGCTAAGGGGAAACCGGCAAGCGCTGCGGGTCATGCTGCTAGAGGAGCTGCAAGCGGTTCTCGACGCCCACGCCGAACGGGAAGAGGGGTTGGCACAGGATGCCACCTACGAGGCTCTGGGGCGCGAGGCGGGTCAGGTCGTGAACGCAGTTCTCTGGAAGACGGGGGAGGGCGTACGCGACGTCGCCCACGAGGTGGACGTCGACAAGGAGGCCATCGTCTCGGCCCGTCCTGTGGGACCCTGCCAATCGCGCGAGCACACGCAGACGGCGTGGTCGGTGCTGGAGGACCTGGAGGTGACCCGCTACATCGTGCTCCTGGGATCCTACCGGGACGCTCAGGAGGCGGAGACAGAGGGGGAGCGCCTGATGGAGACCCTGCAGACGGGGACCCTCGCCCGCCATTGGCAGGAGCCGGGCGCGATCAGGGTCGGGCGCATGCGCGGTGGAAGGCTGCTGACGCTGAGAACGCCCCTGCGCGACGACGTCCCGGCGGGCATCGCCCCCGAACTCCTTACCCTCTGGCCCTGAAGATCTGAAGCCCGAAGCGGTCCGGCTGATAGGTGTCAACAGCCGGACCGCTCCGGGTATGTGATAAGAGAGATCAAAAAGTCCCTTTAGCCTCAGTCGCCCTCCGGTTCAGGGATGACCTGTGGCTCGGGCGTCGAAACCGGGACCGCCGTCGTCGCATCGCCGGTGAGGAAGACGGATAGGTTCGTCCCCTCAGGGATGAAGTAGAGCTTGTCCTGATCCCCGAGGATCCCCTGCAGCAAGCGCAGGCGCTCCAGCTCATAGTATTCGGCGCTCTGCTCGTAGGTCTTGGCCAGCTCCGCGTTGACCTGGTTCTGGCGCCGGGCCTTCTCCAGCTCGATCTGGGTCTGGGCCTCCTCCTGAGCCAGCTGCTCCTGAAGGGCCTTGGTCTCCTCCCGCGCCACCTCGACCCGCACCTGGGCGTTGGCCTTCTCCTCCAGCAGACTGAGATACTCATCAGAGGGGGAGATGTTATTGATGCCAACGTCGAGGAGCTGAATGTGCGCCTCGGCCAGCTCGGGCTCCAGCTTGTTGAAGAGATCCAGCGTGATGACTGCCCGTCCGGAGCCCTCACCTAACCCCACCCCGAGCATCTCGTCGAGGGTGTACTCCGACGTTACCTCCTTGGCCACGCGGGGGATACGGTTGAGGACCTGCTGGGCCAGCGCGTCGTCACTCAACGTCTCCGCCCGATAAGAGCTCCACATGGCCCGGATGCTCTCGTCGTCGGACATGCGCCGGTAGGTGATACCGACGGCGAGACCGATGGGCTGCTTGTCGGCGGTGACCAGATCGGGGTCGGACCAGGAGGTGGTCTTGGCGCTGACGTCGATGGTGTTGATATCAGCGTACCAACCGAGGTTGGTGTAGCGTCCGGCGCCCACGACCTCCTGCAAGGTCACCCCGTCGGGCATGAGGAGACCGCGCTCGCTCTCCTCCACCTCACGCTGCCAGTAACAGCCGCTGAGAGTGAACATGGTCACAAAGAGCACCACTAGCGTCATCAACTGCCTAAGTTTCACTGCTTGCCTCCTGTACGGATGATAATCCTACGGATCACCCAAATGATGATGGCGACCACCAGAGCGGTGATGAAGACCAGGTCGTCGATGCCGCTGCCCAGCGGCAGAATGAAGAGCACGATCTGGCGGGTCACCGGATTCCACATGACGAAAGCCACGAGCAGAGCGATCAGGAACCACTTCCCCAACCGGCGGGCCAGATCGTCCTGGGTGGACGCAGGCGGCTCGGTTCCCGCGTCGCCGTAGGTCGTGCCACAGTATTCACACTCTGTGGCCCGGGGCTTCAACGGTGCACCGCACGCCTTACAAATCCGTCGGGTCATGGCCTCCTCCTCCGGCAAAGTACGGCTACTGTAGCGCAGATTTAAGGACTGTCAATAGATAACCAGCCTCCTGTTCCGACGACATTCGTGAAGGTGTTCTGCCCATCTACATTGTACGCCGTACACCGGTCAGGCCCCTTCTGCATGTTCATCTCACAGGAGGGTCATGACGCGGTTGGGCGTCATCGCGAAATGGGATACAGTATGATGTGTTTCAATCCAGTTGTTAGCTGTCCGTGGATGAAACGTGAGGGCCTCAAGGTTTGCGTTTCACGTTTCACGCCTCGGTTCCCTGATCCCATTGTAGCACTTTTCGCACACCTGCGAATTGCCCTCTCAGCACCTTATGTTACACTGCGGGCGAGTCTGCTCGTTCGGTAACTGAAATGACGTGCTTCCGTCCGCGTAGGCGGACTCGGCCATAGTAGGTCGCGACTGAAGTCGCTCCCGGGGGCGCTGGCGCGCCGAGCGTCGACCTACGTCGACGCGGTGTCGGCCGTAGTAGGTCACGACTGAAGTCGCTCCCGGGGGCGCTGGCGCGCCGAGCGTCGACCTACGTCGACGCGGTGCCGGCCGCAGTAGGTCACGACTGAAGGCCGCGCTCTCCCGTCCGCGTAGGCGGACGGTCGGCCGTAGTGGGTCGCGACTGAAGGCCGCGCTCTTCCGTCCGCGTAGGCGGACGGTCGGCCGTAGGCCCCAGTAGAGTACTTCAGTGCTCGTCCAGACGGGGACCACGACTGCACTGCCGCGCTCTCGACCGCAGTAGGTCACGACTGAAGTACTCTACTGGGGCGCTGACGCGCCGAGCGTCGACCTACGTCGACGCGGTGTCGGCCGTAGTAGGTCGCGACTGAAGGACGTGCTCTCCCGTCCGCGTAGGCGGACGGTCGCCGTAGTGGGTCACGACTGAAGTCGCTCCCTGGGGCGCTGGCGCGCCGAGCGTCGACCTACGTCGATGCGGTGCCGGCCGCAGTAGGTCACGACCGAAGGCCGCGCTCTCCCGTCCGCGTAGGCGGACGGTCGGCCGTAGTGGGCCACGACTGAAGTCGCTCCCTGGGGCGCTGACGCGCCGAGCGTCGACCTACGTCGACGCGGTGTCGGCCGTAGTAGGTCGCGACTGAAGGACGTGCTCTCCCGTCCGCGTAGGCGGACGGTCGCCGTAGTGGGTCGCGACTGAAGTCGCTCCCTGGGGCGCTGACGCGCCGAGCGTCGACCTACGTCGACGCGGTGCCGGCCGTAGTGGGTCACGACTGAAGGCCGCGCTCTCCCGTCCGCGTAGGCGGACGGTCGGCCGTAGTGGGCAACGACTGAAGACCGCGCTCTCCCGTCCGCGTAGGCGGACGGTCGGCCGTAGTGGGTCACGACTGAAGTCGCTCCCTGGGGCGCTGACGCGCCGAGCGTCGACCTACGTCGACGCGGTGTCGGCCGTAGTAGGTCGCGACTGAAGGACGTGCTCTCCCGTCCGCGTAGGCGGACGGTCGGCCGCAGGCCCCAGCAGAGTACTTCAGTGCTCGTCCAGACGGGGACCACGACTGCACTGCCGCGCTCTCGGCCGCAGTGGGTCACGACTGAAGACCGCGCTCTCCCGTCCGCGTAGGCGGACGGTCGGCCGTAGTGGGTCACGACTGAAGTCGCTCCCGGGGGCGCTGGCGCGCCGAGCGTCGACCTACGTCGACGCGGTGCCGGCCGTAGTGGGTCACGACTGAAGTCGCTCCCTGGGGCGCTGGCGCGCCGAGCGTCGACCTACGTCGACGCGGTGCCGGCCGTCGTAGGTCGCGACTGAAGACCGCGCTCTCCCGTCCACGTAGGCGGACGGTCGCCGTAGTAGGTCACGACTGAAGTCGCTCCCGGGGGCGCTGGCGCGCCGAGCGTCGACCTACGTCGACGCGGTGCCGGCCACAGTAGGTCGCGACCAAAGGCCGCGCTCTCCCGTCCGCGTAGGCGGACGGTCGGCCGTAGGCCCCAGTAGAGCACTTCAGTGCTCGTCCAGACGGAGACCACGACTGCACTGCCGCGCTCTCGACCGCAGTAGGTCGCGACCGAAGGCTGCGCTCTCCCGTCCGCGTAGGCGGACGGTCGGCCGTAGGCCCCAGTAGAGTACTTCAGTGCTCGTCCAGACGG
Organism: Anaerolineae bacterium; assembly: GCA_034437215.1. Taxonomy (GTDB): domain Bacteria; phylum Chloroflexota; class Anaerolineae; order B4-G1; family SLSP01; genus DAOTVC01. The sequence goes on along the minus strand of DAOTVC010000022.1, from coordinate 4,376 downwards.
GGACCACGACTGAAGGACGTGCTATCTAGAATACCAGATGGAGGTATACCATGGCGAAGATCGTCCGGGCGTTCAACACCTACGGACCGCGGCTTGTTCTGAACCCCACGGCCCAACTGGATCGGGTGGCCGGCTGGATGGCGATGCGCACCGGGTTGAACAAGAGTGAGATCCTGATGGTGCTGCAGGAACTGAGCGACGCGGTGCTCTACTTCAACCGGCAGGGCACGCCCGTCAAAGTGCCCGGCATCGGGACCTTCAGCCCCAGCATCAACCGTGCGGGTGAGATCAAGATCCACGTGCGCACCGATGGTGTATTGAAGAGAGGCATCGCTGCGTCAAAGACCTATACCGGCACGATCAAGAACCGGGAGCGCGCCGGATTGGACGACGCCGGCTACAAGGCGCTGTGGGACGGCGAGCACCCCGACGACCCCCTGGAAGTCTAGCGTGCGAAGGAACATCTTCCAGTTTGCTACTAGCAAACCGGAGATTGCCCCCTGGAGCGTAGGAAGATCTACAGTCGAGCCATCCGGGGCTCCCCTGTACACCCCGGTAGTTTGGCCAAACCGCACATCTCTTATCGAGTCCCAAGCAGAAGGATGAATTCAATGATGAATCAACGCACCATTCGCGTCCTCGCGGTAGAGGACAGCGCCGGCGACGCCCGTCTCATCTCCCTCTACCTGGAGGAGGCCCGCACACTCGGCTGGCAGCTCCCCTACTTCGACGTACGGCCGGCGCGGAGCCTTCGCGAAGCGCTGGCGAGATTGGAGAGGGAGAGCATCGACGTCGTCCTCACCGACCTCGATCTCCCCGACAGCAGCGCCGGGGAGACCTTCGCCTGCCTCCACGCCCACTCCCCCCAGATCCCCATCGTCGTCCTTACCGGACGGGAGGACGAAGCGCTCGCGCAGCAGATCGTACGTGCCGGCGGGGAGGACTATCTCTTCAAACGGGAGATTAACGGCTCCCTCCTCGCCCACGCCCTTATCTACGCCATCGAGCGCCGTCAGAACCAGTGCGCACTGCAGGCAGCCCACCAGGAGCTCGAAAAGCGCGTGGTCCAACGCACCGAGGAGCTCCTGTGGGCCAACGTGCAGCTGGAGGCGGAGGTCGTCGAGCGTATCCGCGTGGATGAGGCGCGCGAACGCCACGTCCGGGAGCTGCAGACCCTCAACGCGGCGATCATCCGGACGAGCCGTATGGAGGATCTCGACGAGATCTGTGCCTTCCTTGGAAAGACCGTGCAGAAGCTCAATCCCCAGGCCTACGTCACCGTCTCCCTCTACAGCAGGGAGCACAACGCCCTGCGAGTCCGCACCGCTCTGGGGCCCGAGACCCTCATCGACCGTGCACTGCAACTGCTGGGGACAAGCCTACCCAAGATCGAGCCCTTCTCCCTGAGAAATCTGGACCCCCGTATAAGATCCTACGCCACGGGGAAGTTGGAGCGGGTGCCCGGCGGTCTCCACGCCCTCTCGGCCGGCACGATCCCGAGCACCGTCTGCCGGCAGATCGAGTCGGAGCTGCAAATAGGGGAGATCCATGCCGTGGGCTTCGCGCTGGACGAACAACCCTACGGCGGCATCGTCGTCTACCTTCCCCGAGGGGAGCAACTCGCGGGCGCCTCGGTCATCGAAAGCCTGGCCAGCCACTTCTCATTGATGCTGCGGCGCGGGCAAGCGGAACAAGCGCTGCATAAGAGCGAGCAGCACTTCAGAAGGATGTACGAGTCCGCGGGGATGGGCATCGCCCGCATCACCCTGGACTTCACGATAGAGGAGGCCAACGAGTCCTGCTGTGAGATGACGGGCTACAGAGAGCACGAGTTGGTGGGCCGGAGCCTCAACGAGATCATCCACCCGGAGGATCTGGCGAAGCACAAGGAGAAGCTCCTGGAGCTGACTCGCGGCGAGAGGGAGACCGTCCGGATGGTGAAGCGCCTGCTCCACAAGGACGGCAGCACCATCTGGGGGCTCGCCACTACCAACCTGATTCGGAACGCGAGGGGTGAGCCGAGCTATCTGCTCTGCAACGTCGTCAACATCACCGAGCAGAAGCAGATGGAGGAGGCTCTCCAGGAGAGCCAGCAGCGCTACCAACGTCTGGCAGAGTCCGCCGAGGCCATTCTCTGGGAGTTCGACGTTCCGGATGACCGGTGGACCTACGTCGCGCCGCAGGCGACGCGCATCCTGGGCTTCCTGCCCGAGGAGTGGACCGACCTCCAGTTCTGGATCGACCATCTGCACCCCGAAGATCGCGGTTGGGCCGTCAAATACTGCTTCGACTGTGCCGAGCGGGGAGAGCCCCACGTCTTCGAGTACCGCTTCCTGAAGAAGGACGGGGGCTACGCGTGGCTGCGAGACGTGGTCAGTGTGGAGATGCGGGACGGGAGTCCGGTCCGGCTCTACGGCTTTATGATCGATATCAGCGAGCGCAAGCGGGCGGAGGTAGAGCTGGAACGCAGCAACCGGGAGCTGGAACAGTTTGCCTACGTCGTCTCCCACGATCTGCGGGCGCCGGCCCGGGCGGTGAGCGACTTCTTGCAGCTCCTGCAGCGGCGCTACGAGGATCGTCTGGACGCCAAGGCCCAGAAGTATGTCGACTACGCGCTGGACAGCGCCGAGCAGATGGAAGCGATGATCGAAGCGCTGCTGGAGCTCTCCCGCGTGGAGACCCGAGGGCAGAGCCTCGCTCCTACGGATCTGGAGGAGATCCTACAGCGGACCCTACGGATGCTGGCCCCTACCCTGGAGGAAGAGGACGTCGAGATCACTTCCGAACCTCTGCCCAAGGTCGTGGGGGACGGAAGGCAGCTGGGCCGGATTTTTCAGAACCTCATCGCCAACGCCGTCAAGTTTCGGCGTGACGGCGTGCCCCCCCGGATTCACATCGCGGCAGAGCAGCGGGAGGTAGAGTGGTGCTTCTCCGTCGCCGACAACGGCATCGGCATTGCTCCCTCCCAGACCGACCGCCTCTTCCAGATCTTTCAGCGGCTCCACACCGAGGAGGAGTACCCCGGCAGTGGCATCGGGCTGGCGCTCTGCAGACGCATCGTCGAGCGCCACGGAGGGCGCATCTGGGTAGAGTCGGAACTCGGGAGAGGCTCGACCTTCTTCTTCACCCTGCCCGCTGCTTCAGGAGCCTGAGCCCCTCCAGGCGGATTACCTCCGGGTAGAGCGCCCGGTAGATGCTGCAGTTCGGAGAGGCGGCGCGGTAGCTCCCTCGCACGCGCCGGTCCAGGAGCGGGCACCCTCCGGCACACCGGTAGCGCCACGGGCAGCTCTGACAGTCCACCTTCTCATCCACGTGGGGATTTTGCAGCCCCACCCGACTGTCGCGCAGGTCCGCAAGGGGGTCCCACGCCCGGCAGTGGGAGACCGGATTGCCCAGATCCATCTGGCACTTGGCGACCGTGCCATCGGGCGCGAAGGCCAGATAGCTCTGTCCCACGGCGCAGGGACGTTGGTGGAGGGCGGAGAGGTCGGCGCGATCCACCAGGGCCCCAAGCAGGCTACGACGGGGAAGATCCGCCTCGATGGCAGCGTAGGCCTCCAGCATCCCGGCAATGACCCGCCCATCCTGGAGATGTAGGGGTGAACCCGGACAGGTACCGGAACAGTCGTTCTCACGGTAAAAGTTCAGGCTGAAGGGCAATTCGCGCTCCAGCAACCAGGTGAGGAGAGCGGGTAAGTTCGGGAGAGTGCGCGGGCTCACCGTGACGCTGATGTCGGGGACCAGACCTCCTTCCAGCGCCCTCTCGATGGCACCCAGCACCAAGTCGGAAGAGCCCCTGCCCGAGGCCAGCGGGCGCTGTGCGTCGTGAGCCGCCCCCAGACCGTCGAGGGAGATCATCAAACGCAGCCCGGCAGTGCGCAGCGCGGTCACCGCGGCTCCGGTAAGGAGCGTCCCGTTGCTGAGCACCACGCCCTCAAGGGCCAGACCGCGGTCACGAGCTCCGTGCTCCGCATAGCGGTGCCAGTCAATGAAGCGGTCGAGGCGCAGAAGGGGCTCGCCGCCCGCGTACTTGAGTTTCACGCCGGGGAAACCGTGAGCCAGCGCGGAGCGGAAGACGGCGTCGATCACAGCGCGCCCGGTAGCAGGTTCCATATCCGAGGCGGAGTGTGGCAGGTAACAGTACTCGCAGCGCAGATTGCAGCGATCCGTGACGTGAAGCCAGGCGGTCAAGCGTGAGGGAGCCGCTGGGGCCACCTGACGGGGTTGAGAAGAAGACTGTAGCAGGGCGTAGCGCCAGAGGGTCGCGACCCCGTCGTTGAATTCGTCCACCGTCCAATGGCGAAAGCGCTCTTGTACGTCGCGCACCCGGGAGGGGCGGTCAAAGGCCTGCCAAAGACGACGCGCAGCGCCGTTCA
>DAOTVC010000021.1:0-8966 GCA_034437215.1 Anaerolineae bacterium | reverse complement strand
AACGCCGATGACATACCCCGCCTTGACAGTCAGGGGGTAGAAGGCGGAGTTCCCTGGATTTATCTCTCTCCATTGCTCAGCCTGTTCTCCCCAGTTATCCAAAGTCACTGTAGGTATTTCCAACTTAACATTGACTGGCGCTTCCATCTCAATCTCCCTTCTTGCGTTGAGCCGGCTAGCGGCCCGGGCGTAACCCGCGCGGCGCCAACGGAGCACCCGCTCACGCCACAAACCCAGCCTCAATGCGCGGACCGCCGCCGCTGTCTGCGGCGCCAGCCGCGTCGGGTTGACGCCGTAGTTAGCAGCGCCCCCGCCCCTTGCACAACCACCGCGCCCCGGCTCGATTTGCCCACCCGCAGCGCTCCGCCCCTGTCGGGCGCGGCCCCGCCGCAGCGAGGGCGATCGTCAACAGGCGGTCGCCGACACACTGCCCTAACCGTTGCAACGACATTGTCTGATGGGCGTGCTAACTAGTTATTGTCCTGCAACCCTACATCATAAAACCCCAAGAAGCATCTTATGCGCACAACCTGTCGCGTAAGATACTCCCGGGGTAGTTTATCCAGCATCCCGTCTTCATATCCCTCCTCACGGTCGTTTATGCAGCGGTACGCCGCTTCGTCTGATGTGCCGGGACGGGGAAGAGAAGTAGAATGAGTCTTGAAAATCAGTATATACGATTCAATGCACGATCACAAACACTCCATACGGCGCCTCATCTTCCGCCGTATAAGAGTAGGAGCCCGGGGCGAAGTCCTCGCCACCGAGCTCCACAATCCCTCTGCCTACCTGCAGCAGATCGTTGCAAAACAGAAAGAGCCCCCAACCCGGAGACACGGGCTAGAGGCTCAAGTGATCAATACCCTCGTCAGGACTTGAACCTGAAACCTTCTGGTCCGCAACCAGACGCTCTATCCAATTGAGCCACGAGGGCGCGATGTCGCCATTATACGCCAGAACGCGCTTTCGTCAAGCGCTATCCCAGGGCCATCGCATTTAGAACTGGATCCCGCTCATGAAAGGTTGGCCTCACGCCAAGATGGAAAAGGCGCAAAGATCTGCAAGCGACTTACTGACCCGGACGAGTATAGCTAAGACCGTGCGAGCGGGTGCTAACGCAGTTTTGAGCGTCGGCGCAGGCCGACGCCCGGCGCGCGCTGCGCGCCCCAGGCAGGGACTTCAGTCCCGGTCCTAAGCGCTCTTAAGAGTTTTATGTCCGGATCAGTATGACGTTTTGGGAAACAGTAAGCGGGCCTGGGCCAGATAACCACGACTACTCAGGGTTGCTTAGGTAGTTAAGATTTAAAATGCGCCACAGCGCGAGCAAATCCCTGGGAAAGCGTCAGAGTTTGGAGGGCTTAGTTTCTTGGAACGGCCTTAGCGTTCTTGGCGCCTTCGCGTGAGGTTCACGCTTGGTTGCCGTGGAATGCTGCGGGTCGCCTAGCCCTCTGACTTCTACGAGAAGCGCTGGGTGCCTAGCGTGCTATACATACTCGACCCAATGCGATAGCCCTAAAGCGCTGACCGCGCCGGCGCGGGGGGATGACCCGGAGCCTCTCAGGTCATCCCCCCACCCTGCCCTACAGCCGCTGGTACTCCTCGTGCACCCGCTCGAACATGGGGCGCCCCTCCGACTGGGCCTGCATGTAGTCGGCGGAGAATTTGTCGCACCAGTACTGCGCCCGCTCCATCAGCTCGTCCTCGTCCACCAGCGTGAACTTGCCGTCGCGGCGCAGGAAGCGCCCGTCCACCATGGCGTCCGCCACCTCCGTGCCCGGCCCGTTGACCGCGAGGAAGAGCAGCAGTGTCCCCACGTTCAGCGGGAAGAGGTCGGTGTTGCGGGTCAGGTCGATGGTGACCACGTCGGCGCGCTTGCCCGGCTCCAGCGTGCCGATCTTCTCCTCCCAGCGCAGCGCCCGGGCGCTGCCCAGCGTCGCCAGCTCGAAGGGCGTCCAGGGCATCACCCCGCGCAGCTCCCGCGGCATGATGGCGTGCTGCTGGGAGACGGAGAGCATGACGTTGAAGAGGTTGTGGGTGGGCATGTCCGTCCCCAGCCCCACCTTGACCCCCTGCTTGAGCATGTAGGGCAGGTAGGCGCAGTTGCCCAGGATGGAGTTGGTGGGCGGGCAGTGGGCGATGGCCGTGCCCGTCTCGGCGACCATGTCGATCTCCGCCTCGTTGAGGACGGCGCCGTGGTAGAAAAGCGTCCGCGGCGTCATCAGCCCCAGGTTGCGCAGGTGCTGGATCTGCCCCCCCTCCTCCGCCCAGGTCACGTCGGCGCGCGCCTTCTCGTCGGGGGCCTCGGCGACGTGGGTGCAGAACTGCACGTCGTGCGCCTCCGCCAGCGCCATGCTCTCGCGGAGCAGCGACTGGGTGCAGTTGTAGGTGGCGCTGGGATGAACGCCCACGTGGATGCGCCCGTCCTCCGTGTTGTGGTACTTCTTGATGGCCTCCTCCGTCAGCTGGAGGTACTCCTCCTCCGTGGCGTAGGGCAGCGTCTCCCCGTCCCGCGCCTCGGAGAGCTTGACGCTGGTGATGGACTGGACGTGGATGGCGGTGCGCATGCCCGACTTCACCGAGGCCCGGTAGACGGCGTCGGGGAAGGTGAAGGCGTTGGCGAAGGTGGTGGTGCCGTGCTTCAACAGGTTCAGCGTCCCAAAGAGGGTCAGGTCGTAGACGCTCTCCTCAGTGAACCAGTTGTAGGCGGGCCAGAGGACGCGGATAGCGGTGTCCACAATGCCCGTGAGGGGCGACTGCAGCCAGCCGAAGATGAGGAACATCTGCGCCTCGCCGACGTGATTGTGGGCGTCGATGAGCCCCGGCATCACGATCTTGTTGCTGGCGTCGATGATCTCCACGTCGTCCTGCTGCCCGTACTGCTCCTCGATCTCAGCCGAGGGCCCCAGGGCCTTGACGACGGGCCCCTCGATGTAGAGCGCCCCATCCTCCAGAATGCCGCCGAAGGGGGTGGGTTGGCTGATGAGATAACGACAGTTGCGAAACAACACCTTGTTGGTCATGGTTGAGCCTCCTTGAAAGGGTGATGCAATGATTCTTAGCCTGCGAGTACCCCACAGACAATAGAAAGACTATAAACCGGAGTGGGGATTTGTCAACGGAACGAACAGGAGTAGGGAGTAAGAAGTAAGAAGTAAGAAGGGTAGGCTACGGGGGCCAGAAAGGCAGGCAACAGCGATACAGGCTCTGTCAACAAAGAAGGGGTTTACGCTAACACAGATGGGAACCCTTCCCCGGTGACGCACTTATGGACCTTACTCAAACTCGCTGGACTGCGCAGTCCCGCCTTGTGCTAGCGCCGCGTGCGCCCGGACATGAATGTCCGGGCTATGAAACAGCGCCGGATGAATCCGGCTTGCTGCGTTTTGATGGGAAGCCCGATTTATCGGGCGCTGTGCTCTAGCCCGGCGATTCATCGCCGGGCACGGGTTCAGGGCAGGCCACTACGCCCCTTCAGATAGCTCAGAGTTCGACGAGAACGCCCTCGTGGGGGCGCAGCGCCAGGGCCGCGAGGTCGACCGCCTCCTCGCGGTCCAGGTGAGTGGAGAGCACCACCCGCCCCCGCCCCTCGCCCGGCACGCTCACGGTGCGGGGCGCAGCGGAGAAGTTGAGGGCCACCAGCCGCCGTTCGTCCCCCGCCTCCCGCAGGTAGACGAAGCAGTCGCCCGCCTCCACCTCCACCGAGCGGTAGGCGCCGCCGTGGAGCGCCGGGGTGCGGCGGCGGTAGCGCAGCAGCGCCCGGTAGAGGTTCAGGATGGAGAAGGGGGCGGCGGACTGGGCCCGCACGTTGCGGGAGACGTAGTCGTCGGAGACGGGCAGCCAGGGCTCCACCTCCGCCGGGCAGAAGCCCGCGTAGGACTCCGGCGTCCACTGCATGGGCGTGCGGGCCACGTCCCGCGTGCGCTCCGCCCCCAGGTTGAGCCCCTGGGGATCCTGGATCTTCTCCGGCGGGATGTCGCCGTTCTCCAGCCCCAGCTCGTCGCCGTAGTAGAGGGTCGGCGTCCCCCAGAGGGTGAGCAGCAGCATCGCGGCGACCCGCGCCGGCCCCTGCCCGCCGAAGCGGGAGGCGGTGCGGGCGAAGTCGTGGCTGGTCAGGACAAAGTGGTGCCAGGCGAAGTCGGGCAGCGCCGCGTAGACCTCCTCCACCGTCTCCCGCATGGCCCGCGCCTCCCAGGGCTGCTTCGCCAGCCGGAAGTTGATGGGCAGCTGCAGCTCGTCGTCCTCCGCGCCGTAGTAGCGGGCCCAGCTGGGCAGCTCGAACCAGAGCTCGCCGATGGCGACGATCTCCTCGTAGGCGTCGAGCACCCGGCGGATCTCCCGCAGGACGTCGTGGACCTCCTCCTGGTCAAGGTTGTAGGTCATGATCTGCCGGGCGGCGAGATCCTCCGCGGGCAGATCCTCGGGGGCGTCGGGGTTGGACGGGTTGTCCCGCAGCTCGGCGTCCTTGATAATCAGCCCGATGACGTCCATGCGGAAGCCGTCGACGCCCCGCTCCAGCCAGAAGCGCAGGGTGTCGTACATCGCCTCGCGCACCTCGGGATTCCGCCAGTTGAGGTCGGGCTGCTCGGGGGCGAACTGGTGGAGGTAGTACTGCCCCGTCCCCTCGTCGTAGGTCCACGCCGGCCCGCCGAAGAAGCTGGCCCAGTTGTTGGGCGGGCCGCCGCCGGGGGCGGGATCGCGCCAGATGTACCAGTCGCGCTGGGGGTCGTCGCGGCTGCTGCGCGACGCTTGGAACCAGGGGTGCTCGTCGGAGGTGTGGTTGGGCACCCAGTCGATGATGATCCTGATCCCCTGCGCGTGGGCTCCCTCCACCAGGCGGTCGAAGGTCGCCAGATCCCCGAAGAGGGGGTCGACGTCGCAGTAATCGGCGACGTCGTAGCCGAAGTCCGCCATGGGCGAGGGGTAGAAGGGGCTGAGCCAGAGGGCCTCGATCTCTAGCTCCTCCAGGTAGTCCAGCCGCTCGATGACCCCCTGCAGGTCGCCGACGCCGTTGCCCGTCGTGTCCTTGAAGCTGCGGGGGTAGACCTGGTAGATGACGCCGCGCTGCCACCACGTTAGATCGCCTGTGTTCTCGTGCATTGTGAAACCCTCCTGAGTTAGACCTCTTAGATCTCGGAGGTCTGAGAGACCTCCGAGATCTTTCAACAGCGCCCCTACTATAGCACGGCAAGCCCCCTTTTCCAGAGACTGCCTTGGAAATCGTCCCCGGTCGGGCTAAAGAGCACTATAATTAGAGTAGGTTAGAAGGGCAGAGGGTGTTGAGCAGGTGAGCAGTAGGCACGGGTTGCACGCGGCTCATAGAACGGGGAGGGATCAGGGAACAGGGCTTAGGCAGGTGGAAAATGCACCCGTCTCATCGCGTCCCCTGATCCCTTGTCCCCAGTCCCTTGTCCCTCGTCCCCGAACCCCTCCCGGGCAAGATGTTTGACATCTTACCCAATTGCGCAAAAAGTCATTGACAACCGCCGGTTGGCCCTTATAATGAGAGACAAGGTACTATCAACAACGGGGGGACCTTGCCCATCCCAGCAGATCTTCTGACGTTGTAGCCTGCGTTGCCCTACCCCCTCCCTACCCATCTCTCTACCTGCCGTCAATACCGGTCTTGTAATCCCGCAAGGCCCACACTGCCCCCAGCAGCGTAATCATGACGGGTCAAGGAATCTTTAACGGGAATCCCGGAGAGATAGGAGAGGTGTTCTCATGAAACGCTTCTGGCGTGTGTGCTTGATTGGAATGCTGTTGTTGTCCTCGATACCGTGGCCCTACCCCGTCGATGCTGCTACCCTAACCAATAATTCGACGGTGCCTTCAGAAGAGAGCCAATTTCAGAGAGAAGGGCAAACTCTCGGCACCCAAGGCCCGTCCCTTCAAGCCGGGAACGTCTATACCGGGACGCTCTACCTCCCCCTGATTCTCCAACAGGCCACCTTCCCTATCGATCCTACAGACACCCGCCGCTTTGCCAAGTCCGTCACCCCCGACCGCGTGCTCCCCGGCTCGGTCGTCACCTACACCTTCGTCGTGACCGCCCCCCATACCGGCTGGAGCGCAGTCGCCATGGTGGACGAGGTCCCCGAGGCGGTCGAGGTTCTGAAGGCCGGTGAAGCCCACTACGATGCAGAGACCCACAGCCTCCACTGGTCCCTGGCGGGAGTGAAGCCCGGCGAGGTGCGGCGCCTGGAGGTACAGGCTCGGGTGAGCGCGGCGCTCCAGGAGCCGGTGGATCTTCACAACCGCGCCCTGCTCACGGTCGGCGAGGTCGGAACGCAGCGGGAGATGCAGATCGAGGCCTCGGCTATGCTGGCGGTGGGACGAGCCACGACCGCCCTCTTCACCCCTGAAGGGGGCGAACTGTCCTCGTGGGATGGGCGCATCGAGGTCCTGGCGCCCCCGGGCGCCGTCCGTGAGACGGTGAGCGTACGGTTGATCCAGTATGCTAACCGTACCATCGCTCCGGGTCGAACCGGAGCCGCGACCCGCTTCCGGCTGGAGCCCGATCTCGCTTTTGACGTCCCGGTCACCGTGAGCGTCGATCTGAGATCCCTGATCGCACCCGCCCAGATGGCCGAGCACCACGATCTCGAGCTGGCCTATCTCTTCGACGCCGAGCGTGACTTCTGGAAGCGCGTGCCCGAAGCCGTCTACGATCCCGAGAGCCGCACGCTGACGGCGCCCGTCAGCCACTTCAGCGATTGGAGTGCGGGCATCGCCACGGCGTACAAATGGGAGCTCTCCTACAACGAACCCGTCGTAAGCCTCTACAGCGGCGGCGTCGCCTACAGCTACCCCCTCGCCGTGCCTCCGGGACGCAACGGCTTACAGCCCGATCTGAACCTCTCCTATAACAGCCGCCGCCTGGACGGGCTGCTCTCCTGGAAGCAGGAGTGGGCAGGGTCCGGATGGTCCATCGACGTGATGGACATCGTCCGCGACAAGGTGGGGCTGGCCTGGTCGGACAACCCCGATTGGATCGAGGTGGGCACCGGCTTCAACCTCTTGATCAACGGTACCAGCTACGCGCTAAAGCCGGACGGTCAGGATGAGGGGCAGCCCGGACGGTACTGGGTACAGGATCACCCCGAGATCTACGTCGAGCTCTTCGGAGAGGGCGGTCTCAACGAGACGGGCTGGTACTGGCGGGTGCTGCTGCCCGACGGCAAGATCTACGAGCTGGGATCGACCCACGACTCGGAGCAGGTGCTCTGGCGGACCACGAACTGTCTCTACGGAAACTGTTACGCCGGCCCGGTGGAGCACCGGGCCGTCTACCGCTGGCGCCTGCACCGGGTGGACGACCGCCGCGGCAACAACATGCTGCTCCTCTACAACGAGGTCTTCAGCCACAACCACGACACCACCAGCACCCTCCGCGCCGTCTACTACAACGACTACTTCGAGCAGGGGAAACGCAAGTGGGCCACCGAGATCAGATTCGTGGCGACGCCGGGCGAAGGTCCTATCTACGGCTGGCAGATCTTCGGTGACCCCGGACGCCTGAACCGCATCGAGATCTACCAGTTGGGCGCACTGCAGGGAGCCTACCGGCTGAACTACGCCACCGGTGAGAAACCGACCTACACCCGCTACCTGACCTCTGTGCAGCAGGTGGCGCCGGGCGGTCAGACCCTCCCGGCAACGACCTTCGACTACCACTTCCTCAGGAACAAACCCTGGTGCCCCTCCGAGAATGCGACCCCCTTCCAGCGCTCCACCTTCGCCTACCCCCGCCTGATCACCCTGAGGAACGGCTATGGGGCCCGCGTGGAGTTCGACTACGAAGCCCAGCGTGATCTGGACGAGTGGGGCGACGGCTGCGCCGGAAATTTCTTCAACTACCGGGTCTTCGAAAAGCGCGCCCACGACGGCAACCATCCGGCAAACGTCTACACCCAGATCTCCTACACCTACGCGGGCCCCTACGAAGATAGGGGCATGGTCGAGGGCTACGCCGAGACCACCGTCAAACGCTACGACTACAGCAGGTCCGAGGTGGTACGGGAGGTCCACCGCTTCCATACGCAGGGAAAGTGGCGACGAGGACGCGAGTACCAGGTTACCCTGCATGACGGCGCCAGTGGCGTTCTACTTCAGCAAACGGATACCACCTGGAGGCAGGTACCGGACACCGTAGCCTCCATCGCGCAGATCGAGAGGGTGGTGACTACCGAGAAGAGCGGAGGCGTGGAGACGACGAAGGCGGTCACCTACGAGTACGATTCCTACGGCAACGCCACCCTCGTGCGCGAGTACGCCGACCGGGATGCCCCCCTTCCCTACCGCACCATCGAGCAGGAGTACGTCGTCAACGAGAGCACGTGGATCGTCTCCACGCCCTCCCGCCGGCGCCTCTATGCGGGCGACCGGGGAGGAGAGCCGCTCACGGAAGCACGCTACTACTACGATCGCAATCCCGGCGGCTCCCTGCGCCCCTGGACCAGCCCGCCAATCCGCGGGGAGCTGGTCCGGGAGGAGGCGTGGCTGCAGGAGACAGCCTCGGGCGCCGGAACGTGGATCGGGATGGAGCACTGGTACGATTCCGCGGGCAATCGTGTCCGCACCACGGACGCCCACGGCTACAGCACCCACACCGCCTACGACACGACGACCTTCCGCCTCTATCCCATCCGGGTGTGCCGGGAGATCAGCCCCGGCACGAGCCTCTGCGGAGTGACCCAGTACTACGGCATCAACGACTACGGCACGTGCATCGCCAACGGTTACCGCTTCGGCGCCGCCTGCCGGACCTACGGACCCAAAGGGAGCGAGACGGCGACCCGCTACGCCTACGACCTCTTCGGACGGCTGACCCGCGTCGTCCGTCCCGGCGACTCCCCCGCCCTGCCCACCCAGATCTACCGCTATCACGACGGCCCGGGCTCGTGGGTGGGGATCTACCAGCGGGAGGTGGGCGGTCAAGCCGGCACCCTCGACGCCTACACCTACTA
>DAOTVC010000020.1:0-29961 GCA_034437215.1 Anaerolineae bacterium | reverse complement strand
CCACCGCTGGTGGACGCCGTGTTGCTCACCACCAGGGTGTTGTAGAAGGTGAGATCGCCGCTGGCCGCGTTGTAGAGGCCCGCGCCGTTCACCGCCGTGTTGCTCATGACGGTGCTGCGGTTGAGGGTCATCAACCCACCGCCGCCGTTGTAGAGACCGCCGCCTGCCGCGCCGGCGGCGTTGTAGAGGAAGGAGGTCGGGCTGACGACCTCCGTCGTGCCGAGGTTGTAGAGACCGGCTCCGTAAGAGGCGGTGTTGCTCAGGACCTCCACGACACCGAGGCGCACGCTCCCACCACTCTTGACGTAGAGACCACCGCCCCGGACGGCCTGGTTCTCCACAATCGTGACCTGATCCAGCCAGAGAGTACCTCCGGCGTTATAGATACCGCCGCCCTCCAGCTCGTCACCCGCGTCACCGCTGCGCAGCGTCATCGTCAGCACCTCGACGCTGAGCGCCTCTGTCACCGGGCCTGTGGGGTAGAGCACCAACACACGCCCGAGACCCCGGGCGTCGAGGATGGTCTCGACGGGATCCTCCCCTGCGACGGGATCAGGAACCTTGAAGTTGCTGTCGTAGCCGCCCTCGAGGGTCAGGCTCTTGCTGACGAAGAGCGTCTGGCTGATCAGGTTCCCACCTACCAGACGGGGCTGTGCACCGCGACAGATGCCCGCCACCTGGACGACGTAGGCCTCAGGGGCCACGTCCACAGCCTGCTGCACGCTGCCGAAGACGTCGCTCACGGGCTCGCGGGTCGCGGGATCGACCACGCGGGCGAGACAGCCTCCGATCTCGTCGGCCCCGATGTCGTACCCCTGGTTGGTGGGACGCAGGTCGCCGTCGATGTCCACCTCGAGGTAGGTGTTCGGATCGCCCTGATCCATGCAGGGGGAGTCGAAGGTCAGGTGCAGATCGCCCTGCGCCGGATCGACGAAGAGGGGGTTGACGGAGAGGCTGTGCGGACCGGGGGTCAGGTTGCCGTCGGGCAGGGTTCCAGCGCTGTTGCCCCAGACGTTGTTGTAGTCGGCCGTGACGGGACCGGCAGCGCTGCGGTAGACGCCGCCCCCCGTCGCCGCCACGTTCGAGACGACGATGGTGTTGGAGAGGACGAGGGTGCCGCCGTCGAAGAGCGCCCCTCCGGAGGTAGCCGTCTGGTTGGCGTAGAAGGTGTTGTTGATGGAGTTGAAGACACCCACGTTGTAGACGCCGCCACCGGCGGCGGAGGCGGTGTTGCTGTAGACGAAGGTGTTCTCGAGGGTCAGATTGCCGGCGTTGTAGATGGCGCCGCCCTCTTTGGTCGCCGCGCTGCCGTGAATCCGCAGACGCCGGGCGAGAACGGTGCCGCCTGCGTTGTAGAGGGCACCACCCTGCGAGGCAGCGCTCGCGCCGATGACGATGTCATCCAGCAGAGGGTTGCCGCCCTCCACATAGATGGCGCCGCCACCGCTCTGGGCAGAGGTGTTCGTAATGATCAGGTGGGTCAACGTGGGCGCCGAGCTTCCGGAGATGTAAATGGCCCCACCGTTGCTCCCTGTAGTATTGCGGATGGTCACGCCCTCGAGGAGAGGCTCGTAGCCCACCACCCCTTCGATGCGAATACCGCGGGAACCGCCGCCAAAATCGAGGATCGTCGTCGTCGGGTCGATCTCGTCCGGATGGACCAACACCTCGCCGTCGAAGCGGTAGCCGCCGCCGCGCAGGGCGATGTCCTGATACAAGCCGAGATTTCCCTCGACGGCATAAGTTCCCTCCTCGATCCAGATGGTGTCCCCACCGGCCGCCTGCTGCACGGCGTTCTCTACGGTGGCACAAGGATCGGTAATCTGGGTACAGTTGTTGTTCGTGTCGTTACCGCCCATGCTGACGTAGCGGTCCCCTGCCGTCGCGTTGGCGATGGTCGTATCGGTGACCCTAGCGGAGATGCCGAAGCTCCGGGAGGTGGCCTCCACGAGGCTCACGTCCGTCACGCCGGCGGGTGCCATGGCGGGCACCTTGACGCGCACAATGACCTGGATCGCCTGGTCCGTCGTGAGCGTCACCGGGTCCCGCGGCTCGATCAGCTTTCCCCAATTTCGTGAGGAGCTGAGGGTCACCGAGAAGGCGTCGGTAGGCCCCAGGTTGCGCAGCGTATGGGTATGGGTCAGCACCTCGCCCGGATCCGCGTTCTCCTCGTAGTCCGGGAAGAATTCGATGCCGGGATTGGCGATAATGTCCACCGCCCTATCCTCAGCGATCGCGCTGCTCTGTGAAGCGACGGTGACGTAGGTCTCGTTGTAGAAGCCCTGGGTCACAGTCAGGGGCACGGTGACCACCACGGTGAAGGCGTAGCTCTCCCCGCTCACGAGCTCGATGCCCGTGACGTTCTCCAGGACGGTGAACTCCCAGCCGTCGGGGTTCTGGACGGTCACGTCGAAGGTGTCGGTCAGGGAGCGGGTAAAGCCCGTGTTGGTGAAGGTGTGGATAAAGGTCACGGGTTGGCCCTGGTAAGCGGCCAGATCGAGGGCCAGCTCGGGTGGGTTGGTGGAGAGCTCGACGGCACTGAAGGTGAAACTCTCGTCGGCACCGATGTCGGAGCGCGTGCCCCGCGGCCGCTCGTCGGCCTCGAAGTCGGAGGTAACCGCCGGCAGCGCCGGGGCCGCGTTCACCAGGGGCGACGTCTCCCGAAGGTGAAAGTCCGTACCGGCAGGATCGACGAGGGCCGGCTCCACGCTGATGTCGTGGGGGCCCGGATCCACGGAGCCGTAGGCGTCCGGCGTGTTGCCGTAGAAGTCATTGTAGTCGAGAGAGCTGCTCGCGGTGGTCGCCTGCGCGATACCGCCACCCGTATCATCAGCCGAGTTGTTGAAGACGAGGCTGTTGCGCAGGGTCAACTCGCCGGCGTTATAGAGCCCGCCCCCCCCGGCGGTGGGGGAGCCGCTGGCCGTATTGGTGTAGAAGGTATTGTGTTGGATTAACGCCACACCCTCGTTGTAGAGCCCGCCCCCGTAAGAAGTCGCCGAGTTACCGAAGATGACATCGTTGCGCAGCGTGGCATTCACGCTGTCGCCGACGTAGATCCCACCGCCCTGCACGGCGACACCGCCGGTGAGGTGGAGATTCTCGATGACAGGAGCGATGCCCTCACCGGTGGTCCAGAGCATCAGAACCCGCCCTTGGTCCTGGGCATCGAGCACGGTGGGGCCGTATTGAGCCATCTGCCAGTCGGTGCTCGCGTAGCCGCCGCGGAGGGTGAGGGTCTTGCTGAGGAAGACGCTCTGCGTGTACCCTGCGCGCGTGCTCACCCCAGAGCAGGTTCCGGCGACCTTGACGACGTCGGTGGGCACGGCGGCGGCGTCCACCGCGGCCTGCACGGAGGTGTAGACCTGACCGTCGTTCAGCCGCGCGTAGCAGTCACTCGCGGCGGTGTATTCGTGCGCGCCGCGATCCCAGCCGGAGCCGAAGGGGCGCCCGTGCCCGAAAAAGTCGGAGGTGACCTCAGGCAGATCGACGCCGCTGTCGATGGCGGGGGAGCCGGCGGAGAGGCGGAGGTCACCGTTGGGGGCGTCGACGAAGGCCGGGTTGAAGGTTGTGCGGTTGTTCTGACCGGCAGGTGGTGTGTAATCGTTGGGTATGTTGCCATAGAAATCGGTGTAGGCCACTGACGTGGGCGTGCCCTGAATCGCACCCCCACTGTCAGTGGCGGTATTACTGATGATGAGGGTGTTAGTGATAGTAACGGTTCCCTCATGTATAAAAATGCCCCCACCACGCTCGGCCACATTCTTGTAGAACGTATTATTTGCAACTTGAAAAGCCCCATTCCAGATGTATAAACCACCGCCATCTGTAGATTCATTCTCATAGATGAAATTGTTGCGTACCAAGGACGAGCCTTGGAATATGGCCACCGCGCCAAAGACCCCACTATTGTTGTAAATAGTGTTCTGCTCAACGGTAACAGTACCACTGACAACCCCGATGGCCCCACCTAGAACCCCTTCATTGCCATAAAATACATTATTCCTGAGGACAGAAGTGGCAGGAGTAGCACCTGTACCACTGGCGAGACCTCCACCACTAAAATTGGACAATTCACTGAACGTAATCGTATTTGAGTAAACAAGACATCCTTCCAGCAGAAGATTACCTTGAGCGTTATAAATACCGGCGCCATCTGCCTGGTTAATCATGCCGCGACGGATGTGAAAACCAGAAATCGAAACGGTTGAACTTCCCGGAATATAAACCACCCGCCGTTGGTTTTCGCCATCAATGATGGTAGGGTTGTTTGATGGGTCGGAAACCAACCAGTTCGCCGTTGTAAAGCCACCTACCAGACGAATATTCTTGGTGATAGAGATCACGGTCGAGCCACTGCCGGTATAGATACCTGTAGCGACCCGAATCTCGTCGTTGGGATTGGCCCGAGTCAACGCGTGCTGAAGCGTCCGGCAGGGTGAGGCAGCCGAACAGGTCGGATTATCGGTACCTGAAGAGGCTACATAGAGTGTCCCGTCATTGGCAAGCAGCGCCTGAGCATCGACCGCGAGCCAAAAGAGCAGCGTTAACAACAGAGCCGACGTCAACACCACGACCAACGTGAGCCCTCGCCAAAGTTGCGATGGCATTTTGGCTTTCTCTGCAGGAACAGATACTCTTTCAGAAAGATTCACAGACGGGAAGTTGTTCATGCTGCCCCCTTAATAGATTCTTCCCCGGCAAAGCAAGCAGGGTTTGGATGCATGTTCAGAAACTGGACTAGATAGTGGAAAACCGGCATCACATGCCGTCAAAGACAAGACGCTTCCAGCTGCTAGCGTCCAAACCGGCAATTTCAAGATAGATCGACCATTGCCGGACAAACTATGGAAGAGGTCACCACTCAGTAAGAGCGGGTTTCACAATAGGGTCCCCCCACCAAACTGTGCCCCTGCACCCCGATCACACAGGCTGTTACCGTCCCTGAACCACCGGCGGGGAAGTTGACGCGCGGATTAGGATCACAAGAGGTCTTACTGCCGTTTTGACTATCGGTAAACTGAACGCAGATATTGGGAGTACCGGTAGCGCCACTGAGCCCCACATTAGCCGACGCAGAGGTCCCGGCAGGTCCCGGAACAATCGAAAGAGTCATTCCGCTCACCGAGACGGGATCTCCCCCAAATTCTCCTGGATACTGAAGCTCCAGCGTAATCCGTGCGAAGATCATGTTCACCTGATCGCCGAGCAGCGCCAACACCACGAGAACTACAACGGCGACGAGCACCAGGATGAGGGCGTACTCCACCAACCCTTGTCCCTTTTGACGTGACTTCAACTCGCGCATGACCTCCTCCTTTATTCTTGCGTGAAAGGTAACAGTGGCGAGAGAGGTGCGGTGAGGTAGAAAGATCGTGACCCTGTACGCCGGAGTGGATAATTTGATTTTAGTATAAGCAAGCTTGACAAGAAGTCAACACTCCTGCGGTGACCACAGAAAAAATACCTATTCCTCACTGAACTCTCAAATAACAAAAGAGAAAAATAGGGCAATCTCTCCTAGAATCCATTATACAACAGGAGCCGGATTCCGGCGATAGGAAAAAGGTAGGATTTAGACTCACCTGAGGCGTCTCTAGAGCCTTCTTGTGAACCGTGTAAACGTGGTATACTAAGTTTGAAGACTGCTAAGATTATAAACCAGTAATAGCGACTTCGCTCTATCCCGATAACTTCCCATGTCCATCAGCAGGGGGCTACAAGATGTGGCCTAGGTCCGTCCACATTGGAGGATAGGTGGTCCAGTCCAAGGGCACGACTGAGAAGCAAGATGTGAGCTCGCGAACTCCTACAGTGCGGGAGAGCACCTCTCCCGCTAGGGGTAGAGAGCGCAGCACTCCGCTGTTGGCCCGTACTTTTATCCTCAGCGGGCTCCTATCCTCACTTGCTCTGCTCTTCCTCCACAGAGTGTACGGGGTGCCGCAGATCGTCCCGACCTTCCTGCTGCTCCTCCTCGGCCTTCTCTGCGCCGCCCTCGCTTCCCGCCGCCATCGCCGGGAAGGGGACAACGCGGGAGGCGGCTGGTTGCTCGCCGGGATCCTCATCCCTTCCATGGGCGCGCTCCTTCTCTGGGCCGGCGCCGACTGGCAGCTGGGGGTGAACGCACTCCTCCTCGTCCTCCTCACCGGCATCCTCACCCTGCCCCGCCGTTGGTACCTGTGGGGTTTCAGCCTGCTCCTCCTTCTGGGGTGGCTGACCCTCGTCCGTCTGGCGCCCTCCCTGCCCCGCTCCCCCATCACGGAGCCCCTCGCCGCTTATCTGCCCCTCTGCCCCACGATCGTCGTCATGCTGGGCATCGCCCTACGAATTCGCCGCCTCGAGAGATGGATCCAAGATCTGGACCGGGCGCAGCAGCAATCCCAGGAGAGGCACGCGGCACTCAACGAGCAGCTCGCAGCGCTCTCCATGCTCCACGCCATCGCCACTGCCGGGGCCAAAGCCCGCACCGAAGATGCCCTTCTCGAGAGAAGCACCCAGATCATAGGGGAAGCCTTCGACGCCGACAACTTCGGAGTCCTGCTCCTCGACCCGGTCGCCCAGGCACTCTACCCGCACCCCTCCTATCGCACCGAGAGAGAGGTGACAGAGCTCAACACTGTTCCCCTGGGCGAGGGCGTGATAGGGAGAGCCGTCCTCCAACGCCGGACTGTGCGGATGGATGAGGCGCGCGATTCCACCCTTTACGCCGCCGCCGGACCCGTAGCTCGCGCCGAGATCGGGGTGCCCATCGTCTGCCACGAGAAAGAGCTGGGGGTTATCCACGCGACCAGATCCGTCTTGCACCCCTTCAAGGCGGAAGATGCGGCGCTCCTGCAAGCCTGTGCCGGACAACTCGCGACGGGGCTGGATCGCCTGCGCAGGATGTCCCAGTCCCAGCAGCGGCTCCAACAGATGACCATGATCTACGATCTGGGTAGCGAAATTACCTCCATTCTGACCCTCGACGGACTCCTACCTGCCATCGGACGTCTCATCGCGGAATCCCTGGGCTTCTACAACGTGGAGATCGCCCTGGTGGAGGGTGATGAGATCGTCTTTCATGCCGGCTATGGCGGCTACACGACGGCGGATCACTATATCGAGCCGGGTTACAAGCTGAAGATTGGTCAGGGCATCACCGGCAGAGTGGTAGCCATCGGGGAGAGCCTTTTGGTACCCGACGTGGAGCAGTCGGAGGATTACGTCGCCCACCCGGCCCTGCCCCACGTGCGCAGCGAGCTTGCGGTCCCCTTGAAGGCGCGAGAAAGGGTCATCGGCGTCCTGGATGTGAAGAGCGATCGAGCCTTCGACCTGGACGTGCAGGATGCGGCGCTGCTTGAGATCCTGGCGCCACAGATCGCCGTCGCCGTACAGAACGCGCGGCTCTTTGAAGAGCTCCAAGAGAAGACCCGGGAGCTGGGCGGTCTCTACGAAGCGGCCCTCGTCACGAGCAGTGAGCTCAACCTCCAGGCCCTGTTGCATCGCCTCTATGAGCAGATCCAGAAGCTTCTCGATCCCGACTTCTTCGTGGTCGCCCTCTATGACGGCGCAGAGGTAAACATCGCCCTCGCCATCGAGCGTGACAAGACGGTGCCCGATACCGTCGCCATACGCATCCCTCTCGAGGAGAGCGGGCTCACGGGCATCGTGATCCAGTCTCGCGAGAGTGTCTACATTCGTGACCTCCACAACGACACCCTGCCCATCAAGCCCCGGTACGTGAACCGGACCCGCAGCTGGCTCGGCGTGCCCCTTATCGCCGGCGGCCAGGTGATCGGTGCCCTCTCCGTACAATCGCGCCACACCCAGGCCTACACGGAGGCCCAACAGCGTTTCTTGGAGTCGCTCGCCGGACAGGTCGCCATCGCCCTGGAGAATGCGCGCCTCTTCCAATCGGCCGTCGAGGTGAACCGCCGCATGTCCATCCTCCACTCGACGAGCCAGGAGTTCGTCACCGCCGGTGTCGATTCAGAGAAGGTCTACACGGCCATTCACGCCGCCGCCTCACAGATCATGCCCTGTGAGGCCTTTATCATCTCCCTTCTCAACGCCGACGACGAGATTCATGCCGTCTACCTGGTGGATAGAAACGGGCGCAGCCCCGCCCGGCGCATCCCCCTCTCCCGGGGCCTGAGCGGACGGGTCATCAGAACCGGAGAGTCGCTACTCCTTCCCGAGATCGGCGCGAGCATGGGGTTCGAGCCCGTCCACTTCGGCAACCCCGATAACCCACGCTCAGCCCTCGCCGTCCCCTTGAAGTTGGGGGGGAAGGTCTTTGGAATGCTTTCGGCTCAGAGTTACACGCCCCGTGCTTATACTACCGAGGATCAACATCTACTGGAGATGCTCGCCTCTCACGCGGCAGCGGCTCTGGAGAATATGCGCCTTCTGGAAGCGGAGCGGGAGCGCCGGATTGAGCTGGAGGAGCTGGACAAACTCAAGAGCGAGTTCATTCAAAACGTCTCTCACGAGCTGCGCACGCCCCTGGCGATCGTCAGAGGTTATACGGAGATCCTGGAGACGGGGGAACTCGGTGAGTTGGAGCCGGAGCAGAAGGGGGCCATCGATATCATCGCCCGCCGCGCGCGGATGCTCACCTCCATGGTGAGTGACCTGATTGCCATCCTGGAGACCGAGGCCAGGCAGTTTCACTACGAACCGGTGGAGCTCGTCTCCCTCCTGCAGTCGATGATCGACGACTTCGGGATAAACTTCGTCGAAGCCCGGATCTCTCTGAAGGCGGAGATCCAAGCCGACGAGGCATTCGTCAAAGGGGACCCGGTTCACCTGCGCCGCGTCTTCGATAATCTGCTGAGCAACGCGCTCAAGTTCACACCGGCGGGGGGCCAGGTAGCGGTGAGGCTCTACAAGGACAGCGCAACCGTCACCTTGGAGGTTGCAGATAGCGGCATAGGCATCCCCGAGGAGAAGCTCGCTCGCATCTTTGAACGCTTCTACCAGGTCGATGGAAGTATGACCCGTCGTTACGGAGGTACGGGATTGGGTCTGGCCCTCGTGAAGGAGATTGTCGAGAGCCACGGGGGCACCATCACCGTCGAAAGTGAGGTCGGTGGGGGAACGACCTTCCGCATCCTCCTCCCCCCTCTGCCTAGGAAAACGCCCCCGGACTCTGAATAAGCAGGAAGAGTCAGCAGCGGTGCATACCACGCCGCCCCCGAGCGCTCGGGAGCGGCGTGCTCTTGATATACGGCAGGTTATTAGAAGATGGCGCGTAGGGTGAGCAGGAAGCCGAAGACGATGAGGGGCACACCGACGATCGCCCCTACCACGGTCACGGTCAGGACCACACCCACGATCATGAGCACCAGACCCAGAATCGCTGCGATGAGACGTCCCGTCAGCTCCAGGATGAAGGTAAGCAGGCGCCAGAGGGCCACAAAGGGCCACAAAAACCAGGGTGTACGCTTCACGTTTCTACTCATCTTTCACCTCCTCCGAAAGTAGTCAGATAGCCGTTGAGTCGTCGGGTCACGCGGTCAAAAACAACCCCCAGCCTGTCATCCTGAGCAGCCTGTGCTGAACGCAGTGCAGGACAGGAGCGCGCAGGACAGGAGCGCGCAGGAGTCACCCTCAGCATACGCTCCTCGAGAGCCAAAGTTGCGCCCGCGCTAGCCCTCGTCCAGATTTCGAATGGGAATCGGCTCCACGAACTCCGGCAGGGTGAAGTCGAAGATGCGTGAGTAGAAGTAGAGCTCAGCATCCAGAGAGCGCTTGACGTTCTCTGCCCGCCGGAAGCCGTGCTGCTCACCCTCGAAGGGCTGATAAGCAACGGGCACTCCCTTCTCCTGCAGGGCCTGCACCATCCGCTCCGTCTGGTTGGGGGGAACCACCTCGTCCTCCAGGCCCTGGAAGAAGATCACCGGACAGGTGAGTTGATCGGTAAAGCGGATGGGAGAACGCGCCTCGTAGAGCTCCTTCTTCTCCGGATAGGGGCCCACGAGACTGTCCAGATAGCGGGACTCGAACTTGTGGGTCTCCTGGGCCAACGCTTCCAGGTCGGCGACGCCGTAGTAGCTGGCCCCCGCTTTGAAGACGTCGTGGAAGGTGAGGGCACACAGCGTGGTGTAGCCACCGGCGCTCCCCCCACGGATGGCGAGGCGTTCCGGATCCACGAGCCCCTGCTCTACCAGGTAGCGGGCGCCGTTGACACAATCGGCAACATCCACAATCCCCCACTCGCCCTGCAACCGCTGCCGGTAGGCACGTCCATACCCCGTACTCCCCCCGTAGTTGACGTCGAGAACGGCGAACCCGCGGCTCGTCCAGTACTGGATCCCCAGCTTGAGGGTGCTGGAGGCGGCACCCGTGGGGCCTCCGTGAATGAAGACCAGCAGGGGGGGCAACTCCCCTTCCGGCGCCCTGAAATCAGGGTTCTGCGGTGGGTAGAAGAGGGCGTGGGCGGTACGCCCCTTCTCTGTCGGAAACTCGATGGTCTGGGGCTCGGAGAAGTAAGCCGCAGGGATGTCAAAGTCACCCGCCCGGCGCAGGATTTCCATCTCTCCGCTCTCCGGGTGCCAACGGGCGATGGCGCGGGATTCCGTCGGTGAACCCACGCGCAGGACCACCCCGTCAGGTCCCACCTGCGGCCCTTGCAGATCGGTGTAGTCGACGTCGCAGGTCTGCAGCGCCCGGCTCTCGAGATCGAGGCGCGCCAGATACCAGATGCCAGCCTGCGTGTAGGTACAGATGAGAGCCGCCTCCGATTCGAAATCGTAGGTCGACGTCCCGAAAGTCCAGAGAGGGCGCCCGAATTCCGCCTCCATCTCCACCAGCTGCTCGACCCGGTCCCCGCGCCACCGGTAGAGGTTCCACCACCCGCTGACGTCGGAGACGAAGTAGAGCACCCCGTCGGGCGACCAAGCGGGCTGGAAGATGGCGATCTCCTCCCCCCCGGCCACCTTTTCAGCCTCGCCCAACGTCCCGTCCTCCCGAACCTCCGCCACCCAGAGCTCCGTCCCATCCCAGGGCATATTGGGATGGTTCCACGTCAGCCAAGCTAAGCGCGTGCCGTCGGGGCTGAGCCGGGGCGCAGCGTAGAAATCGTTGCCCTCCACCAGGATCTGCCCCCCATCGATATCGCCCGCCAGATTCACGGCGACGATGGTGTTGATGGGCTCCCGCATCGTGATGCGGTGATCCTCACGCACGCAGAGCATGCGATTGCGCTCGGAGTCGATAACCCCATCAGCGTAACGCAGACCCGTCTCCGGGGTGAGGGGGTGGGGGATGCCCATCCCTCCCTCGAGGAGCGAGTTGGGTTCGACACGGTAGAGACGCTGATCCACGAAGTTCGAGAAGTAGACCACGCCCTCGTGCACGGTGAAGCTCCCGCCACCGTATTCGTGTACGCGCGTGCGCGCGTTGAAGGGCGCACGGATCACGTCGACCAGCTCCCCACCGGGGGTGCGGTGAACGAGGGCGTTACGTCCCCCCTCCGAGGGACGGGATTCAATCCAGTAGATATCCTCCCCGTCCAGGACCACCTCTCCCAACCCCACCGTGCGGGCGACGATGAGTTCCGAGGTGATGGGCGACTTCCAGGCGCCATAGGGTGCCGTCTTCGGTTGTGACATGGCTTTCCTCCCCGTGGGTATGCGGCTTCATTCTCCATAAGTATACTGGATCGCCACGGAGGTCAACCAGCGAAGAGTAGGGCTATCCACTTTACACCAGAGCCGCACCTTTTGGCCCGGCAGCCTTGGAGAAGAGGGAGTTACGAAGAAGAGCCGTGTATCTGACCTCATCGCGATCTCCAATTCCAAAATGCGAATTGTGCAGAAAGCCTCCCCCGCCCTCGACATCATCAGCAACCCGGTCCCGGTAACATTGTCCAGCTAAACCTCACAGCCTCTGCCGTCAGGACAGCGCGTCTTCCCCGGTCACGTTGTGGAGGTAGACATCGCGCTGGGGGTGCGGAATTTCGATGCCGTGCTCGGCGAGCTTGTCATGGATAGCGTAGTTGAGCTTACTCGTCAACAATCCCCGGCGCTGCAGCAACGCACTGCTCCAGACCCGCAGTTCAAACTGCAGCCCATTCTCCGTGAAAGCCAGAAGTCGCACCCCGGGCTCAGGATCCGACAACACATCAGGCACTTTCAGCACGGCTTCCACCAGCAGCCGCTCCACCAGATAGGGATCGGTGCCGTGAGCGACCATCACGGGAATGCGGAAGCGCACCCTGCTGCCTGCGCGACTCCAGTTCACGACATTCTCAGTGATAAATTTGAGGTTGGGGACGACGATCGAGATGTTATCATTCGTCAAGATGGTAGTGCTGCGCGCACCGATACGGGTCACCTGACCGTGAACGTTGCCGAGTTCGATGCGATCTCCGACCTTGATAGGCCTCTCAAACAGAATGATCAACCCGCTCACGAAGTTATTGATGACGTTCTGCAATCCGAAACCTATCCCGATGCCCAATGTTCCCGCGAGCACGTTCAGCACCGTCAGGTCGATGCCCGTCGTCTGCAGAATGATCACAAACCCTGTGGCTAGCAGGCCGTAGCGGAAGATATTCCCGATGGCCTCCCGGGTGCCCAAATCGACATCGCTGCGAGACAGCAGCCGATACACCACCCAACGATGGGTGCGGTTCACAAGGTATATGAACAGCACAACCAGGATCAGGGGATATAGGACTCCCCACAACGTGACACTGGTCTCTCCGATTTCGAAGAGCGGGGTACCGAACAATTTCACTATCAGATCCCAGACCTCCTGCAATCTCTCCATCTTCACCCCCTTCCAGATTCAAGGCCCGCAGAGCGGAGACGCCCGCTCAAGGACGCTCAGGCACCAGCGCCGGACGGGCATAAGGGCCCGCAATCAGCTCGTCCCAGAAGTCGCGGGCCTCCAGGGCCTGGTAGGAGAAGAGCGCATGTCCGGGTGCCCCTGCCCATCGCGCCGCCTCTATTCTGCGGCTGATTTCGTCGAAGTCCTCGTAGCCTCCACCGATTCCCGGGTAGACGTGCCGGCCCGCACCGGAGGCGACGAAATCCTCCATCAGCGTCTGCCAGCGGGTGAAGTCATCCGCCTGGCCCCCGTAGAGCATGGGCGCGATCCCGTCCACCGCCCCAACCGCTAACCAGCCCTGCGAATCCTGGTAGTAGTCGTGGTACCCCTCGCTCAAGCCCCAGCCCCACCGATCCTCGTAGTAGGGCCAGACCGCCGCCGTCACCCAGGCCTCGGGGCGGAGGGTGAGGGTCGTCGAGTGAACGCGAGAGACCAGGTCCGTGACCCTGTCCCGCTGCCACTGGTCGCGCACCGTGCCCTTGATCTCGCCAGCCGCAGCGTTGCTCGCCGGATCGTAGGAGTACCCGGCACCGGCGTAACGCACCAGATCGAGGTGCAGTCCGTCCACCTCGTAGCGAGTCACGATCTCCGTCGTCACCGCGACCACGTAGTCGCGCACCTCGTCAAGACCCGGGCTGGCCCAGAGGTAGGAGTTCCAAGTCAGGGGCATGGGCGTGCCGTCTACGTCATGTTGGCGCCAGTCGTAACCCAACGCGTACTCACCGGGATGGGCTGCGTAGTCAGGTCCGTAGGTGAAGCGGTCGAACATCTGGGGCGGGGTCGTTGCCGGGGGCCAGCGGCTGCCGTAGGTCGCGGTGAAGGGGGACTGCCAAGCCGGGTAGACGTTGACGTAGGCGTGGACCTCCAACCCGACCGCGTGGGCCTGCTCCACCATCCGCGCCAGGGGATCCCACCCCGGATCCTGCCCCAGCGTCTCCCAGGTGCTGCCCGTCAGCCGGGCCGCCCACGGCTCTAGATCCGAGGCGTAGTAGGCATCCCCGGCCGCCCGCACCTGGAAGAAGATGGTGTTGAAGCCGGCACCCGCCACCTTTGCCACCAGCGCATCGATACTCTCCGGCGCCGGCGTGGTGTTGAACTGCGTCCAGTCGTAGCGGGTGACCCACACCGCACGCCGCTCCACCATGGGCAGGGGCACAGTACTACGCCGGATCAGGGGGAGGTAGAGAGTGGGGGTCAGAAGCGGGGTATCAGACAGGAGCGTCGTCGTCGAGGGAGCGGGGGCGAGCGGTTCTGGGGCCGCCGGCGTCCTCCCATAGAGGCGCTGCCAGGCCTCGGCACGTCCTATCCGCTCCGCCAGCTCTTCGAAGGGATCAGCCGCTGCACTATTGCCGCCGCGCATCCCTTCACTGCCTGCACCCACCGCCCCGGCGAAGAGTAAGAGCGCTCCCAGGACTACCAGGAGCGGGTTCCAACGTCGCAAACTCATCCGCAACCTCTGCTTCTCACCCCGTTGGGCACCCGCCACCACAAGGAGCGACCCGGGGGGGTAACGCCCTCCGGGTCGCAGCCAGGATCTCACGTTGACGTTCAGCTTTCGGCAGGCACGGAACCCCACAGCAAACGCTCTCGCAACATCAGGTCGGTGTTCCTGATCTTGAAGGCCAGTTCGGCAGCAATGTTCCGCATCAGCCG
Source organism: Anaerolineae bacterium (assembly GCA_034437215.1). Taxonomy (GTDB): domain Bacteria; phylum Chloroflexota; class Anaerolineae; order B4-G1; family SLSP01; genus DAOTVC01. The sequence continues at coordinate 15,495 of DAOTVC010000020.1, read as the reverse complement.
GTACCCCAGCTCGTGATCCTCCTCGCAGAGACCGTTCAGGTCTGCGCGGTGAAGGGCCAGGAGCCGCGTCTCCTTCGAAGCCACCTGCGCCGAAGCCGACCGCAGTCCGTAGTCGACGAGGCCCATCTCCCCGAAGGTCTGCCCGGGCCTCAGGGTGACGATGCCTGAGGGAGCGCTTTCTACCGTCCCTCTGACGTCGATGATCTTGGGGTCGACCAGAATCTCCACCTCACCGTCGACGATGACGTAGAGCTCGTCACTGGGTGCGTTCTCCTCCACGATCGTCTCACCCTCTTGGAAGGTCACCTCCTGGCAGATGGTGCTGATCTTGCGCAGATGTCGCTCATCCAACCCCTGAAAAATATCCGTGTCCCTCAAAAAGTTCGACCAAACCATACCCAGCTCCTCGTTTCACTTCACAACCCTATCCTGAGTATAGTCTCAAATAGGAACAGGTCAAAAGAAGAACACTCTGGGGGGTGTCCGTCAAAGTTGGGAGAAAGGGCGTCCGTCTCCTACCGAACTAAGCTTCCTTGTCGAATTTGATGGACAGCGCAGTTCGGGGTACAATGGACGGCACCATGAAGAAGCGTATCGAGAGGGTTAAACGTGTCATCAGCCTCGTCCTCCTCATCCTCTTTCTGCTCCTGGTCTCAGGGGAAGGACCGGCGCCCCAGGAGCGGGTCTATCGCCTCGCGCTGACCAGTGGAGGCTACGACTTTAACTTCTTGACCTGGGAGCTGGAAGCGCTCTTCCGCAAGCTGGCGTATGGCCTCCTGGCACCCCAGCGCTTCCTCACCGAGGAGGAACGCGCGCTCTTGGTGCTCGACTATCTGGATGACGTACGAGACACTCGCACCCTCAGTGCAGAGATCGAGCGTCTCTACACCGATCCTCAGGTCAACAATCCCGGTGCTGTGACGGCGGAGGCGCGCGCGGAGCTGGAGGACCTGCGCGCGCGGCTCGAGGTCCAGGCCCCTGTCGCGGAGGCGATTCTCGGTGAGCAGGTGAGCGTGGTGCTCCAGGATGCCGGGCTGGGCCTCCTGCGCCAAGTCTTTCCCCCGGTCAGTGGTACCATCACACCGCTGCCGCACATCCTCATCGTCTCTCCCCGTGAGGAGATCGAGACGATCTACCAACGCCAGCTGGTCACCGGACTGCACGCCGCCCAGAAGACGGCCTTGGAAGAAGCGATAGAAGAGCAAGTCCCGGAGGTCTCGGCCTACGTCACGGGTATCGGCGGGCTGGCGACCTATCCCGCCATGCTCCTGGAGAGCAGCTCCATCGATCACTTGGCAGACGTCATGGCCCACGAGTGGACCCACCACTACCTGCTGCCCTCGCCCGTGGGTTGGGGATACCTCTCCTCGCCGGAGATCCGCACCATCAATGAGACCAGCGCCTCGCTGCTGGGAGAGTGGGCCGGACAGGAGTTGGTGCGTCGCTTCTACGAACCCCTCCTGGCGCGCGAGAAGCCCCTCCCCGACCCCCTGCAGGGGGAGCGGGAGGAGGAGCAGCTGGAAGAGCGCTTTGATTTCGTGGCCGAGATGCGCGAGACGCGGGTCACCGTTGATGCACTGCTGGCAAGCGAGCGGGTCGGCGAGGCCGAGACGTACATGGAAGCACGCCGCCGTCTCTTCGTCGAGCACGGCTACCGTCTGCGGCGCCTCAATCAGGCCTACTTCGCCTTCCACGGCTCCTACGCCGCCCGGCCGGGCGGGGGATCCGCAGGAGAGGACCCCTTGGGACCGGCGGTCCGCCTCGTCTGGTCTCTGAGCGAGACACCCCGGGATTTCTTGCGCCACATTGCCGGCGCTACGTCACTGGAGGAGCTTCAGGAGATCATCACCGCTCTGGCCTCGCGAGCATGAGGGAAAACCCAAATTCTAACACTAACTTTGGTTGACATAGAAGACAAACATGTTATGATAGTGAAGTGTTTTTTTGTCGTATCGAACCTTAGTGAATCATGAGGGGGCAGCTATCAGCAAGTCAAGATATCGCATAAATCGGCAGATTCCGGCATCCGAGGTGCGGGTCATCACGGGCGAAGGCGAGAACCTGGGCGTCAAACCGATCGACGAGGCCCTGGACATCGCCCGAGCAGCCGAGTTGGATCTGGTCGAGGTCGCACCGAACGCCAACCCACCCGTGACCCGGGTGATGGACTTTGGAAAGTTCCTTTACGAGCAGTCAAAAAAGGAGCGAGAAGCCCGTAAAGCGCAGAAGCAGGTGGAGGTCAAGGAGATCCGTCTTCGCCCCAAGACCAACGAACACCATCTGGGCTTCAAGATCAAGAATGCGCGCGAGTGGCTCGAGGACGGCAACAAGGTCAAGGTGCGGGTGCGCTTCCGGGGACGGGAGATTACCTATCCTGAGGTGGCGCTGGAGCAGCTGAACATGATCATCGATGAGCTCGCTGATATCGCCGTGGTGGAGCAGAAGCCGCAGATGGATGGGCGGACCATGCTGATGCTATTGGGGCCTGACAAGAAGTGAGATAAAGAAAGTAGCAGGAGGAATAATAAAGTGCCTAAGATCAAAACTCATAAATCAACCTCCAAGCGCTTCCGCCGTACCAAGGGCGGCAAGGGCAAGTTGATGCGTACGCGGATGGGCAAGAGCCACCTGCGCCGGAAAAAGCCGAAGGACGTCCGTCGCAACTTCGACGAGATGGTCGTTGTCGATCACAGCGGGACCATCGAGCGCGTCAAGCGCCTGGCCCCCTATATCGGACAGAAGGAGTAGGCGGATCGTGCGCGCTAAAGGTGGAATTGTAACACGTCGTCGTCACAAGAAGTTACTGCGGCGGGCCAAGGGCTACTACGGGACTCGCAACCGGCTCTTCCGGCGTGCCAATGAGGCCCTGTTGAACGCCGGTGTCTACGCTTACCGTGATCGCCGCAACCGCAAGCGTGATATGCGCCGTCTCTGGATCACCCGCATCAATGCGGCGGCCCGGTTGAACGGCACCACGTACAGCCGGTTGATGAACGACCTGAAGCAGGCGAACATCGATCTCGACCGCAAGATCCTCTCGGATCTGGCGGTACGTGATCCCAACGCCTTCACCAAGATCGTGGAGGTCGCTACCCAGGGGTAAGCGACACTTGCAGGACATACAGAGGCGGCGCCCAGGCGCCGCCTCTTTGTTGTCTGCGATCTCCGAAATGCTAATCCCGCTCCCCGGCAAAGAGTTGGAGGAGACCGGCGACCAACCCCAGCACCACACCGAAGAGCAGCGCGGCACGCAGGTCGAAGAGAATGTGGACGTCCTCACCCTCGATGGTGCGAGCTGCCAGGAAGACGGCGCTGGCGTCCTCCATGCGAAGGTTGTTCGCCACGCCGACGCCCAGACCACCGTCGGTGATGGTGATGTTCTCCCCTTGCGCGATGCCGATGCCCCCCTCGACCACGTCAATGAAGCGACCCTCGGCCCGCCCGATGCCCCCCTGCTCCACGTAGATCTTGTCAGCCTCGGCGTGCTCGATGCCACCTTGCTTGACCGTGACCTCCTCGGCCTGCACCTCACCCTTCTCCCGACCCGGAGTGAGGGGGCTCTCCATTTTCTCGCTCATCTTTCCTCCTTTTTCAATAAGGTAACTTCTCTAGAGATAACAAACCCGCCAGAACCAGCAGTGCTCTTTCAGTGTAGCACGAAATGAGCAGTGGAAAAATAACTTCACCCTGCGCTTTGGGCAACCGGCCACCGTCTTATGAACAGGCTGGGTGGCAGCGTCACGGTTCTAGGGGCGCGGGAGGAACACCAGGAGGTCGACTGGTCAGGCCAGTTGACGGACATCATACGATTGTCAGTCATTCGTCACTATGCCTAGCTAAGGATTTACGTATCATTAGAGATGAAGAGGGCGTGATAGTGGGCCTTTGAAGGGTCCCCATCACACCTCTCCTCCTTTCCTTGGCTGGCGGCCCCCCGGAATCCCCCTCTCCGGGGGGCCAGCCCTTTCCAGGAACTCCCTGATGGCTCTTTCTATGCGTAACTTATTGCTCCAAGCTTTCCCCGTGGTATAATTGCTTAAAGAATGTGATCTGAGTAACGATGCCCACTCAGCTGAGAGCAGCTGCCCACAAGTCCCTTCCGGGGGAGACGGTACGCTTTCGGCCCTAGGGCTCGGACACGTACACCTTCGCGCAGCAGCTGAAGCCGGGTCGCAAGGGGGTTAGAAGCGCCACCTGGCAAGCACCTGAGCGTGAGGGGAGACTATCTTCTTAACAGACCGGCTGGTCTGTTAGGTGGGGGAGTGTAAAGACAAGAGTATGGCCTTCGGTTTTCTAAGACAGATTTTGGGTAATGCCAACGACAGAGAGATTGCCCGGCTCCAGAAGATCGTGCAGACGATCAACGACCTGGAGCCCAAGTACGTCGCGCTGAGCGATGCGGAGCTGCGTGCCACAACGCAGCGCCTCCGTGAGCAGTTGGGCCACGGAGAGACCCTGGACGATGTACTACCCGAGGCCTTCGCTGCGGTCCGCGAGGCCAGCCGCCGGACGATTGGATTGCGTCCCTACGATGTGCAGCTGATCGGGGGGATGATTCTCCACCAGGGTAAGGTCGCCGAGATGCGCACCGGTGAGGGTAAGACCCTCGTCGCTACCCTGCCCCTCTACCTCAACGCCTTGGAAGGTAAGGGAGCACACCTCGTCACGCCCAACGACTACCTGGCAAAGTACGGCACCCAGTGGATGGGTCCCATCTACCACACCCTGGGGCTCAGCGTCAGCGTCATCCAGTCGGGGGGCGGGCGTCCCGACGAGTCCTCCTTCCTCTACGATCCCGGCTACGCCTCCGAGGACGACCGCTTCCAGCACCTGCGCCCTATCACGCGGAGAGCAGCCTACCGCGCCGACATCACCTACGGCACCAACAACGAGTTCGGCTTCGACTACCTGCGGGACAACATGGCCCACGATCTCGCGCGCTGTTCCCAGCGGGAGCTCCACTACGCCATCGTCGACGAGGTGGACAGCATCCTCATCGACGAGGCACGCACGCCGCTCATCATCTCCGGTCCGGCGGAGGAGTCCTCGAAGCTCTACCAGCGCCTTGCCGATCTCGTGCCCCGCCTGCAACCCGAGAGCGACTACGAGATCGATGTGCGCTCCCAGATTGCCATGCTGACCGAGGACGGGGTGCGCCACATAGAGGAGCTGCTGGGCATACCCGAAGGGGAGAGCATCTACGACCCGGAACACGCCCATATGCTCGCCTACCTCGACAACGCCCTGCGGGCCAAGGAGTTCTTCGAGCGCGATAAGGAGTACGTCGTGCGCGATGGGGAGATCATCATCATCGACCAGTTCACGGGCCGGATGATGTTCGGGCGGCGTTACTCCGAGGGCCTCCACCAGGCCATCGAGGCGAAGGAGCACGTGGATATTCGGCGCGAGTCGCTGACCTACGCTACCATCACCTTCCAGAACTTCTTCCGCATGTATGACAAGCTGGCAGGCATGACGGGCACGGCGGCCACCGAAGAGGAGGAGCTGCGCCGGATCTACGGCCTCGAGGTGATCGTCCTGCCGACGAACGTCGAATACCGCGCCCGCTTTGGCGACCTCGAGGAGTACGCGGTGTCCCCCTCTGCGAGCGCCGTGACCTTTGCCGGGGTGCTCGACGGACGTGACGATCTCGAGGTGACCGTCTTCGACGGTCCCACGGGCGAGCGCTTCTACCGGCGCCTCGATATGCCCGACCAGATCTATAAGACGGAGCGGGCCAAGTTCAACGCCGTGGTCGAGGAGATCAAGAGCGCATACGAGTCCGGACGTCCCGTTCTCGTCGGCACCACCGCCATCGAGACCTCCGAACGGCTCTCCCACGTGCTCAACCGGCGCCGCGTACCCCACAACGTGCTCAACGCCAAGTACCACGAGAAGGAAGCGGTGATCATCGCCCAGGCCGGGCGGCCGGGCGCCGTGACCCTCGCCACGAACATGGCAGGACGGGGTGTAGACATCCTCCTGGGCGGTAACGCCGAGAACCTGGCGCGCAATCAGCTGCGCCAGGAGGACATCGACCTGACGGAGATCCGCTCCGAGGATTGGGAGACGGCGTTGAAGATGGCGCGGCGGGGGGAGACGCCCACGAAGCACTACCCGGAACGGTGGGCCGAGGTCCTCGAAGAGAAGGTACGGGAGTGCCAGGCCGACCGGGAGCGCGTCTACGAGATGGGCGGCCTGCACGTCATCGGCACCGAGCGTCACGAGGCCCGCCGTATCGACAACCAGCTGCGCGGGCGGGCCGGACGCCAGGGCGATCCCGGATCGAGCCGCTTCTACGTCTCCTTGGAAGACGATCTGATGCACCGTTTCGGCGGCGAGCGGCTCCAGCCGTGGATGGAGCGGGCAGGATATGATGAAGTGCCGCTGGAGTTCCCGATGCTCACGAAGATGATCGGCTCCATCCAGGAGCGCGTGGAGGGCTACAACTTCGACATCCGCAAGCACGTTCTCGAGTACGACAACGTCGTCAACAAGCAGCGCGAGGTCGTCTACGCGGAGCGCCAGAAGATTCTCTCCCGGGGTGACCTGCGCGAGGATCTGCTGGAGATGGTAGCGGCGGAGGTCCAGAAGGTCGTAGCAGGCCATACCGGGAGTGAGGACCCGGAGGCGTGGGATCTCAAGGGGCTGCTGGCCGAGTTACGGCGCTTTATCCCTGTGCCTCGGGGACTCTCCGAGGAAGAGCTGCGCACGGTGACACCCGAGGAGCTGGTGACCTCGCTGCTCGCCACGGTGGAAGAGATCTACGCGACGATGAACCGTCGTATGGGTGAACAGGTCTACCACACGCTGCGACAGGAGGAGCTCACGCTGGAGCAGATGGCGGAGAGCGACGACCTCTTCCAGTCGCTGGTGGCCCAGACGATCGGTGAACGCTGGGCTGGGCAGTTCGACAGATGGGCCACGAGCCCCTTGCGGCGCCTGCCCGAGGAGCTGGAAGAGGAGCTTCAGGATGTGGTGGGCGAGATCTACCGGCTCTCCCGGGATCGACGGATCATGTTGCAGGCGCTGGACAACCACTGGGTCCGCCACCTCACCGACCTGGACGTTCTGCGGGAGGGCATCGGCCTGCGAGCCGTTGGACAGCAGAAGCCCCTGGTGGCCTACCAGAAGGAAGCCTTCGAGATGTACCAGCAGATGCTGGAATCCGTGCAGAGCGAGATCGTCCGCTCGCTCTTCCTTGTACCCAAGCAGTCAGTGGCAGCACCACGCCGTCAGCGTCCCTCCCTCACCTTACGGCGTCCCCGGTTGCGAGCCGTCAGCGGGGGGCAGGAGGCACCGTCCGCCCCTGAACCGCACATCAGCAAGGAGACGCCCGGGCGCAACGATCCCTGCTGGTGCGGGAGCGGCAAGAAGTACAAGCACTGTCACTGGCGCAGAGACCAACACGCAGGCCATAATCAGGGCTAGCTCAGGGTGGGAGGGCGCATGAACCACGATAGTCTAACCAGCCGTGTCTATCTGGACAACATCGATCCGGAGCTCCTGGCCTTCCTGCGTAAGTTCGTCAACTCCTTTATCAAGTGGGATCTGCTCTACTTCTTCCATCACAACCCCCACACCATCGACACGGTGGAGAACATCGCACGCTACGCGGGCCGTGATCAGGAGGTGGTCGCCGAGGAGTTGGCAGACCTGGCCCAACGGGGATTGCTTGAGGAGACCCGCATGGGTGATATGATCATCTATGCGCTGGTCGACAGTTCCACTCTCCGTGAACAGCTAAGTAAGTTTATCGAGGCCAGTGAGGACCGCGAGTTCCGCGTGCGCGCGATCTATCACGTTATCCGGGACATGCGCAAAGGTTGACCTAGAGGGGAGTGATTACGTGGCTGCACCGAGACACGCTCCGGACGTAGAACGAGCCAGCACCGGTATACCCGGGCTGGACGCGATGCTTCACGGGGGATTTGTACGTGGCACGGCGAATCTCATCGAAGGCGCTCCCGGTTGTGGCAAGACCACGCTGGGTATGCAGTTCGTCCACCACGGAGCCTGCCATGGTGAACCCGGTATCATCCTCACCTTCGAGCAGTTTCCCGAACAGTACTATCGGGACGCCGAGTCCTTTGGTTGGAACTTCCGCCAGTTGGAGAGGGAGGGCTTGCTCCAGGTCATCATGAGCAGCCCGGAGGTAAGCAAGGCCGATCTGGAGCGCTTCAACGGACGTATCGAAGGGATCATCACCCGTATCGGGGCCAAGCGCATTCTTATCGACAGCCTCTCCCACTTCGAGCGGATGAGCCAGGACCCCGTGGAGTTCCGCACGCTGGTCCACGGTTTCCTCAACTCCTTGAAGCGCGAGGGGCTCACGGCTGTCCTCACCCGCGAGGCCTACGCCCTGCTCGGAGACGCCGATGAGGAGGGCGGGGACGTCGATATCGGCTTTCTCGTCGACTCCTATACGCTTCTCCGCTACGTAGAGATCGAGAGCACCATCCGCCGGGCCATCATCGTTCTCAAGATGCGCGGCAGCGCTCACGACACCCACATACGGCAGTTCGAAATCGACTCTGCGGGCCTCCATATTCAGGAGCCCTTTGTCGGAAGGGAGGGTATTATGAGCGGTACCCCCCAGCAGATGGCAGAGTCTTTTATCAAAGCCTTTATCCGGCGCTAGCCGGATCAACCTGGCGACAGCACCGAAGGGGGGCCGGTGGTCTGGCAGAACGTATTCTTTGCACTTTTAGCGTGGGTTGGCATCGTCTTTTTGGAACTCGTGCTGCTAGCGATAGCACATTTCTTTGAGAAAAACTCGGGACAGCGGACCTTTTATCGCTTCTACCTGCTCCCCATCCTCTTCACCCTCTACGGAGCCGGACGCTACATCTGGCGGATGGTGAGAGGCTCCCCCTACCCGGACTTCATCGGAGATCCGGTCGCCAACGTCTGCCTCTTGATCGCCGGACTCTCCCTGCTCCTGCTGGGGGAGACCCTGCACAACAAGATGATGAAAGGCTCCAATCCGTGAACACGCTGCAGATCCTCACCTCCCACTTCACGGTCGTGGCCATCATCGGAGCCATTTACGTCGTTCGCCTGCTCCTGACCTTCAGCCGCCGCATGAACGAGGTCACGCGCATGACGCGGCGATACATCTGGTTCCGCGTCGGGGTGCTCTTCCTTTACTTGAGCCTCTTCAGCTATATCCTGCGCTGTAGTGCGGCCCTCACCGGAAAGCCCCAGATCCTGCTCAGCCCGCACTTCGCGCTGCTGACCTTTCACCTGCCCCTGGCCACCGGCGTCTCCATCAGTCTTGTGGTTACCCTGTTCTACTGGGCGTGGTTGTTTCGTAAACACTGAAGGATAACACCGCTAGAATCGGACTGAGACAAGCTATGTTACCCAGGCACAATCTGCACAAGTGGGTCAAAGCTCTACCCAAGGTGGATCTCCACCGCCATCTGGAGGGCTCCCTGCGCTTGAACACGCTGGCAGAGATAGCCGTCGAGCACGGCATCGACCTGCCCAGCTACGAGGTGGAGCACTTGCGCCCCTTCGTTCAGGTCACCGACGACCCCCCCGACTTCCACCGCTTCCTGGAGAAGTTCAAGTTGCTGCGTCACTTCTACACGTCGAAGGAAGCCGTGCAGCGCATCACCCACGAAGCGGTCGTCGATGCGGCCGCCGACAACATCCGCTACCTGGAGCTGCGCTTCAATCCTATCGCCCTCTCTCGAGTCCAGGAGTTTCCCCTGGAAGACGTGGTGGAGTGGGTGATCGAGGCCGTCGCGCACGCCCAGAAGCAGACGGGCACCCGCACCTGCCTGATCCTGCAGATTGGGCGGGACGAACCCCTTACCGTTGCAGAACACATCGTCGACCTCGCCATCGCCAACCACGGCCCCTTCGTCCGGGGCATCGATCTCGCGGGCGACGAGGTACGCTATCCCGCACGGCTCTTTACCGCACCCTTCGAGCGCGCCCACGAGGCAGGGCTAGGGATCACCGTCCATGCAGGCGAGGCCGTCGGCGCGGAGAGCGTGCGCGAGGCCATCGAGCTCCTCCACGCCCAACGCATCGGGCACGGGATTCAGTGCGTGGAAAACTCGAACGTGGTGCGCCTGATCTACGAGCGCAGCATCGCCCTCGAGGTCTGCCCGACGAGCAACTTCCAGACAGGGGTCGTGCCCGGGCTCAGCCTGCACCCCCTACTCGACCTCTTCAGCCTGCGGCTGCCGGTGACCATCAACACCGACGATCCCAGCGTCAGCGACACGACCCTGACCGACGAGTACATCATCGCCATCCGAGTCATCGGCCTCTCCCCCCAGATGATCTGCCAGGCCCTGGAGAACGCGGTCGACGCGGCGTTCATTCCCGAGGAGGAGAGAGGGGCGCTCCAGCAGGAGTTCGAAACCGCAATCGAGGAGTGCCTCAACGTAGCATGAGACCCCCCTACTTAGGGTGGGCGCGCGGGATGAGCCGGAGTGGAAAGACCTCTCTGCGCTTCGGTGACCTCACCTACTTGAGATTCTAAACGCCCCCCTGACCATGAGACTCATCGACCGATGTTCGAAAAGAAACGCCGGTACTTGCGCACACCAGCCAGGCATGGGACTGACTACTTGACTACCAGACTATGAGACTAAACGACAGATTCCGAAAAGAGGACCTATGAAGAGCATCGAAGACGCCATCCTGCTCGCCGTGGAGGTGCACCGCGGGCAGAAGGACAAGGGCGGGCTCCCCTACATCCTCCACCCCCTGGAGGTTATGGGGCTGATGAAGACCCACACAGCGAAGATGGTCGCCGTCCTCCACGACGTGGTGGAAGACAGCGACTACACCATCGACGACCTCCGGGAGATGGACTACCCTCCCGAGGTGGTGGACGCGGTGGACGTCCTCACCCACCGACCAGACGAGAGCTACGAGGCCTACGTGCGACGCATTCGGCCCCACCCCCTCGCTCGACAGGTCAAACTCGCCGATCTGACCAACAACATGGACGTACGCCGGCTGCCGGAGCTACGCGAGAAGGACGTGGAGCGCCTGCGTCGCTACCAGCGAGCGTGGCGCACGCTGAACGATACGGAGGAAGTACCATGGGAAGCGTAGTCGCCGTCAACAGAAGCGAACGCCGCACCGCTCCCCGGCCCACACCTACAATTTCCAGGGCGTCTCCATCCGGCCCGATGTCGGCGTCTTCTGCCGCGTGCTGGAGGGCGGGCACGTCGAGCGCGGCGACTCCGCGGAGGTCGTCTCGTCGTAGGAGCGGGCGAGGAGATAAGCGCTGGGCTCCGCCCTTACCATCTTTCTATGCCGGCAGCTGCGCGGCGTTGAAGAGGAGATTGTCACCCACCCGCCCTGAAGTACAATAGACCAGGGCACTTGTGAAGGAGACACCGGTAACGGATTCTTGACTCCCGAAGGAGCAGCAGCGTGAGCGATCCAGCCACCTTTGACGTCGGGCGCCACCGCCCCATCTATCTCTGGGCGGGCCCGGGTACCGTGCGCATGAACCGCCTGAAGTTCATGGAGGCCCCCGTCGACGAGGCCGTTCACCAGGAGGCCCACACCCTCACCGGCGCCACACGGGTGGCCCGCGAGGCCTACTGCAACTGGGCCTACCTTATGTACGACTGGGGCTTCCCGCCGGAGATCGCGCGCGAGGACTGGGAGGCCTTCGAACAGGCCGTCCCCGTCTACCAGGCGGCGGGCGTCCGGGTCTTCGGCTACGTCCAGACCTCCAACTACGTCGTGGCGGGCAGTTACGCCGACAAGGAGTGGTACGCTCGCGATCCACGGGGACGCCCCTTCTACTACTACACCGGGCGCTACATGAGCTGCTGGCGCCACCCCGAGTGGCGGGACCGGCTGCGCCGGATGGTCTGGGGCATCGTCAACGCGGGCGCGGATGGCGTCTTCTTCGACAACCCCTGGCACGGTACGCAGGCACAGCACGTCTCCGGCACCTGGATGGGCACCGCGGGCTGTTACTGTGAGCGCTGCCGGGAGGCTTTTCGCGCCGAGACAGGGCTGGAGATCCCCACCCAGATCGATCCCGAGCAGGAGGAGAGCAGCCGGCGCTACCTGCGCTGGCGCGCCGGCGAGGTGACCCGCACTCTGGCGGAGCTGGCGGAGTACGCCCGCTCCCTCAACCCTGAAGTCTTCATCAGCGCCAACGACTTCGACGCGGTGATGCGCCCCAGCTTCGTCACCTACGGCATCGACCTCGAGGGGCTGGCGAAGATCCAGGACGTGATGATGATCGAGGACTACGGCCTGCCCCGCTGGGAGGCGGGGACGGGCAAGCGGCCCGACCGCCTCGTCAACAACGCCCTCACCATCCGCACGGCGCGGGCGCTCATCGGTGACACCCCACTCAGCGTCGACCCCTACGACAAGGGCATCGGCTTCGACGAGGTCTACCCTGCCCGCCGCTTCCGGCAGGCCATCGCCGAGGCGGCCGCCTGCGGCGCCTCCCTGGTCGTGAAGGGGACGGAGTTCGTCGAGCCCGACGGCACCTTCACCCTCCTCACCGCCGAGAAGTACGCCGAGGAGCGGGAGGCCATCGGAGCCTACCACCGCTGGCTCCTGGAGAACGCCGGTCTCTACACGGGGCGGGCGAATCTCGCCGCTGTCGCGTTGCTCCATCCCGGCGACGCCCTCTGGCAGGGCTGGGAGCGCCTCGCTCCCCCCCTCTTCGGCGCCGGGCAGGTGCTCCTCGCCGCGGGCATCCCCTGGCGCGTCGTCAGAGCCGGGGACGAGCTGACGAACGTACGGATCCTGCTCCACGTCGCCCCTCTCCCGAAAGAACTCCAGCTCCCTGAAGGCGTCCGAGCCATCGACGTCACCGCCCTGGAGGCCTGGTCCGCCCGACCCCCCGCCTACCTGGCGCGCCACCGTCGCGTCCGGGCCTTCACCGCCCGCTTCCTCGACGGCGCCTACCGCGCCTACTTCCGCCGCCGCTGGGCGCGGGCACTCATCGACGGAACGGGTCTAACCGAGCAGCACTTCATGCGCTCCTCCCTCTTCGACCTCCCCTCCCAGGAGGCAGAGGCGTCGCTGCTGCAGGCCCTCGGCCCCCGGACCTACCCGCGGATCGAGGCCAAAGCCCCCCTCCTCGTGGAGCACTGGCGGCGGGACGGCCGCCGGCAGCTCCACCTGGTCAACTACGCCGCTGCCCCCCAGCGGATAACCCTCGCCTTCGAGCGCCCCCTACGGGGTCGCCTCCTCTCGCCGGAATCTGCCACCCGGGAGGTCCACGGCGCGAGCCTGGCGCTGACCCTGGACGTCTACACCGTTCTGGTCTATGGGTGAGAGGATATCCATGACGAGACGCCACACACTGCCGGCCACACTGCTCGCCTGCCTCCTCCTGTCGCTCTTCGGCTGCACGCTCACACCGGCGACGCCCTCTGCCACGCCTTCGGTCGCCACCGTCATCGAGATCCCTGCCCTCCCCCTGCCGCTGAGCGGCCCCCTCAGCAAGGCCAATGCCGAGATCTCGGGGATGGCCTGGTACGGCGACCTGCTCGTGCTGCTCCCCCAGTATCCGTCACGCTTCGGAGAGAGCCTCTTCACGCTGCCGCGGAGCGAGATCCTTGCCTACCTGGAAGGGGAGCGTGACGCTCCCCTGGAGCCCACGCCCGTCCCCTTCGTCTTCGAGGGTCTCGAGCAAATCGACGGCTTTGAGGGCTTCGAAGCCCTCGCCTTCGAGGGCGACAGCGTCTTCCTCACCATCGAGGCCCGCCGGTCGGGCGGGATGATGGGCTACCTGGTCAAGGGGGAGGTTGCGGAGGGGTTGAGCGAGATCCGGGTGGACGCCGGAACCCGCGTGAAGCTGCCGCCCCAGGCCCCGCTGGACAACTTCTCCGACGAGCTCCTCCTGATCGTCGACGGCTCCGTCCTCACCCTCTACGAGACCAGCGGCGTCAGCGTCAACCCCGCGCCGGTGATGCGGCGCTTCTCCACGGCGAGCCTGGAGCCGGAGGGCACCCTGCCCTTCCCCAACATCGAGTACCGGCTCACCGACGCCACCGCCGTCGACGCCGAGGGGCGCTTCTGGGCCATCAACTACCTCTGGCCCGGGGACGTGAAGAAGCTCCGACCGGGGCCCGACCTCCTCGCCGAAACCTACGGGGAGGGACCGACCCACGCCGCGAGCACGACCGTGGAACGGCTCGTCGAGTTCCGGGTAACGGAGGAGGGGATCGTGCGCACGGAGCGAGCGCCGCTGCAACTCCAGCTCCTGGAGGACGACGCCCGCAATTGGGAGGGCCTCGTGCGGCTCCCCGGAGAGGGCTTTCTGCTGGCGACCGACAAGTTCCCGGAGACCCTCCTGGCCTTCGTCGCCGGGGAGTGATCGCCACGGGAGAGAGGAAGCGACGATGACCATGAACGAAAGACCCAGGAACCTGGAGAGCGACGGGAGCCCCGAGGAGATCCGACGCAGTTCGGCCTTCGAGTGGGTCTACTGGCTGCAGTGGGTACTGGCGACGACGCTGGGTTGGGTGGTAGGTGCCATCATCACCCCTGACTTCGAAGCCGTCGGGCTGGGCGTGGGCCTGCTGCAGTGGCTGGTCCTGCGCCAACGCATACGGGGGCGGATCTGGTGGTGGATCATCGCCAGCACCCTCGGTTGGCTGGGGGGTGTGGGGCTCCTCTACCTCCTCCGGCCCTCCGATCCTATGCTCGCTTTCGTCACCCTGGGATTGGGGATCAGCCTGGCACAGTGGCTCGTCCTGCGGCGCTGGGTCCACCGCGCCGACTGGTGGATCATCATAGGCACCCTCGCCTGGACCGTGGGGCTCCTGCGCTTGCTGGGCTTCTCTCTGGTGGGAACCATCGTGGGTGGGGTGACGGGCTGGGCGCTGCAGATGCTCCTGCGGCATCCGCGCCCACTGAACGAGGAGCAGGGGGGGTAAGGATGTCCACGCGCACCAAATTGACCGAGGTCCTGGACAAGGTCGCCGAGGTCCCCTTCGACGACGGCTCCCGGCTCATCCTGCTCGGCGATCTACACCGGGGCACCAACAACTGGGCCGATGACTCCTCCCAGAACCAGACCCTCGTCTTCTACGCCCTCATGCACTACTACGAAAATGGCTTCACCTACATCGAGGTGGGCGACGGCGACGAGCTGCTGGAGAACCGCAACTTCGCGGAGATCACGCGTGCGCACAGCCACATCTACTGGCTGATGAGCAAGTTTCACGCCGAAGGGCGGCTCTACCTGCTCTTCGGGAATCACAACATGCAGTGGCGGAATTCCGATGCGGCCCGCAAGGAGCTCTCCGAATACTACGACGAGGTCGCCCGCGAGCCACGCCCGCTCTTTCCCAACATCTCCGTGCACGAGGGGCTCCTCCTGCACCACACCGAGACGGACCGGCGTCTCTTCGTCGTCCACGGGCACCAGGGGGATCTCCTATCGGACACGCTCTGGTGGCTCGGTCGCTGGATCGTGCGCTTCGTCTGGACGCCCCTGCAGCTCCTGGGAGTACGCGATATCACCAGCCCGGCCCA
>DAOTVC010000019.1:0-3534 GCA_034437215.1 Anaerolineae bacterium | reverse complement strand
GAGCGGCTTCCGCACCCTGCGCGAGAACGAGCGCGTCGAGTTCTCCGTCGAGGAAGGCCCCAAGGGGCTTCGCGCAGTCAACGTCAAGCCTGTCTAGCCAGACCCAAAGGCCACTTGCTGCCTCTTTAATAAGGAAGCAGTAGGGCCAGTCACACATCGCGCTTTAAGCGTACTGCCGCACGGCTAATCCGCAAGCCGTGCGGCTTTTTTTATGGATGGAAGGTTGACTTCCCTGAAAGAAGGGGGATGAACCGCAAAGGACGCAGAGGTCGCAAGGAAAACTTAATATTTCTGAGGTTTACGCCTCGATGAGTTAATAATCTGTATCTCAACTTTGCGTTCTTGGCGCTCTCTGTGGTTAGCTAGCTTTTCTTCAGTAGAGTCATTTTGGGTAAGGACCAGGACGCTTTCGCAATCATCTGCATGATCTGCGTTTATCTACGTCCTTCCCTTCCTGGGAGCGCCAGCGGGCCAGGTCCTCGACGGTGTCGACGTCCAGACGCTCGGGCAGGCGCACCATCCGCAGCCCCTGGGCGCGGGCCAGAGCCTCCGTCTGGACCAGGACGCGCTCGGTGCTCCAGGCGATGCCGTCGAAGAGGGGGGCGCCGGGTGCCCGCAGGCCGATGAGGTAGTAGCCTCCGTCGCTGCAGGGGCCGATGACGGCCGGAGCCTCCTCCAGGGCGTCGAAGGCGGCGCGGACGAGGGGTGGGCCCACGTTGGGGCTGTCGCTGGCAGAGACGACGACGGCGCCGGCCCCCGCGGCGAAGCCCTCCTCGCAGGTGCTCGCCAGCCGGTGGCCCAGATCGCCCGCCTGCTGCACCCGCACGGCGAACTCGGGGAAGGCGGCGGTGAAGAAGGGGGCGTCCTCCGGGGCGGCGACGGAGATCAGCACCTCGATGCCGGGGAGACGGTCCTCGACGAGGCGCAGGAGGTAGGTGTAGAGGAGGCGGGCGTAGACGCCCGCCGCCGCGGCTGGACCGAGGTCCGCCGCCAGGCGGCTCTTGACGTGGCCCGGCAGCGGGTACTTGGCGAAGATGACGAGACGGCGCTTCACGTCGGGCTCCTCCTTTCCGGTAGGGGCAGTGCCCCGGCTTGTCTTCGGGTGCTCCTTGGCGATTATACTCCGGGACGCCGACTTGCGCAGCCGGTTTGTGTAGCCGGTTTGCAGATTTCACTCACTTGCAAATTTCGCCCTCTGCCTATAATGCCTATAACGCCTATCTGGAATTCAACCTGAGTTGAACGCTTAGAGGAGACGCCATGCACCCACTGGAACAGTACCTCGTACAGGTCCATTACATCCGTGGCCCCGGCGTCGCCGAACCCCGGCCCAACCTCTCCGCCGAGGCCCGCGCCTACCTGCGCGACCTCGCCGAGATCGAAGAGGTCACGGCCGAGCTTGCCGCCGACCTCTTCTACCACGCCCTCGCCGTCCTCCCCGCGTCCCCCTGCCGGCGAGCCTCGAGGCGCTGCAGGCCTCGGCGGCGCTGGGCCGCCGGGTCGCCGCCCTCCTCGACCCCGGGGTGGAGGTGCCCGGCGTTACCCATGGCGAGATCCGCCCGGAGCTGTGCCCCGTCGCCGTCATCTCCCACGCCGAGGGGCGCTCCCTCGATCCCGGCGCGGGCCACCTCGCCGTCACCGTGGGGTGGGGCTACGAGGGGCGGGCGGGCATCACTATGCCCGGTCAGGGCCACCTGGAGGCGGCGGAGGATGTGCCCGCGGCGCTCTCGCCCGCCTACGACATCTACCTCAACGAGGTCGCCTACTGGGCGAACGTGCCCGTCGGCGTCTGGGAGTACACCCTGGGCGGCTACCCCGTCCTCAAGAAGTGGCTCTCCTACCGGGAGCGGCGGGTGCTGGGGCGCGACCTCACCTCTGAGGAGGCGCGGGCGTTCACGCGCATCGCCCGGCGTATCGCCGTCCTCCTGGCGCTGGAGGAGGCCCTCGACGCCAACTACCGCCGCGTCTGGGCGTAGCCCCGTGCCCGGCGATTCATCGCCGGGCTAGAGCCCCACGCCCGATACATCGCGGACGGTGGTGAGCGTCGACGCAGGTCGACGCTCGGCGCGCGCAGCGCGTCCCAGGGAGCGACTTCAGTCGCGACCTTACCGGCGGCAAAGTCCACCTCCCCGCCGGTGATTCAAATCACCGGCGGTTAGGCCAAGCGTGCTGAAGCACGCTGCGTGTACGAACCGCGGTCTCTGGAACCCGCTTGAGCGGGTTTTTCCGTCTAGCAGCCGCGGCATGGATTCCGCGGCGTGGGGATGGTACTCCATCCGGGCGATGCGTTGTCCCGTCCCCGGCGATGAATCGCCGGGCTAGAGCACAGCGCCCGATAAATCGGGCTGCCTGGCCAAACGCGGCCAGCCGGATTCATCCGGCGCTGCTACATAGCCCGGACATGCATGTCCGGGCGCACTTCGCGGACAGTGGTGAGCGTCGACGCAGGTCGACGCAGGTCGGCGCGCGCAGCGCGTCCCAGGGAGCGACTTCAGTCGCGACCTTGCGGGCGGCAAAGTCCACCTCCCCGCCGGTGATTCAAATCACCGGCGGTTAGGCCAAGCGTGCTGAAGCACGCTGCGTGTACGAACCGCGGTCTCTGGAACCCGCTTGAGCGGGTTTTTCCGTCTAGCAGCCGCGGAATTAATTCCGCGGCGTGGGGATGGTACTCCATCCGGGCGATGCGTTGTCCCGTCCCCGGCGATGAATCGCCGGGCTAGAGCACAGCGCCCGATAAATCGGGCTGCCTGGCAAAACGCGGCCAGCCGGATTCATCCGGCGCTGCTACATAGCCCGGACATTCATGTCCGGGCGCACTTCGCGGACAGTGGTGAGCGTCGACGCAGGTCGACGCAGGTCGGCGCGCGCAGTGCGTCCCAGGGAGCGACTTCAGTCGCGACCTTGCGGGCGGCAAAGTCCACCTCCCCGCCGGTGATTCAAATCACCGGCGGTTAGGCCAAGCGTGCTGAAGCACGCTGCGTGTGCGAACCGCGGTCTCTGGAACCCGCTTGAGCGGGTTTTTCCGTCTAGCAGCCGCGGCATGGATTCCGCGGCGTGGGGATGGTACTCCATCCGGGCGATGCGTAGCCCCGTGCCCGGCGATTCATCGCCGGGCTAAAGCACAGCGCCCGATAAATCGGGCTGCCTGGCCAAACGCGGTCAGCCGGATTCATCCGGCGCTGCTGCATGGCCCGGACATGCCTGTCCGGGCGCACTCTTCAACGCTCTCTGCTTCTGACGGTTCTACGTCGCGTTCCACGATTTCTACAATCTCTTCATTGTCCATCCCCTCCGGGATGATCCCTGGAGCATAACAAGCCAGCGTCGTGATGAGGATAACGCCAACGAAGATGAACACGCGAAGATCTCGATCAAGTAGCCCTTTCATCCTTACCTCCTCCAACTGTGACATCATCTCACGCCTACTTCCAGAACTCCCACCACCGCTTCTCCGGGCCGGGCGTGGAGGACTTCGGGGATGGGGAGACCTGCCGACTTAGCTCGTGGAGCAGGAAGGGGGTGGGTCTCGCGCCC
>DAOTVC010000018.1:0-23562 GCA_034437215.1 Anaerolineae bacterium | reverse complement strand
GGGAGCGACACGCAGTTCCCGCCGTTGATCTGGGTGAAGAGCCAGGCGTCCAGCGGGCTGCGGATGAGACCGCAGAAGACGCCCGGGTACTGCACGACGGCGTTGAGGTAGCCCTGCCCCGAGCCGCAGCCGCCCACGACAAAGTCCGCCCGCCCCAGGTGCAGCAGGAGGGCGCTGATCAGCCCCGTCTGCACGTAGGAGAGCTGGGGCTCCTCGTCGCTGCCCTCCATACCGGCGTTGAAGACCTCGTGGCCCCGCCCCTCGAGGGCCGCGACCACATCGGCGGCGCGAGCCGCCCCGCTCCTATCGATGACCACGGCGATGCGCATAAGTGCCTCCTGAAGATAGTTGGGTAGTCGTAAGTCGGGTCGTCAGCAGTCTTTCACATGTCAGACAGGGCGTAAAACGTGAGGCGTGAAGCGTGAAGCCCTCACGTTTTACGCTTCACGCTTCAGGTCGGCGATCCGCCGCAACCGACGATCCCCCACCCCGATGGAACTCACTCCGGCGCCACCCGGGCCTCCCAGCCCGCCTCCCGGTAGGCGCGGGCCCGCTCGACGTAGTTCCTCACGATGCGCCGGGTGTCGGCGATCTCCGCCTCCGTCAGCGCCCGTACGACGCGCGCGGGCGAGCCGAGGATGAGGGAGCCGGGCGGGTAGACCTTGCCCGGCGGCAGAAGGGAGCCCGCGGCGACGAGGGAGTTCTCGCCGACCACCACGCCGTCGAGGAGGGTGGCGCGGATGCCCACGAGGCTCCGGGTCCCCACCTGCGCCCCGTGGATCACGGCCCCGTGTCCCACCGCGACCTCGGGAGCCAGCACGACGGGAAAGCCGTGGGAGGTGTGGACGAGGCAGCCGTCCTGAAGATTCGTGCGGGCGCCGATGGTGATGCTCTCCACGTCGCCCCGCAGGACGCTGCCGAACCAGACGTTGACCTCCTCCGCCAGGTGCACCTCGCCCACGACGGTGACGCCGGCGGCGATGAAGGCCGAAGGATGGATCAGTTCAGATCGAAAGTGCATAGAGACCTCGCTTGTTAGCCAATAAGTGGTGAGTAGGGAGAAGGGGGACAGGGTTGCGCCTAAAAGCCCGAGAGGTCGACGTTGGGCTCGGCGGGCAGGTCGGCGCTCTTGCGATTCCGCCAGACGACGAATCCACCGAAGGCCAGAACCACACCGCCGAAGAGAAGGAAAGGCAACGCGCAGATCCCGAAGACGACGAGGAAGCCTTCAAGATTGTCCCCCGCACTCTCACCCACGAAGAGCTGGAGACCGATGATGGTGGCCCCCAGGATCACGCCCGCCAAGAAGATCAAGCCCCCCAGGATGACGAAGACCCAACCCAGACTTCTCTCGTCCATAGCGCCTCCTCCCGTTGATCGCACCCTACGACAGGTGCTCGTATAAAATAGCTCCCTGCGGACTACTCACACGTCCCGGTGTCCACGCAGGCCTGGACGAAGCCCTCTTGGGCCGCCTCGACGTCCAGATCGGTGACGAAGAAGGTCATGACGTCGTTAATGCCCATCACCCAGCCCTCGGAGGCGGCGGCTCCATGGGCCACACTCGGCGCGATCTCGTTGCTGGCGAAGTCGTCCATCGCCGACTGGAGGTACTCGTCGTAGAGGCTGCGGTCTGCGTCCGTCCGCGGGGGGATGGAGCCCTTCAAGGGATTGAAGGCATCCTGCCCCTCCTTGGAACCGGCGACGATCAGCCAGGCCTCGGCGTTGTCGGGATGCGGGGCGCCCTGCGGCAGCCCGAAGGAGTCGGAGAGCATCAGGAAGACGCCGTCGGTGCCCGGTGAGGGGGCCCAGCCGAACTCGTCGCCCGGGGTCAGACCGATGGACTTGAAGTAGCCCTCGGCCCAGTCGCCCATGATGGTCATCGCAGCGTCCCCGTCCGCCACGAGCTGCGCCGCCTGGTCCCAGCTCAGCGCGGCATGGTCCTCGTTCGCGTACTCCATCATCTGCGCGTAGGTCTCCAGGGCCTCCTGCACCTCGGCGCTGCCCCAGTCGGTCTCGCCCGTCCAGAGACCCCGGTAGCCCTCGGGGCCCAGTGTCCCCAGCAGGACCGACTCCATCAGGTGCGTCGCCGCCCAGATACCGTTGTCACCCAGCGCCAGCGGGGTCACCCCCCCGACCTCGAGCATCTCGGCCACCGTGAAGAACTCGTCGAAGCTCTCCGGAGGCCCCACTCCGTATTCGTCGAAGATGGCTGTATTGTACCATAGCACATTGGAGCGGTGGATGTTCGTTGGCACGCTCCAGATCTCACCGTCGTAGGAGAGGATATCGATCACACCCTCTGGGTAGACGTCCAGCCACCCGTTCTCCTCGAAGATGAAGGTGACGGGCTCCATCTTGCCCGCCTTGACCCAGGAGTCGATGAGCTCGTGCCCGGCGTGAACCTGAAAGGAATCGGGCGGATCGCCGCTCTGCATCCGCGTCGCCAACACTGCCTTGGCGTTAGAACCTGCACCGCCCGCCACCATGGCGTTGATGATCTCCACGTCGGGATGGCGCTCCTTGAAGACCTCGTACATGGCGTTCAGCCCGTCGGCCTCACCGCCCGCCGTCCACCAGCTGAAGATCTCCAGCTCCTGGGCGGATTCGGTCTCTTCGACAGATGGTGCCGTGGTGGCTTCGAACCCACCACAGGCCGTGAAGAGGGTTGCCAGCACGAGCAAGACCGCGACACACAGATAGAACGTCTTAGACATGGCTTCCTCCTACTAAAATTGGCAAGATTTCGAACCCTAACACGATCAGTTGCTAAAGCACGCTCTGCCACCACGACCATCGAGTCCCCCAAGCCGTCTCCCGATGCCCAGGAGAGCACCGTTGTCAGGACAGGGGCGACCCGCTACCGGGCGAGGGCCAGCAGCGCGCGCAGGGCGTCGTAGATGACGGGCATCTCCTCGGCGGTGAAGCTCACCCTCCGCTCCTCGCGCCGCGCACCGGGCAGGAAGACCGCTTGATCGGCCATCTGGGATTTCTGGAACTCGATGCTCAGCGTAATGGGGGACGTGAGGCGGAAGGGCTCGGGGGCCTCGCCGGCGAGCAGCCGGGTCACCCCGCGGCGCGCCGCCTCGCGGATCAGCTTCCGGGTGTCCTCGGGCGGCAGGCAGCGGGCCGCCATGCGCCCCGTCGCCTCCTTGACCCCGGCGGTCTCGACCTCGCCGAGGAGTTCGACCGCCTCCCGACAGAGGGTCTGGTCACCCGAGACCATGAGCACCGGCGCGCCGAAGTGTCCGCAGAGCGCGGCGTTGATGCCCGTCTCGCCCACCAGACGATCGTTGAGCCAGATGTTGGTGACGCTGCTACCCGACCAGGTGTGGTCGAGGATGGCCCTCTCCGTGCCCGCCCGGGCGTGGTAGCCGACGAAGAGCACCCCCTCCACACCCGTCTCCACGCTGGTCACCATGGAGAGGGGCGAGGGGCTGCCCGAGTGGAGCCGGGCGCGGGGGTCCAGCGCCTCGACGAGCAGGTTGCGCCCGTAGGCGTGCCCGTCGACGACGAAGACCTCGTCGGCGCCCGCCTCGTAAGCGCCCTCCACGGCGGCGTTGACGTCCTGCGTCATCAGCTTGCGGAAGCGCCCGTACTCTCCGTGATCGGGGTCCACCTGATCCCAGTGCACCACTCCCGTCACGCCCTCCATGTCCGCGGCAACAAGAACCCTCATCCATCCACCTCCTGTGGTAATCTCTCTCAGGTGAGTCTACTGAAAAAGGCGGAAAGTTCAATCGTCCCTCAGGCTCCTAACGGTTGCCTAACTCTGCAAAGTCGGCTACAATGGAATAAGTGTGAACTTTTAACTGACTGAGGAGGGTCCATTCATGTCCGCATCCAGCTCCAAGAAGCCCGAGGTCATCATCGTCGGCGCCGGTCCCGCCGGTTCCACCACCGCCTTCTTCCTCGCCCGCGAGGGGGTCAAGGTCACCTTGATCGATCAGGCCGTCTTCCCGCGGGAGAAGATCTGCGGCGACGGGATCTCCCCCCGGGCGCCCTACATCATGGAGAAGATGGGCCTGCTCCCCTGGGCGGAGGAGAACTTCCCCAAGCAGAAGGTCCGTCTGGGCGCTCCCGACGGCACCGTCGTCGAGGCACCGGGCGCGCCCGGAGATCCCCCCTTCGACTACGAGGGCTTCGTCATCCCCCGCAAGATCTTCGACAATGCCCTCGTCGAGCGGGCGGTGGAGGTGGGCGCGCAGCTGGTGGAGGGCACGCGCATCACCGCCCTGGAGCGCCTCACCCCCGACCGGGTGCGCGCCGTCGGCAGGCAGAACGGCAAGCAGGTGACCTTCGAAGCCCCCCTCCTCATCAGCGCCGAGGGCGCCACCTCCTCCCTCACCCGCAAGCTGGGGCTCGTCCCCGGGCCGCCGGAGAGCATCGCCACCCGCCAGTACTTCGAGGAGATCGACCACGAGGAGCCGGGCCTGCTGGAGATCCATTGGGAGAAGAGCATCCTGCCCGGTTACGGCTGGATCTTCCACCTGGGCGGTGGGCGGGCCAACGTGGGCATCGGGATGTACGCCCAGGAGGCTCTGGAGCGCAAGGTGAACTTCCACGACCTCTTCGAGACCTTCATCACCAACAACCCCTACGCCCGCCGGGTCACGGAGAAGGCCCGCCCCGTGGGCCTCAACCGCGGCTTTCCCCTGCGGATGGACGCGCACGCCGTCACCCCCTACCTCGACAACGTGCTCGTGGTAGGAGAGGCCGCCGGTCTGGTCCATCCCATGAGCGGGGAGGGCATCGGCCCCTCCATGGTCTGCGCCGAGATCGCCGCCGCGCACGCACGAAAGGCGCTGGAGCGCGGCGACCTCTCCGCAACTCAGCTGGCCTCCTACGGCAAGGTCTTCCAGGAGACCTTCGGTCGCCTCCACCGGACGGCACGCTTCGCCCGGAAGTTCATGGAGATCCAGCCCTTCGTCAACCGGACGATGCACCGGGCCCGGCACGACGCCAAGGTCGCCATCACCCTGAGCAAGCTCATCCGCGGCGTCGCCTCCCCCCTCAGCCTGATGACGCCGGGCATGTCGCTGCGCGTCCTCATGGGCTGACGAGCGCGTCGCAGCACCTGCTCGTCGCACCCGGTTCCGCCGCCCTCCAGGATCACCTGTCGTAGGTTACCCGGAAAGACGCTGAAGCGGGTGGTGCTCCTTTCCACACCCTGTCATCCCTCCTACGCTCGGGATCTCCTTCCCGGCGCTATGTGCATGATTTATCCTGATGGTCTCCCCCACCCCGAAAGCAGCTCCACTGAAAGCTCCTGCCAATACGGCGCGCAGCGCCGAAGAGGGTAAGGGCAAGAGCCGGATCGTGCGCAAGACCAAGCCTCCTGACAGAGACTGACATTTATCCCACCTTGACAGATTGGGGCTTTCCTTTAGAATGCTCCAGTTTTGTCAGACTCTCGCCGGGGCCTTGTAGCCCCGGCGAGTTGTTGTGAGGAGGTATGATGACGAAAGGTATTTTGCTCTTTGCGGCGGCGTCGGTCCTGCTGAGCGGCGCTGTCGATCCGAATACAACGGGAGATGATCGCGCCCTGACCGGCGTGGCGAGCCAGTACGGGCAGGGTAGGATGATGTCGAACGTGCGGGTCAGACAGTTGGGACGAACGGCCCGGAGCCTGCCCACCCCGCTGCCCGAAGCCGACGTCTACTTTGCGGCCCTCGACTGCCGCGATATCGGAAAGTGGTTCAAGATCCGCCGGGTGGGCGCCGACGAGAAGGGGCAGCCCTATCCCTGGGAGAGCGCCTACGCCACCGATTGCGCGGGCCTGCACGACGGAGGCCTGGGCTTCATGCTCTGGAACCGCCATACGCCCATGACCCAGCGCCAGGCCGACCTCTGGCTGGAGCGGGTCCACCGCGGGCAGTACAAGCCCGTCTACGTGGCGGAGGTGGACTACCCGACGGCGGTCCGTTGGGGTACCGTGGGACGGGGCCAGCCGGTGGAGCTGATCAAGGTCCACGACGCACCGCACGGCGTGGAGTGATCGCCTCCCCCAACCACGCCTTGAAGAGCGGGCCACCCTACGGCTCCTCCCCTTGTGAGGCGGCCCGCTATCCTCCCATACTGGTCACCTGACCAGGCTCCATTCCCGCCAACCGGCGGGTTGCCAAATCTGCGAGCTGGTGTAGTATCTAAATGGTTTTAGTAAAAGGATTTAGAGAATGATCAAGAAGCGCGTCACCATCGCAGAGGTCGCCGAAGCGGCCGGGGTCTCCCCCACCGCCGTCTCCTTCGCCTTCAACCGTCCCGACCAACTGGGACAGGAGACCATCGCCCGGATCATGCAAGCCGCCGAGGAGCTCGGCTACGCCCCCAATCCCCACGCCAAGGCCCTGCTCTCGGGGCGCAGCGGCGCGCTCGGTCTGCTCGTGCCCCAGTCCCTCGTCTCTACCTTCGCCAACCCCTTCTTCGCCACCTTCCTCGAGGGGATGGGGGCCGTCTGTGATGAGAAGGAGCTGGCGCTCCTCACCCTCTCCCCCTTCGAGGACTCCCTGGAGCAGGCCCTGGCCCGGGCGCCCGTGGACGGCTTCGTCATCGTGGGGCTGAACGAGGCCCACGAGGAGGTCGCCCCCCTGCGACGCCGCAAGGTTCCCTTCGTCATCGTCGACGGGGACAGCGAGCACGTCCCCTCCGTCAACTCCGACGACGAGGAGGGCGCCTACCGGGCGGCGGTGCACCTCCTCGCCCAAGGACACCGCGACCTGCGCATCTTCACCTTCGAGACCCCCTATGGACACCTGGAGTACGTCTACTACGGGGTGGGAGGTCGGCGCATGCGCGGCTACCGGCGGGCCTTCGAGGAGGCGGGCCTCGGGTGGGAGGAAGCGCTCCTCCACCCTACCGTCGCCACCATCGAGGGCGGTGCACGCAGCTTTACCGCCGCGTGGGAGAGCGGACTGCGCCCCACGGCCGTGCTCGCCGTCAGCGACGCCATGGCCATCGGCATCGTGCAGGCGGCAGGCGCCCTGGGGCTGGACGTGCCCGGTGACCTGGAGGTGGTGGGCTTCGACGATGTACCCCTCGCCTCCCTCGTCAGCCCGGCCCTCTCGACGGTACACCAACCCATCGAGGAGAAAGGACGTACGGCGGCGGAGCTCCTGGTCGAGGCCCTCGAGAGCGCCCGGGCAGCGCACCACGTCCTGCTGGAGACCGCCCTCGTCCTCCGCGAAACGACCCGCGACGCCGTCCCCTATCCTTGGCCTGATCCCTAGATCCCCTGCTCACCGATATAAGGAGGCTCAATAACAGAAAGAACCATCGACGCAGCCCTCAATACCGGCCCTTGACCCTTGTCTGCAGCATCTATCACACAACCTATTCATGGAGTGAACATGTACAAGTACAAACTTTCCTTTCTCAGTCTCTTGATCGTCCTCTCGCTAGTCTTGACGGCCTGCGGTCCCCAGGCGACGCCCGAGGCGCCCGCCACCGAGGAGCCGACCGAGGTTGCGACGGAGGAGCCCACCGAGGCCGCCACCGAAGAGGCCACCCCCGAACCGACCGAGGAACCCATGCCGGAGCTCGTCATCTGGTCCGACGAGACCCGCGCCCCCATCCTCGAGGAGCTGGGCCGCGACTTCACCGAGGAGTACGGCGTGAAGATCGTCGTGCAGCAGATGGGCTTCGGCGACGTGCGCGACCAGCTGAAGGTCGCCGGTCCCGCCGGTGAGGGCCCCGACATCCTCGTGGGCGCCCACGACTGGCTGGGCGAACTCACCATCAACGGCCTGCTGGCGCCCATCGACCTGGGCGATAAGTCTGATCTCTTCCTCGACGTGGCCGTGGAGGCCTTCACCTACGACGGCAAGCTCTACGGCATGCCCTACGTCACCGAGAACATCGCCTTCGTGCGCAATCCCGAGCTCGTGCCCGACGCGCCCGAGAGCTGGACCGAGGTCGCCGAGATCGCCGCCGCCCTCGAGGCGGAGGGCACCGTCAAGCAGGGCTTCGTGCGCCAGGACGGCGACCCCTACCACTTCTACCCCATCCTCACCGCCTTCGACGGCTACATCTTCGGCGTGGACGAGAACGGCTACGACGCCGCGGACGTGGGCGTCGACAGCGAGGGCAGCCTCGCCGCCGCGCTCTGGCTCGAGGAGAGGGTCGCCGCCGAGCAGATCGTCTCCGGTGTCGACTGGGACGTCATGCACACCATGTTCGAGAGCGGTGAAGCCGCCATGATGATCACCGGCCCCTGGGCGCTGGATCGCCTGCGCGAAGCCGGCGTCCCCTACGCCATCAGCCCCATCCCCGGCGAGACGGGCACCGGGCGCCCCTTCCTGGGCGTGCAAGGCTTCATGATCAACGCCTTCAGCGAGAACGCGCTCCTCGCCCAGACCTTCCTGACGGAGTTCGTCGCCACCGAGGCCTTCATGACGCAGATGTACGAGGCCGATCCCCGCGCCTCCGCCTTCCTGCCCGTGCGCGAGCAGATCAACGACCCCGACATCGCCGCCTTCGGTGAGGCGGGCGAGGTGGGCATGCCCATGCCCGCCATCCCCGAGATGTCCGCGGTCTGGACGGCGCTGGGCGACGCCATCACCCTCGTGATGCAGGGCCAGCAGGGCGGCGAGGAGGCCTTCGCCACCGCCGCCGAGCAGATCCGTACGGCCATCGCCGAGGAGTAGTCCGTGAAACGCACGGTCGCCGAGGCCAGGGGCAGATCGCCCCTGGCCTCCCTCTCAGAGACCTTCGCCGGCTTCGGGCTCATCCTCCTCGCCCTCGCCTTCATCGACGCCGTCGCCCTCCTCTTCCTGACCCTGCTCGTGCGGGACGGCGTCTGGTTCCTCGCCGCCGCCTGCGCGGTCGTGACCGTGGGGCTCAACGTCGTCTTCCTCCGGCGGGACACCCTCCCCTTCCGCTGGCTCTCGCCCGGGCTCGCGCTCATCGTCCTGCTGGCCCTCTACCCCATCATCTACACCGTCTACACCGCCTTCACCAACTACAGCGACGGCCACCTCCTCACGAAGCTGCAGGCCGTCCACCTGATCGAGAAGGAGCAGTACCTGGCGGAGGGCGCCCCGACCTACAACTGGGTCGCCTACCGCTCCGTGGGGGGTGACTACCTGCTCTGGCTCACCGGCGAGGACGGCAGCGCCTACCTGGCCCGTCCCGGAGCGCCCCTCGAAGCGCAGACGGGCGAGGCGCCGGAGGCCCTCGAGGGGTACGCGCGCCTGGACCGTGTGGCGAGCGTGAAGTACCTCTCCGAGCTGGACGGCGTGGAGTTCGGTGAGGCCCCGCGGACGGTGAAGATCAGCGGTCTCGACCGGGCGGCTCAGTACCGGCAGCGCTACGTCTTCGATGCCGCCGCAGACGCGCTCCTCGACCGGGCCACCGGCACCCGCTACGCCGCCGACGGCGAGGCGGGCGCCTTCGTCTCACCCGCGGGGGAGGTCCTGCGACCGGGCTACCAGGTCCTGACGGGCCTGAAGAACTTCGAGCGGCTGCTGAGGAGCCCGGCCCTGCGCGGCCCCTTCATCAGCGTCTTCGTCTGGACCTTCGCCTTCGCCCTCCTCTCCGTCCTCACCACCTTCGCCCTGGGCCTCCTGCTGGCCCTCGTCCTCGATGGGCCGGGGCTGCCGGGGCGCAAGGCCCTCCGCTCCTTCCTCATCCTCCCCTACGCCGTCCCCGGAGTGATCAGCATCCTCATCTGGAGGGGACTCCTCAATCCCCACCTGGGCGTGCTCACGACGACGCTCCAGGAGTGGATCGGGTGGGCGCCCCAGTGGTTCGCCGATCCCTTCTGGGCCAAGTTCGCCGTCCTGCTCATCAACCTCTGGCTGGGCTACCCCTACATGATGCTCATCTGCAGCGGCGCCCTGCAGGCCATCCCCAAGGAGATCTACGAGGCCGCCGAGGTGGACGGCGCCGGTCGCTTCCAGCAGTTCTGGCGCATCACCCTGCCCCTGCTGCTCGTCTCCGTGGGCCCGCTGCTCGTGAGCTCCTTCACCTTCAACTTCAACAACTTCAACGTCATCTACCTCTTCAACGAGGGCGGGCCGCCCATCCCCAACACCCCCACCCCCGCCGGGCACACCGACATCCTCATCAGCTACACCTACCGCCTGGCCTTCGCCGGCGAGCGGGGCTCCGACTACGGCTACGCCGCCGCCATCACCTTCGTGATCTTCGTCGTCATCAGCCTGATCACGCTCTTCAACTTCCGCTACACCCGCATCTGGGAGGAGGTCTCCGAAAATGTCTAACGAGCAGCGTCTCGACGTCTCACGCCGGAAGCAGGAGCGGCTCGTGCTCTGGGCACGCGGCGCCGTCATCCTCGTGGCCCTCGCCTTCGCCCTCTTCCCCGTCATCTGGATCATCTCCGCCGCCCTCAACCCGGCGGGAACCCTCGCCGGCCAGCGCCTCCTCCCCACCAACGCCTCCCTCGTCAACTTCACCACCCTCCTTAACGACCCCCTCCACCCCTTCCTGCGCTGGACCTGGAACTCCGTCAAGGTCTCCGCCATCACCGCCGTCCTCGCCGTCTTCGTCACGGCGCTCAGCGCTTACGCTTTCTCCCGCTTTCGCTTCCGCTTCCGCCGCAGCCTCCTCATGTCCATCCTGCTGGTGCAGGTCTTCCCCCCGCTGCTGACGATGGTCGCCCTCTTCCTCCTCTTCCAGCAGCTGGGCACCTACGTCCCCTGGCTGGGGCTCAACACCCACGGCGGGCTCATCCTCGCCTACCTCGGAGGGCAGATGGGGATCAACGTCTGGCTGACCAAGGGCTTCTTCGACGCCATCCCCCGCGATATCGACGAGTCGGCGCTGGTGGACGGCGCCAGCTCCTGGCAGGCCTTCTGGTATCTCATCCTCCCCCTCGTGCGCCCCATCCTGGCGGTCGTGGCGATCCTCGTCTTCGTGGGCACCTTCGGCGACTTCGCCCTCGCCCGCATCCTCCTGCAGAGCACCGAGGAGTTCACACTGATGGTGGGACTCTACCTCTTCGTCTCCGACCGCTTCGCCCAGAACTGGGGCATCTTCGCGGCGGGCGCCCTCATGGGCGCGGCCCCCATCGTCACCCTCTACCTGCTGCTCCAGGGCCAGATCGTCGACGGGCTCACCCAGGGGGCGGTGAAGGGATGAGCGACGCGACCTACTGCCCCCTGGACGACCGCGTCCTCGGCCCCCTGGCGGGCTTCGAGGGCCGGCTGGCCCGCTACCGTGAGGAGCGCCGGGGCGTCCGGCACGGACAGCGCCTGACCCCCGTCCTCCCCCAACCCGGCACCTCGCTGACCCTCCACGTCACGACGGGCGGGCGCCCCTTCGACGCCGTCGAAGCCCGTTTCACCTGCGACGGCAGCGACCCCTGCGGCCCCACCGCCCGCCCCCTCCCCTTCGAGAGCGTCGCACCGGCGTGGGACACCCTGGAGTGGCGCTACCTGCAGCGCTGGGAGGCGACGCTGCCCCCCCAGCCCGAGGGGACCTGGGTGCGCTACCGGGTCAGGGCCCGCGCCACCGGCACCGGCCGCTGGCTCTACGCCGACAATCAGGCCGTGGAGCCCACCGCAGCCACCCCCTTCGCCTTCTCCGTGGAGGGGCCTGCGCCCGCCTGGAGCCGCGCCGCCCTCGTCTACCAGATCTTCCTCGATCGCTTCTACCCCGGGGAGGGGCGCGCCTGGCGCCAGAGGCAGGATCTCTTCGCCGGCTGCGGCGGAACCCTGCGGGGCGTGCTCGACCGGCTGGACTACCTCGCCGACCTGGGCGTCGACGTCCTCTGGCTCTCCCCCGTCTTCGCCAGCCCCTCCTACCACGGCTACGACGCCACCGACCTCCTCACCGTCGAGCCGCGGCTGGGGAGCAACGCAGAGCTGCAGGCCCTCATCGACGCCGCCCACGCCCGGGGGCTGCGCGTCCTCCTCGACTTCGTCGCCAACCACTGGTCCGACCGCCACCCCACCTTCGTGGAGGCCCGGCGCGACCCCGGCAGCCCCTACCGCAGCTGGTACACCTGGGGCCACGACACCGGCGACTACGCCTGCTACTTCGGCGTGCGCACCATGCCCGAGCTGAACCTGGCTCCCGGACCCGCCCGCGAGCACGTCATCGCCGCCGCCACCCACTGGCTGGAGCGGGGCGTCGACGGCTATCGCCTCGACCACGCCGGCGGCCCCTCCCGCGACTTCTGGAGCGCCTTCCGCCGCGCCTGCCGGGCGGTCCGCCCCGACTGCTGGCTCTTCGGCGAGCTGCCCGGAGCACCTGCCGACCCCCTCGGTTACGGGGGTGTCCTCGACGGCGCCCTCGACTTCCTCCTCAACCAGGCCCTGCGGGAGACCTTCGCCCGGCGCCGCTGGTCCCTCGCCACCTTCGACGCCTTCCTACAGGCCCACGAGCGCGCCTTCCCCCCGGGCTTCTCCCGCCCCGCCTTCCTCGACAACCACGACATGAACCGCTTCCGCTTCCAGGCGGGGGACGACCTCGCAGCGCTGCGGCTGGCGGCCCTCGTCCTCTACACCCTCTCCGGCCCGCCCATCCTCTACTACGGCACGGAGACCGGGCTCTCCCAGCAGCACCCCATCCACCGCCGCCCCGAGGACTTCGGCACCTTCGAGGAGGCGCGTCTCCCCCTCCCCTGGGAAGATCTCGACGGCGCGCTGCTGGACTATTTCCGGCGGCTGGGAGCCCTGCGGCGGGCGCACCCCGTCCTCCACGAGGGCCGGCGGGAGACGGTGCACCTGGATCCGGATCTGGGCACGTACGCCTACAGGGTATACAGGGGGGATGACGAGGTGGTCGTCGCACTGAATCTCGACGCCGCGCCCCACCACCTCGCGTTACCGGGGTTAGGTCGGGTTGCGGCTCGCGATCGTCTGGGCGATCTGGGGGTGCGCTCCGCGGGAGGCGCTCTCGCCCTCACCCTGCCGCCCCGGAGCGGGGCCTTCATCAGCTAGCGACTTGCCCTCCGCCCAACCTCGCGTAGAATGGCGGAGCAATGAACCCTGACGTCGATTTCGAAAGTGCCCGACAATACATCCTCAGCCGGTTGGAGGCTCAGCTCCCTGCCACCCTTCTCTATCACGGCGTGCACCACACCCGCGACGACGTGCTCCCCGCTGTCGAGCGGTTGGGGGCGCGAGCGGGGCTCGTCCCGGAGGCGCTGCTGACGCTGCGTACCGCGGCCCTCTACCACGACACCGGCTACCTCGTGACCTACTTCCGCAACGAGGACGAAGGCGCGCAGATCGCCCGGGAGACCCTACCGAACTTCGGATACGGCCCCGAGCAGATCGAGAGTGTCAGCGCACTGATCATGGCGACCCGGCTCCCTCAGGAGCCCGAGGACTATTTCCAGGCGCTGATCTGTGACGCCGATCTCGACTCGCTGGGACGGGAGGACTTCTTGCAGTCCAGCCTGCTATTGCGCACCGAGCTCATTACCCACGGGGTGGAGACGACGCTGCGGGAGTGGTACGCACGGCAGATCGCCTTCCTCACCACCCACAGCTACTTCTCCCGTGAAGCGCGGGCGCTGCGCAATGCCGGCAAGGCACGCAACCTGGCACGCCTTCGCGAGCTCCTCGCGGAGATGTCCTGACACCTCCCGCTCAACGCGCGTTGCGGATGGCTTGGTTGACCTGGACCTCCTCCAGGTAGATTTGGCGCGCCTCCTCGTCGACGATGCGCTGAGCGCGCTCCTCCATCACCTCACGCGCGCGGCGCAGGAAGCGATGCGCCTTGGGATCGGCGGTCGCTTCCAGGATGCGGTAGTGGTTGAGGTAGACCCGCTGCACCTCCTCGACGTCCTTCTGCCGCTCCAGCAGCTCGACAGCACGCCGGGAGCGCTCCTGCGCCTCCTCCGTCCGGCCCTGTCCCAACTTCGCCAGGGCCAGCGCCGAGAGGTTCTCGATGATCTCGGCCTTGAGGACGAGCTTCTCGGCGAGGGCGAGAGCTCTCTCCAGGTGCTCCTCCGCTTCCTCGTAAGCCTCGCGCCCCAGCGCCAGCAGCCCCCGCCCGTACTCGTAGTAGCTCACCACCCGGTCGTTCTGCGCCAGCTGTTCCCAGATCTCGATGGCCCCCTCGAGGGCCTCCTCGGCCTCGTCGTAGCGCCCCTGATCGACGTGAATGAGCCCCCGGTAGAAGAGGGCGAAGCCCTGCCCCACGAGATCCTCGTTCCGCCGCTTGATCTCCAGGGACTCTCCGAACTGCTCCATGGCCCTCTCATACTGGCCCAGGCGCATCGTCACGCGGGCCAGATTCGTCAGGTGGATCCCCTCCTGGAAGCTGTCCTTCCGCATGCGCGCCAGGCCCAGAGCCAGGCCGTGGTGGTGCAGGGCGTCGCTGTAGTTGCCCTGCTTCAGATCCACCATCCCCAGGTACATCACGCTCCACCCCTGGGCGGCGCCGTCGTCCAGCTGCTCCAGCAGAGCGACGGACTCCTGCAGCCACGCACGGGCCCGCTCGTAGCTGCCGATCTCGTAAGCCATGACCCCCATGTTGTAGAGGGCACTCGCCTGCCCCGCCTCGTCCCCCTGCCGGCGCAGAATCTCCAACATCTGCTGGTAGTGCTGGATGGCGGTCTCGTTGGCGTAGCTCTCCTTGGCCTTGCCGGCTGCGAGCTTGAGGTACTTCAGCGCCCGCTCCTGGTCGGTGCTGCGGCTGAAGTGGTAAGCCAGCAGTTCGGCGCCCTGTTCGAGATCCCGACCGAAGGCATTCTCCAGCGTCTCGCCGATGCGCGCGTGCAGGCGCTGCCGGCTCTGCACCAGCAGGCTCTCGTAGGCCACCTCCTGCACGAGGGCGTCGGGGAAGGCGTAGGTAAGGTCGATGGTATCGACGGCAGGACGGACGAGCCCACCCCGCTCCAGCTGCGCCAGCCAGAGATCGATCTCGGCCTCGGCCTCCGTCAGGTGGCGTAGAATCTCCAACCGGAACTGCCGCCCGATGACGGCCGCCAGCTGCAGGGCGTGGCGCGCGTCCTCGGTAAGACGGTCGATGCGCGCCACGATGGCCGCCTGCAGGGAGTCGGGCACGGTGATCTGGTCGATCTTCGCCGTCACCTTCCACCGCACCGGCTCCTCCTTCACCGGCCCCTCACCCTTGGCCCAGCCCACCAGGTCGCTGAGGTAGTCCTGCTCGGGCTCCTCGCGCACCACGGCCCCGGCATCGATGAGCGAGCGGACCACCTCCTCGAGATAGAAGGGGTTGCCCGCCGCCTTGTCGAGAATCTCCTCCAACGTCTCGGCCGAGAAACGGGCTCCGGGCAGCAGCTCGGTCAGCAGCGCCGCGCTCTGGGGGGGCGTCAGCGGTTGGAGGTGCACCTCCGTGTAGCGGTGGGGGAAGTTCGCCGCTGCGGCATTGCGCAGCTGCCAGCAGCCCTTGTCGCGCCGCGAGCGGAAGACGAGGCAGAACATGACCGGGGCGTAGTCGGTCACCTGCAGGAGCTCCTCGAAGAGGGCCAGCGAGGCCTCGTCAGCCCAGTGGAGATCGTCGAGGGCCAACACGAGGGGGCGCTCCCGCGCCGCCGCCGCCAGGAATTGGCGCGCCGCCCAGAAGGTCTGCTTCTGGCGCACCTGGGGCGAGGCATCCAACACCCAGGCCCACTCCTCACCCAGATCCAGACCCATCATGTGAGCCAGGTAGGGGACGGCCTCCATCGCCAGCTCCTTGCCCAGGAGCTCCCGCCCCCGCTGACCCAGCGCATAGAGGAGGTCGTCCTCGCTGGCGCCCGAGGAGAGACCCAGGAGGCTCGCCATGAGGTGGCGCGCCATCCAGTAGCTCATCTGCTCGCTGAAGGAGAGCGCCCGCACCTCGATCCAGATCAGCGCCGCCTCCCGCTCCAGAAGGGCGGCGTGCAGCTCCCGCATCAGCCGCGACTTTCCCAGGCCGCTGTTGCCTATGAGGGAGATGATCTGCCCCCGCCCCTTGAGCAGGGAGTCGGCCTGAGCCTCCAAGGTCTGCAGCGGCTCCTCCCGCCCGATCAGCGGGGAAGCACTCCCCTCCAGCCCGCGGGTGGGGCCGACCTCCTGCTTGCGACCCACCACCTCGAAGGTGGGGATGCGGATGGACTTCCCCTTCACCTGGAGCTCACCGCGATCCTGCAGCTCGACGAAGGGCGCGACCTTCTCCTTCGTGTTGCGGCTGATGAAGATGGACTGCCACTCGCTGTTGGACATGAGGCGCGCCGCCATGTTGATATCGTCGCCCATCAGCGTGTATTCCTGGCGCAGGTCGGGGGCGCCGGCATTCCCTGCAAAGAGCTGCCCGGTATTGATCCCGATCCGCTGCTCGAAGCGGTAGACGCCCGAGGAGGCCCGCAGGGCCGCGAAGTGCTCCCGCGCGGCCTGCTGCATCTCCAACGCCGTGTAGACCGCCCGCACGGGATCGTCCTCGTGGGTGCGCGGGGCGCCGAAGAAGATCACCAGGCGGTCTCCCACGGCGTACTGGTCCATACGCGCCACGGTGCCCTCGTACTTCTCCACGATCTGGGCCATGTGGACGAAGTAGTCGTTGAGGTGGTGGGTGATGATCTCCGGACGGGAATCACCCAGGTCCTCGATGAGGTCGCTGATCCCCTTGTAGTTGGCGAACATCACCGTGACCTGGCGATGTCCGGGGGGGATACGCGCGTCGACGGGGTTGGTGACAATGCGGGCGATGAGCTCGTCGGAGAGGTAGGTGGTGAGCCGGTCCAGGCGGGCCACCAGGTAGGTGATCTGGGCCGCGGGCTCCCCCTCCGGCGGCTCCTGCAGCTCCGGGCGTCCCCGTCCCTCCTGCTCGACGGCAGGCGCAGCGAGGAGACGCACGTAGGCCTCGTCGGGCTGCTTCGTCACCGGCCCCACCTCGAGCCGGTCGGCGACGAGCTCGTAGGTCTCCCGGGTCATGGCGATCTCTCCGGGATTGGCGTGGCCCTCCGCCTCCTCGGCGAGGTTGACGGTGTGGCCCGTAGTGACGTAGGCCATGGTCTCCTGTGTGCCGATGTGGGCGGCGAAGTAGGGGCCGGCGGAGATGCCGCACTTGATCCGCAAGGCGAGGGTCTCGCCCGCCGCCGTGATGGACGTGAACTCCTCCCGCTCCATCACCGCCTGCATGGCGAGGGCCGCGCGGGCAGCCTGCAGCACCCCCTCCTCGATCTCGGCGTCCGTCTCGGCGGGGAAGAGCCCCAGGAGGGCGTCCCCCCCGAACTTCAGCAGCGTTCCCCCGTGGGCGAAGAGGACCTGGACGAGCCGGGAGAAGAGGTTGTTGATGAGAACGGTGATGATCTCGGCCCCCTCCTGCTTCAGGACCTTGAGCCGCTCCGAGAGGGGCGTGAAGCCGGAGACGTCGCCGAAGAGGAAGACGCCCCGGTACATGCCCCCCGCGGGCTCCCCTGGGGGTTGGGGAGCGACGACGACGGGCCAGGGCAGGTAGGTTTTGACGGTGCGCAGGAGCGCCGTGAGGTGGTCGCGGGCGGCGATGAGGTCGCGCTCCCTGGGCAGGCGCTCCAGGGGCTCGTAGAGCTGCTCGGGCAGATAGCGCTGCAGGGAGGGCCGGAGCACCGGCAAGAGCTCCTCGAGGGGTGCGGCTGCCGGCAGCCGGTCCACTAGATAGTCAGCCACCCCAAGGGCGGTGACGGGCTCCGGCTTCTCGACGGGCTGCGCGGGCAGAGGGCGGCTCTCTACGGGCGCAGCCGGTGGGCGCTCCGGCTGCGGCGCGGGCTGCGGCGCGACAGGGGACGGGACGACAGTCGGTGGGGCAACGGTCGACCGGGGACGGACCTGTGCCTCGGCGGACGCCGCCTGCGCCAGGAAGGCGCCGCAGTGGTAGCAGTAGCGGGCGCCGGGCGGCAGGAGGGTCTGGCAGGCCGCGCAGACGACGCCGTCGACCAGCAGGCGACCGCAGCCCATGCAGAAGCGAGCCGGAGTAGGATTAAGGGTTCCACAAGCTGGACAGTGCATCGGTTCTCCCCCTCCAAACTAAGTTCAAAGTTAGCAAGTCACAAGTTGAAAGTTGGCTCCCCTGAAAAAAGATCTCTTACCACGGAGATCACGGAGGTTTTTGATGTTGAACTGTATAAAATGTAACTTTCGGTTTAACTTTAATAATAATCTATGTGATTTTCTCAGTGTTCTCTGTGTCCTCCGTGGTGAAATAGAGTTCTTTCAGGAGAGCCATTTTTTCGCCCTTCTTTTAGTGAAGCCAGAGTTCGCCTGTAGAATTGTAGCGGCGGGGTGCCGGAGCGCAAGATCCCGATTCCTGGCGCGGCGATCACTTCTCGTCGCGGATCTCCTTGGCCTTCCGGCGCAGCTGCTGGAAGTAGTCGGTCTCGGTGATCTCGTCCACTTCCCGCTGCCGCTTGGTCTCGTTGATCTCGATGCGCAGCTCCATGACCTCCTTGCGCAGCGCCTCCTCGCGTTTGCGCACCCGCGCCGCCATCTGCGCGAAGTCTGCGGCCAGGGCCTCCAGGGAATCGTCCCCGTACTCCTGCGCGGGGCGGAAGCGGTGGCCGTACTTTCCCTCCGCCACCCGCTGCACCCACCCCCGCACCTCGGCGAGAAAGTCGGTGGTGTAGCGGATGCGGTCGTTCAGCCCCGCCATCACCGCCAGCGCCATCTCGGGGCTCTGCTCCAAGAGACGTTTGAAGGCCCCCTCCCCCAGGACGAGAAGGCGGCTGGGCTCGAGAGCTCGGGCGCCGGCGGAACGAGGGCGGGCGTCGATGAGTGCCATCTCCCCCAAGACCTCGCCCGCCTTGAAGAGGCGGATGGGGCGCTCCTCGCCCGCCGCGTCGGCCTGGGGCACGTAGATACCCACGGTCCCCGACTCCACGACGTAGAGCTCGTCGCCCGGCTCGCCCATCTCGAAGAGTACCTCACCCTCCTCCAGGCTTCGGCTCTCTAGCCGGGCAGCGACCTCCTCTAGCTTCTTCACGGGGAGGTGCTCGAAGAGAGAGACATTTTTCAAGAGTTGCGTTGCGGTCATTGTAACTTCCTCCTTATCAGCGAGTAGCGGTCAGCAATCAGCGATCAGCGAGTAGCGGTCAGCAATCAGCGATCAGCGAGTAGCGGTCAGCAATCAGCGATCAGCGAGTAGCGGTCAGCGTGAGCGATCAGCCTTTCGGGCGAGCACGAACAACGGCTACTTGACTATCAGACTCAGTAGATCGAACATTAGGTTCGTAGTAACCGCTTTAGCGGTTGTTAGACGGCTAAAGCCGTTACTACAAGCCCCCACAATCACATCTACTGAGACTACAAGACTACGAGACTAACCGACCGATCAAGCCGTCTGGAGCTCTTCGGAATCGAAGAGGAGGGAGATCCGGAAGGCGTCGTCGTAGCGCTGCCGGCCCATCGGGGGCCAGGAGACGTCCTGCCCGGCGCGCAGCTGCTCCAGGAGCTCGTGAACGCGTTCCCGCTCCTCCAGCACCGTCGAGCCGGCGCCCTCCAGCAGGGAGAGGGTCCCCTCCAGCAGCGCCAGCGCCTGGCTACGGGCGCCCTGCTCCATCCGCACCCGGGCCTGACAGTAGCGGGCCAGGGCCAACCCCTGGGCGTCCTCCTCCTGCTCCCAGAGCTCGCCGGCCCGTTCGTAGAGGGCCAGCGCGGCAGCGAGGTCCCCCTCCTCGAAGTGCCGGTCGCCCCGGCGACAGTCGAGGAGCGCTGCACCCGGGCGGCGTTCGAGGGCCAGGTAGTCCCGGCGTGCCGCGTCCTCCTCGCCCGCCAGCTCGGCGAGCAGCACCCGCACGCCCGCCGCCCACTCGTCCCGCCGTCCGGCGACCAGCGCCTGCGCCCTGGAAACCCATGCCTCGCTCTCGGCGTCTCCGGCGCGCCAGAGCAGCCACGCCCGGAGCGCAGCCGTTCCTCCGGCGTCCTCCGGGGCACGGCGCTCCCACGCCAGGCGGGCCGCCACCCCTGCCTCGTCCGCCCGCCCCTCCACGGGCAGGACGAGCGCCTGCTTGCGCAGCAGGCGGGCGCCGGCGTCGGCGCCCCTGTCCTCGAGGAGTGCGCGTGCCTCGCGATAAGCAGCGGCAGCCCGGGCCAGATCACCCCGCAGGAGGGCCACATCCCCCACCCCCTCGTGGAGCTGCGCCCGGATCTCCGCGGCATCCTCCCCGACCGGGAGGTGCGCCAGGGCCTGCAGCGCCTCCTCGAAGTAGGAGAGCGCCCGATCGTAGGCGTACCGTTGGCGCGCCTTGCGCCCGCAGACCAGGAGGTAGCGGGCGGCGGGGAGCCAGCGGTGGGCCAGGCGGTAGTGGTGAGCCAGCAGCTCGGCTTCGGCGGCAGGGTCGCCACCCGGACGCTCCTCGAGGTAAGCGGCGAGCCGCGCGTGGAGCTCCCGCCTGCGGGCGTAGGGCTGGCTGTCGTAGACGATCTCCCGCATGAGGGTCTGGCGAAAGGCGTAACGCGCCGCCTCGGGCGCCTCCTCGAGGGCAAAGCCCGCCGCCACCAGGTTGTGGGCGGCGGACGGCAGGAGGGCGGCTCGGGTGTCCTCCAGGAGGGGGACGAGCTCTGCGAGGGTGAAAGTCAACCCGACGACCGCGGCCCCCCTGACTGCGCTCTGCTCCAGGTGCGGGAGAGCGTCGAGGCGGCTCATCACCAGCTCCTGCAGCGTGTTCGAGGCGCGGAAAGCCTCCAGCGGGTCGAGCAGCGCCTCCTCCCCCGCCCCCTTCAGCCAGCGCGCCAGCTCCTCCACGAAGAGGGGGTTGCCCTCGCTGCGGCTGTGGACGACCTCGAGGAGCTCCTCGGAGGGCGGAGCCTCCAGAAGCCGGGCGAGCAGCGCCCCGGTCGCCTCCCGGTCGAGGGGCGACAGCTGCACCACCTCGCCCCCGTAAGCCCCCTCCTCCGCACTCCCCCCCTCCCCGGGCCGGCGCACGACGACCACGAGAAGGGGCAGGTCCCGCAGCTGCCCGGTGAGGTGGCGCAGCAGAGCGCGGGATTGCGCGTCCATCCACTGGGCGTTCTCGAAGACGAGGAGCCCGGGAGCCGACTCGGTGAGCCGCTTCAGGAGGGTGACGAGAGCCTCGTAGAGCCGCTCCTGCTCCCGCGAAGCGACGCGCTCCTGCAACCTCTTCCAGCTCCCTGCAGGCCGTTCCACCTGGCGCTCCCGGGCCAGGCTCCAGAGGGTGGGCGCCCCCCCCGCGCCGGTGGCGAAGGTCTCCGCGTTGGCCCTCTGCCCCAGGCGCTGGAAGAGGCCCGGACCGGCGCGCGGCTGCGCCGGTGCAGCAACCGCCTCCGGCGAGAGACGGCGGAGGTTCACCGGCGGCGCGTACTCCTGCAGGCCGAGGAGGCGGAAGAGGGCGAGGGCGACGCTCCCCTCCAGGAGCTCCAGCTGCTCCAGCCGGCGCCGCAGCTGTTCCCCCCGCGCCTCGGGCGGGGTCCCCGGCTCCATCTCCGCCAGCGACCGGACGAGATCGAGCCACGGCCCGTAGGGCATGCCGGCTCCGTAGGAGGTGCAGGCGCTCAGCCAGGGCTCGAACCCCTCCTCCAGCGCCACCTGGGCGAGGGCATCGACGAAGTGGCTCTTGCCCACCCCCGCCGCCCCTTCGAGCACGAGGAATTGCCCGCTCCCCGACCGGACGTCGTGCAGGAGGCCCCGCAGCCGCTCCAGTTCGACCTCCCGCCCCACGAGCGGCCCCCGCCGGTCGAGACGGCCCGCGAGATAGGAGCCCCGGAAGCCGTCGACCTGGTAGACGGGGATGAGCCCCGCCTTCCCCTTCACGGGGATGGGTGGCAGGGCCGAGGTGCGGAAGCGCCCGCCGAGATCCTCCTCCACCTCCCGGGCGATGAGGATCTGGCCCGGCTCCGCGGCCCCCATGAGGCGGGCGGCGAGGTTGACGTCGTCCCCCATGACGGTGTACTCGCGGCGCAGGGACGAGCCCACCGCCCCTCCAAAGGTCCGCCCCTGGGTGATCCCCATCCGCTGCTCGACACACGCCCCCGCGTGGGTGCGCTGCCAGCGGGCGTTGAGGGCCCGCAGCCGCTGCTCCAGCGCGAGGCCCGACCGGATGGCCCGCTCGGGATCGTCCTCGTGGGTCACGAGGGCTCCGAAGAGCACCAACATCTTCGAGCCCCGATTGTAGGGGTCGATGCGGGCGACAACCCCCTCGTACTCTCCAACGATCTCGTCGACGGCTCGGAAGTAGTCGCTGAGCATCTCCGTGACCCGTTGCAGGTCGACGCCCTCCTCGAGCAGCTCCTTGAAGCCCCAGACGTTGGCGAAGAGGACGGTGGTGGGGCGGTTCTCGCTCTCCAGATCCCCGCCGCCCCCCGCCAGAAGGCGCCGCACGAGCACGTCGGGCAGGTAGGAGGCGAGCACCTCCACCTGCCGCAGGCGCTGCGCGATCTCCGCCACGATCTCGGTGTGGCTGGCCATGAGGAAGGCGGTGCTGCTGCGCCGCCGCTGCTGCACGGCGCAGATCTCGAACTCGTCCACCTCGGGGAAGTGCTCGATGGCGTGAAAGCCGGAGGGGAGCGCGGTGCAGAGCCCGGCGGGGAGGACGGCTGCCGTCGCTCCATCGAGGATCACCTGGCCCGCCACGGCTTGCCCCTCGGCTGCCATCGTTCGCACCACGGCCTCCCCCAGAACGACGTACTCCATCCGTCGTGGGGAGCCGACGCGCATCGCGAAGAGCTCCCCCGTCGCCACCCCGATCTTCATCTCGAGGGGGAGAGCAGCCGCGGAGAAGGTCTCGACGGCCCGGTGCATGCGCAGCGCGGCCCGCACCGCCCACTCCGCCTGTCGCTCCCGGCGCTGCTCCGGGAAGTAGGCCCAGAGGGCATCACCGGCGAACTTGAGCAGGGTGCCGTCCGAACGGGCCAGGATGTCGAGCATGGACTCGAAATAGCGGTTCAGCACCGTCGTCAGCTGCTCGATCCCCTCCTGCCCCTGGCGGCTCAGGCGCTCCGAGAGAGCCGTGAAGCCGCTCACGTCGGCGAAGAGGAGGCTGCCGTGGAGCCGCTCGCCCGCCACCCACCCCGGCACCGGCCGGCGCTTCAGCGCCTGCACGAGGTGGCGCGGCAGGTAGGGCGAGAGGAGGTGCTCCACGGAGTTCAGATGGTGGAGCACGTTGACGAGCACGCCCCGGCGGGGGCGCTCCTCGCCTAACTCCTCCTCGAGGTAGCCGGGCAGGTAGCGTTTCAGGGTAGAGAGAAGCGCGGGGTCGAGCGGCGCTGGGCCGTCATCCACCTCGCTCTCGGCACCCAAGCTGGCAAAGATACCACCGCGCACTTGAACTCCTTCTCGAAGATAGGGACAAGGGAATAGGGAATAGGGAATAGGGATCAGGGATCAGGGATCAGGGGCTCGATAACGAGAGCCTGTCGAACCGACCCGAACGCACGTAAACGAGACCGCCGGATCCGCGCTGAGCAGGGACGGAACCGGCGGTCACCTCCTGCACCTCACTCGTTCTCGGAGGGCTCGCCTCCCAGCCGGGAGAAGATGTTACGTACAGGGGCAGCGCTCTGCGAGCCGGTCAGCATCTCGTTCCAGCGCTTGAGGTCGGCGGGACCGCTCTCCACGGCGAGCAGCTCCAGGCGCGACCAGACGTTGGTGGCCCCCTCGGGGAAGACGCTGCGCACGTAGGCCATGACGTAGGGGCCGAGCTGCCGGCGCAGCTGCTCCATCTCCACCTGCAGCTCG
>DAOTVC010000017.1:0-33822 GCA_034437215.1 Anaerolineae bacterium | reverse complement strand
GCCCAGCTGCTCGCAGTTGGGCTACACAAGGTTGACAATCCCTCGAGAAATTGCTTGCTGCTAATTCACTTGTCTCTACCGGAGTGGCCGGACTAGTGTCGCCCCGAAAGGGCAGCTAATCCCCATTCCCTCTCCCGCCACGCGCACCACCGAAGTATTGAGCGTCCTCGGTAGCCCCTCTTAGATCGCCCGGCTGACGGTCATCTCATATCTACAAAGTACCACTCCGCACGCCTGCATTACTGCTTGTCTCCACGTGAAAGAGGTCTATACTTGACCTGCTCTCCCCGCGCCGCAAGCGCATACCCGTCACATTCACAGATTCTCTTAATCAAGCAAAGGAGTGTTCGATGAAATCTCGACGTATCCCCGGTCACTTCTTCGTCCTGCCGGTCCTGCTGCTGCTCACCGTTGCCGGCTTGGTGCAGGCGCAGGCGCCGCCCGTTGCTCCGGCCCGGCAAGCGCCTTTAGGAACGGCCTTTACTTATCAGGGCCAGCTCAAGATGGAGGATGAGCCGGTCAATGCTACGTGCGAGCTGGCCTTCCGCCTCTACGACGCCGCCATCGCTGGCAGCCAGGTCGGGACCGCTCTCACCGAGACGGTGGTCGTCAGCGACGGTCTCTTCACCCAACCCCTCGACTTCGGCGCCGACGCCTTCAGCGGCGACGCCCGCTGGCTGGACATTGCGGTGCTGTGCCCCGGCGACACCGGCTTCACCGACCTGGGCCGCCAGGCCCTCACCGCCGCCCCTTACGCCCACTATGCGCTCTCGACAGGGGCGCTACACGGCGCTCCCATCACCACGACCGCGCCCATTACCGGACAGGTATTGGCGTGGGATGGCGTTGTCTGGGAACCGCGCCTG
Source organism: Anaerolineae bacterium (assembly GCA_034437215.1). Classification (GTDB taxonomy): domain Bacteria; phylum Chloroflexota; class Anaerolineae; order B4-G1; family SLSP01; genus DAOTVC01. Next base: position 32,956 of record DAOTVC010000017.1, on the reverse strand, counting down.
GATGCCGACACGACCTACACCGCCGGCAACCAACTGGCGCTGAGCGGTACGACCTTCCACGTCCTAGAAGGAAGCGGCTCCGGTCTGGACGCCGACCTGTTGGATGGGCAGGAGGGCGCCGCTTACCAGCAGCGGGTGAGCGGCACCTGCGTCCTGGGCAGCACCGTGCGAGCGATCAATCCCGACGGTAGCGTGGTCTGTGAACCCCACAATACCCGGCCCGGCTACTCCCTCAACACTCTGGACAGCACCGGGGACGCCGGCCGACATACCTCCCTCATTATCGGCACCGACGGTCTGGCGCTGATCAGCTACTACGATGCGAGCCAAGGGGACCTCAAGGTGGCTCACTGCCACGACGTGGCCTGCACCGGCGCCACGACCACCACCCTGGACAGCGCAGGGGACGTCGGCTACGACACCTCGATCACCATCGGCGCCGACGGACTGGGGTTGATCAGCTACCTCGACTGGAACAACAGGGACCTCAAGGTGGCCCACTGCCACGACGTGGCCTGCACCGGCGCCACGATCACCACCCTGGACAGCGCAGGGGACGTCGGCTACGACACCTCGATCACCATCGGCGCCGACGGATTGGGGCTGATCAGTTACTACGACGCGACCAACAGGGACCTCAAGGTGGCTCATTGCCACGATGCCGCCTGCACCGGGGCCACGGTGACCACCCTGGATAGCGCGGGGAACGTCGGCTTGGACACCTCGATCACTATCGGCACCGATGGATTGGGGCTGATCAGCTACTACGACACAACTAACCTTGAACAACTTAAGGTGGCCCACTGCGATGATCTCCCCTGCACCGCTGCCACCGTCAGCATTCTGGATAAAACCGGGCACGCCGGCCGGGGCTCCTCGATCACCATCGGCGCCGACGGGCTGCCGTTGATCAGCTACCATCGCTGGACATTGTTACACGATAGTCTCAAGGTGGCCCACTGTAATAACGTCGCCTGCACCGGCGCCACGCTCGTTACCCTGGACGTCCACATCGGGATGGAGTCCTGGGAAACTGCGCTCACCATCGGCGCCGACGGGCTGCCGCTGATCGGCTACTATGAGGCTAACAACGATATCCTTAAGGTGGCCCACTGTAACGACATCGCTTGCACCGACGCCAGTCTCATGACCCTGGATAGCGCCGGAGACGTCGGTGCGTACCCCTCACTCACCATCGGTGCCGACGGGCTGCCGCTGCTCAGCTATTACGACAACACCAACGACGACCTCAAGGTCCTCCACTGCTCCAACCCCTTCTGCGTGCCCTACTTCCGGCGGCGCTAGGGGGACAGGATGGAACAGAGAGAAGGAACACGTTCGGGCATGGGGTTGGCTTGGGCCGTCGCCGTCCTGCTCATCTTCGCGGGCGCCGTCCTGACGGGCGCCGTCGGGGCCCAGGAGCCGGATCCCACAGGGGGCTACGCTCTCTCCTGGTGGAGCGTCGACGGGGGCGGGGTCACCTCCCTGGAGGGGCGCGCCTACGCCCTCGGTGGCACGGCCGGTCAGCCGGACGCGGCGCTCTGGTCGGGCGGCGACTACGCCCTCGCCGGCGGCTTCTGGGGCGGAGTAGCCGTGAAGTACCGCGTCTACCTGCCCCTCGTCGTACGTAATTAACAAGGGAACGATCTTGTGGCGCCGGGGATGAGTCCGTGAAGTGGAAGTGGTTCAACAAGAAAAGCCCTCACCATGGTGAGGGCTTTTTGGGCCGGGTGGTGCCCCCAACGGGATTCGAACCCATGTACCAGGCTTGAAAGGCCTGTGTCCTAGACCTGACTAGACGATGGGGGCCCAGCGTTGCGGATTGTAACATAAAGCGGGGAGCTGTCAAGGCGCTGCGACCTTTGCGTGCGTGAAGGTTTGACACAGCCCCCGATCGTGTTACCATCAATCGATTAAACGAGTTAAGGACTGAAAGCGAAATAACTTGGACATTGTGGGTGACTTTCGGGAGCGCTTTCAGTTTGCTTTTGCTCAGGTTGTTTAATTCGCGTTCCTAAATATCAGCAGTTGACCTTTATTTCCCTCCAGCGAGGTGTTCTCAAGGTCTCGAGAAGAGTTAGAGGTATGGAAAAACTACAGATTATTCCCCTGGGCGGTCTGGGGGAAGTTGGCAAGAACATGACCATCTTCGAGTACGGTCGCAACATCCTTATCGTTGACGTGGGCATGATGTTCCCCGAGAGCTATATGCTGGGCGTGGATCACATCATCCCGGACTACGACTATCTCCGTGCGAAGCAGGACCGCATCCGCGGCGTCTTCATCACCCACGGGCACATGGATCACATCGGCGCGCTGCCCTACTTCCTGCGCGAGTTCGCCGGCGTGCCTCTCTACGCGACGAAGCTCACCCGCGGGCTGATCGAGGTCAATCTCAGCAGCAGCCTGCGCAAGCAGACCCCGCTCCACACCATCGAGCCGGGCGATGAGATACACCTGGGCCCCTTCAAGGTGGAGCCCTATCACGTGGCCCACAGCATCCCCGACGCCATAGGGCTGGGGATCACTACGCCTGTGGGGCTGGTGGTCCACAGCGGCGATTTCAAGCTGGACCACACCCCGGTCGACGGGTGGCCCACCGACATCGCCAAGCTGGTGGAGTTCGGTCAGCGGGGCGTGCTCGTGCTGCTCTCCGACAGCACCAACTCCGACCATCCCGGCACCACCCTCTCGGAGTCCAGCCTGACCCACGCCCTGGAGGACGTCTTCCGCAAGGCCAAGGGGCGCATCATCGTCGCGACCTTCGCTTCGCTCATCTCCCGCCTGCAGCAGGTCATGGACGTGGCTCAGCGCTTCCAGCGCAAGGTCGCCATCACCGGCACCTCCATGGTGGAGAACGTCAAGATGGCCCGGCGCCTCGGATACCTGGACGTGCCCGAGGATCTGCTCCTCTCTCTCCAGGAGGTCAATCGCCTACCGCCGCACCAGGTGGTCATTCTGGCGACGGGGTCGCAGGGCGAGCCCCGCTCCATCATGGGGCGGCTGGCGGTGGGACGCCACTCCTCCCTCCGGCTGACCCGCGGCGATACGGTGGTGCTCTCCTCCCACACCATTCCCGGCAACGAGGAGTCGGTGCACGCCGTCATCAACCGGCTCTTCCAGCGGGGGGCCAACGTCATCTACCATCCCCTGGCCCCCGTCCACGTCTCGGGACACGCCAGCCAGGAGGAGCAGAAGACGCTGTTGAACATCGTCAAACCCCAGTTCTTCGTGCCCATCCACGGCGAGCTGCGTCATCTGCACCAGCACGCGCTGCTGGCGCAGGAGGTGGGAATCCCGCGGGACCACATCGCCGTGGTGGAGAACGGCTACGTGCTGAACTTCACCCGGGAGACGATGGAGGTCGGCGAGCGGATTCCCGGCGGGTACGTCTTCGTGGACGGCGTCCTCATGGGGGAGTCGGTGGACGAATCGGTCATCAGGGAGCGCACTTCCCTGGCCGCTTCGGGGGTCTGCAGCGTCGTCCTGCGCTACGACGAGGAGCAGGGGCGGATGGTGGGCGAGCCTGTGATTCGCACCCGGGGCTTCGCCAACGTCGAGGAGATCCAACCTCTCTGGGAGGGCGCCAAGGAGCAGGTGAGCAACACGCTGCGCTCGGTGCAGCCCGGTACGAAGGCCGACCGGGTGGAGAAGGCGGTCCGCAAGACCCTGTCCGACTACTTCTATCAGGAGGTCCGCAGCCGCCCCAATCTGTTGGTGACCGCCGTCGAGGTCTAGGCGTAGTATGGCCCGCATCCTCGTCGCCTACAAGCAGTTTCCCGCTCCCGGCGTCGGGCATGCCGGCGGTCAATCCGTCTACCGGCTGCTCGAAGCGCTGCGGGCGCGCGGGCACGAGCTCGTCCTGGTGGCGCGCATCGAGGATCGGGAGCGGGAGCAGCTGGACGTCGTCCGTCCCCTCTGCGCGCGCGTCTACACCGTCCCCCACCACTGCTCCCTCCCCGGCCCCCGTCCTCTGGCTCTGTTACGCAGTTACCTGGCCCTGCGCCGCACTGTCCTCCAGGCTCTCCAGGAGACGCGCCCCGACGTGCTCCACGTCGAGTTCGCCCAGACGGCCTTCGTGCTCCTGGGGATCGAGCACCCCTGCACCTCCTTTCGGGCCCACGACGTCAACTGGTTTCTCATGGCCCAACAGGCTGCGGTGCGGCAGGGCTGGAGGCGGCTGAGGGCCCGGCTGTTGGAGGCTCTCTTTCGGTGTGTCGAGCCCCGGCTCTACCGGCGCTTTCACCTCATCGCCGCCATCTCGGAGGGGGACCGGCGCCTGCTGGCCCCCGCCTGCGCTCCCCATCCTGTGCTGCTCCTGCCCCTCTCCCCCAACCTCCCCCCGGAATCAGGTGGGGAGGTGGCGTTAAGGGAGGGCTTGAACCTCCTCTTCGTCGGGGCGATGGGACGCACCTTCAACGTCCAGGCCGTTCACTGGTTCCTGGCTCAGGTGTGGCCCGAGATCGTCGCTCGGGTACCCGAGGCCCGCTTCCTGGTCGTGGGCTCCAATCCCCCGAAGGAGCTCGAGGCGCTGCACGATGGTGAGCAGATCATCGTCACCGGCTTCGTAGAGGACTTGGCTGCCTGGTACCGCTCGGCGGCGGTCTTCGTCTCCCCCCTGCTCGTCGCCGGAGGTCTGCTGCAGAAGGTGGTGGATGCTATGGGGATGGGCGTGCCCGTCGTCGCCACCTCGGTGAGCAACCACGGACTGGGGGGACGACCGGGCGAGCACCTACTCGTCGCCGACGAGCCTCAGGACTTCGCCGCCGCCGTCATCGATCTCCTGAACCACCCCGAAGCGCGCGCACGCATCGGAAGTGCCGGGCAGCACTTCGTCAACACCCACTACGACGCCGACCGGATGCTCGACCACTGGGAGGCAGCCCTCCACTCCCTAGCGAACGCCACCTGAAGGATCTATCCGGACACCTCACCTGCCTGGAGGCTTGGATATGGTATAATCACCTCTGTACAAGGGAGGTCAAGAGATAAGTATGGCTCGGAATCAAGCCTATCGGCGACGCCAACAGATGCCCGTTATCCTCACCGGCCTGCTCGTGGTCGTCTTCCTGGCGATCACGGTAGCCGCGGGGATGTTTCTGCTCTCCTTACTGCGCCAGGAGGTCTCCGACTCCGGTGTCCTGCCCGGCGTGAGCGGTGCCACGGAGAGCGAGAGCCCCTACGTCGAACGCAAACCGGGACAGATCATCCCTACCTGGACGGGCACCGGGCGCGTGACCATCCTCGTTCTGGGGATCGACGAGCGCCAACAGGAGAAGGGCCCCTTCCGCACCGATACCATGATGCTCTTGACTCTCGATCCGGTTACCCTCAAGGCGGGGATGCTCTCCATCCCCCGCGATCTTTGGGTCCCCATACCCGGTTATCAGGACGCACGCATCAACACGGCCCACTTCCTGGGCGATCTCTACGACTACGAAGGCAATCCCGACGGGGGGCCGGGTCTGGCCATGGAGACCGTCGAGTACAACCTGGGCGTGCCCGTCAACTACTATGCCCGCCTGAACTTCCAGGGCTTCGTTGACCTGGTGGATCTCATCGGCGGTATTGACGTCAACGTGGAGAAGACCATCCACGACGATTCCTACCCGACCGACGACTACCGCACGGAAGTGCTCCACATCGAGCCGGGCCTGCACCACTTCGACGGGGAGATGGCGCTCAAGTATGCCCGCACCCGCCACGGCAGCAGCGACTTCGACCGCACGCGGCGCCAGCAGAAGGTGATGTTGGCGATCCTGGACCGGGTGACGAGCCTGGAGATGCTGCCCCAGTTGGCAACCCGGGCCAACGATATCTTCGCCACGGTGGAGGATTCCGTGAGCACCAACATGACCCTCGACGAGATGCTCGCCCTGGGAGGGCTCGCCCTCAAGGTCAACCGAGAAGAGATCCGCTTCGGGGTCATCGACGAGAAGTGTACCAACAGTTGGGTGACGCCCACGGGCGCTCAGGTGCTCGTCCCTCTCCGTGACTGCATGCGCCAGGTGCGTGACTACGTCTTCGGTCTCTCCGAGCTCGTGGAAGGGCCCTCGGTGGCGGAGGAGGGGGCGACCATCGCCGTGCTGAACGGCACCCCGGAGGTGGGGCTGGCTTCGACGACGGCACGCTATCTCATCGACAACGGGCTGCAGGTCACCGACTTCGACAACGCCGACCGGCTGGATTACGTCACCTCCCTCATCATCGTCAACCGTCCCAAGCCCGCGACGGCAGCCCAGCTGCGCTTGATGCTCAACCTGCCTGAGTCGGCGGTCACGAGCGGCGCGAATCCCACGGCGAACCAGGACATCGTCGTGATCCTGGGGAGTGACTACCAGGGTCCGCCCTCGGTCTCGGTCTCACCCTAACCCAGAAAGGTCCTCGCTGATGTCAGAACGACGTACGGTGACCCCGGAGGCCAAGCCCGAGGAGGTGCGGCTCGACGGCGCTCTGCGCCCCCAACGTCTCGACGCCCTCATCGGGCAGGATCGGGTCCGAGAGAACCTGCGGATCCTCATCGAGGCGGCGCGCGGGCGCCAGGAGGCGCTGGAGCACGTCCTCTTCTACGGTCCGCCGGGTCTGGGCAAGACGACGCTGGCCCACATCATCTCCAACGAGATGGAGTCCAACATTCGGGTCACCGCGGGGCCGGCCATCGAGCGGGCCGGCGACCTGGCGGCGATCCTGAGCAATCTGCGGGAGAAAGAGGTGCTCTTCATCGACGAGATCCACCGCCTGGGCAAGGTGGTGGAGGAGATCCTCTATCCCGCCATGGAGGACTACGCCCTCGATCTGGTGATCGGGCAGGGACCGGGGGCCCGCACGGTGCGCCTGAGCCTCCCGCGTTTCACGGTGGTGGGAGCGACCACGCGGCTGGCCCTCCTCTCGGCCCCCCTGCGCACCCGCTTCGGCGCCGTCTATCGCCTCAACTTCTACGATCAGGAGGCCCTGGAGCGGATCGTGGAGCGGGCCGCCATCGTGCTCGGAGTTCCCCTCGAACCGGAGGGGCGGGCCGAGATCGCCCGCCGGGGCCGGGGCACGCCCCGCGTTGCCCTGCGCCTGCTGCGCCGGGTGCGGGACTACGCCCAGGTGCGAGCCGACGGCGTCGTCTCCGGCGAGATCGCGGACGAGGCCCTGGCCCTGCTGGAGATCGACGCCCAGGGTTTGGACGACCTCGACCGCCGGGTGCTGCGGGCGATTATCGAGAAGTTCGGGGGCGGGCCGGTGGGACTGGACACCATCGCCGCCTCCATCGGTGAGGCCGCCGACACCATCATGGACGTCGTCGAGCCCTACCTTCTGCAGCTGGGCTTCATCGACCGCACACCCCGGGGGCGCGTCGCGACCCCTCTCGCCTACGAGCATCTCGGCATCCCCTACGACCGGATGGAGCAGGGCACCCTCTTTTAGCCGCTCGCGTCTTCCTTGGCTAGTCCTACAGGGTGTGGTAAGAGCTCTTTTTTCAGTGGAGCCATCATTGGCTCTCCTGAAAGAAGGTGGGGACTAACCGCAAAGGACGCAGGGGTCGCAAAGATAATTTAATATCTCTAAGGTTTACGCCTCGATGAATGAATAATCTGTATCTCAACTTTGCGTTCTCTGCGCTCTCTGCGGTTAGCTAGTCTTGACTGCCCTGAAAAAACTCCTTCCAACACGGAGAACACCGAGAAAACCAAAGAGATAGTGAAATATCTTTATAAAAAGCGCTCTTGTGCCTGATTTTATGAAGTCCAATTTAACAAATCTCCGTGCCCTCTGTGGTAAAAAGGCTTTTTTCAGCAGAGTCAGTCTTTCTTCAGTAGAGTCATCATTTCATTAACTCCGCGCCACATTTGCCATGAGAGTGAGGGCGTATGAATCCGAAGTCCGATCAACCCCTGACCGGTATCTCGCCAGCGGAACATGCCCGGCGTAGAGGGATCCGGCGCAAGATGGATCTGTTGACCATCCTCGCCAACTCCCTCGGTGCGATTCTGGCCTCGTTTTTCTTCACCATCCAGGGTAGCGCCTACTTCAGCACGCTCGCTATGGCTCCTCCCTTTTTGCAGATCGTCCTCTATCTTCTGCTGCCTGCTTCTCTTATGCTGTCGAACGACGAATTCGGAGATCTGGCAGCCGGCTTCAACGCCATGGTCGCCGGTCTGCGCCAGGAGGAGGTCATCCGGCAGCTCTTCAACCTCTATGTCACCCCGGAGGTGGCCACCCACGCCATCGCCCACGGCGCGGAGCTGGGAGGGCAGCTGACCCGCGCTACCGTCCTCTTCTCGGACATCCGGGGCTTCACCTCGATGACGGAGCAGATGGATCCCCAGGCGCTCATCGCGCTCTTGAACCGCTACTTCGCGGTCATGTCCCACGTAGTGCGGGAGCGCGGCGGGCTTGTCAACAAGTTCGGGGGTGACAGTCTGTTGGCGGTCTTCGGCTCGCCCCTCAACCCTCTCCGGGAGCAGGCTCTGCAGGCGGTCCGGACAGCGCAGGGGATGGCAGGGGCTCTCGAGGACTTCAACGCCGACCAGCGGAGCCGGGGCGAACCCGAGATCAGCATCGGCGTGGGGATCGCCACGGGGCGGGTCATCGCCGGGAACGTGGGCAGCCGGGAGCGGCTGGAGTACACGGTCATCGGCGACGCCGTTAACGTCGCCAGCCGTCTGCAGGGGTTGACGAAGCGCCTGGAGGCCCTCGTCTTGCTCGACGAGGAGACGGCGCGGGTGGTCAGCGAGCGGCTGTCCCTGGAGCCCCGGGGCGAGGTCGAGGTGCGGGGGAAGAAGAAGCCGGTCTCCCTCTACGCTCTCCGCCTTGAGGAGCGGTGAGAGCGCGGATCAGGGGGACGAGGTAATGCTCTCCGCGTAGTCCCTACCCAGGATCACGACCACGTCGTACTCTGCCGTGGGGTTCTCTCCCTTGGCAACGGCAGACGTGGGCAGCCCCAGGGCCTCGGTGATACGTGCGGCCAGGGTGGACCTCTCCCGGTTGAGAATCACCAGCGAGCTGTCGTAGTCCTGCCGGTCGGCGTTGTCGTAGATGGTGACGGGGATCCCCTGTGCGGCGAGATAGTCGGCCGTGGTGGCCGCCAACCCCGGCGTCTCCGTCCCGTTGAGCACCGAGACCGTCGCGCTCGTCTCGTTCACCGTGGGGATCTCCACCTCGAGCGTATCCAGCAGCCCGAAGACGTACTGTACGCGGTCCCGCATGCACTCCCGGTTGGGGACGAGGACGTCCAGCTGCAGTTCGTCCGTCGTGCGCCAGGGCTGGGTGCAGTTCTCGTCGATGGAGGCCGAGCGGACCTCCTCGCGGTTGACCTCGCTGGCGAGCACGGCGAGCGCCATCATCTGGTCGAGCTTGAGATCGGTGCTGATGGAGTCCTCCACCTTGGTGTAGATCTCGGGTGCCCGGGTGATGAGGCGGGTCATCGTCCCCGGCTGGGTGATCTTCTCCAGGACCGCCAGAGCCACCTCCTGTTGACGGCGGATGCGATCGAAGTCGCCGTTGAAGGTGTGGCGGGTGCGGGCGTACTTCAACGCCATCTCGCCATCGAAGTGGTGTTGCCCCGCCTCGATGTAGAGGGGATCGTACCCATAGTTGTAGTCGGGGTAGAGGGGGTCGTCGATGGTCTCCTCGACGTCGATCTCGATGCCGCCGATCTCGTTGACGAGGTCGATGAAGCCCTGGAAGTTGACGCGCACGTAGTAGTCGATCTCGATCCCCAGGGCGCGCTCCACCGTCTCGGCGGCGAGGGCGGGCCCGCCTCCGGGATAGGGGTCCACATCTCCCATGTAGTGGGCGGTGTTGATCTTGCTGTGAGTGTAGCCGGGGACCTCCACCCAGAGGTCACGGGGGATGGAGAGCACGCCGGCCTGCAGGGTGACCGGATCGAGGGTGGCGACCATCATGGTATCGGTACGCCAGGCGGGTTCGTCCCACTGGGCCCGCTCATCGATGCCCAGAAGCAGAATAGTGAGGCGCTCGGTGCCCGTCCAGCGGGGGAGGGTCACCCCCTCCTCGTACTCCACGTTGGGGCTGGGGCCCCGCTCCCGCAGGGTGATATCGGGAAGGATCTCCGAGGCTGCGGCCATGGACCGCACCTGGACAAAGACCGCAAAGCTGGCGACCAGGGTCACCAGAAGGTAGATGAGCACGATGCCGAGGCGCATCAGACGCGCCGTCACGTCTTGATCCAGAGTTGCTGATCTTTCCATGAACCGCCCTTCGAGTAGCTGCAGTGGCGATTATACCATACTCTTCCCATTACGGAACGTTAATGACCGAGGACTTCAGGGCTATCGCACTTAGAGAACTTTCCCCAGCGCGTTACCTGGTGCGCCGCTGAAGCGGCGTTTTTTAGAGGGGATTTTTGGGGCGGGGCTTTGCCCCGCCCCAAAAATCCCCTTTCATCCCCGGCCTTTAGGCCGTATTTCTGCGACCAGAGGTCAGATGCGATAGCCCTACCAAGGTCTTTGGCTTGCAGTCCTACACGACGAGGCGCTCGTAGAGGGTCTCCAGGTTCAGCGTCGGGCAGACCGTCTCCTGGCAGATGATCGTCTGGGCCGCCGCCGCCAGCCCCAGGCGGACGGCCTCCGTCGGCGCCAGCTCCTCCATCAGCCCGTAGGCGAGGGCGGCGGTGAGGGCATCGCCGGCGCCGATGGGGTCGACGATCGCCGCTTCGAAGGTGGGCAGGCGCCCGCTCTCCTCGGACGTGGCGTAGGCCAGCCCGGCGGCCCCGAGGGTCACGATGGCCAGCTCGACCCCCATCTTGACGAGGCTGCGGGCGCCGTAGAGGAGCGCTTCATCGTCGGGCAGGGGCTCCTGCAGGAGGGCCTCGGCCTCCTGGCGGTTGGGCGTGATGGCGGTGATCTGTGCCAGGTAGGGGCGCAGCTTGGAGGCCAGGAGGGCCGTCGTCGGATCGACGACGATGGGGACGTCGTACTCCTGGGCGAGGCGGAAGAGGGTCTCCAGCGCCCGCGCGGAGAGGTTGGCGTCTGCACAGACCATGTCGGCCTGCTTGAAGAAGCGGCGGTGGCGGTAGAGATAGCCCGGCGTGAGGGCCTCGATGATGGCCATGTCGTCGAAGGCCACCCAGAGCCGTTCGTCGACGTGGTAGACGCCGACGTAGGCAGCCGTCTCCTGCCCCGTGACGACGAGACTGCCCTCGGTGTCGATGCCGATCCTGTGCGCTTGATTGAGGAGCTCCCGTCCCGCTTCGTCGTCGCCGACGGCCGTGATCAGACGGGTATGAGCGCCCAGCCGGGTGAGGTTCTCGGCGATGTTGCGCGCCACCCCGCCCCAGCTCCAGCGGATCTGCCCGGGATTGGAGTGGCCCGGTTCGATGGCCAGGGTCTTGGCACGGACCTTCATGTCCAGGCACGCCGCACCTAACACGAGTATCTCGTAGCTTTCACCGTTCATGATGGCTCCTCCCGTGATCTCCCTGCTCCGGTCAAACGCCTCTAGCCTTCAAGGGATCCTCGGATCCCGATGTGGGTCAAACGCTGGATATCTGAGCGGAGGAAGAACGACAGCGCCCCCGTGGTACTGCGCGCCCCTGGTATCTCTACTCTATTCGAAAAGCGGGGAAATGAAAAGCTCACCTACGCTCCCCGCACTCGTTCCTCAAAGAGCCGCAGGACCGTGTAGAGAGCTCTGTAGATCTCCGCCTGGGAGATCTTGGAGGTGCCCTCACGGCGGTTGGCGAAGGTGATGGGGACCTCGCCGATCCGCCAACCCTGTCGCTGAATCTTGTAGAGCACTTCCACAAGGAAGGAGTAGCCGTTGGAGAAGATGGCGTCGAGGGGGAGAGCCGCGAGGACCTCGCGACGATAACAGCGGAAGCCCGCGGTAGTATCGTGAGCCTGAAGGCCCAGGAGGGTACGGGCGAAGGTGTTGGCGCCCCAACTGAGGGCCTTGCGGTGGAGGGGCCATCCTGTGGTGCGCCCGCCCGGCACGTAACGGCTGCCGATGACGAGATCGTATCCCTCCCCCGCCTTGGCGACCATCTGGGGGATCGTTGCGGGCGGGTGGGAGAAGTCGGCGTCCATGGTGAGGATAAAGGCGGAGTCCGACTCCAGGGAGGTGCGAAAACCGGCGACGTAGGCGGTGCCCAGCCCCAATTTGCCTGCCCGCTCGAGGAGGGTGACCCGCCCGGGCCGGGCGGCAGCGAGACGCCTGACGACCTCACCCGTTCCATCGGGGGAGTTGTCGTCGACGACGACGAGGTGGGGGGCGATGGAGAGCGATAGGATCTGCGTCGCCAGCCGCTCGATATTCTCTAACTCATTGTAGGTAGGCACGATGACGGCGGTCCTCGCCTCAGTCGCTGCTGCCACTTCTCTCTCCTGGTCAGAGGGTTAGAGCCATTCTACCCGTCTCGATGAGTTTTGCAAGCTCGAAGTTGTCAGACCCCCTCTCCCGGTTATACTGACCTCTCGCAAGCCATCAGGGAGGTGGACATGGTGAAGGACAATGAGCGCCGGGGGCTGTTGAAAGTGCTCTACTTTTGGGGGCCGGCGATAGCGTGGATGGGGATGCTCTTCTATCTCTCGTCGCAGCCGTCGCTGCCCCAATTGGAGGATCCCTGGTGGAACACGCTCTTCCGCAAGGGCGGGCACTTCGGGGTCTATGCTCTCCTCGCCTGGCTCGATCTGCGAGCGTTGGCAGCCGACCGGCAACCGGGACGACGTACTTACGCTCTGGCCTGGGTCTTGGCGGTGCTCTACGCCGTCATCGACGAGCTGCATCAGGGTCTCACCCCCGGGCGCCATCCTACCCTCAAGGACGTTGTCATTGATGCGGCGGGGGCGACGGCGGGTCTGTTCCTGGCACACCGACGCGAATCTGCTCGGGAGGTGCCAGCGCCTCGATGATGATCTCGCCGAAGCGCTGCCCCTGAACTGCCTGCACGGCCTCCTGCTTGATCAGCTCGAGGAGCGCTTGGAGGGTGACGATGGCTTCGAGGCGCGTAGGCCGGGTGCCCAGCAGGGTGTGGAAGGCGATGTTCTTCCAGTGGGTCAGCCGCTTCTGGATGAGGCGTATCTGTTGGCCGATGGAGATGCGCGGACGTTGGATGGCCTCCTCCGGGCGTGGCCCTTCCAGAGGATAGAGCGCGGCCTGGGCCAGCGCCTGCAGCGCACTCAAGGTCACGTCCGAGAGATCGAGGATGATCTTCTGGGGCCGGGGTGGGCGGGCCACCCGCACGTAGGCGTGCAGACCTGCCTCGTCCCGTTCCCGCAGTGATTGAGCGGCTTCCTTGTAGCGTCGGTACCGGCGCAGCTGGGTGATCAGCTCGTCGGTGACCTCGTCGCCCTCGTCGCCGGCCGGTTCGGTAGCGGAGGGGCGCGGCAGCAGGGCGCGGGACTTGATCCACAGCAGGCGCGCAGCGACCACGAGGAAGTCCGCGACCAGCTCCATCTCCGGATCACCCTGCAGCCCCTTCACGTACTCGAGGAACTGATCGGTCACCTTTGCCAGCGCCACCTGCGTGATGTCCAGCTCCTCCTCCTCGATGAGGTGGAGAAGGAGATCCAGGGGGCCGTCGAAGAGGGCCGTGTGCACCTCGTAGGTAGTGTGTGTGACCTGTGCCATAGCAGGGGAAGGATAATCGATTTGGCGAAAAGGGCAAACGTTCGTTCTGAAACCTGCTCCGGGTCTGTTGTCCCCGCCATCGAAACGTGATATAGTCGAAGTGATTGCCCATAGTTGGAGGCCTTGCCAATTCAGATTCTAAACGTGGAATCTCTGACGCCTTTACTGCGCACGCTGCCCATCCTGGCGGTGGTGTTGATCCTGCTCCTCACCGCCGACCGCTGGCTGCATCGGCACCTTCAGGGGGTGCTGCTCCTGCTCACCAACGACCAGGAGATCGCTCTCTGGCTCTATGCCCTGGTCCTCTTCCCCGGCGTGCTGCTCCACGAGCTCAGCCACGCCGTCGTCGCGGGCCTCGTCGGGGTGCGCATCGGGCGCATCTCCATCTTTCCCCGCCGGATCGGAGGGCGGATTCAGCTGGGCTTCGTGCCCATCGAGGAGACGGACTTCCTGCGGGCCAGCCTGATCGGCGCCGCACCTCTGATCGTGGGGAGCGCGGTGGTCATCCTCACCGGGCACCTCGTCTTCGGCACCCCCGAGGTGCTGACGGCTCTGACCGCCGCGGACTGGGTCGCTGCTCTGCAGGGGATGCGCGGAGCCCTCCAGGCACCCGACGTCTGGATCTGGGCCTACTTCGTCTTCACCATCGGCAACACCATGCTGCCCAGCCGTGCCGATACCCACGCCTGGCCCATCTTCGGCATCGCCCTCGTCGTCGTCCTGCTCATCGTGGCGCTCGCCGGAGCGGGCGCCGTGCTGCTCGACGGGCTCTCCCGCTTTCTCGTCGGATCGGTCCGCTGGGTGGTGCTTCTGGGGGCCAGCACGCTGCTCATCGACGTCCCCTTCTTTATCTGCCTCTTTCTCTGTGAGAAGCTCATCGAGCGGCTGAAGGGGCAGAGGATCGTCTACCATTGAGAGGGAGTATCAGGATGCTCATGAAACGTCACTGGCCTATCCTGCTCATCCTCGTCGCGTACCTCGTCGTGGGGGCGCTCTACGCCCTCTACACCCCGGCGTGGCAGGTGCCCGACGAGCCGGCCCACTACAACTACGTGCGCAGCCTGGTCGAAGCGGGGGCACTTCCCGTGATGGAGGCCCAGGACTACGAGCAGAGCTACATCGAACGGCTCACCAGCGAGAGATTCCCGCCCGAGCTGCCCATCACCCCGCTGACCTACGAGGATCATCAGCCGCCCCTCTACTACCTGCTCCAGACGCCCGTCTACTGGCTCTCCGGCGGTAGCCTGCGGGCGCTACGGCTCTTCTCCCTCCTGTTGGGCGGGGTGGTGGTCGTGATGACGGCGCTCATCGGCCTGGAGGTCTTCCCCGATCATCCGGGCGTGGCGTGGCTGGCGGGCGGACTGGTGGCCTTCTTGCCCCAGCACGTGGCGATGATGGCGGGCGTGAACAACGACGCCCTCACCGAGGCCCTGCTGGCTCTGTGGCTCTTGCTGGCCCTGCGTTATCTGCGCTCGAAGGTGCATCCCGTCTGGCTGAGCGTGGTGATGGGCCTCCTCCTGGTGACGAAGACGACGGGCTACGTCGTCCTACCTTTGGCGCTCCTGGTCGTGCTTCTGCGCTGGCGCCGGGGAGGGTTGTCGCTCACGCGAGCCCTCCAGCAGGCCCTCTGGATCTTCCTGCCCGGCCTGCTCATGGGGAGCGTCTGGTGGGTACGCAATCTGGCTCTCTACGGGTGGCCCGATTTCATGGGCCTGCTCCGCCACGACGAGGTGGTGGTGGGACAGCCGCGCACGGCGGCGTGGATCGAGCGGGAGGGGCTCTTCCCCTTCCTCAGGGACGCGCTGCGGACCACCTTCCGCTCCTTCTGGGGCCAGTTCGGGTGGATGGGCGTGGTGCTGGACCGGCGTATCTACATCGCCGTGGGCTGGCTCTCGGCGCTGGCGGGATGGGGTGCGCTCTGGCAGCTGGTCGAGTGCGTCCGCCGGAAGCCCCGGCCCCGCCAGCGGGACGCCCTCATCCTCTTCGGCGTGGGAGCGCTTATCACCTTCACCCTCTACCTGGGGTACAACCTCACCTTCGTGCAGCATCAGGGGCGCTACCTCTACCCGGCCCTGCCCGCCCTCGCTCTCGCGGCGGCGGTGGGGTTGCGCCGGCTGGTGGAGAAGCGGTTGGCGGTGGTGACGGCGCTCCTCCTGCTGCTGCTCGTCCTCGTCGTGGGGGTGGCGGGGCTGCTGCGAGGTGACCTGCCTCTCTGGTCGTTGGCCCTCATGGTCGCCGCACTGATCGCCGTGCTCGTCCCGGGGCTCACCCCCCTTCGCTTGCGCCCCCTGTGGGGAGCGCTGCTGCTTCTGGGGCTGTGGGCCCTCGCCCTCTGGTCCCTCTTCGGTTTCATCCTCCCCGACCTCACACGGAGCTGAGATCGACCTGGAGTGCGTGTACATGGATATTGCGTATTACGTGTAGCGTATTGCGTATTCCGTTTACGCAATACGGAGTACGCAGTACGCAATGACTACCCGACTATTTTTCTCAAGGAGGCAGTATGTCCATCAAACCCGGAATGGTAGGCGAGATCACCCACACGGTCACCGACAGCGACACGGCGGCGACCTACGCCAGCGGTCTGGTGCCCACGCTGAGCACGCCCCACCTCGTCGCGCTGTTGGAGAACGCGGCGCGCGAGACGGTCCAGGGGGCCTTGGAGGAGGGGCAGAGCACCGTCGGCACCCGCGTCGACGTGCGCCACCTGGCGCCCACGCCCGTGGGGATGGAGGTACGGGTGCGGGCGGAGCTGATCGAGGTAGATCGCCGGCGCCTGCGCTTCCACGTCGAGGCCTGGGACGAGGTGGAGAAGATCGGTGAGTGCGATCACGAGCGCTTCATTATCGACTGGGAGCGCTTCATGAAGCGGGTGCAGGAGAAGGAGACCTCATAAGGAAAGGGCCAAGGGATGAGGGAATAGGGATCAGGGAATGCAGCCTCGGCAGCGCTTTCCTAATCCCCAATCCCCAATCCCCCATCCCTCTCTTCACTCCCCCAGATAGAGCTCCTCGACGTTCCAGATGGTGGCGGGGTTAGAGGCGTCGGGACGCAGCCCGTTCACCCGCGGATGGGCGGCAAACCAGAAGGGACGCCAGACGAGGAAGAAGGTGGGGAGATCCTGACGCAGGAGGGTGGCTGTTTCGCTGAGGGCTCCGAACTCCACCTCGGGCTCGGCGGCGCGCAGGGCGCGCCGGCAGGCCGCGTCGTAGGCTTCGGAGCTGTAGCCGCTGAAGTTCTCGCCGATCCACGCGTTCTCCTCGTTGGGGATGCGGTCCGAGCGCCAGGCGCCGCAGACCTGCGGGACCTCGGCCCACCAGCCGAAGAGGGCCAGGTCGAAGGTGCGCCCGAAGAGGGGGCTGCCGGCGCTGGCGGCGTAGAGATCCTGAGCCGCAACGGGCGCGGGTGAGACGCCCACGCCACAGGCACCCAGATCGGCGGCGACGTTCGCAGCAGAGACGGTGTACTGGGGGGCCAGGATAAGGGTTAGGCTCAGGGGCTGCCCCTCCGTGAAGGGGGCGGGATCGTAGGCCTCTCGCACGCCGTCCTCGTCCTCGTCCCGCCACCCCGCGTCCTCCAGCAGCTCCTGTCCTAACTCGGGATCGTAGGGGCGCAGGGCCAGGGAGGCTGCCCGCAGGGCAGGGTGTAGGGGCGGGAGGAAGCTCTGGGCCGGCACGAGGGCCTCGTCGGGCAGCCCTTCCACCAGGCGCCCGCGATTGATGCAGTAGGACAGCGCCTCCCGCACCTGCCGGTCCTGGAGGGGGGTGCGCTCCCTACCGACCGGGTCCAGATTGAAATCGAGGCGGAGGACGCTGGGCTGGGGTCCCACGCTGGCCCAGATGAGGGCCGCGCCCTCGGCTACGGAGCGCGCCCAGGAGAGGCGATCCACCTGCATGGCGGCGTTGGGCAGGATCAGGTCGCACTCGCCGTTGGCGAGGAGCTGGGGCCACTGCCGCACGTCGTACTGGGGGAAGCGCACGATGACCTCTTCGAGCCGGGGGGCGTCTCCCGCGTAGTGAGGATTGGGAAGCAGACGCGCGCCCACCCCCGTCTCCCAGGAGGTGATCATGAAGGGGCCGGTCGCCGGCGGGGTCTGGTCGCGCAGGATCTCCGCCGAACTCTGGCCCCGGTAGAGCTCCGCGGGCTGCAGGGGGAAGACGAAGCCGGGATAGTCGGTGGTGAGGAAGCCGGGTACCCCGGTCCAGCGGAGCGTACGCTCGTCCAGAGCCTCGAAGCGCTCCGTGCGCTCGGCAAGCTCCCGCCAGGAGCCGCGCGCCTCCGGCTCCTGTGCCAGGTGGTAGCCCAGGATGGCGTCCTCGCTGCTGATGGGGGTCCCGTCTGACCAGGCAAGGTCAGCGCGCAGCTCGAAGGTCACCTCCAGCTGCGGGAGCAGCAGCGCCTCCCCCTCGTTGATCAGAACGATACCGGTCTCGTCGGCGTAGCGGGCGCCGGGACGTACGCTGACCGTACGGCTTACCACGTCTCCCGCCTCTACGCTGGGGACGTGGGTCAGCAGGCGTGCCTCCCAGCGGTAGTCCACCTGCTCTGCCGGGGGCTCGTGGAAGAGGGCCAGGAGATCGGTCCCCGGTTGGGAGGGCGCGAAGGGGCTGATGCTGGCCGGCTCCAGGGTACAGAGGGTGAGGCGCCCGACCTCCGGCGTGGCGGTCGGTTCCTCGGTGGGTTCGAGGGTGGGGGTGACGTCGCGGGTCGGCGTGGAGGTCGGCACGGGCGTCCCGGCCTCGCAGGCGACCAGCAGGAGCGCGAGGAGCAGGGGGACGAAGCGACGGCTCCCGGCATACACCGCTAGCTCTCCTCCAGCGCCTCACGCAGCGCCTGCAGGTCGCTCTCCGTGAGGATTCCCTCCGGCGTGAGGGGCCGGCGGGAGGGGCCGATGGGCATCCCCAGCATCTCCAGCCCGGCGCGCACGGCGAGGCTCCCCCCCTTGCCGACGATGCGGGAGACCCGCTGGTTGCGATACTGCCATGCTCGGGCCGTCTCCAGGTCGCCTTCCTGCACCGCCTGCAGCACCCTCTGCCATCGTTCGGGGATGAGGTTGGCCCCCGCCAGAATGGCGCCCCGGGCACCGGAGGCAAGGGCCGGGAGGACGACGGTGCCCCGTCCCACCAGCACGCCGAAGGCCTGGGGGAGCCGCTCGATCACGGTGAGCATGTAGGCCAGGTCGCCCGAGGTATCCTTCATCCCCACGACGTTGCCGACCGCCTCGTAGACGGCCTCGATCACTCCGAGGGGGATGGGTTGTCCCACCAGCTGGGGGAAGTTGTAGAGGAGGACGGGCAGCTCGGGAACGCTCTTGGCGACGTCGATGAAGTGGCGCTGCATCCCCGCTGCGGAGGGCCGGAGGTAGTAGGGGGCCACCAGCAGCACGGCGTCGGCTCCTACTTCGTGAGCGGTGTGGCTGAGGGCTAGCGCTTCGCGGGTGGAGATGGCGCCCGTTCCGGCGATGACCAGCCGCTCGCCTCCGACCTCCTCCACCAAGACCTCGATCGCGCGCCGCCGCTCCTCCGGGGTGAGCAGCGGGAAGTCGCCCGTCGTGCCGTTGACGACGTAACCCGCCACGTGCGGCTTGAGGTGACGGACCAGTTTGCGCAACCCCTCCTCATCGAGCCTCTCATCCTCCGTGTAAGGGGTCGCCAGGGCCGGGAAGATACCCCGTAGTTCGATCTTCATACTCTCTCTCCTTTGAGATTAGTCGATTAGTCGTGTAGTCAGGTAGTCAGCACGTCACTGACGATGTTAGCTCATGTCGGAACTCCGTAGCCGTCTTACTGCTCGCGGCTCAGATAGAGTAGCACGATCAGGGTGAAGAGGCCCAGCCCCGCCAGGGCCAACAGTTTGTAGAGACGGGATGAGAGGGTCAGGGCGAGGATGCCGAAGAGAGCGCAGCCGCCCCAGTAGAGGGAGACGATGGTCCCCGTCGAGAGCCCCAGATCCTGCAGCCGATAGTGGAGGTGCCGGCGGTCGCTCTGGGAGGGGCGGGCGCCGTGGCGCGTGCGGTCGAGGATGGTCCAGGCAACGTCGATGATAGGCACGCCCATCACCAGGAGGACCGTAGCCACCCGCGCACCCGCGATCAAGCCCAGCGCGCCCAGAAGGTAGCCCAGGGTGAAGGCGCCGTTGCTTCCCAGGTGCACCCGCGCCGGGTAGATGTTGAAGATGAGGAAGCCGACGCTCGCGCCCAGAAGGGCCACGGCCTGGGGGACGACGCTGTACTGCCCCACGCGCGTCATGTGTACGGCGAGCACCGCCGCGAAGATGGCGGCGACCCCGGCCGCCAAGCCGTCCAACCCGTCCAGCCAGTTCACCGTCACGATCATGCCCGTGATCCAGAAGAGGGTGAGGGGGATGTAGATGAGGAGAGGCAGGTTGATCAGCCGGTTGGTGAAGGGGTTGTTGATCTGTTCCAGGATGATGAGGGTGGCGACGGCGACCCCCGCTGCCGCCAGATAGCCCAGGTACTGGGCCCAGGGGGGGAGCTCCAGACGGTCGTCGATGAGACCGAGGAGGAACATGAAGAGCCCGCCGCTGACCAATCCCCAGAGGCGCCGGGCCTCGTGGGGATCGGCGGTGGGGATGGGGTCGAGCTGGGCCAGGGCCAGGGCGCCGTAGAAGCCCGCTGCAAGCCCCAGCCCGCCCAGGCGGGAGATGACGCCACGGTGCCTGCGCCTGCCCCCGGGCCGCGCCACGAGATTCAGGCGCGGCCCCCACCAGCTCCCCAGCAGGGTGAAGAGGGCGGAGATGCCCAGACCGGCGCCGAAGACGAGGAGGTACCGGGAGAGGTACGGGATGGCGGCGAGGTCGATCAAGGGGTCTCTCGTTCCCTCACCCCGTGCCGAACTGCCGGTCGCCCGCGTCTCCCAGACCGGGCACGATGTAGCCGATGTCGTTGAGGTGTTCGTCGATGGCGGCCAGGTGCACGGGGACGTCGGGATGGGCCTTGTTGAAGCGCTCCAGCCCCTCGGGTGCGGCAATCAGGCCCATGAACTTGATGCGGCGGGCGCCCCACTTCTTCAGGATGTCGACCGTCGCCACGGCGGAGCCCCCCGTTGCCAGCATCGGGTCGAGCACCAGGCAGACGTCGACGGTGGGGCTGATGGGGAGCTTGTTGTAGTACTCCACAGGGCGCAGCGTGCGCTCGTCGCGGAAGAGCCCGATGTGCCAGACCTCGGCGGAGGGCATCATCTCCCAGACGCCGTTCACCAGCCCCAGGCCGGCGCGCAGGATGGGGACGAGACCGATGGTCTCCTTGACCTGGTACTCCTGCGTGGTGGCCAGAGGGGTCTCGACCTCGATGGCTTCGATCGCCAGATCGGCCGTGGCCTCGTAGGCCAAGAGGATGGCGATCTCTTTGGTCAGCTCCCGGAACTTCTTGGCGTCGGTGGTCTTGTCGCGGAGCAGGGCGAGCTTGTGACGGACGAGGGGGTGGTTGGAGACATAGACGTTGGCTTGGGACATAGGTTACGCCTCCTTTTTGCTATTCATCGCCAGGCATTGTACCACAGAATGGGCGTTAACGACAAGGTCAGTCTTCTAGGCGTTCCGCCAAGCCCACCCGGATGAAGAGGGCGGGCGCGCCCCAGGTGTACCAGAGGATCACCGGGGCGAGCACAAGGCTGGTGGTCAGAAAGTCGACGACGCCGAGCGCGGCGCAGAGGGGGCGAAAGAGGGCCTGGATGACCAGCCAGATCAACCCGCCGCCGCTTACCCCCAAGAGCGCGCGCAGCAGCCGCTCCCTCGTGGTGCCCGCGACGGCAAAACGGACGAAGGTCCCTTCCAGCAGGAGCCCCACGATGCCCCAGGCCGTCGCCGCAGCGATGCAGACGAAGCTCCTGTCCCCCGGAGCGATCTGGATGGCAAGCAGGGCGGCGGCGAGAACGCCGAGGATCTGCAGGCCCAACAGCCGTCGCTTCCGCGCCCGGGGCTCCCGCGAGGTCCAGGCCAGGAGCACGATCAGACCGAAGGTGCCGATGAGGGCTCCGCCTACGACGTCCACGGGCCAGTGCACGCCCAGGTAGATGCGCGAGAGGCCTACCAGAAAGGCCAGGAAGAGCCCTGCCGGCAGCGAGCCCCGGCGTCGCACCACCCGGCCCAGATAGAACCAGACGACGACGCCGTTCACCGTGTGTCCCGAGGGGAAGCCGTAGCCCCGCCCGGGCGCCAGCCGGAGGATCTCCGGGCTGTACTGGAAGGGGCGGGGCAGCTCGAAGACCGTCTTCAAACCCAGGGTCAGCGCCTGCGCCAGGCCCAGGGTGAGGAGAAGCTGGACCCCCCACTCCTTGCGGATACTCCAGTAGAGGAGGGGCAGGAGCAGGACGAGGACGACGCTGCCCAACTCCGTGATCCCGCGAAAGAGCGGGGTGAGGAGCGGGTGCCCCTGCTGTAACCACCGGATAAAGGGCATCTCCCACGGCCACAGCGGTACCATCTTATCCCCCCTCTACCGCATCCACCGGGCCAGGAGAACGTCGAGGGTGCCGTCGCGCGCCATCGTCTCCAGGTGGTGGACGAGGGTGTCCAGGAGTGCCCGGTCCTTGTGCTGAACGGCGAGGACGTAGCTCTCGTCGGTGAGGGGAGGCGCGAGCACCCGCATAGGGTATCCACGGTTGATGGCCATCTGGGCCGCGATGTTGTTGATGATGGCAGCTTCCACCTGACCCGCCGAGAGGCTTTGCAACGCTTCCTCGGCGCTCTCGAAGGTGTAGAGGGTAGGGGGCGTGGGGAGGCTCTCCTCGTAACGCAGGGCCTCCATGTGCCCCTCGGTGCCGAAGACGACGGCCACTGCTCGCCCTGCCAGATCGGCCTCCTGGGCGATGAGCGACGTCTGGGGGAGGATGATGACAGAGCCGGCGTTGAAGTAGGGGGGGCTGAAGGCGAAGTCCTCCGTGCGGCTGGGGTCGGGATAGAGGGCGGAGATGATGAGATCGGCCTGGTCGGCGACGAGGGCATCGTACAGACCGTCGTAACCGGTCGTCACGAAGTGGACCTCGACGCCCATGCGTTGTGCCAGCTCCTTGGCGATGTCGGCATCCAGCCCTTGAATCTGCCCCTCCTCGTCGATGTACTCGAAGGGCGGGAAGGAGGGGTCCGTGGCCACCCGCAAGGTGCCCGTCTGCTGCACCCGCTCCAGAGCCCCCGAGCGGCTCTCCTGACATCCTGACAGAAAGATCAAGAGGGTCAGAAACAGTAGGAACCCGCACAGGCGCCTCTGCTTGCACGTCGATTGGGTCATAAGCGATTCACTGTGATCTTGTGAATGGACTACTCTTCTGTACGGCACTTTGATTCCGTCGCCCTGCCCGGCGTACGCCGAGCGGGAAGGGCATCCCCATCAGAAAGCTCGGCGGCGCTAACAGGAGTATGCTGACGACCTTTGAGTGTAGTCACGATCGATGATCCTCCAGATCTCTAATCTCTGGCGACCTCTGCTCGTTGAGAGCTACAAGAACACTCCCCCGAATCTGACGCTCCAGCAGATCACTCAACAGGAGCATGTCAATCAGCCCGGCTCTGGTCTTCTCGGTGCCGGGCAGATTCGGCAGGTGACGCCAGGCGCGTTCTAGAATTTCGTTCAAACGGTGTAGATGGTGAGCGAGATCCTGCAGGACCTCCAGGGGGAAGGATTTGCGCGCCGCCAGCAGGACCCAGGGGCCGTCGAAGAGCTCGAGGATCTCCAGCCCCTCGAGGGTCTTCATCTGATCGGCGAGCAGGGCCTCCCCCAGCCAGTTGAAGATCTCGAAGGCGGGGTCACTCTCAAGAAGCCGGCGGAAGGTCTGCCGGTCGACGTGCAGTGTCATCCCCTCTTGCAAGAGGGTGCGGTAGAGACGCTCCAGGGAGATGAAGCTCTCCGGTTCGCAGATCAGGAGCTGCTCGGCACGCCGGGTGATGGGATCGCTCATCTTACGCCAACTTGTAGGTCTCCCCTACCTGCAGGACGACGGGCTCGGTCTCCGTTTCTCTCTTCACACGCTCGGCCCAGGCCTGGGGATCTTGTGCGATGAGCTCCCACGTCTTGTAGTGCATGGGGATGGCGACTCGGGGGCGCAGGAGCTTCACTGCCCGCAAGGCGTCGTCGGGCCCCATCGTGTAGTTGTCGCCGATGGGCAGCAGGGCCAGGTCTAGCCCCTCGTCGCCGATCAGCGCCATGCTGGCGAAGAGCCCGGTGTCGCCCGCGTGGTAGATCCTGTGGCCCTGCGCGTGGATGAGAAAGCCCGCGGGCATCCCGCCGTAGGAGCCGTCGGGCAGCGAGGAGCCGTGGACGGCGATGGTGAGCTTCACGTAGCCGAAGGGGTAGGTAAAGCCGCCACCGATGTGCTGAGCGTGGACCCTCTCCACCCCCTGTTTGCCTACCCAGCGGGCGATCTCCGCGTTGGCGATGACCGTGGCGCCCGTGCGCTTCGCGATCTCCACCGCGTCGCCCACGTGATCGCCGTGTCCGTGAGTGATGAGGAGGTAGTCTGCCGCGACGTCGTCGGCGCTCACGCCCGCTACCGGGTTGTCCGAGAGGAAGGGGTCAATGAGCAGCCGGGTCTCGTCGATCTTCATTCCCCACGTCGCGTGCCCGTACCAGGTCAATTCAATCATGCTGGCCCTCCTGCCAAAATAGGTCAAAGGTTAAAAGTTAACTTGCATTCTCTCTGCGTTCTGGGCGGCTCTGCGCGCGGTTTCTGGCTCCTTCAAGGGAGCTAAAGTCGGCGCTCCCGGGATCTTCTTACTCCGCTGCCTCGTCCTCGGCGCGCGCCTGCCCCTGCATGCGCTCCAGGCGCTCGCTGATCTGCGCCTCGTATCCGTGTCCCTGGAGCCGGAACCACCCCCCCTGCACCCCCTGGGGGAGGTAGCGCTGCTCCACCCAACCCGTGGGGTAGTTGTGGGGATACTTGTAGCCCGGTTGGCCTGCCTTCTCCTCGTCCAACAGCGTGCGCGGGTCCCGAATGTAGATCGGCGGAGGGCGGTAGCCCTGCTCCTCGACCTCTTCCTTGGCCTTCCAGTAGGCCCCCACACTGTTCGACTTGGGGGCGGTGGCGAGGTAGAGGGCCGCCTCGGAGAGGTGGTACTGCCCCTCGGGCATCCCCACCCACTCGAAGGCCTGCGCGCAGCCCGCGACGACGGGGACGGCCTGGGGATCGGCCAACCCCACGTCCTCGGCGGCGAAGATGAGCATCCGCCGCAGGAGGAAACGCGGATCCTCCCCGGCCGCGACCATCTTCGCCAGGTAGTAGAGGGCGGCGTCGGGATCGGAGCCGCGCATCGACTTGATGAAGGCGCTGATGGTGTCGTAGTGCTCGTCGCCCGCGCGGTCGTACTGGAGCGCCCGCCGCTGGATGGACTCCTCGGCGACCTCCAGGGTGATGTGGCGGACGCCGTCCCCGTCAGGCGGGGTGGACTCCACCGCCAGCTCCAGCGCGTTGAGCGCGCTGCGCGCGTCCCCTCCGGCGATCTCCGCCAGGTGCTCCAGCGCCGCCTCATCGACGACGACCTCGCGCTCCCCGTAGCCCCGCTCGCTGTCCTGCAGGCTGCGCTCCAGGAGGGTGCGGGTCTGCTCGTTCGTCAGGGGCCGGAAACGGAAGATGCGCGAGCGGCTGATGAGGGGGCCGATGATGGAGAAGTAGGGGTTCTCCGTCGTGGCGCCGATGAGGATGACGGTGCCGTCCTCCACGACGGGCAGGAGCCCGTCCTGCTGGGACTTGTTCCACCGGTGGATTTCGTCCACGAGAAGGATGGTGCGCTTCCCGTACATCCCCCGCCGCTCCCGGGCCTCCTTCACGATGCGCCGGAGGTCGGCAATGCCGTCGAGGACGGCGCTCAGCGTCTCGAAGTGCGCCTGGGTCAGGTTGGCGATGATCATCGCCAGCGTCGTCTTTCCCGTGCCCGGTGGCCCCCAGAAGATCAGGGAGGAGAAGAGCCGATCGGTCTCGATGGCCCGGCGCAGCAGCTTGCCGGGTCCCACGATCTCCTCCTGGCCCACGAACTCCTCCAGGGTCCGCGGTCGGACTCGGGCTGCCAGGGGCGCTTCCTGCTTGATCTGCTCTTTACGGCTGTGCTCGAAAAGATCCATGCTTACCTCACCTTGTCTGCGCATAGTATAATCACAACACGGCGCGAGGCAAGAGAGGAAAGGGATCAGGGATTGGGGACCAGGGACCAGGGATTAGACTCCTGATGCAATTAGGCCTGGTTGTCTTTTGTGACGGCGCGAGGCAAGAAGGGAGGGGGCTGAGGTGAGGTAAACCACAACCACTGCCATTGATGCGCACGGCGAGCACGGTATAATGGACCTTATCAATCCTAAAGCGATGCGAGGTGATCATGTCTGAAGAGTTCCGGGGGGAAGAACGTCAGGTCAAGCGAGTGAGCGGGGCTGCCGTCGACGGCGCCCCCATCACCTACGTCATCGCCTTCGCTGCCGTGGTGGCAGCCCTGGCGGCGGTCCCCCTCTCCATCGTCATCGGCACGGGGAAGAGTTTCCCCCTGAGCCAGGCGATCTATCCTCTCGCCGGTTGGGTCCTGGGCCCCGTCGCCGGAGCGGTGGCGGACGGCGTGGGCGCCCTCGTCGGCACCTGGCTCTTCCCCCAGACCACCACCGTCCCGGTGGCGACCATCTTCGGCGCGACAATGGCGGGCCTGGCGGCGGGGGTCATGCGCTCCTCACGGGAGCGGCGGGGCTGGTGGGTGCCGCTGGGCGCCGTCTTCGTCCTCGCCTTCCTCGTCTACGTGGGGCGGGCCATCTTGGTCAACGGCGTGCGCTGGTGGGCCGCCCTGGCGGGCTCGACCATCGATTGGACGGCGCTGCTGCTCTTTCTCCTGCCCACGCGCACCCTCTGCGGGCGCTGGATCGCCGGCGAGGGGGCGCAGCGCTCCGTGGGCCTCTTCCTGGGGACGTGGATCGCCGCGGGCCTGGCGCACCTCTGCGCGGCGGTCATCGTCGATTTCGTCTACAACTCGCCCGAGGTCGTCTGGCTCACCATCGCGCCGCTGGCGCCCCTGGAGCACACCCTGCGCGCCCTCGTCGGCACCGTCATCGGCACGGGCGTCCTCGCCGGGCTCCGGGCCACCGGGTTGGTGAAGCCCGAACACGCCGTCTACTAGGGCCCTTACGCGTGGCTGATCCTGTCGCGGTCCTCGAGGCCCTCTCCTACATCTACCCGCACGCCGCCTCGCCGGCCCTCAAGAACGTCTCTCTGGAGGTGGCGCGGGGGGAGTTCCTGGGCATCGTCGGCCCGACGGGCGCGGGGAAGACGACCCTCTGCCTGACCTTCAACGGCATCGTTCCCCAGTTCTACGGCGGGCGCTTCTTCGGGCGGATGCAGGTCGCGGGCTTCGACACCGTGGAGACCCCCATCAGCCGCCTGGCCCGCCACGTGGGCATGGTCTTCGAGGACCCGGAGAGCCAGCTCACGGCGACCTCCGTGGAGAACGAGGTGGCCTTCCCGCTGGAGAATCTCTGCGTGCCTCCACCGGAGATCCGGGAGCGCATCCGCTGGGCGCTGGAGGCGGTGGGCCTCGCCGGGCTGGAGGCGCGCCATCCCGCCACCCTCTCCGGGGGGCAGAAGCAGCGCCTCGCCGTCGCCGCGGCCCTCGCCCTCCGCCCCGACCTGCTCGTGCTGGACGAGCCCACCTCCCAGCTCGACCCCGCCGGGGTGGAGGAGCTCTTCGCGATCCTGCGGGCGCTCCACCGGCTGGAGGGTGTGACGGTGGTAATGGTGAGCCACGCTGCCGAGGCGCTGGCAGAGCACGCCGACCGGATCGCCCTGCTGGTGGCGGGGGAGTTGGAGACGGTGGGGACGCCGGAGGCCATCTTTAAGCAGTCGGAGCGACTGGAGGCGCACGGGGTGCGGGTCCCCCAGGTGACGCGCACCTGGGAGCTCCTGCGGGAGGCGGGCCTGCCCGTCGGAGAGCTTCCCGTGAGCCTGGGCAGTGCGCTCGATGCAGCGCAGCAGCTGCGCCCGCAGCTTGCCCCCCTCTCCGCCTCCACCCCGCTGCCCGGGGCGGGCTATACGGAGGGGGTTGCGGTGCCCCTCGTCGCGGTGCAGGGGCTGCACCACGTCTACGAGAACGGGGTGGCGGCCCTGCAAGGCGTCGACCTGGAGGTGGGGCCGGGGGAGTATCTGCTCATCGCCGGCCCGAACGGCGCGGGGAAGAGCACCCTCGTCAAGCACCTCGTCGGTCTCCTGCGGCCCACGCGGGGCCGGGTCCTCGTGGGCGGGCAGGAGACCGAGGCGCTCTCCACGAGCGCGCTGGCCCGGCGCGTGGGCTACGTCTCCCAGAACCCCGACCGCCAGCTCTTCACGGCGACGGTGGAGGAGGAGGTCGGCTTCGCCCTCCGCAACCTGGGCCACCCGCCGGGGGAGGTGGAGGCGCGGACGGTGGAGAGCCTGACAGCGATGGGCCTTCTCGACCGGCGGCAGAGCCATCCCCTCGCGCTGCCCCGGGGCGACCGGGCGCGGCTGGTGATCGCTGCGGTGCTGGCGCAGGATCCCCAGATCCTCATCTTCGACGAGCCGACGACGGGCCAGGACGTGCGCGGCGCGCGGGCCATCCTGGAGATCACCCGGACCCTCCACGCCGCGGGGAAGACCGTCATCGTTGTCACCCACCACCTCTCCCTCATGCCCGGGTACGCCCGGCGCGCGGTGCTTCTGGCGGAGGGAACCCTGCGGCTCGACGCTCCCCTGCGCCAGGCCTACCACGAGGTCGAGTTGCTGCGCCGGAGCGACCTGGAGCCGCC
The DNA here is from genome assembly GCA_034437215.1 of Anaerolineae bacterium. Lineage (GTDB taxonomy): Bacteria > Chloroflexota > Anaerolineae > B4-G1 > SLSP01 > DAOTVC01. The sequence continues at coordinate 4,638 of DAOTVC010000017.1, read as the reverse complement.
CCAGGCGGTCCTGCTCGCCCGGACCCTCTGTCCGGGACGGTTACTCGTCACACCGGAGGAGGTCGCCGCCTGCGCCGCCGGGCGGTGGCGGGGGGGCAGGGGATGACCGCGTTCACCGCCCGGACGGTCGAGCGCGACTCCCTCTTCACCCGCGCCGACTTCCGCTCCAAGCTGGCCCTTCTCCTCACCGTGACCGGCGTGGTCTTCCTCTGGGAGAGCCCGCTGCTTCTCGCCCTGCTGGCCCTGGCGCTGGCGTTGCTGGCCCTGCGGGCGGGCGTGCACCCCCGCTACTTTCGCCTCGTCCTGGGGCTGATGCTGCCCGTCTATCTCACCCTCCTCCTCACCCAGGGCTTCTTCGCCGATGCCCTCGTCGAGGGGCGGACGGGCAGGGCGGCGCTGACGCCGCTCCTCACTCTTCCCGAGGCGTGGTGGTTGGTGGGCGGGGAGTCCCTGACCCGCGAGGGGCTGCTCTACGGCCTCGCCATCGTCTTCAAGACGCTGGCGCTGGCCTTCGTCCTGCCGCTGGTGATCTTCACCACCGATCCCAACACCATGATCGTCTCCCTGGTGCGCCTGGGGGTGCCCTACAAGCTGGCCTTCATCTTCTCGGCGACCCTGCGCTTCTTCCCCCTCCTCCTAGCCGAGGCCCAGGCCATCATCGAGGCCCAGCGCCTCCGGGGGCTGGCGGTGGAGGAGCTGGGTCTGCTGAGGCGGGCGCGGGTCTACGCCCGCCTCGCCGTCCCCCTCATCCTGGGTACCCTGGTGAGGTCCCAGACCCTCGATCTCGTGCTGCAGGCCAAGGCCTTCTCGGGCAGCCCGCGGCGCTCCTACCTGCACGAGTCCCACCTGGGACGCGAGGATGGGCTGCTGCTGGCCCTCACCGCGCTCTTCCTCCTGGGCGCCCTCGTGGGCTACTTCGGTTTCGGGGTGGGGCGCTTCTTGTGGGGACTTTAGACCCTCCTTCTGTTCCCCGCCGCGGCGCTGCTCGTCGCACTTTACTCCTCCCCCGGACTGCACTACAATACTCCTGGAGGTGTTCATGACCACGAGAGACGAACTGCGTGAAATTTTGAGCCGCGCCAGTACCATCGCGGTGGTGGGAATGTCCCGCGATCCCTACAAGGCCGCCTACCGCGTGCCCGCCTGCATGGTCGCTGCCGGCTTCGAGGTGGTGCCCGTCAACCCCTTCGCCGAGGAGATCATGGGGCGGCGCTCCTACCCCTCTCTCCTGGAGGTGCCCGGACGGATCGACATCGTCGAGGTCTTCCGTCCCTCTGCGGCGGCGCTGGGCGTGGTGCAGGAGGCTCTGCTACGCCACGAGCAGCGGGGCGACGTCGAGCTCATCTGGCTCCAGTCGGGCATCTTCTCCGCGGAGGGGCGGGCGCTGGCCGCAGCGGCGGGCGTCCCCTACGTGGAGGACCGCTGCATGGCGGTGGAGGTGCCCCGGCTGTTCCCCGGCGGTCAGCGCCCCGAGGCCTGTACGGCCCCCGATGAGGAGGAAGACGCGGCCGCGTGAGACTCGTGGTCATGACCGATACGCACGGCAATCTCCCCGCCGTGCGTGCCGCCCTGCAGGAGATCCGGCGCGAGGGCTACGACGCCATCGTGCACACCGGCGACGCCATCGGCATCGGCCCCTATCCCGCCGAGAGCCTCGATCTGCTGTTGAACACGCCGCGCTTCTATCCCCTGATGGGCAACCACGAGCTCTGGTTTGCCCACAATCTGGTGGCCCACCCGCCGCCCGGTGTTCATCCGGAGGGGCTGGCCCACCGCCGCTGGGTGGACGGCGCTCTGGATCCCGCCCTCCGCGACGTCGTCGCCCGCTGGCCCTACTCCCTGCTGCGCACCTTTCACGGGCTGCGGATCTACTTCGCCCACTACGCCTTCCTGCCGGGCAGTTGGGACTTCTACCCTGTGGTCTTCCACCCGACCGGGGAGGTCCTGGACAGGATTTTCGGGCGCCGCTCCGCCGCTCTCGTCTTCTACGGGCACCATCACCCGCCCTCGGACCTCACGGGCCGCGCCCGCTACGTGAATCCGGGCTCGCTGGGGGTGAGCCGGGAGCCGCTGGCCCGTTACGTCGTTCTCGAGGTGGGGCGGGACGGGCAGTACACCCTGGAGAGGCGCGCGGTGCCCTACGACAACAGCTCGGTGCTGCGGGAGCTCACCCGCCGGGCGGTTCCGGCGCGGGACTACATCTATCGGGTTTTCTTCGGTGTGAGCCCCCAGGCCTTCACCTAACTCTGCGCGCCACTCTTGTCTACTTCTCTCCCCGGCTCTCTTCGTGGGGTCACGGTGGACGGAAACGAGCTCGGGTATACAATGGGCTAGATATCCATTGGGTGTGTTTCACTTAGTTAGAGAGGCGTGAAACGTGAGGATCTCACGCTTTACGTTTCAGCCATGGATGGCTCTCCTGAAAGAACTATATCTCACCACGGAGGGCACAGAGAACACTGAGAAAATCACGGAGATATTTATGAAAGTTAAACCGAGAGTTCTATTCTGTGAAGTCTAACATCAAAAATCTCCGTGATCTCCGTGGTAAAAGATCTTTTTTCAGTGGAGTCATGGATAGCTTGCTGGGTTGAAACACCCCCATATCCATTCTGTGGAAAGCTGGGTGCACATGCAATTAGAGTTCACTTTGAATGGCGAGCCGGTTCTCCTCACCGGGCTACCCGAGGAGCTGCTCCTCATCGATCTGCTGCGCGATCACCTGGACCTCACCGGGACGAAGCGGGGCTGTGACACCGGAGTCTGCGGTGCCTGCATGGTGCTCCTCGATGGGGAGGCGGTCCGGGCCTGCCGCACCCCCGTCTCGAAGATTGCCGGGCGGACGGTGGTGACCATCGAAGGGCTCCACGACGGCGCGGGCGGGCTGAGCGATCTCCAGCAGGCCTTTCTCGAGTTCGGAGCGGTGCAGTGCGGCTTCTGTACGCCCGGCATGGTGATCGCCGGGGAGGCGCTGCTGCGCAAGAATCCGCATCCGACGCGGGAGGAGATCCGGCGGGCGATCACGGGAAATCTCTGCCGCTGCACCGGTTACCAGCAGATCGTCGACGCCATCGAGGCGGCGGCGGTGCGCCGCCGGGAGGGGGAGCGGACGAGATGAAGGACGAGCGCTACGTCGGTGACCCGAAGCTGATCAATGTCGACGGCGCGGACAAGGTCGCGGGGCGGGCGCGCTTCGTCGCCGACATCCGCCTGCCGGGCACACTCCACGCGCAGGTGCTGCGCAGCCCCCTCCCCCACGCCCGCCTGGTGCGCCTCGACGTCGGACCGGCGTTGGAGGTGCCGGGCGTCCTCGCCGCCATCACCCACGAGGACTTCGTCGAGCACGGGAACTTCGGCTGGCCCATCCGGGATGCCTACGTCCTCGCCTACCGGAAGGTGCGCTACGTCGGCGAACCCATCGCCGTCGTCGCCGCCGAGAGTGAGGCGGCGGCCCGGGAGGGCGTCGAGCGCATCGTCTGCGAACTGGAGCGCCTGCCCGTCCTCTCCGATATGGAGCGGGCCCTCGATCCCGACGCGCCCCTCGTGCCTCCGGAGTCGCCCACGGGGGAGGGGAACCTCTGCGCCCGCCACATCGTCCGCAACGGCGAGCCGGCTCCCATCCTCGAGTGCTGCCCCCTCCTCCTCGACGAGACCTACCGGATGAGCCACCAGGAGCACGCCTATCTGGAGACGGAGGGCGCCCTCGCCATCCCCGAGCCCGACGGCGGGGTGACGATCTACGCTAACAGCCAAAGCCCCTTCATCAACCGGGACATGGTGGCCCAGGTGACGGGGCTGCCCCCGGAGAGGGTGCGGGTGGTGCAGCCTCCGGTGGGTGGCGCCTTCGGCGGCAAGGACGACGTCCTCTACCAGACCTCCGCCCAGGCGACCCGGCTGGCCCTCCGCACCGGGCGGCCCGTCCGCCTGATCCTCAGCCGCGCCGAGTCCCTGGCAGCCTCCTACAAGCGACAGGCCATGCGGGTGCGGCTGGTGCTGGGCGCCGATAGGGAGGGGCGGCTGCGGGCGGCGCGGGTGGCCATGCGGGCCGACAGCGGCGCCTACGCCGCCGCTTCACCCCTCGCCACGTGGCGGGCGACGGTCCACGCGGCGGGGGCCTACCGTTACGACGCCGTCCACGTCGACATGAAGGCCGTCTACACCAACAACGGCTACTCCGGCGCCTTCCGCGGCTTCGGAAACATGCAGGCGACGGCCTGTGTGGAGCTGGCGGTGGACGAGCTGGCCCAGAGGCTGGGGCGGGACCCCCTCGACTTCCGCCGGCGGAACTGCCTGCGGCGGGGCGACCGGACGATGGCGGGCAACCTGCTGGAGCAGGAGGTGGGGCTCTCCGAGTGTCTGAAATGGGTGCACGAGCGCTCCGGCTGGGACGAGAAGCGCGCGGCGTATGGCGATGGGCGGGGGATCGGCGTCGCCTGCTACTTCCATGGCAGCGGTCTGGGGGGTGAGGGGGAGGACTTCGCCGTCAGCACCCTGCGCGTCGAGCAGGACGGCTCCATCACCCTGACCTCCGGGCTGACGGACTTCGGGCAGGGGAGCCGCACCGTCTTCACCCTGCTGGCGGCGGAGGCGCTGGGCGTGGATCGCGAGCGCCTTCACGTGCTGCGCCCCGACACCCGT
>DAOTVC010000016.1:0-10151 GCA_034437215.1 Anaerolineae bacterium | reverse complement strand
ACCCCCTTCCGCTGGCACTGCGTTGCAGACACCGGCCCACCTGTGAGGGTATTGAGACATCCTGGCCCGTGCGCAATGCGTCTACGATCCAATTGTTGCAGACACCGGCCCACCTGTGAGGGTATTGAGACGTGGGTCACGTGCGGATACACGAGCATCCCAGCAGGAGGTTGCAGACACCGGTCCACCTGTGAGGGTATTGAGACGGAATCGAACCCCGAACCCCCCGCTTACTAGGCGGGCGTTGCAGACACCGGCCCACCTGTGAGGGTATGGAGACCGGCCCAGGCTGGCGCCTGGGCGCAGCAAGGCGGAGCCTGCGATCGGTGGTTTGCCAACCCTCTCCCGTTCGACACAGCATCTCCACCCCCTGCTCTTGGTGTTACAATATGAGGGTGGATGACGGTTGTGGCTACGGAAGTCTCGAACGCAGGAACGGGAGGGCGTATGCTCAAAGCGGAAGACCTTGTCGCACCGGGTCTATACAGTGACGAAGAGGCGGTCATTCAGGATGCGCTGCGCCACCTCCTGCGCGCGCGCCCCGACTTGCGCATCCAACTGGCCCTTCATCGTTATCAAGCCGAGAGGCTCTCGTTGGCGAAAGCGGCGAGTCTGGTCGGGGTAAGTTGGGCACAGATGAAAGAGATTCTGGTAGAGCATGGCATCCAACCGCGACTTGGTCCACAGTGCCTGGAAGAAGCTGAGGCAGAGGTGACCGTGTTGCGGGAGTACTTCGAGACAGAGGTATGACGTTTATCAGCAACACTACCGTTCTCACCAACTTTGCAGCGCTTAGATAACTGCGGCTGCTCCAGGCGCTCTATACTTCGCTATACCGATCAGTTGGCCTTTGCGACAAACAGTTTTCGTGGTCTGAGCGCTGTCCCTACGATAAGGGTGGGGGAGGGGCACGCTTGGTCCTCCCCTTGAGCACCTCCAGGATGGTCCCTTGAGTGCAACTTCCATGAGCGAAACGAGGGGTTGGCTTCTCCCGTGACTGTGCTACAATAACAAAAGTCCCCGGTTAGTTCATAACCCGGGGACTTTTTGTTCCCCCCAAAGGAGCATTACAATGGCGAACTCCCCTTTTTTTGTTACAATCCTCCTAGGTCTATGAAAGGAGGACCACTATGAAACTCGGTAGAGGGATAGAGGAATTCCTGCTCGCGTGTCGGGCCAATGGCCTTCAGCCACGAACGGTGGAGACGTACGATGAACGTCTCCGGCGACTGGATGAGCGCCTTGGACACAAGGAGTTGGCCAGCGTCACGATCCATGATCTGCGCGCCTATGCTGACTTCTTGTACGGCGAAGACCTTAGCATCGTTACAGTACATGGCCACCTGCGGTCGCTTCGTCGGTTGTATAACTGGATGATGGAGGAGGGACTGGTGACCGATAATCTGGCTCAACGTATCCAACTTCCCCGTCTACAAAATACCCCACCCAAGGCCATTGAAATCAAGGATATCTTGCAGATGTTCCTTGCAGCCTTGGACAGGGGCGAACCCTGGGAACAGAAACGCAATTTCGCAATGTTGCTCTTCATGATAGCCACCGGATGTCGGATCGGCGGTCTGATGGGTTTGCGGATCAGCGATCTGGATCTGCGAACGAGACGCGCCGTTGTGTTGGAGAAGAACGGTGATTGGCGCTTCGTCTTCTTCAGTGAGGATGTTGCAGAGGTGTTGCGAGAGTGGTTGAGGGCGCGCGATGAGGTGGCTACGGATGCCGGCGAGGCCCTCTGGGTGAGCCGGCGCGGTACCCCCCTCACGGTGAATGGCGCGCAGAAGATGCTCAGTCGCTTGAAGGAGCATAGGGACATTGAGGGGCGGACCAACGCTCATGCCTTCCGCCATCGTTACGCCATCGCTTACCTGCTGCAGGGTGGGAATCTTGCCATCCTCGCCGATCTTTTGGGACACAAGGATCTCGGTACTACGAGGAAGTACTACGCCAGGTTCGCGGTAGGCGAGTTGCAGGAGCAACATGATCGCTACTCTATCCTGCCTCAGTTGCTTCGCGCTCTCCAGGAGATGTGTAGTTGATCGCTCATCACCAAGGCCGTGGTCCGGAGCTAGCTCTGGATCACGGCCTCTCTCTATCCGCTAAGCCACAAGCCTCCGGAGCCGGTGGCCCGCGTTCGAGTCGCGGCAGGGGTACACGGAAGCGGCCCGGCCTTTGCGCCGGGCTGTTTGCTTAGCCGGAGCGTCTCCTTCTCCTTCGAAGGTAGAGCTGTGGTGTCCATCTCCAACGATAGTTACAGTGAAGCCCTGCTTTTATGTAGGGAAGGACGACTTGCTCTCCAACTCCCTCAGCATGGTGGCGACGGCACGCTTAAGGTGGGGAAGATCGTCTTGCACGATATCCCAGATTTGTGGCAGGTCAACGTCCAGATAGTCGTGTACGATCGCGTTTCTCGTATATTCGCTCGTTCACGCGCATCAACTACCTCGCTCACCCTAATCTTATGATCGTCCGGTGAACATTCTAAGGTAATATTAACATAGATGATTAACAAAACAAGAACTTGGCACACTGGCTACAGCTAAATGCGCACAAGGGAGGGTTGGATTTCGCCGGCTCCTGGCACCGCAGTGGGGCGCCGCCGCTCTCCTCGCTTACGTCAAGCCCAACGACTGCCGTGTTGCGACCAACTACTTGCTCTACTACTGAGGCATCTGGTTGGCGTTGATGCCGCTGGTGGTGCTTCAAGTGCAGCGTAAACAGCGGCGGCGTGGCAGTTCTATTAGTGTCAGATGTTCTGTTGACCGCTCGTAGAGCAGAAGCAACCTAAGGAGTACAAAGAGGAGGTCATACTGGGGGTCAGTCAGGGGATGGAAGAGGCCCTAATAGATCCACCGGGCAGACGTTCTTTTTTGAGGATGACCGAGGAAAAGAGCTCTTGCGTTCGTCTGCCCATTGATGAGTGGTTTGACCTCTCCATACCGGGGAACTACACATTGACGCTGACGCGACGTAACGTTCTGAGTGAGCCTCATTATATTCCAAGTAACGTGGTAACATTTATACGCCTTCCATAGTCAATCAAAAATCCGTTGCATACAAGGAATAAGTGGCGCGCTGAGAAGAATCACTGCACGGTACCAGGTTGTGACACGGCAACGATTAGCAGCCATCCAAGCACCAAAAACAGAGTGGATTAGACCTGTATGTACGACGAGGGTGATGGGGAGGTGGTTGTTTCTGACTATCCGACCGGACGACTCAATGACTATTGGACTACTTTCAAAAGGAGAGTGTGTACATGGACAAGCGACTGTTAGGACGCAGTGGTATCGAGGTGAGCCCGATGGGCCTGGGCTGTTGGGCCATCGGCGGCCCCTTCTGGGCCGGTGAGACCCCCTTGGGCTGGGGCGAGATGGACGACGAGGAGTCCATCCGCGCCATTCACCGGGCGCTGGAGTTGGGCGTCGATCTCTTCGACACGGCCAACGTCTATGGGGCCGGGCACAGCGAGCGGGTGCTGGGTCGGGCCCTGGCGGGGCGGCGTGAAGAGGCGGTCATCGCCACCAAGTTCAACGCGCTCTTCGACGAGGAGACTCGCCAGGTCACCGGAGCGGACACCTCACCGGCGGGGATTCGCGCCGCCTGCGAGGACTCCCTGCGGCGCCTGCAGACGGACTACATCGACCTCTACCAGTTTCACGACAACGGTTTCCCGCCCGATGAGGTCGAGCCGATTCTGGAAACCCTCGAAGCGCTGGTCGCCGAGGGAAAAGTGCGCGCGTACGGTTGGAGTACGGACTTCCCGGCCAGCGCCCGCGCCTTTGCCGTCGGTCGCCACTGTACGGCCGTCCAGTTCCAGATGAACGTGCTCGATGATGCACCGGAGATGGTGGCGCTCTGTGAGGAGCTCAACCTGGCGGGTCTTAACCGCGGGCCGCTGGCGATGGGCCTGCTCACCGGCAAGTATACGCCGGATTCGGTGCTGCCTGCCGACGACGTGCGCGGGACCAAGAGCCCCGAATGGATGAAGTACTTTGTGGACGGCAAGCCGGGGCCGGAGTGGTACGAGAGGCTCGACGCCATCCGGGAGATTCTCAGCAGCGACGGGCGCACGCTGGCCCAGGGCGCGCTGGCCTGGCTGTGGGCGCGCAGCCCCCATACGCTGCCGATCCCCGGCTTCAAGAGCGTGCAGCAGGTGGAGCAGAATTGTGGCGCGATGGACTACGGCCCGCTGACACCGGCCCAAATGCAGGAGATCGATGAGCTTCTGGGCCGCTAGAGGGTAGTTTTGAGGTAACGGCTTCGTTGTGGCCGCGAGTGCCGGTGCATCTTGGTGCATGCACCGGCGCTCGCGGCCGCTCTTTACTCATCCCACTCCGCCTTGCACAAGAGCAGGTCGATCCGTTCCTCGACGGCCCACAGTGACGGAGGCCCGGCGTCCGCGTAGTGTTCGATCTCCTTCGTCACCCTTCGAGGGAGTACCTCCGGTGACAGTGAAGGCTACTCATCCATCGCACGCTTGGCATTAGTGACCAGTGGCTGGGCCAGATTGAACAGCTCGGCGGGGATCACAAACTTCGTCGCGGCACTTGCGCCGAGGGCTCTCAGCGCATCCAGGTATTGGAGCGTCAACGTCTTGCTGTCGACGCCCTGCGCAATTTTGTAGATCTCATTTAGCGCGAGAGCGAAGCCTTCCGCTCTCAGAATGGCGGCTTGACGATCACCTTCAGCCTGCAAAACAGTGGCCTGCTTCTCGCCCTCGGCCCGGAGCACCGTGGCCTGCCGCTCACCGTTGGCGCGCGTTACCGCGGCTTCCCGCTGACCTTCGGCCTCCGTGACCGTGGCGCGGCGCATGCGCTCTGCCGCCATCTGGCGGGTCATCGCCTCTTGGATGTCACGGGGCGGCACGACCTCACGGATTTCGACAGCCATCACGCGGATACCCCAGCGGTCGGTCACGTCATCCAACTTCTCGTGGAGAACACGGTTGATCTCGTCCCGCTTCGAGAGCACGTCGTCGAGATCCATCGCGCCGACGACGGCGCGCAGGGTCGTGATCGCCAGGCCCCTGGCGGCACCCGTGAAGTTCTCGACCTCCAGCACACTTCGCTCGGGGTCGATGACCTTATCATAGACCAGAAAATCGATGCTGACCGAGGCGTTATCCGCCGTGATGCACGTCTGAGGCGGGACATCGAAAAACACTTCCCGCAGGTCCACGGACGCGCCGCGATCCACGAACGGGATCAGGAAGACGATTCCGGGCCCCTTGGTGCCCAGCGATCGTCCCAGACGAAAGACGACGAGGCGCCGGTACTCCGGCACGATTCGAACGGAGGCAGCCGCAATAACCAGTGCTGTCAAGACGACGATACCGAGGATTATCCAGTCCATACGTTCATCTCCTTAGTTCGTAAAAGTATAACTTCCCGACATCTCTGGAGTTAGGATGAAACAACTCCTCCTGACTCGTTTGAGGGCTGTGCGCCTCCAGCACTTCCAGAAGTTCGTTACGCTCCCCCAGCACCCTCCGTCGGGAAGTTGTTTTCTTACAGACGCTTAGGGATCGTAAAAGCATAACTTCCCGACATCTCTGGAGTTAGGATGAAACAACTCCTCCTGACTCGTTTGAGGGCTGTGCGCCTCCAGCACTTCCAGAAGTTCGTTACGCTCCCCCAGCACCCCCCCGTCGGGAAGTTGTTTTCTTACAGGCGCTTACTCTGCTGAAGGCTGCTCAACCTCTTCATCCGAAGGGGTGACCGCAGCCACAAGGGGCGCGTCGCTGCGCACGACTGCCAGGCGGACGCCGCGAATACCGGTCACCCGGATCGGGGAGCCTCCGGGAATGGGACCGGCCATCGAAACCGCACTCCAATCCTGAAGATCTACCCGCACCTGACCTGTGGGAACCAGATCGGTCAACGCCACGCCGGTATGTCCAACCAGCCGCTGCGCACCTGACCGCGGGGGGAGCTTGCTTGCGGCCAGAATCGCGCGCAGTACGAGCACACTGAAACCCACCATGCCTACACCTACCAGCGCGATCAGCCACGGACTGACCCGCACCTCGGGCAGCGACGGCGAGGTGGGCGTGAAGGGGGTGAAGAGCAGGAGCGAGCCGAGCACGAAGGGAACCAGGGCGGCGAGCGAGACCACCACTTCCGTCTCGGTAAGTAAGCCCACCACAAAGAGGATTACGGATACACCCAGCAGCGCCACAGCAGCCCAGTTCACCGGCAGGTTACCCAGCCCCAGGAAGGCGAGGACAAAGGCGACGGCAGCCCCAACTCCCGCCACACTCAGGCCTGGATCGGCAAGCTCAACCAGGAGGAAAAGCGTGCCGAGCGAAAGAAGCAGGAAAGCGACATTGGGATCGGTGATGATGTGAAACAGCTGCTCTGCGACAGTCATGGGGTGCTCTTCGAGCTCGGCATCTGCCGTCGCCAGCCTAACACCGGCAATCTCGCGACCGTCCAGCCGGTGGAGGAGATCGTCGAGATCGGCGCTGACCAGATCGATGACGTTGAGCTGCAGCGCCTCCTCCGCCGTCACGGACAGGTTGTCACGCACCGCCTGCTCCGCCCACTCCGCATTCCGTCCGCGCTCGCCGGCAATGCTGCGCACCAGGGCAGCCGCATCGCTCACGGCCTTCTCGTCCATGACCTCGTCGCGCTCGCCGCCCAACGGCACCGGGTATGCCGTCCCGACGTGGGTAGCGGGTGCCATAGCTGCGATATCCGCAGCCAACAGGATGAACAACCCCGCTGACGTCGCCCGTGCCCCTCCTGGCGTCACGTAAACTACGGTTGGCAGACCTGCATCCAGGAGCAGTTGCACTATGTCGCGCATGGCCGTCTCCAGGCCCCCGGGCGTGTCCATCTTGATGATCACAAGCTGAGCATTCCGATCCCGGGCCACGCGCAGCCCCCGTTCCAGGTATTGGGTTGTCAAGGGGTTGATGACACCGCCGACCTCGAGGACGACGACAGGGCGACTTTCTGCAAACAGAGGCTGAACGCCGGCAACCAGCAGCAGACTTGTCAGGAAGATCAGCCATAGGGTGCGCCTCATAGTTACCCGCCTCTCTGCACTTAAGACTCAGTAGATCGACACTTCATACCTGAGAGTAGGTGTCCCAGCAAGACCTAGACTCCCTCTGCTCTGTTGCGCTACTCTGGTCAGGTGCGGTGGGCTCAGAGTATTGGGGGAACCCTTCCCGCTTGAGATATGAAGGCAAACAAGGGGCCTAACTTCCACGCTTACCCTATGCGTGGCGTCTCCTGCCGGGTCCTGATACCTCCTCAATCTGCTGAGACGGCAAGTCGTGTGTCTATAAGATGATTCTAACTGAGGACAGGGGCGATGTCAAGAAAGCCCCGTTCAACTCGACGAGGTGCAGGCCCAACTTTGATTGAGTCAGGTTACTGGGACTGCGTCGTCGACGCCAGGTGCTGAAGGATCTCGGACGGGTGTATGGGGAACGGGGCGCTACCGCATCCACTACTTCCTCGATCCCGAGCGGTTGGCCGGCTACCGCGAGCTGACGCGGGAGCTGCTGGGGCAAGCCTTTATCGTAGAGGAGGAGGCGCCCTGACGGATCCAGCACGCAGGCGTTCGTCGCAGGGTAAGGTACCTGGAGTTGGGCGGCTCCCTCGGTGACTTCGGCACTTCCCGCTGGCGATTGGGCATATCGCCGTCAACGGTCTCGACCCGGCGGGCCTCTTCGTCAATCTCGGCTTGACCAACATCGCGTTGGGCTTGGTCTACCGGCTGCCCATGCCGCTGCAGCCCAAGAAGGTGAGCGCCGCGGTGGCCATCGGACAGGGCTGGTCTCCTTCTCTGATCTACGCCTCGGGCTTCGGCATGGGGCTTACCTGGTTCTTCCTGATTTTCACCAGGCTGCTGCACAAGCTCACGTGAATTCCATCGCTCACCTTCTGCCCCCTTACGAGACAGCAACCGCAGAGCTGTACGAGGAGGCCAGCCAGCAGGTTTTCATCAAGACCCTGCCGAATGGCCGAATCGCCCTGCACGACGAGATGCGGCGTCTCATCAACACCTACGTCTGGCCTGAGGTGGATCTGGATGGGGACCGGCGTCAACGCGAGGCAGAGCGTGCCGCAAGGTACCTCACCCAAGAGTTGAAAGAGATCAGGGCGCAGATTCAGAGGCTGAAGCAGGAGCCGCCGAGCATCCGTCTGGAGCAGCAGATCGATGCCCTGGAGCGTGCCTTCTGGACCCTCGAGTTGGACCGGGTGCGGTATACCCTGGAGAGTGATTGGAGAAAGGGTGTGATTACCTTTGCGGAGGTCTTCGATCGCGCCGGACTCGACGTTCGAGGCCCTCTGTTGCACATTGTGGGCGAACGAGTGGAGCAGGCCCGGCGCAGGGGAAATTACGATCACGAGACCCGGTACATGTACAAGATCCGTCTCGTCAAGCAGAAGCTCCGCAGTCTGGATCTCGAGGAGGGGCGCCATCTCATCGAGAGCTTGCGGGCCGATTACAAGGAGCCGCGCTACCAGCTCGACATCCTCACCCGTATGGGGAACTACTACATGCACCTGGGGAATCTCGTCGAGGCGGCTCAACAGTTTCGGGAAGCTCTGAGGGTGTGTGAGGAGCATCCTAAGGTCTCCCAATGGACGGCTCGCATCCTGGATACCCTGGGGTTGGTGCATCGCCGCCTGGGCTTGTTGGAGCGTGCCACAGGGTATCACGAGCAGGCGCTGGAGGAATACCAGAAGGCCCAGGTGATGGACAGGGCGCAGTTGGCTGCCATCTTACAACATCTGTCACTCTCACGCGCTCCAGGGACAGTATGAGAGCGCTCAGAGCTACTGCCAGGAGTCCTTGAGGATTCGGGAGGAGCTGAGAGTGGAGCAGGCCGTCGGCGCGAGCCACTCTACCATCGGGGAGCTCTACCGCAACCGCGGAGATTACGAGAGGGCGCTGCACCACTACAATGAAGCTCTTCGTATCTTCGAGCCGCAGAACGATCCTGTCTGGCTCGCTCGCCTCTACAGCTTCCGTGGTGCCGTCTATCGTCTTCTGGACAATCTTGAGCAGGACGAAAGGGACCTGAGACACAGCATCGAGTTCAACGTACAGACCGAGATGCCCTGGGAGTACCACGTCCTGGGCTGTGTGCTGTGGAACAAGAATCTGCTGGACGAGGCCTTGAGCCACTTCGAGAAGAGCATGCAGCTGGCGCGTACCGTCCACGACGTTCGCACCCAGTTTAACAATCTCGTCGGAATTGCAGAGGTGACCTACACGAAGTGGAAGGCATCGAGGATGCAGGATGAGAGACTGCGGGACCGCATCATCCGCTGTGCCGGTGAGTTGGAGGCGCTGATCGAGGCCGGGTACGACTTCACCCACCACTACGGGCGCATGCAGCGGGTTCTGGGCGACCTGGCCTTCGAGGAGCGGCGTTACGATGCTGCTCTCGCTATTTATACCAAGGCCTACGCGCTCTTGAGCAGACGGGAGGGGGGGTATGGTAGGCGCACCTTCAACGATGAGCTGCAGATCCTAGGCGCAGCGCATCGACTACCTGGCTCAGGATCACCCCGAACTGGCTATTGACTGGTGCCAGTATCTGCGGGAGCATTGGAAGAATGAGTCGCTGCCTATTCTGCACCGCCAGCGGCTCGTGGCCATGTGTGACGTGCGGGAGATCAGTATTCGCCGTCGTCGTCTGGGATAGGAGGGGGGATGAACTTGTATCGCTTGTCTGATACACCGCTGTTTATTTACGAGGAGCGTCAGCAGGGCGTACCGTCAGGTCAGTGCGACTGCGATTGTGACTGCGCCTGTGCCCGAACCGTTGAGGTCGACCGGCATGGACCCGTGGGATATCCATTGGAGACAGAATTGTTTCAGCAGCCCTCCCCCCTGTCCATTCCTCTCTACGACGACTACACTGTCTGTTTTAGTCCGCTTTCGCCGTCGGGTCCCGTGGTGCTGAACGGCGCTGCGCGTCGTCTTTGGCAGGCCTTTGACCGCCCCTCCCGGGTGCGCGACGTACAAGAGCGCTTTCGCCATTGGACGGTGGACGAATTCAACGACGGGGTCGCGACCCTCTGGCGCTACGCCCTGCTACAGTCTTCTTCTCAACCCCGTCAGGTGGCCCCAGCGGCTCCCTCACGCTTGACCGCCTGGCTTCACGTCACGGA
>DAOTVC010000015.1:0-8133 GCA_034437215.1 Anaerolineae bacterium | reverse complement strand
GGCGTGGAGGGCCAGGGCGAGCATGAGCGGGGGGCCGAGGGTAATTTCTAGTAGGAGCTCCGATGGGATTTGTGTCTCTAGTTGCGAGATGTGAATCGTATTGCCCGGGCGCCAGATATGAAAGGTGGCGATAGCCTTTATCATGATCTGGTAGCCGTTCGGTCCTCCCCGATGAAGTAGATAGCGTCGGGCATCAGCGAGCCAGGCTGTGCCGGCAAAGACAAGGGATGCGCAATCATGGCCCTCTTGTGGCGAACTTGACCACCGCGCCTGCCAACTTAAGTTTAAGGGCACTAGCACGGGCAGACCACTGTTGCAGAGGACTCTTTTCTCAGCCAGCAGATATAGAACACTTTTGTCAGCCACTCGATTTAGGTGAGTAACAAAAGTTCTCATACAGTAATTCCTGTGATCGACTAGACGACAGTCTACCTTATCCTATCATACTACGGAATTTAGGTAATTTAGGTCATAGGTACTGCCTATCGGCGCGCCTTCAACTCCGCAGTCTTCCTCCAGTTATTGATAGGGGTGTGTTTCTCTTGATTTAAACCGAGGCGTGAAGCGTGAAACGTAAACCGTGAGGCCCTCACGTTTCAGCCACGGGTAGCTCACAATTGGATTGAAACACACCCTATTGATATAATGTGGACTTACCACACACCAAAGGAGAAGTCGTGAACGCCATACCTGCTTTTGCCGACGTTGTCGAAGCCGCTGCCCGCATCGCGCCCTACGTCCACCGCACACCGGTCCTGACCTCGCAGACGTTGAACGAGTTATGCGGTGCCGAGGTCTACTTGAAGGCGGAGTCCTTTCAGAAGGTGGGCGCGTTCAAGGCCCGGGGCGCCTGCAATGCGGTCTTCGCCCTCGCCGAGGAGGAGGCTGCGCGCGGGGTAGCGACGCACTCCTCGGGCAATCACGCACAGGCGGTCGCCTACGCCGCGGGACTGCGGGGCATTTGCGCCACGGTGGTGATGCCCGAGGACGCGCCGCCCGTCAAGGTGGCGGCGGTGAAGGGCTACGGGGCGCGCATCGTCTGGGCGGGATCGCGCCCGCTGGACCGGGAGCGCACGCTGGAGCGGGTGCTCGAGGAGACGGACGCCGTCTTCATCCATCCCTCGAACGACTTCCACGTGATCGCGGGGCAGGGGACGGCGGCGCTGGAGCTGCTGGAGGAGGTGCACGATCTCGACGTGGTGACGACGCCGGTGGGGGGCGGCGGGCTGCTGGCGGGGACGGCGCTGGCGGTGCAGGGGCGCGCGCCCCGGGCGCGGGTGATCGCCGCCGAGCCGGAGGCGGTGGATGACGCCGCTCGCTCCTTCCGCGACGGGCGCATCTACCCGCCCACCGGTGCCTACACCGTGGCGGACGGACTCCGCACCTTCCTGGGCGACGTCAACTTCCCCATCATCCGGAGGCACGTGAGCGACATCATCACCGTGAGTGAGGTGGGGATCGTGAACGCCATGCGCCTGATCTGGGAGCGGGTGAAGATCGTCATCGAGCCCTCGTCGGCGGTGCCGGTGGCGGCCCTCTTCGAGCACGCCGAGCACTTCCGCGGGCGGCGCGTGGGCGTCGTCCTCTCGGGCGGCAACGCCGACCTCGATCACCTCCCCTGGCTGGAGGGGGTGGCGTAGACGAAGAGGTCAATCCTGACCCGGCTTATTTCATCTTTTCGTGGGTGAGAGAGCTGCTATACTCTGGGTGAGGGCTGCACGGCTCTCGCTGCGTGCGATTCGGCCATCGTTTTCTCCAGAGTGGGGATCGGTTCCCAGACGAAGTTTGTTTGAAGGAGAGGTCATGTCATGACGCTTTATCGTTCTCACGTGCTGCTGAGCCACGCCGTCGAGGGGGTGGGGGCGGTCAGGGATGCGCTCTTGGCGAGCCTCGAGGCGCACGGGCTGAGCGACGAGGTGCGGGTGCTGGACGTGCCCACGCTGGGCTTCCGCCCGCGGGGTGTCGAACTCATGGTCTATCCGGAGGGCACCCGCTACGGCAATCTGACCCCCGAGGGCACCCGCGCCGTGGTGGAGACGCACCTCTACCGGGGCGAGCGGGCCGACGCGTGGCTCATCCCTCCCCTGCCCGTGGCGCCGCTCCCCCCGCCCAGCCCCAAGGAGGTGCGGGTCGTCCTGCGCAACGTGGGGCGCATCCGTCCCGACAACATCGAGGACTACATCGCCTGCGAAGGCTACCGGGCCCTGGCCCAGGTGCTCACGGAGATGACGCCGGAGCAGGTCCTCGAGGAGGTCGACACCTCCGGTCTGCGGGGACGGGGCGGGGCGGGCTTTCCCACCGCCCGCAAGTGGTCCTTCGCGCGCCACGCGCCCGGCGAGGAGAAGTTCGTCATCTGCAACGGCGACGAGGGGGACCCCGGCGCCTTTATGAACCGGCGCGTCCTGGAGGGCGATCCCCATTCCGTGCTGGAGGGGATGATCATCGCCGCCTACGCCATCGGCGCGCAGCAGGGCTACATCTACGTGCGGGCGGAGTATCCCCACGCGTTACGGGCCCTGCGAATCGCCATCCAGCAGGCGCGTGACTACGGGCTGCTGGGCGCGGGCATCCTCGGCAGCGACTTCGACTTCGACGTGGAGATACGGATGGGGGCCGGGGCCTTCGTCTGCGGCGAGGAGACGGCGCTGATGCGCTCCATCGAGGGCCAACGGGGCATCCCCCGCCCCCGCCCGCCCTATCCCGCCGTCGAGGGGCTCTGGGGGAAGCCCACCAACATCAACAACGTCGAGACCTTCGCCAACGTCCCCCAGATCATCCTCAGGGGTGGGGCGTGGTTCGCCTCGATGGGGACGGAGAGGAGCAAGGGGACGAAGACCTTCGCCGTGGCGGGTAAGGCGGAGCGCACGGGCCTCATCGAGGTGCCGCTGGGGATCACCATCCGCGAGATCGTCTACGACGTGGGCGGCGGCATCGCGGGTGGCAAGGGCTTCAAGGCGGTGCAGACGGGCGGACCGCTGGGGGGCTGTATCCCCGAGGCATACCTCGATCTACCGGTGGATTACGAGTCGCTCGTCGCCGCCGGATCGATCATGGGATCGGGGGGTTTCGTCGTCATGGACGAGGAGGTCTGCATGGTGGACATCGCCCGCTTCTTCCTGGACTACGCTCAGGACGAGTCCTGCGGGCAGTGCACGCCCTGCCGTCTGGGAACGCTGGAGATGCTGGAGATCCTCAACCGCATCACTGAAGGCGAGGGGCAGCTCGAGGATCTGGAGACGCTGGAGGCGCTGGGGGAGACGGTCAAGGCCGGTTCGCTCTGTGGGCTGGGCAAGGGGGCGCCCAACCCCGTGCTGAGCACCCTGCGCTACTTCCGCGACGAGTACGTCGCCCACATCGTGGAGAAGCGGTGCCCGGCGGGGGTCTGCCGCGCGCTGATCGAGTACGAGATCACGGAGGCGTGCATCGGCTGCGGGATCTGTGCCCGCAACTGCCCCGTCGAGGCCATCGAGGGGGCGCCCCGAGAGCGCCACGCGATCGATGACGAAATCTGCATCCGCTGCGGGATCTGCGAGCAGGTCTGTCCGGTGGAGGCGGTAATGCAAGGGAACAGGGATTCGGGATAGGGGATTAGGTGAAGTATTTGCGAAAGTTGGTTTTCTGATCCCGGATCCCCAGTCCCTAATCCCTGACTTTGAGGAGATTCCATGACTAACAAGGTCCACCTCTTGATTAACGGATATCCCGTCCAGGCGCCCGCCGGAGCGACGGTGTTGGAGGCGGCGCAGGGGGCGGGGATCGAGATCCCGACGCTCTGCCATCACGCCGACCTGACCCCGACCGGCGCTTGCCGCCTCTGCGTGGTCGAGGTGGAGGGGCTGGGCGATCCGGTCACGGCCTGCACGCTGCCCGTCGCCGAAGGGCAGGTGATTCATACGGAGAGCGAGGCGGTGGTGGCCCTACGGCGCTCGGTGCTCAGGCTGCTCCTCAAGCACCACCCCAACGAGTGCATCACCTGCGAGGGGAACGGCGCCTGCGAGCTCCAGCGCTGGGTCTACCGTTATGACGTCCCTCTGCCAGAGCCGGCCTTCGAGCGCCCCCGCTATTCCCGGGACGCCGATTCCAACCCGGTGGTGCTGGTCGATCTGAACAAGTGCATCCTCTGCGGGCGCTGTGTCCGGGCCTGCCAGGAGATCCAGTGCTGTGACGTCTGGACCTTCGCCCAACGGGGCTACGAGACCCGGCTGGTGGCGGGCGGCGGGCAGACGATGATCGAGGCAGGCTGCGAGTCCTGCGGCATCTGTGTGGCCTACTGCCCCGTCGGCGCCCTCTTCGACCGGCCCTCCGTGGGGTGGGGACGGGCTGCCGAGCAGCGCCGGGTGCGGACCACCTGCACCTACTGCGGGGTGGGGTGCCAGCTCGATCTCCACGTCAGCACGCGCACGGGCAAGATCACCCGGGTCACCTCCGCGGAGGACGCGCCGCTCAACGGGCTGGCGCTCTGCGTCAAGGGGCGCTACGGCTACGACTTCGTCCACAGTGAGGAGCGGCTCACCAAACCGCTGATTCGCGAGGGCTGGAAACTGGAAGCTGGATACTGGAAACTGGAAGCTGGATACTGGAAACTGGAGGCTGGAAGCTGGAAACTGGAGGCTGGAAGCTCGAAGCTAGATGACGGAATACGCAATACGGAATACGAAATAGGCAATGGCGGTTTCCGCGAAGCTACCTGGGAAGAGGCCCTCTCCCTGGTCGCCCAGCAGCTCGCCTATCATCGGGATACCCACGGGCCCGACAGCGTGGGTTACCTCTCCTCGGCGAAGTGCACCAACGAGGAGAACTACCTGATGCAGAAGCTGGCGCGCGCCGCCGGCAAGACAAACAACGTCGACCACTGCGCCCGCCTCTGCCACGCCTCGACGGTCGCCGGGCTGGCGACGACCTTGGGCAGCGGGGCGATGACCAACTCCATCGCCGACGCCACGGGAGAAGCGGCGCTCTACCTCGTCACGGGCTCCAATACCACCGAGCAGCACCCCGTGATCGGGATCAGGATGCGCCGGCGGGTGCGCGAGGAGGGTATCCCGCTCATCGTCGCCGACCCCCGCCGCATCGATCTGACGCGGCTGCCCGGCTGCCTACACCTCCAGCAGCGCCCCGGCACCGACGTGGCGCTCTTCAACGGGATCATGCACGAGATCCTGGCCCGGGGCTGGGAGGACCGGGCCTACATGGAGGCGCGCACGGAGGGCTTCGAGGCCTTCCGCGAGGTGGTCATGCACTATTCGCCGGAGCGGGCGGCGGAGATCTCGGGCGTGCCGGCGGAGAAGATCCGCGAGGCTGCCCGCCTGCTCCACGAGCACCGACCCGCCGCCGTCTTCTGGGCCATGGGGATCACCCAGCACATCACCGGCACGCGCAACGTGATGACGCTGGCGAACCTCCAGATGCTCCTGGGCAACATCGGCGTGCCGGGCGGCGGGGTCAATCCGCTGCGCGGTCAGAACAACGTGCAGGGCGCCTGCGACCTGGGGGCGCTGGTCAACGTCTACCCGGGCTACCAGAAGGTCGCCGATCCCGAGATGCGGGCCAAGTTCGAGGCGGGGTGGGGCGTCGAGGGGCTGCCCGAGGATCCGGGGCTCACCGTCGTGGAGCTGATGCAGGGGGCGGAGGCGGGCGACGTCCGCGCGCTCTACGTCATGGCGGAGGACCCCATGACCTCGGACCCGGACCTCAACCACGTGCGGCGGGCGCTGGAGGCCGTCGACTTCCTGGTGGTGCAGGACATCTTCTTCACCGAGACGGCGCGCTTCGCCGACGTGATCCTGCCCGGCGCTTGCTTCGCCGAGAAGGAGGGCACCTACACCAACACCGAACGGCGGGTCCAGCGGGTGCACAAGGCGGTGGAGCCGCCGGGCGAGGCGCTGCCCGACTGGGAGATCCTCTGCGAGGTCGGCACACGGATGGGGCTCCCCATGGACTACGCCTCCCCCGCGGAGGTGATGGACGAGCTGGCGGCGCTGACCCCCATCTACGCGGGCTTCAACTACGCGCGGCTCGACGCCGGGGAGCAGCTTCAGTGGCCCGTGCGCGGCCCCGACCATCCCGGCACCCCGATCCTGCACGTGGGGACCTTCGCGCGGGGGAAGGGGCTCTTCACCGCGAATCCCCACCTGGAGCCGGAGGAGCACCCCGACGCCGACTACCCCTTCACGATGACGACGGGGCGGACGCTCTACCACTGGCACGGCGGGGAGATGACCCGCCGCTCCTCGAACCTGATGGCGCTCTACCCCGAGCCGTGGATCGAGCTCCATCCCGACGACGGGCGGCGCCTGGGGATCGCTCACGGCGACCGGGTGCGGGTCAGCTCCCGGCGGGGCGAGTTCGAGGCGCGCGCCTGGCTCACCGACCGCGTCGCCCCGGGCCTCATCTTCGGGACCTTCCACTTCCCCGCGGGCAACGTCAACTGGGCGACGGGCGCCTTCCTCGATCCGCAGGCGAAGATCCCGGAGTACAAGGTGAGCGCGGTGCGGGTGGAGGGAATCGAGTAGAGAATCGAGAATCAGGAATCGGGGTGTTACTGGTCCCTTGTCCCTCGTCCCTGATCCCTATCTTTTAGTGGAGGGTACTGATGAACAGATCATGGAGAGCTACTATCCGATCTTCGAGAGGGACTTCTCCTACCGCAACCCGGAGCCGGGGCTGGTGGACAGCGTGACCAAGCTGCAGGCGTGGTACGCAGCGCCGGATCGATCGCGGTCCCAACTTCTCCGTGCCGCCCCACGTCCAGCTGGAGATCTACAAGGAGGCCCTGCTCATCTTCTACGGCAAGGTCAGCGTCTACCTCAAGGCGCTGGGGAAGGTGCCCTCCGAGCATTGGCAGGCATGGATCGCGTGAGCGCGAGCCTAGGGCGTCACCCCCGGTAGGCTTCCTCGATGCCGTACACGGGCGTGGTGCTGGCGGGTGGGCGGAGCGAGCGTCTGGGTCGGGACAAGCGCCGCCTTCTCGTCGAGGGGGAGCCTCTGCTGGCGTGGGTGGTGGCCCGCCTTCGCCCGCTGGTGCGGGAGGTCGTGGTGGTCACCCGGAAGGCGGAGCCTCTCCCGCTTCTCGACGTCCGTCGGGTGACCGACCGCTATCCAGGGATGGGTGTCCTGGCGGGTGTCCACGCCGGGCTGGAGGCGGCGCGCGAACCGTGGGCCTACGTGGTGGCGGGTGATCTGCCGCTGCTCAACGCTGATCTGCTGCGGGCGCTGGCGGCGCTGGCCGGCGAGGGGTGCGACGTGGTCGTGCCCCGGTGGAGGGGTGAGTTGGAGCCCCTGCACGCCCTCTACCGCCCCTCCGCCTGCGCCTCTGCCGCCGAAGCTGCCCTGCGGCAGGGCCGGCGGCGCATCGTCGCCTTCTATGCCCACGTGCGGGTCTGCGAGCTGGAGGAGGCTGCCGTCGCCCGGATCGATCCCGAGGGAAGGTCGTTTTTCAATGTGAACACGTGGGAGGAGTGGGCGCGGTTGCAGGAGCTGGTGGGGGAGTAATTAGAGAGGAAGGGCATGGGTAACTGCGCTAAAAGGATTCGGCGCCAGTTGCGGAAGTGTCTCCTCGATCTGAGGTTTCCAGAGTGATGCGCGGTATTGAAAGGCCATCCCAAGTGTGATGAAGCGATTTGAAGAGTACAGCCAACTGCTATACGGACGAGCCATCGGAGGTTTTGCTTATGCCCAATACGAGCTCTACGAGAGAGTGCGCGTTGCTTCCGACAAGCCGGAGTTGGTCGAGATCAACGGCGAAGTGGGCGCCGTGCTCGGCATGGCGGAGGATGGTTTGGAAACCTTCTATGCAGTCTTTATCTATCGGGACGAGGAGTGCTGGCACGTAGAGGAGAAGAGTCTGAGGGCGACGGGTGAGTTTGACGAGCGCGAGAATTTCTACGATGGCAGCCGGCTTCGTGTATCGGTTGATGAAGGCGGGGGCAGGTCGTATTCTGGGCGAGGGAAGGGACGGGTGAAAGGTGAGCAAGATTCGTCTGATCCGAGACAAGGAGCAGCTCGAGGGCACCCTCTACTTCGAAATCCTCCCCGGGGAGTACAAGGGGCGGTGCTGGAACGAAGGCTCTCTCTTCGTCGATGAGGAGGTCTTCGCTTATCTGGAACCGATCATCGAAGAGCACGCGCCCCACT
>DAOTVC010000014.1:0-22769 GCA_034437215.1 Anaerolineae bacterium | reverse complement strand
ACCCTACAGAGGGCGCTCACCAACCCCGACCTCTGCGCCTACCCCGCCGACGCCCAACACGTGCGCCTGCTCCACGACGCCCAGGCCACCCGAGCCGCCATCCTCGAGGGGCTGGTCTGGCTGGGAGAGCGCGCGACTGCCGATCCGGAGGCGACCGCCGTCGTCTACTACTCGGGTCACGGCTGGCTCGACGAGAGCACGGAGCGCTACTACCTGATCCCCCACGACGTCCGCCCCTTCGACATTCCCGGCTCGGCCCTGGCGGCGGAGGCCTTCACGGAGGGACTGCGGGCCCTCCCCGCCCGGCGGCTCCTGGTCATCATCGACAGCTGCCACGCCGAAGGGATGGCGACGGCGAAGGAGGCAGCGGGCACCGACCTGCCCCCCGCCTGGCAGGAGCGCGCTCTACCCCAGGGGCTGGTCGAGGCTCTGAAGGAGGGAGAGGGACGTGCGGTCTTTACCGCCTCCCGCGGCGCCCAGCGCTCCTGGGTCCGTCCCGACGGCACCCTAAGCCTTTACACCTACCACCTCCTCGAGGCGCTGCAGGGCGCGGGCAATCGCCCCGGCACGCAGGTAGTGCGCGTCTCCAACCTGATGAATCACCTGGGGCAGGCGGTGCCGCAGAGCGCCCGCACCCTCTGTCGGGCGGAGCAGACGCCCTTCTTCGACACCGCCACCGAGGACTTTCCCGTGGCCCTCCTGCGGGGGGGCAAGGGGCTGCCGGCGGCGGGGTGGGAGGCGGTGCAGCCGGAGGCGGAGGCGACCATCCAGACCCTCTACCGGGCCACCCTGCACGGGGACGGCGCCATCGCCCAGGGTGCGGGCGCCACGGCGGTGGGGGCCGGGGGCGTGCACGTGGGGGGTAGCGTCGGCGGCGACGTGGTCACGGGCGAACGCCACACCCTCTTCGACCAGCGGGGGCAGCGGGTGGGACGGCAGACCAACGTCGCGGGCGACTTCGTGGGCCGGGACAACATCCGGATCACGGGCGACGGCAACGTCATCGGCAATCACAGCCGCAGCACCGTCATCCAGGGCGGCGGGACGGAGCAGGCCCGGCAGGGGGCCTTCCGCCGGATCTACACCCTCCTCGCGACCTATCCGGGGTTAACCCGGGAGGAGCGCGCCGACCTGCGGGCGGACCTCGAGGAGGTCGAGGCGGAGCTGGCCCTGGGTGCGGGCGCCGATCCGGCGCTCGTACGGCGGCGGCTGCGCGCCGTCGGACAGCTGGCGCCCCAGTTCCAGGCCTCCGTGCTGGCCCTCCTCGCCGATCCCCGTGCCGGGCTGCGGGGCGTGGTTCTGGAGGTGGTGGAGAGCTTGCGCTAATCCTCCGGCCGGTACGGAATCCCGGTCACTCCTCGAAAAGTGCCCCATCGTGCAGAGGAGTTGCTCACAGGAGGAGAGCCTTCGCCCCCCGCCTCTCCTCCTGGTGAGAATGTAACTTCCTTTATACCCGTTTTCTGTATCCGGATATATTGCGTCCCTGCCGGCCCTCGTGTTATGCTAAAGGGGAACGCTATTGTAGCGTGGAGCAGTCCGTCCTTATCGAAAAGAAAGACCCGAAGAGGGAGGGGAAACCATGAGCACCTGGCACACGTGGGAGCGGGAGCGCGTCTACGAAGAGTTGGGGACCTCCGCGAGCGGATTGGACGCGGCGGAGGTGAAGCAGCGTCTGGAACGGTATGGCCCCAACGAGCTCGAGGAGCGGGGCCTGCGCAGCCCCCTGAAGGTGCTGCTGAGCCAGTTCACCGAGACCATGGTGGTGGTGCTGTTGGTGGCGGCGGTGATCTCCTTTGCCGTCGGCAAGACGACGGATGCCATTATGATCCTGATCATCGTCATCCTCAACGCCATCCTCGGCTTTACCCAGGAGTACCGCGCCGAACGGGCCATGGCCGCGCTCAAGCAGCTCTCGGTGCCCACGGTGCGGGTGCGCCGCAACGACCAGATTCAGGAGGTCGAGGTGACCAGCCTGGTGCCCGGCGACGTCGTGCTTCTCGAGGCGGGGGACCGGGTGCCCGCCGACGGGCGCGTGATCGAGTCGGTGAATCTGCGCGCCGAGGAGGCCGCCCTTACGGGAGAGTCGGTGCCGGTGGACAAGACCGAACGGCCCCTCGAAGACGACTCCCTGCCCCTGGGCGACCGTCGAAACATGGTCTTCATGGGCACCTCCATCAGTTACGGGCGGGGCAGCGCCGTCGTGGTCGAGACGGGCATGGAGACGCAGCTCGGGAACATCGCCGACCTGCTCCAGCAGGTGTCGGAGGAGCAGACGCCCCTGCAGCGCAAGATGGCGGAGTTGGGCAAGTGGTTGGCCGTTGGGGCCTTCATCCTCGTGATCATCGTCTTCGCCATCGGGGTATGGCGGGGTGAACCCCTGGAAGAGATGTTCATCACCGCCATCAGCCTGGCGGTGGCGGCGGTGCCCGAGGGCTTGCCCACGGTGGTCACCATCGCGCTGGCCCTGGGCGCCCAACGGATGGTCCGCCGGCAGGCGCTCATCCGCAAGCTGCCCGCCGTGGAGACGTTGGGCTCCGTCACCACCATCTGCTCCGATAAGACCGGCACGCTGACGCAGAATCGCATGACGGTGACCTGCCTCGACGTCGCGGGCACCGAGTTGGACCTCACGACGCGCCTGGAACGCTCGGGGGCCACCCTTGCGCACGACGAGAAGCTGATCTCCGAACCGAACCCCAGCATCGCTCTGCTGCTGGCGGGTGGAGCCCTGGCCAACGACGCTACCCTGCAACCCTACGACGACGAGACGCCGGGCTATCACGCCATCGGCGATCCCACGGAGGGCGCATTGGTGGTCGCGGCCGCAAGGCTGGGGCTGTGGAAGGCCGATCTGGAGCGCCTCTTCCCGCGGGTGGCCGAGGCGCCCTTCACCTCCGAACGCAAGCGCATGACCACCGTGCACCGCGTGCCCGAGGAAGCCACGGTCGAGGACGAGGCGGTGGAACGGCTCCTCGACTATCTGCCCGACAGCCGTCACGTGATCTTCACCAAGGGGGGCGTGGACAGCCTGTTGGAGATCAGTGACCGCGTCTGGAACGAAGGGCAGATCGAACCTCTGGATGCCGAGTGGCGGGCGCGCATCGAGCGGGCGAACAACGAGCTTGCGGAGGAGGGGATGCGCGTGCTCGGCGTAGCGATGCGGCTGCCCGATGTCCTTCCCGAGGAGGCCAACGAGGAGACGCTAGAGACCGACGCGATCTTCATCGGGCTGACCGGCATGATCGATCCCCCGCGTACGGAGGTGCGGGAGGCCGTCGCCGAATGCCGCTCGGCGGGTATCCGCCCGGTGATGATCACCGGCGACCACCCCCTCACGGCGTTGAACATCGCCCACGACCTGGGTATCACGCAGGGCGACCGGGCGCCGGAGCGCCAGGTGGTGACCGGGCAGCAGCTGGCGAAGATGTCGGTCGACGAACTGGACGACATCGTCGAGGAGGTCTCCGTCTACGCCCGGGTCAGCCCCGAGCACAAGGTGAAGATCGTCGAAGCCCTCAAGAACCGGGGGCAGGTGGTGTCCATGACGGGGGACGGCGTCAACGACGCCCCGGCGCTCAAGCGGGCCGATATCGGCGTGGCGATGGGCATCACGGGGACCGACGTGAGCAAGGAGGCCGCCGACATGGTGCTGCTGGACGACAACTTCGCGACCATCGTTCACGCCGTGGAGGAGGGGCGCACCATCTACGAGAACATCCGCAAGTTCGTCAAGTACACCATGTCGAGCAACGTCGGGGAGATCGTGGTCATGCTGGTCGCCCCGCTCCTCGGCCTGCCCATCCCCCTGGGTGCCGTCCAGATCCTGTGGATCAACCTGGTGACGGACGGCCTGCCCGGGCTGGCCCTGGGGGTGGAGCCCACCGCCCCGGACACCATGAAACGCCCGCCCTATCCCCCCGACGAGAGCGTCCTGGCCCGCGGGCTCGGCACCTACATCCTCTGGGTGGGGCCGCTGATGGGGATCGTCTCCCTGCTACCCCAGCTCTTCGCCGCCAGCCCCCAGACGGACGTGGCCAGTGGCGTGTGGCGCACCATGGTCTTCACCACCCTGGCCCTGGCCCAGATGGGGAACGCCCTCGCCATCCGCTCGGACCGCTTGCTGCTCCTGCAGCTGGGACTCTTCACCAATCCGGCCCTGATGGGGGCGGTAGTGCTGACCTTCGTGCTCCAGATGGCCGTGGTCTACGTCCCCTTCCTGCAGAGGATCTTCAACACCGTCTCTCTCACCTGGGGCCAGCTGCTGCTGAGCATCGGGCTGAGTGCCCTCGTCTTCGTCGCCGTCGAAGTAGTGAAGCTGGTGCGCCAACAGATGCGCTAGAAGAAGTCGCGCGCCTCATCGAGCATCCGTTACATCCGCACAAAGGTCCTGGCCTTTTACGAAGCATTCTTGACGAGGGCCTCAAGGGCTCCGGCAGTCGTGCTACCACCCAGAGGGGGTCGACGGTCGTAGAGGCCACTTTACTACCGTCCGGCGCCCAGAGGGCCTGGGTCATGGGAAGATCCTGGGGCCGCTGCCACGAGGTACCCGATCTGTACCCGACGACGTAGTCGACGTGGATGGGTTCGGAGAGGCTGGGGCCGGCGGCTCACACCCGTAGCGACCGTCGCGTGAACAACGTGCGGCGCTATCGTACCAGCCCGGAGGCGATAGGGACGCTAACGCCTCCGGATCTTGGAGATTCAACAGCCCCACTTGGTGAGGCAGACCTTCCGCTAGGCGACAGACGGTCGCACAGGTCCCGAGCGTGATCAGCAGCTGGAGCCGGATCTGCATCCCAGGGCCCATCCTTCACCTCCGCGTCAGCCAGAGGCCAACGGGTAACCCCACCAGTACGACGCTGCCCAGGATGCCGACCCCGGTGGGGATGCCGGTTGTACACTTCTGGCCGATTCAGCAACAAACTTTTGCAAGAGGGGCCACCCTCGTTGCTCGTCCATCCCGTGGTCGACCGAGTGGCGATCTTGCTCTCAAAAAACCGCTTGACATAATTAATAATAAGTGATATAATCATAGTGTAAATTACTGTTAGCCGTTCAAAAAGAGGAAGAGGGGATCGATGAGCGCAGATAACCTGGGGGGGCGTGCACGTCGTGAGAACACGGGGTCAGATAACGAACAACAAGAACCCCGCTTCTATCCAAGTCCGGTCGATCCTTCGCTCTATCACTACGTACCCGGGACGCCCGGCGTGCAGCGTTCCGCTGCTGGTGCCCCTCAACTCAACCTCGTTGCCGGTGACGACTTCGCCATGCTCCAGATCACCACCGAGTGGAGCATAGATCAGGAAGCATTTCAGCGCTTCCGGACTCTCATCGCAAAGCAGGAGGATGCCCCCCCGGCACCGCAAATCCGCTTCGCTCCCGCGCCCTACGACGTTGAAAAGGTCACACTGCTCATCGCAGACCCTCACGGAGAGCTGCAAAGCGTGGCGACCGCCACCCCCTCCGGCTTCGGGAACAATGCCGCCGTCTTCAATCTGCGCTTGGACGCCGAGCAGAAGGCGCGTGCCATCGCAGCACTGGAAGGCGAGCCGGACCTCATGCAAGTGGTCTACGACGTGAACCTCAAGCGTACCCACCACGCCACTACCTGCATCCGGGGGGAGGTGACGGAAGAGGTGGGGGATATCGAACCCGGCGAAGAGCCGGAAGCCCTGCGCCAGCGCGTCGAGACGGCGCTAGACGAGGAACGCCTCACCCTGCGACGCCACATCAGTGAGGGCGCAAGCGAAGCCCTCCAAGAAGCGGCGGATGACGCCGCCCTGACCTCTGCTGCAGAAGCCCTGCGTCGCCTGGCACGAGAGCGCCGGGATGAAGACACTCCCTCCCTTCCGGAGTCCGAAAGGGAGGAGGAAGCGACGGAGGAGTGGACGATCGAGGTCGAGGAGACTGTGGAGGACCAGACCGTCGAGCACCTGCATCGGGTCAGCGATGCTGCTGGTTGGCTACCGGACGGCGACACCAGCGGTCACCTACAGATCTTTTAGGATAAGCGAAAGGAGAAACGACGATGTTACTCTTTGGATCGGAAGAAACGTTACCTGAAGTTCCGGACGTCAGCATCTACCAGGACCACGAGAAACCCCGCAAGTACTACCTCCTCGGACACCCACACCTGCGTCTGCGTGAGAACGGACTCCCCGCGAACTTCAACTTCCTCATGTACAAGCTGCCCGTGGACCGTGAGGACGGCAAGACGGGTGGTGGGTACGTCAACTTCACCACCGACATGAGCATCCCTCAGGAGAAGCTGCAGAAGATCAAGGAGGTGCTGGAGGAGCGGCACCGCGGGCGGGAAGTGACCTTCGGCAAGCCGACCTTTCTTGACGGAAGCACCGACCTGCAGGTGATGGAGTCGGAGGTGCTGGTCGAGCAGGTCAACGCAGCAGCCAAGCCCTCGATGTACGGCGACATGGTCGCCCCCTTCTCGGTAGAGCTGACCCCCGAAGGGGCCGCCGTCTTCGAGCAGGCACTGCAAGGCAGCGGCGGCTTCGTCACCGTCATCTACAACCTGACGGTCGAGGCGATCCTGCCGCCCGTCACCGCCCGCGTCTATTTTGACATCGACCGCTTCAAGGAATTCACCCACACCCTGGAGCGCGAGGAGCGCAAGCGCGGCTTCTTCGTCAAAGTATGGCGTTCCCTCTTCGGGGGCAGGACGCAGAATACCGTGGAGGTCACGGAGGAGATCACCACCGAGCTCGAGGAGGAGCGCGTGGGGGGCATCGAGCTGAACTTCCTCTCGGATCAGATCCCCGACGACGTCAAGACCCAGGTGATGACCTGGGCCCAGGAGACGTGGCGCGAGCAGATGAAGTCGCTGCTGGAGCTGAACCTGGGCGAGCTCGCCTCCCAGCCCCAAGAAGGAGAAGGTGAGGGCGACGGGGATGACATCGAAGACGTGCCCGGAGGGGTCACCGACCTCGAGAAGACTATCACCGAAGACATCGAGGTGGGCTTCGACATCACCTTTACCCAGAATCAAGCCACCAACTTCTCCATCGCGCCCCCCGGCGCCCTGCAGCCCATCCACACCCTGAAGGGTCCGGACGGAGAGCCCCTCAAGTGGGAGGACTTCAGCCAGGAGATCAACGCCGACCACCCCTTCTTCCGCAAGCGCATCATTCCGGTCAACGTCAACGCACCCTTCGAGGATCTCAACATCTTCAGCGTCGACGTTCACGCCCACTACCCACCCAACAACCGCAGCGAGTCCTACAGCTTCACCGGTCCCGACTCGCCGGAGCAGTTCGAGTTCTTCATCGAGGAGGGCGATCACAGCTTCAACTACCGCTACGTCGTCAACTACAAGGGGGAGAGCCGCACCTTCGAGAGCGAGGAACACTCAACCGACGCCGAGTTACTGACCATCAACGTGGATGAGACGGGTATCTGGTACGTGAACGTGCACCCCGGAGACCTCAACTGGGACCAGGTGCGCCAGGTGCAGACTCGCCTGCGCTACCAGGATCAGGCTAACGACGTCGGCCCTCTCGAGCGCCAGTTTACCCTCACCGAGGATAACGTGGAGCATGAGGTCCGCGAGCCCATCTTCGCTCCGCGCCGCAACCCCTACGAGGTGCAGCTCAAATACTTCATGGACGACGGCAAGGAGTACCTGGTCGATTGGGAGGAGCACAACGCCAACCAGTACGCGGTCAACGACCCCTTCGGCACTACCGTGAACGTGCGGGTGCGCGCCGCCGGCGACCTGCAGAACGACATTCAGAACATCTTCGTGGATCTGCGCTACGAGGACGAGCAGAACGACTATACCCGCACCACCTCCACCACCCTCAACGCTCAGCAATCCTTCCTCGACTGGAAGGTACCCGTCATCTCCGACAAGGGAGGACGCATCCTCTACAGCGGGCAGATTGCCTACCAGGACGGGCGCGTGGAAGCCATCCCCGAGCAGGAGGCGGAAGGGCGGGTCTTGATGGTAGGGCCGGTGGTCGCCGGTCGCTTGAAGATCGAGGTCTTCCCCGATCTCATCGACTGGGAGCAGGTCAGGCTGCTGCGCGTGGCCCTCGCCTACGAAGACGCGGACAACGACATCTCGGAGAGCGCCAATCTCGTCTTCCGTGAAGGGGCTACGGAGCCCCAGACCCACGAATTCGCCCAGAAGGACAAGAACCAGGACGAGTATGAGTGGACGGCGACCTTCTTTATGGATGACGGCAGCCAGGTAGAGGTCGGGCCGAAACGCACTACCGACACGGCCCTCTTCCCCGACCCCACGACTGCTTGAGGCGCTACCATGCTCTACTTGCACCCACCCTATCACGTGATCAACGGGGTCACGCTGCTGCCCGACCACGAGGACCCCTTGCAGTACTACTACCAGCCGCTGGCGCCCCGTCTCGTGACGCACCGCGATGAGGCCCTGGGTATGGAGGTACCGGCCCTCCAGCTTATCAAGTACATGGGCGAGGCGGGGAGCGGCGGCTTCTTGAACTTCGACGTCCACCTGGGCCTGAGCGGCGAGGAACTGGCGAACGTACGCCGGGAGCTGCGCCGGCTGGAGGGGCTGAGCGAGTCGCCGCGCCTGGGCCCGGTGCCGCTGGTGGACGGCACGGTGCGCCTCATGATGCTGGGCAAGGCCAGCGATGACGAAGGAGGGGGCACCCCTGCCCCCTCCGATGGGCGTCCCGAGTTCGTGCTCAAGATCGACCACCCCACCCGCCCCGCCCTCTACGGCGACAACCGCGCCGCGTTCTCCGTGGAGCTTGACAGCGCCGGCGTGCAGATCTTGGAGCGGGCCATGGAGGGCGAGCTGCTGCCCATCGCCGTGGTCTACTCCCTCGAGTACCTGGGCCTGCGTCCCGCCTACTCCGTGAAGGTCGCCGCCGACTGGGAACTCGTCCGTTCCCGCGTACACGAGCGCCACCACACCGACCTCCTTGTCGCCTCCACTGACGTGGAAGAGCTCGTGGAGGAGATGATCGAGAAGCGCGAGATTATCTTCGAAGTGGACACCTTCGTCACCGCCGAGGAGGGCGCGGACGTGATCCAGCGGCGGGACCGCGCCGTCACGGAGCTGCGCGACATGATCCTCAACGGCTTCTTCGAGCCCGTCGCCGGCGCCCCTCCCGATGAGGAGGATGGCTGGGACAAAGCGCTGCACGTCCTGGAGAGCGCCGCCGCGCTGCCCTCGCGCGCCCACAACCTCTACCGCTACAGTGAAAAGAGGGCCGAACGCACCGACAAGCGGGTGCTGAACGCCGAGATGCGCGAGCGCACGACGGTGCGCCGCGCCATCTACCCCCAGGGCCACCTCAACGGTCTCTTTCGCACCCTCCGCGAGGAGGGCGTGGGGATGGAGCGCTTCGTCGTGCCGGTACAGTTGGGCGACCCCTTCTTCAAACGGCGCGAGGTGGAGGTGCTCTCCACCGCCGACTTCGAGCGCAACGAGATCCGGTCCATCCACGTCCACCTGACCTACGGTGGGCGGCCCCAGGACGTGCTCCTGGAGGAGTCCGAGGCCCGGCAGCAGGTGAGCTGGCCCAGCGAAGTAAACGAGACGGGCATGAAGATGGAGGTGGAGGCCCGCTACACCATCTTTTTCGAGGAGGGAGACGGCGCCACCAGCCTCCCCGCAAGCCTGGAATCGCCCCCTGAGACGGTGAGCACCCACAAGTATCCTCTCGCGCCCCAGGAACTGTACTCCCTCGAAAAACGCACGCTCCTGGCGCAAAATTTCCCCTGGGAACGCTACCCCCGGGTGGAGGTGGAACTCCGCTACGAGGACCCGGCCCACGACCTGGTGAGCGAGCAGACGCTCTTCCTCGACGCGGAGACGGCAGCAGGGGAGTGGAAATTCTTCACCCGCGCCGGGGGCGATACGGACGTCGCCTACCGTATCACCTACCGCGCCGCCGACCACCAGGACGTGACCACGCCCTGGCAGACGGCGAGCGGGACCTCCATCACCGTGCGCGACCCCTTACCTGACCAACGCGTGCTGGAGGTGATCCCCACACCCGCGCTCTTCGAGAGCGTGGACCGGGCCTTCGTCGATCTGCGCTACGACGATCCGGAGAACGACGTGCACCAGGAAGACTCCCTCAGCTTCAGCAAGGAGCAGCCGGCGCCCCAGGCGTTCGTCGTCGCCCTGGCCGACCGGGAGCACCGGGCTATCGCCTATCGGGTGACCCTGATGTACCAGGACGGTCGTCTGGAGAAGGTGCCGGAGTCGCTGACGGCGGACCGGCGACTCTTCCTGCGCCCGGATATGCGCGGGCAGCGCTTCGTGGAGGTGCGCCCGGCGGCAGGCTTCGACGCGGCGGGCCTGCGCGAGATGCGGGTCAAACTGCGCCACCCCACCGGTAGCGTGGGGGAGGATGGCGAGGTAGGGCGCTTCATCTTCTCCTCCGGCGACGACAGCGGTCAGTTCGAATACCACTACGACGATGCGAGCGAGACCACCTACGAGTACCGGGTCACGCACCTGCTGACCAACGGCATGACGCGCAAGGGGGAGTGGCGCGAGGCGAGCGACGCAAAGCTCGTCCTCCCGCTGGATCGCGTGTAACGAAATGGGTGTGTTTCAATCCAGTTGTGAGCTATCCGTGGCTGAAACGTGAGGGCCTCACGGTTTACGTTTCACGTTTCAGATCTCGGTTTAACTCAAGTGAAACACACCCTAACGAAATAGCATACGTTCAGTGACGGTTCTCTTTCGAACGGGGCCTGTACCCGTCTACCGTCTACTGTTGTAAAGGAGGCACAATGTTAACCTTAAGCAAAGCAGCGATTACCGTGGACGGCATCACGGTCTTCGCGGACCATCGCGACGAGAATCAGTTCTGGTACCTGCCGGGTCCCGTAGGGCTGGCGCGCAACCGAGAGGACAACCGCGGGATGTTGAGCCTGATCAAATACCGCAATATCCCCTCCGGGAGCGGCGACCTGGGCGGAGGCTTTATGACCTTCGAGACCAGCCTACGCCTGCCCGAGGAGACGGAGCGCAAGATCCTGAGCCAGCTCGCGACGCTGGCGCCCGACGAGCCCCAACTGGCAGCGGTGCCCTTCGACAGCGGCACCGTCGAGTGCGTGGCCCTCGACCTGCAGGGCAGCGGCGGCACGGAGGGCGAACCGCCCCAGGAGGGCGGCTTCCGCATGGTGGAGGAGATCCTGGGCACTTCCAAGCCCAGCCTCTTCGGCGACAACAGCGCCATCTTCAGCCTCACCTTGAGCCAGGAGGGCGCCACCCTCCTGGAGACGGCGATGCGCGAGGGCGCCTCGCCCGTGGGCGTTATCTACCACCTCAATTTCACGGCAGTGCGCCCCAATCTCCACGTGCGCATCAAGGCCGATTGGGAGCAAATTTACCGGCACTTCAGCGGGGAGGTGGAGGGCAACGTCTACTTCGTCCAGGGCGCCATCGAGGGCGGCTTCGAGGAGCTGCGGGAGAATAAGTCCATTGAGGTAGAAGTCGTCGACTTCACCAGCGAAGAGGACGCTGCCCAGAAAGAGGAACAGGCGCTGGAGTTCTTCAAGACCACCCTGCTGCAGAAGCTCTTTGAGCCGAAACTGGCCCTGGGTCAGATGCAGGACGAGGCGAACATCAACGACCTGGCGCGCACCGCCTCCGATCTGGCCGGGGCTGCCAAGGAGGCGGAGGAGAGCGCCAAGATGGGCATCGCCTTCAAGCTCAAGGCGTTGCGCCAGGAGGAGCGCCGCACCGCGACCTACGAGTACAACCGCTCCGACGCCGTGACGCGGGAGTACGCGCCCCAGGCCTTCATCGGCTTGCTGGCACAGGATCTCGAGGACCTGGACAGCCACATCATCGTCGCCAATCTGGACGATCCCTTTTTCAAGACGCTCGATATCGAGGTACTCCCCCCGCCCATCTCCTTCGCGGATTTCGGCCTCGCGTCGGCTCACGTGGGGCTCGACTACCCCGACCCTCAGGACGCCTCCAACAATCAGAGCGCCGACGTGCTCTTCGAGGGGGACCAACAGGGGAAGGAGAGGCGCCAGTTCTTCCTCAACAGCAACTTCGATCTGGGCTACGACTATCACGTGGAGTACGTCTTTCAGTCGGGTTCGGATTGGGAGGGCGAGAAGCACACCTACGAGATCCCGCCCGAGCACACCGAGGACCGCCGGTTGCAGCTCAACCTGTCAAAGGACGTGGGCTTTCTGCCCATCAGTGTGGAGCCCAACGACATCGACTCCGAGCTCGTCGAATCGGTGGAGGTGCACCTGCGCTACGCATCGCCCACCGGGTGGGCGCGGGAGAAGACCTTCATCGTCAAGCCCGGGGACGCAGCACAGGAGTGGAAGCTGCGCCTGACCGATCCCAACCACCGCGCCTACAGTTACCGCTACGTCTTTCACCTGCCCGGCGGCGACCTCTGGGAGACGGACTGGCAGGAACGGGAGGCGAACAGCCTGCTGGTGAACGACCCCTTCGACCGGCAGTTGCACGTCGCGATCATCCCGGCGGTGGACCCCGAGGAGATACGCATGGCCTTCGTCGACCTCATCTACGATGATCCCGACAACGACGTGCACCACGAGGAGAGCGTGCGCCTGATGCAGGAGGATCTCAAGCAGGGCACACCGCAGGACATCTTCCTTCCCTTGGAGGATCCCACGCAGCGCACCTTCCAATATCGCGTGACCCTCCTTGGTGCCGACAACCAACCGCGCCGTGGCGAACTGACGACCACCCAAGAGCCGCGAATCTTCGTCACAGAACCGGCGCCGGTTGCTTAGGCCTGCAACTCGTAAAACTCGCAACTTTGACTTCACTGCAAAAAGGGTGATTCACCACAGAGGCACAGAGAACGCAGAGGAATATTCAGTTTTGTATTGAATAGATTTCCTTTTCGGGCTTCAAAGTAGATTCTATTAAGATCGAACTCAATAAAACTCCGTGCCCTCTGTGTCTCTGTGGTAAGAAGTCGGTTTTTTCAGTAGACTCAACTTTAAAAGTTTTGCTAGGGAGGAGAGACCATGACAACCTTTACCCTTTCCGAGAGCGTGGGCGATGGGGGGGAGAACCGCCCTGAGGACGTCCGCGCGTTGAAAGAGCATCTCGTCGACCTCGGCTTTGACTGGCTGACGGTCGACGGGGAGGTGGACGAGGCCCTGAAGCGGGTCGTCAATCTGGTACAGTCGATGAAGGCGGGGCGCGACGTACTTCACGGTGATGGGCGCGTGGATGTCCCCAGCCCGCCCGACGAGATCTGGACCTACGATTGGCTGCGGGCTGCCAACGCCCCCCGCTGGCAGATCATGCCGGAGGGCGAGGCAGCGTCCGGCTTCGTCAACTTCGAGCGTGCCGACGCCAGCGACAACCACGACTTCGGCGCGGGCTGGATGGCGGAGACCATCCGCGGGGCCGGCGTCTGGTACCGCGATCAGTACCTGGCGGATCATCCGGACGCCGCGCTGCTCACCATCAACGACGTCAGCGTGCCCCAAGGTGGGGATACGCCCGACCACGCGGGCCACGAAACAGGCCTCGCGTGCGACATCCGCCTCCCGCGCACCGATGGGACGGCGCCCGGCGCGACGACCCACGAGCACGACGAGTACGACCAGGACGCGATGCGCGCCATGCTCCGGGCGATCCGCGCCCAGCCGAGGGTGACGCGCATCCTCTTCAACGCCCCCGACCTCAGCGCCGAGGGGCTCGGCCAGCGCTCACCGGGCCACGCTGACCACGCCCACTTCGAGATCGCCCCCCTGCTGCCCATCCTCGACTATGACGAGGAATTGGACAGCCTGCTGCAGCGCGCCGTCCGCGAGTTCGGCGGCACCGTCGTGGACCCCGAGGACTATCCCATGACGGAGACGGGCTTCCAGGAGTACCTCGAGGACACCGGTATCGACCACTTCACCGCCGACGAGATGCTCACGCCCCATCACGAGGGGGTAGCGGAGGGGCTGGGCTACACCCTCTTCCTGCCGCCCCACGCCTGGTGGCGCCGGGGCGCTGCCCTGGCCCTCCTCTCCGACGAGCTGCGCAGCCTGGTGGGCGAAGCGGTGGTGATGCGCAACTGGTGGCGTCCCCGTCCTTACAACGCCCACCCCACCGTCGGCGGCGCCGAGGAGAGCGACCACGTCACGGCGACGGGTGTGGACCTCGACTACCGCAGCGCCGACAGCCGGCGCGCCGCCGAGCGGCGGTTGCGCCGGCTCTACGAAGGCGAGGAGTGGCTGCAGCTATCGCTGGGCCTGGGCAACAGGACGACCCACGTGGGCCTCCTCTCCCCCGGCAGGCGGCGCGAGTGGACCTACGATAGTTATGTTCCGTAGTATGAAGGAGTAAAGAGATGAAGAAGCACATCCGGGTATATCGGGTCGCGCCCCTCCCCGACATCGACGAGGGCGAGTTTGAAGCCTTCGTTAACGAGCAGGTGTTGCCGGCGGTGGACATGAATCCCACGCGAGGCGGGCAACTGACCGACACCTCGCTGCTGAAAGAAGCAGGCGCCGAGCGCAAGGACCGCTACCTCTGGGTCGTCCAATGGGAGGGCACCTCCGCCCAGTGGGTGGACCTGAGGCTCGAGGAGGCGGTGAAGAAACTGGATTCCGTGGGCATGCGAGTGACGGAGATCTATTTGACCCCGCTGGGGTAGGAGGGCCGATGATGTGATGGCGGAGCTTCTTTCAACGAAGCGAAGGACCGGCAAAGGAGGTACAGATGAGCTTGACTGAGACCACGCTAAGGAGAATTCGAGGACTGCTCGACAAGGGCAAGAAGATCGAGGCGATCAAGCTTCACCGTCAGGTGACGAACATGGGATTGAAGGAGTCCAAGGACGCGGTGGAAGCCATCGCCCGCGGTGAATTCGAGGGTACGAGTCGTGAAGACGTCTCTCACGATGCACTGGAGCAGGAGGTGATGGAGCTGCTGCGCGCCAACGGGAAGATCCACGCCATCAAGCGCTACCGGGCCGCCACCGGCGTGGGCCTCAAAGAAGCCAAGGAAACCGTTGAAGCCATCGCCCGCGGTGAATTCGAGGGCGCCGCCGACACGCACGAGGGAGCGTCGGCCCCCATCAGCCCGGCCCGACCCGTCACCGATCTGCTCCTCTTCACCGACCACGAGGAGCCCGGCAAACAGCTCTACCTGCCCCGCTACCGCCTCGCTACGCGACGCGTGGGTGAGGGTCGGGAGTTCGAGGTACGGGTCGAGGACGACCCTTCCGGCGGCGGGGCGCTGTCCATGCGGCTGCACCCCTACCCCGCGGCGGGGATCGAGGAGGCGGTGCGCGACGCCGACGCCGCGCAGCTGCCTCACGTCGTGGACCCCACTATCGGCTACAACCGCTCCGAGGGTCGCCGGCAGCTCTCCTTCGACGAGGTAGAAGAGTTGGAGGACGGACTGCGGGTGGCGCTGCGGATTAGTGACACGGGCGTGTGGCACGAGCTGCAGACGGCGCTGCGCGAAACCGACCGTGGTGCGCAGTTGGTCGTACAACGCCAGGCGACGGTGGCCCTGCGCGAGAAACGTGCCACTGAACAGCAGCAGCTGCAGCAGACGGTCGAGAAACTCAGGGCACAGCAGCAGGCACAGCAGCGTCGGGTGGAGGAGGCCAAGAGCGAGGCAGCCGATCTCTCGCGGCGCGAGCAGGAGCTGCAGGAAGAGCGCCAGCGCCTGCACCAGGCATTGCGCAAGGGGGCGAAGGCGCGCGATCATCGCGCCGAGAAGGCGGAGGAAAGCGATAGGCGGGCGCGCAAGATCAGGGAGCGTGTGCGCGACCACCGGGCCAAGATTGAAGGGTCCGTTCGCCGTCGTGACCACCGGACGAGAGCAGAGCGCGGGGGAAGCGCGCAGGTGCGCGACCACCGGACGAGAGCAGAGCGCGGGGAAAGCGCGCAGGTGCGCGACCACCGCACCGAGGGCGGTCAGGGTCGCCTCACCGAGAGGCTGGCCTCCGCGAAGGAGTCGCTGGAGCGTGTCTCGCGGCAGCGTAAGCGCGCCAGGGCGAAGGTGGAGGAGACCCTGGAGTCTCTGGAGGCAAGCAAGGCACGTTTGGAGCGGACCCAGAAAGCGCAGCAGGAGGCAAGGGAGCGCCCCGCCTTCGTCAACCGGGAGGTGACCCTCGACCACGTCGTAAGCCCCGATCCCTTTGTGGTCCTCGCCCACCGCACCACGGAGCCCGTCGGGGAGGGGGAGCTGGTATCGGCGCGGGTGGAGGGCCACCTCTACCACTGGGACCCGGCGCGACCGGAGGTCGTCTTCGACTTGCCGGACCGCTTCGTCCTGGCGCGCGAAGCGGAGCCGCCCCACTTCCCCGTGATGCGCCTGCGCTTCGACACCGCGGACGCCGACGCCGCGCAGGACGTCACCGTGGAACTCGAGTACCACGCCGAACCCGTCTACGAAGCGGAGCGCCGCGAGGGGGCGCAGGAGCAGCTGCAGAGGGCCACGGGCGTCGACGAAGTCCGCTTTCAGCCCTATCCCGCCAAGCAGCCCACCTTCAGGCTGACCCTGCCCTTCGGCTCAGAGGAAGAGGGGGCGGCGGCGGACGACATCCTCGTGGACCTGGAGACGGGCATTCACGCGCTGCTGCGCATGAGCATGGAGGACTTCCAGACCGTCTACGCTGCTCTCTTCGGGGCTTCCACCGTCTTTCTGCGTGGAGAGGTCTACGTCAAGACGGGAGCGGCGGAGCCCGAGGAGATTCCCCTGACGCTGCGCGCCGAGGAGCTCGACCCGGATCAGGTCTACGACGCCATCCTGGACCCCACCACGGCGACCACGCTCACCCGGCCGGTAACCGCCCAGGCCTTCTTCGAGCCGTTGGCCGACCTGCCGGAGATAGAGATCAAACAGATCACCGTGGACTTCAAGGGCGCGCCCGACGCCACCCTCACACCGGAAGAGCCCCTTCAAGAGGTGGCGGTGCCGCGCTCCATCCGCTCCGTGGTGCTCTCGGGTGTCGATCCCGAGGCCATCGACGAGGTGGACGCCTACCAGTACAGGCTGACCTTCGTCCTGGCGGAAAATGGGGGCACTCGTTTTGTGCGGGATGAGGAGTGGCGCAGCGACAGTGCCGACACTCTCCTTCCGGAGTTGATGCTGGAGGAGCTGCTGGCGTGAGCCGGCGCGGACTGCCCGACTTCGAACGCCCCTTCGAGGCAGAGAAGGTGCGCCTCTTCCACCCCTTCGAACGGGGCGGGCCCTACCTGGCCCTGCCGCGCCGCCTGCGGATCGCGGACGACGACGCGGGGGCACCCCGGCTCAGGCTGCGGGTCGTGCGGGGAGCGAACCCCTCGGGCCCGCTCGAACCCTACGGCGTCGTCGACCTGGTATTGGAACCCGACTACGCCCTCGACACCGCCGCCGAGCACCTGCGCCGCGAGGGGCGCGCGGCGCCCGTCGCGCCGGTGACGCCGGAGGGCGGCTGGCTGCGCCTGCAGCCCGTGGGCGGTGGGGACGTCTTCCCCGAGGACGTGCGCCGGGCGCGTCCCCTCAGTTGGAACGGCTTCGGCCCCACCCGGGTCGTCGCGCAGCTTGCCCTCGAAGCCACCCGTCTGCTGGAGCGGGCGCTGGCGGGGGAGGTGCTCCTGCTGCCCGGCGCCGCGGAGGTGCACCTGCGGGGCATCGCGGCGCGCGTCGACGCCCGCGTGAGCTTCGATCCCCTGCAGCTGTGGGAAGCCCTGGAGGAGATCGCGCTCGACGGCGTGATCTCCCGCGCCGACGCTCTCACCCTTTTCGAGAAATCCGTCTCCGGACTCCCGTTGACGGTCGAGGGCGAAGCGAGAAGCGGCTTGCTCTTTGCTGCCGCATTGGTCGACCGCATCTTCGAACGGTTCGGCACCCCGGTCCCTCCACCCGGCGACGCGCGGGAGGGCCACGTGCGCCTGCCCGAAGAGAGGCCCTCAGGCCGGTTCCGGTGGGACCTGGCAGAGGCAGTAGATGTCCGCCGCAGCTTCTTCTACGAGATCGACCTGGCCGATGCTGCCCGGCGGCTGCTCGAGCTCTTTGGCGAGGACGGACTCGTGGAGGAGGTCGTGGTGCCGGAGGTGGGCAGCGGGGTACTGCCGATAAGCGTCGTCGCCAACCTGCCCCGCGAGCGCGCAGGGGTGCTCGAGATGGGGGTGACGCTCCACGCACCGCCCCACCCTCCCGAGCGGGTCCACACCGTACGCAAGAGCGTGAAGTTCGCGGCGCCGGAGGACCGCGGTGAGGTGACGCTGCGCCTGGCCCCAACGGAGGAGCCCGCCTACCGGTTCACCCCCTACAGCGTGGTGCGCGGCAGAAGAGGTATCGCCCGCCTGGAGGGGGAGGAGGGGGAGGGACGGGGCTCCCGCCTCTTCCTGCGCCCCACCGACTTCCCGGTGCGCTTCGTACGACTGGAGGCTGCGCCGGGCCTGCGAGCGCTGGCCCCCGTCGAGGTGACCGTACGCTGGCGGCAGGGGGAAGGTGGAGAACAGGAGGCCCGGAGGCAGATGGTCCTCGACGAGGAGACCCCGGCTACGGCGCTGGCTCTACCCCGCGATGCGCAGGACGAGGAGCTGGCGGTGAGCATTTCAAGCGCGGAACAGAGGGTCTCCCTCGATCCCCTGCCCGTGGAGGACACCTACTTCGATCTACCCGCCT
Organism: Anaerolineae bacterium; assembly: GCA_034437215.1. Lineage (GTDB taxonomy): Bacteria > Chloroflexota > Anaerolineae > B4-G1 > SLSP01 > DAOTVC01. The sequence goes on along the minus strand of DAOTVC010000014.1, from coordinate 4,174 downwards.
TTCCCGGCTACGGTCCCCACGCCGTCGAGGTCACCTGCGAATTCGCCGAGGGGGTCGACCTCTACGCCATCGAGGTGCAGCAGGAGCCCGGAGGGAAGGAAACCCAGGTCCTGCACTTCACGCCCGCTCAGCCCACGAAGCGCTGGCGCTACTTCGCCGACTCTCCCTTCGCAGCGCGCTACCGCTGGCGACCCTTCACCGACGAGGACCAAGCGCCGCCATGGTCGGAGTGGCAATCGTCCCGAAAGTTGACCCTACGCGCGGAGGAACCGCGCGTCGAGGATTTGTAGAGATACGATTAAGACCCAGGAGGGTAATATGAAGATTCGGCGTGGAGATCGTGGAGAGAAAGTTAAGACATTACAGCGCACTCTTAACCTGCATGGCTTTGACCTGGTCGAGGACGGTATCTTCGGTAAGGGAACCGACGAAGCGGTGCGCGCCTTCCAGAGGCGCCAGGGCTTGCAGGTCGACGGCATTGCCGGCAAAAGCACGCTCAACGCCCTGGGATTGGACGCAGAGACGTTGGAGCCCCTCGAAGGTGGGTCCCACGTAGACGTGATTGACTTCACCGAGGAGGACGTCACCGTCCCGCCCCCCGTGCAACAGCGTATTCGCCAGTACGCGGAAGAAGCCCTCGAGATGCACAGCAAGTTACTGACCTCCACGCTCAACGCGCTGGCGCAGTTTGAGACGACCATGGCCCACGCCTCTGCCGCAGAGGCAAACCCCGACGTGCTCGGGGTGCTCGTGAGTCAGGCAATCGATGAGTCGGTGAACGCGGCGGTCAAGAAGGTGCCCGGACTCGCCGATGTGAAGTCTGTTTACGACACCGTCACCAACGAGCTGGAGCGCGCGGGCAAAGCCCAGCAGAGCCTCGCGATGGGGGACTGGATCAAGGACCAACGGGCGGTGATCGACGGCAGTATGCAAAACGTCGATCTGGACGAGATGACCTTCCAGCTTGAAGAGCGGTACCTGGACCGGAATCGTGAAGGGCGGCAGCGCTTCTTCGACGAGTTATTCGAAGGCATCCAACGACTGCAGGCGCTGAGCCTCCCCAACATCGACGAACTGGAGTGCTCCTTCTACGAACAGTGGATCAATGCCCACTTCACCCACATCGCGGATGACGCCCCCGGCTGCATCGAATATCGCTACGAGTACGAGGACGGCACCTTCGACTTCGTCTCTTGTGAGGTGAAGGCGCCCTCCGGTCGCAAGATCGAGACGGCGCTCAACCGCCTGCTCGACCGTGGGCAGATTCCACGAATCCAGAAGCCCATCGACCTTCGAGTGCGCAAGCGGGCCAGCTTCCGGGTGGACAACTTCATGCCGGGCGGCAAGTCCTGGTCGAGCGGCTGGCTGGACGCCGACAACCGCAGCATCCATACCCCCATTCTAGACGCTGCCGTCGAGGCCTTCAACGATCGTGGTTGGCGCACCTTCGCCCGGCGCTTCAAACACGCCTGAGATAGGGCTGGTCAGTTAGAACTACCCGCGCCGCGCAACGCCATTTTGACGATATTCAGACTAGCACTATAATCGGACGCAGCAACAAAAGTGCCCCGCGGCTCTGTGAAGCCCGAGGCATTGACCAAGGCGATTCCGGCGCCCTGATGGTTCCAGGATAGCATCAAGCCCGCCGGCGTCAAGCAGTCGGTGGGTTTTTCGGTACCTCACAGGTGAGGCGACATGGATCTACAACCCGGTCAACGCATCACGGCCCCCTTTCTCTCGGCTCCGGCCGAGGTGAAGCAGTTCGAGCCACGCTCCGGCTACTACCTCCTCGAGGTGGTGCTCGACGACGGCGGGCACCGCTACCAGGCGGTCCGTATCTCCGCGGACCAGCTGGCCCAGGTGGAGGTGGTCGACGCTCACGCGGTGACCCGCGTGGAGCGGGCGGAGGACTTCTTCTTGTTCGTCGAGGCCCACCGCCTGCGCCTGGCCTACCAGTTCGATCCCCACCTGGCCATCAGCGTCTCCCAGGTCGACCCGCTGCCCCACCAGATCGAGGCCGTCTACCACTACGCCCTGCAATCGCCCCGGCTGCGCTTCCTCATCGCCGACGATCCCGGCGCCGGCAAGACCATCATGGCGGGGCTGATCCTCAAGGAGCTGCAGTACCGCGCCCTGGTGCGGCGGGTGCTCATCGTGGCGCCGGGCCATCTCAAGTACCAGTGGCAGCGGGAGCTGAAGGAGCGCTTCAACGAGCCCTTCACCCTCATCGACCGCCACGTGATGCACGCCTCGTGGGCGGAGAACGTCTGGGAGGAGCACGCCGCCGCCATCGCCTCCATCGATTTCCTCAAGCAGCCGGACGTGCGGGAGACCCTGCGCAGCGCGCGCTGGGATCTGATCATCGTCGACGAGGCCCACAAGATGAGCGCCTACGTCTACGAGACGAGCCGGCAGCGCAAGGTGGACAAGACCCAGCGCTACCGGTTGGGCGAGCTCCTCTCGCAGCAGACCGAGCACCTGCTCTTCCTCACCGCCACGCCCCACAAGGGCGACGAGGAGAACTTCCGCCTCTTCCTCGATCTGCTGCGCCCGGGCTTCTTCGCCCAGCCCGAGCTGCTCCAGGAGTCGGTGGAGAGCCAGGACAACCCCGTCTTCATCCGCCGCCTCAAGGAGGACATGCTTACCTTCGACGGGCGCCCCATCTTCCCGCCGCGCCACGTCCACACGGTGCGCTTCCGCCTCACCGCCGAGGAGCAGGCGCTCTACAACGGCGTCACCCGCTACGTCCAGGACTACTTCGACCGGGCCAAGGAGAACCGCAGCATCTCCTTCGCCCTGATGATCCTGCAGCGGCGGCTCACCTCCAGCACCCACGCCATCCACCGCTCCCTGGAGCGGCGGATAGCCAAGCTGGAGGCGCTCCTGCAGCTGCCGGAGAAGATCCGCGAGGCGCCGGAGGACTACCTGCGGGCGCAGAACCTCAGCGCGGAGGAGCTGGCCGACCTGCCGGAGGAGGAGCGGGAGCGCATCGAGGAGCGGTTGGAGCACCTGACCATCGCCCAGAACCTCGAGCAGGTCCGGGCGGAGATCGCGCAGCTGGAGGTGCTCAGCGCGCAGGCCGAGCGGGTGCGCCGCCAGGAGATCGAGAGCAAGCTGGTGGCGCTGCGCGATGACGTGCTGGCGCACCTGGGAGAGCGCAAACTCCTCATCTTCACCGAGTTCACCGATACCCTCGACTACCTGGCGGGAGATGGGCAGGGGGACCGGCCCCTGGGCAAACTGCGGGAGTGGGGCTACGACGTGGTGACCATTCACGGCGGGCTGCACATGGACGCCCGCATCGCCGCCGAGCACGAGTTCCGCGACCGGGCCCAGATCCTGGTGGCCACCGAGGCGGCAGGGGAGGGCATCAACCTGCAGTTCTGTTCGTTGATGGTCAACTACGACATCCCCTGGAACCCCAACCGGCTGGAGCAGCGCATGGGGCGGATCCACCGCTACGGCCAGGACCGGGAGGTGCACATCTGGAACCTCGTCACGCGCGACACGCGGGAGGGGCAGCTCCTGGAGCGCCTCTTTGCCAAGCTGGAGCAGATGCGGCAGGACCTGGGCGACCGGGTCTTCGACGTGATCGGTGAACTCCTGCCGGGTACGCGGCTGGACGAGCTGCTGCGCGACGCCATCTTCAGCCAGCGGCGCATGGAGGAGCTGGAGCAGCAGATCGCGGCGGTGGACGAGCGCTCGCTGCAGCGAACGATGGAGGAGGTCTTTCTGACCGGGCTGGCGACCCGCCACATCGACTACACGGGGCTGCACCTGGAGGCGCTGGAGGCGGAGGAGAACCGGCTGGTGCCGGAGTACGTGGAGGACTACTTCGTGCGCGCCTTCCGGCGGCTGGAGGGACGGCTGGAACGGCGGGAGGGGGGCTACCGCGTCCCTGACGTGCCCTACCGGCTGCGGGACTGGGCCCAGGACTACGACTTCAAGACCACCTACGGGCAGCTCTTCCGCACCTACGGGCAGGTGACCTTCGACAAGGGCTACGCCCGCCTCCACCCGGAGGCAGAGTTCGTGGCGCCGGGCCACCCTCTTCTGGAGGCGGTGAACGAGACCCTCCTCACGACCTTCAACGGCGGCGCGGGAAGCTATGCCCTCTTCGGGGATCCCGAGGGGGAGCGGGAGGGGGTGTTCTGGTTCGTGGAGGGGGAGGTGC
>DAOTVC010000013.1:0-11311 GCA_034437215.1 Anaerolineae bacterium | reverse complement strand
GGAGCCGGGCGCCGCGCCCAGTTTCAGTCCGGGCTTGTCGGCTCATGAGCTCGCTAAGCGGGCCTGGTTGATGTGACCTTGTTAACGTTCAAAATCTTTCGGACGCATGCAGTCCTCACGCGCTCCCGTATTTTTCTTGACATCTCTCTTTAAAACCCCTATACTAAGAGAGGAAAACGTTTGCGCAATCCTTTTCGTGTCCGTGCCATAGAGTGAGGGAGCAGGAGGATAGGACGTGGCGACGATTCTCGACGTGGCTGAGCGGGCCGGCGTCTCGCCGACGACGGTCTCCCACGTGCTCAACAACACCCGGCACGTCAACGAGGGGACGCGGGAGCGCGTCCTGCAGGCCATCGAGGAGCTCCACTACCGCCCCAATATCCTGGCGCGCAGCCTGCGCCGTCGCGAGACGAAGACCCTCGGGATCCTCATCCCCGACAACGCCAATCCCTTCTTCGCCGAGATGGTTCGGGGTATCGAGGACACCGTCTTCGACGAGGGGTACACCGTACTTCTAGGTAATTCCGACGGCGAGCCCGACAAGGAGCAGCGCTACCTCGATCTCTTCATCGACAAGCAGGTCGATGGGGTGGTGCTGGTGGCAGCCGCGATGCAGAGCGAGAAGACGGTCGAGGTCCTCTCTTCCCCTTTCATCTCCGCCGTCGTCGTGGACCGGGAGATCGAGTCCGGGCGCATGGATCAGGTGCTGGCGGACAACCTGGGCGGGGGCTACGAAGCCACCCGCCATCTGCTGGAGCTGGGTCACCGCCGTATCGCCTGCATCACCGGCCCCTCACAGGTGACACCGAGCGCCGAGCGGGTGACGGGCTACCGCCGGGCCTTGGAGGCCCGGGAGATGGCGCCCGATCCCGAGCTCGTCCTTGCCGGGGACTTTCGTCACGCCGGCGGCTTCCGAGCCGCCCGGACGCTCCTGGGGCTGGATCAGCCGCCCACGGCCATCTTCGCCTGCAACGACATGATGGCCCTGGGAGTGCTCGCTGCCGCCCACGAGCTGGGCGTCCGGGTGCCCGGGGAGCTCTCCCTCGTCGGCTTCGACGACATCGCGCTGGATGAACTGGTGGTGCCGCGCCTGACCACCATCTGCCAGCCGGCCTACGAGATGGGCAGTCTGGCGGCGGCGCTGCTCCTGAAGCGTCTGGAGGAGCCCGACCGTCCCGTGGAGCGGCAAATCCTGGAGACCTACCTGGTGGAGCGCGAGTCCACCGGGCCTGTTGTTCACGAAACATAGGGTGTTATAGTCTTCGGCAGCGCGGCGTCCCCCCCGCTGTGCCCGTCGAAGTTAGAGGGTAAGCGTTCGGGCTGTTTCATCCGGTCGTGGAACATGCCCAAATCACTAGGGTGTGTTTCACTTGAGTTAAACCGAGGCGTGAAACGTGAAACGTAAAACGTGAGGGCTTCACGTTTCACGCTTTACGTTTCAGCCATGGATAGCTCACAACTGGATTGAAACACACCCAAATCACTATGAGAGGAGAGTGACCGGATCAGAGAGGACGCCGGGCCAAACGGTCCCTGATTTCTGATCCCTGATTTCTGATCCCTGCTCTCTCTGCATGAAGGAGGTCGCATGAAGCCCGAGGTTGTGGTCGTAGGCAGCCTGAACATGGATCTGATCTTCCGCACGCCCCGTGTCCCCGAAGCCGGCGAGACGCTCCTGGGCGGGAGTTTCGACACGGCCTTCGGCGGGAAGGGGGCCAACCAGGCCGTAGCGGCAGCGCGGCTGGGGCCGCGGGTGGCCATGGTGGGCCGGGTGGGGGACGACAGCTTCGGCCCCTCTCTACGCAGGGGGCTGGAGGACGACGGCATCGACACCTCCCACGTGCGCGTCGACGGCGAGGCCTCCACGGGCACGGCCCTCATCCTCCTCGAGGAGAGCGGGGAGAACCGCATCGTCGTCGCCTCCGGCGCCAACTTCGCGGTGACGCCCGGGGACGTGGAGGCGGCTGCCGAGCTCATCCGCGAGGCGCAGATCCTCCTGCTGCAGCTGGAGATCCCTCTACCGGCGGTGCGGCGGGCGGTGGAGATCGCCCGGGAGGCCGGCGTGCGGGTGATCCTCAATCCGGCACCGGCCCAGGTCCTCCCCGAGGCGCTTCTGCAGGGGGTGGATGTCCTCGCGCCCAATCAGGTGGAGGCGACCATGCTGGCGGAGCTGCCGGACGGCACGCCGCCCGAGGAGGCGGCCCGGGCGCTCCGCGAGGCAGGCGCGGGGGTAGTCGTCGTGACCCTGGGAGGAGAGGGGGCGCTGCTGCTCTCCGGCGAGGGAGCGCAGCGGGTGCCCGCCTTCCCCACCGCGGTGGTGGATACGACGGCTGCCGGCGACGCCTTCATGGGCGGCCTGGCCGCGGCGCTGATCGAAGGGCTGCCCCTCGAGGAGGCGGTCCGTTGGGGGAACGCCTCCGGCTCGTTGGCCAGTAGCAAGCTGGGGGCGCAGCCCTCCCTGCCGACCCGGAAGGCGCTCGAGGAGCGGCTGGAGCAGTGAGTGGAGCGTAGCTAGAAGGAGGTCCTGGGATGAAGAGAGGAACGCTGTTGAACGCACCGCTGTCGGCCGTCATCGCCCAGATGGGCCACACCGACCGGTTGGTGATCTCCGATGCCGGCCTGCCCGTGCCCGAGGGGGTAGCGCGCATCGACCTGGCCGTCAGCCCCGGCCTGCCGCCCTTCCTGGAGGTCCTGCGCGCCGTCCTGGAGGAGCTGGAGGTGGAGTCCGTCGTCATCGCCGAGGAGCTGGAGGCGGTGAGCCCGGAGATGTACGAGGCGCTCATGGGGCTGCTGGGGGAGATCCCGGTGGAACGGATACCCCACGAGACCTTCAAGGCCGAGACGGCCGGGGCGCGGGCCGTCGCCCGCACGGGGGAGTTCACGCCCTACGCCAACGTCATCCTCTCCGCCGGGGTGGTGTTCTGAGATGGACGATCTGAGCTCCTTCATCCGGCGGTTCGGCATCGGCCTCTCCCTCGTCTTTCTGGGGATCGTGCTCACCCTGCTCTCCGATCGCTTCTTGACGGCCAACAACCTGATCAACGTCCTCCGCCAGTCGACCATCAACGGCATCATTGCCGTGGGGATGACCTTGGTGATCCTGACGCGAGGCATCGACCTCTCGGTGGGCTCGGTCCTGGCGCTGACGGCGGTGGTGACGGCGGACCTGCTCCAGCGGGGGCTGCCGGTGCTGGTCGCAGTGGGCGCGGGACTCGGTCTGGGCGCCTTCCTGGGTCTCATCAACGGCCTGCTGGTCACGCGGCTGAGCGTGCCGCCTTTCATCGCGACACTGGGCATGATGGTCTTCGCCCGCGGCGCGACCTTGACCTACACCCAGGGGCGGCCCATCACCGGTCTCCCCGAGCCCTTTCGCACCCTGGGGACGGGTCTCCTGGCGGTCATTCCGGTGCCCATCATCGTGGCGGCCGTCGTCTTCGGGATCGGCTACTTTCTGCTCAACCACACCACCCACGGCATCACCATCTATGCCATCGGCGGTAACGAGACGGCGGCGCGCTACACGGGCCTGCGGGTCCGGCGCTACGTCACCCTCGTCTACGTCATCTCCGGTCTGCTGGCGGCGTTGGCCGGCATGATCCTGACGGGGCGCCTCAACTCGGCGCAGCCCACCGCCGGGGAGGGGTACGAGTTCGACGCCATCGCCGCGGTGGTGGTGGGGGGCACCAGTTTCGCCGGCGGGGAGGGCACCCTGGGGGGCACCTTCCTGGGGACGCTCATCATCGAGGTCCTCAAGAACGGACTCAACCTGCTCAACGTCTCTTCTTTCTACCAGAATGTCGTCAAGGGGGTGGTCATCGCCCTCGCCCTGCTCGTCCACAACGTCCTGGGGCGTCGCACGTGAGAGGGGCGGATCAGCCTGCTATTATTTTGGGGTGTTGCAATCCAGTTATGAGCTATCTATGGCTGAAACGTGAGGGTCTCAGGTTTACGTTTCACGCCTCGGCCTAACTCAAGTGAAACACCCCATTCATACCGTTCTTATCTGCCGGTCTACACTGCACCGCTCGTTGAACTCTGGATTGGCACCTTATATCAGTCGCTTTTGTTCAATTGGAGGAGGTGAGATTTGGGGGGACAAGAGAGAGTCTGCAACGGAAGTGAGTACCCAACCATACAGTTAGGAGGAGTAAGATGAGACGCAAGTGGATCTTTGTAGTGAGTATGTTGCTCGTCGTGGCCATGCTCCTGTCGGCCTGCGGTGACGGGGAGACCCCCACCCAGGAGATGACGGAGGAGCCCACGGAAGAGATGACCGAGGAGCCTGCCCAGGAGGGGGAGATGGTCTTGGGCCTCTCTATCTCGACGTTGAACAACCCCTTCTTCGTGACGCTGCGCGAAGGTGCGCAGGCAGCGGCCGATGAGCTGGGCGTCGCGCTGGTGGTCGTCGATTCGCAGGACGATCCCGCCACCGAGGCCTCCAACATCGAGGATCTGATTCAGCAGGGAGTGAGCGCCATCCTCATCAACCCGACGGACGCCGACGCGGTAGTGCCTTCTGTCCAGCGGGCGAACGACGCGGGCATCCCCGTCTTCACCATCGATCGCAGCGCCAGCGGGGGTGAGGTCGTCGCCCACATCGCCTCCGATAACGTGGCGGGCGGTCGGATGGCGGGGGAGTACCTCTGTGACGCTATCGGCGGTTCGGGGAACGTGGTGGAGCTGGAGGGTATCCCCGGTGCGTCGGCGACGCGTGACCGCGGCCAGGGCTTCAATGACTACATGAGCGAGAACTGTGCCGACGTGGAGATCGTGGCCCGTCAGACGGCCAACTTCAACCGGGCGGAGGGCTTGACGGTCTTCGAGAACATTCTGCAGGCTCAGCCCGAAATCGACGGGGTCTTCGCGCACAACGACGAGATGATTCTGGGCGCCATCGAGGCGGCGAAGGCCGCCGGGCGGGCCGAGGATATCGTCTTCGTGGGCTTCGACGCCATCGACGACGCCGTCGCGGCGGTGGAAGCGGGCGACCTGGACGCCACCATCGCCCAGCAGCCCGGCTTGATGGGCGAGCTGGGTGTGGAGACGAGTGTCCGTTATCTCAACGGTGAGAGTGTCGACGAGTACATCCCTGTCGAGCTCTCCCTGGTGACGGCCGAGTAGTTTGATTCCGGGGAGGGTCGCGCCTGACGGTTGGCGGCCCTCCCCACGCTGACCTTGCTCCGCGGAAACGCGCAACCAAGGGCTAACACCTTTTACTGATCCGGACGCGTACTGCTAAACCGAGCCGGCCTACGACCTCTCCGCCGGCGGTTAAAACCGCCGGCTACCGTATTGAAGTCGGCTGAAGCCGACTAAGCGTCTGTAAGAAAACAAATTCCCGACGTCGGATGCGCATGTGCCGCAGCGATCCTCTGGCAGTGCTTGAGGGATGCAGACCTCAAACGCGCCCGGAGGAGCCGTTTCATCCCGACTTCAGCGAGTGCGGGAAGTTATACTTTTACGAACCCTAAGCGTCTGTAAGAAAACAACTTCCCGACGGCAGGTGCTTGGGGAGCGTAACGAACTTCTGGAGGGGCTTGAGACGCACAGCCCTTAAACGAGTCAGGAGGCGTGGTTTCATCCTAACTCCAGAGAGATCGGGAAGTTATACTTTTACGAACCCTAAGGATGTGCTTCGGGTAGTGTGCTTGCTGGAGCACACTTGCTTTGTGGTAGCCTGTGGCTTGAGCCACAGGCGATGCCGGGCAGGGCTCATCAACTTTAGCCTTTTATGTCCGGATCAGTAAGAGGGCTCTGTGTGGCTTTTGCGTGCTCCCGTGGCGTAACGTCACGAAACCTAGCGGCCCAGTCGGTGACTCACTGACTCGCTGATTTGATCGAGGTGGTCATGGAATCCTTGCTGCAGATGGAGAATATCGACAAGCACTTTCCGGGAGTCCACGCCCTCAAGCGCGTGAACTTCGAGGTCGCGCCGGGCGAGATTCACGCCCTGGTGGGCGAGAACGGCGCCGGCAAGTCCACGTTGATGAAGATCCTGAGCGGGGCCCTCTCTCAGGACGAGAACGGCGGGCGCATCCTCTGGGAGGGGGAGGAGGTGGCGATCAACTCCCCGGCGAAGTCCCAGGCGCTGGGCATCGCCATCATCTACCAGGAGTTGACCCTGGTGCCCTACCTGGACGTGGGGCAGAACATCTACCTGGGGCGCGAGCCCCGCGGCGCTATTCCCGGCACGGTAGCCTGGAGGCGGCTCTACGAGCAGGCGGAGAGCCAGCTGGAGCGCCTGGGGCTGGAGCTGCCGCTGCGCACCGACGTCGACCACCTCACCGTCGCCCAGCAGCAGATGGTGGAGGTAGCGCGGGCGCTCTCCATGGACGCCGGCCTCATCGTGATGGACGAGCCGACCTCGGCCCTGACGGAGCGCGAGACGGAGATCCTCTTCGAGCGGATGCGCTCCCTGCGGGAGCAGGGGGTCTCCATCGTCTTCATCTCCCACCGCCTGGAGGAGGTCTTCGCCGTCGCCGACCGCGTCACTGTGCTACGCGACGGTGAGGTGGTGGGGACGGCACCTGCTGAGGAGCTGGACGAGGAGCAGGTCGTGCAGATGATGGTGGGGCGGGTGCTGGAGGAGTTCACGGCGGAGCGCGGCGGTGAAGTCGGGGAGGTCATCCTGGAGGTCCGGGACCTGCGGCGCGAGCCCCTCGTGCTGGACGTCAGTTTCACCCTGCACCGGGGGGAGATCCTCGGCATGGCGGGGCTCGTCGGCGCGGGCCGCAGCAACGTGGCGGAGACCCTCTTCGGGATCACACCGGCACAGGGGGGGGAGATTCTGGTCGAGGGCGAGCGCGTCTCCATCGATTCCCCCCAGAAGGCCATCGATCTGGGCTTCGGCTTCGTCCCCGAGGATCGCCAGCGGCAGGGGCTCTTCCTGCAGATGGCGGTGACGCCCAACATCAACATGGCGGAGCTGGACGCGCACGCCCGCGCCGGCGTCGTCGACCGCGGGGAGATGCGGGAGGTGGCGCAGGCCTTTGTGGACAAGTTGAGCATCCGCACGCCCAACCTGCGCCAGCGGGTGCGCAACCTCAGCGGCGGCAACCAGCAGAAGGTGATCATCGCCCGCTGGCTGACCCTGGAGCCGCGCATCCTCATCCTCGACGAGCCCACGCGGGGCATCGACGTGGGGGCCAAGGCCGAGATCCACGGGATCATCCGGCGGCTGGCCGACGACGGCGTCGCCATCCTCGTGATCTCCTCAGAGCTGCCCGAGGTGCTCGGGGTGAGCGACCGTATCCTGGTGATGCGGGAGGGAGAGGTGATGGGCACCCTCTCCCGGGAGGAGGCGACGGAGGACGCGGTGATGCGGCTGGCAGCGGGTGTGGAGGAGAACGCCGACGGCAAGGCTGAGCGAGAGGAGGCGGTGGCCTGATGGAACTGGATGGGGATTTCCTGAAACGGGAGAAGATCGTCGAGTGGTTGCGCCGGGGCAACGTGCTGCTGATTCTGCTCTTCATCGTCGTGCTCATCTCCCTCCTCTCGGAGCGCTTTCTGACCCTCAATAACCTTATCAACGTCGCCGAGCAGACCGCCATCGTCGCCATCCTGGCCATCGGGATGACGGTGGTGATGATCTCCGGCGGGATCGATCTCTCGGTGGGCTCGGTGATGGCGCTGGCGGGCGCCATCGGCGCGGGGTTGATCTCCCGCCGGGGGCTGCCGATGCCCGTCGCCGTGCTCGGGGCGTTGCTGGTAGGGGCGTTGGTGGGCCTCGTCAACGGGGCGCTGATCGTCCTGGGGAACCTGCCCCCCTTCGTGGCGACGCTGGCGACGCTGGCTATCGGGCGGGGGCTCACCCTCGTCTACACCCAGGGACGGCCCATCTCCGGGCTGCCGGAGAGTTTTACCTTCTGGGGGACGGGGGAGATGCTGGGCCTTCCCTCGCTGATCTGGGTGATCGTGGTGGTCTTCATCCTGGGGGTGCTGATGCTGCGCTACACCCGCTTCGGCATCAACATCTACGCCATCGGCGGCAACCGTGAGGCGGCGCGGCTGGTGGGTATCCCCGTCAACCGGCGTCTCTTCGGCGTCTACGTCTTCAGCGGGGTCCTGGCGGCGTTGGCGGGCCTTTTGATCACGGCGCGCCTCTGGTCGGCGCAGCCCCAGACGGGATCGGGTATCGAGCTGGACGCCATCGCTGCGGCGGTTCTGGGCGGAGTCAGCCTCTTCGGCGGGGTGGGGAATCTCTTCGGCGCCCTCGCCGGGGCTTTTATCATCGGCATTTTGAGAAACGGCCTCAACCTGCTGGGCATCGCCTCCTACCCGCAGCAGATGATCAAGGGCGGGGTCTTCATCCTGGCGGTCGTGCTGGACATGCTCTCCCGTCGCCGGCGGGGCTCTTAAGGGGAGGGTCAGCGGGCAGCGCGGCTCTATTGCGCCTGCTCCGCGCTGTGCTACACTTGGGTTAGGGGGACCCCTGAGACTGCCCCCTCCGTGAGAGACCATCTATTCCATAAAAGGTGAGCATGCCATGACCAACGACGATTTAGTATCCACCGAGCCCGCCGCGCGCGAGCCCCTCAAGCCGCCGGAGACGGTCCTCGAGCCGCCCGAGAAGGTCGAAAACGTCACCCCTACCCAGGCCAAGGGGATGGTGCAGCTGGAGGAGGCGACGATGGCAAAGCTGGACGCGCGCGTCGTCCAGTTCGCCGAGACCATCGCGGAGGCCGACGTGCACAGCGAGGCCTTCGAAAAGCAGCTGGCCGTCATCCACAACATGGGGACGCAAGAGATCCGGGAGGCGGCCAACGTCTCCAACCGCATCCTCAACCGCCCCATCCGCGGGGTGGGGGAGGACGCGCCGGTCACCCAATCGCTCCTCGCGCTGCGCCGCACCGTCGAGGAGCTGGACCCCGCCCGGCGTGAGGACGCCGACCGCAAGCTGCTGGGCATCATTCCCCTGGGGAACAAGGTGACCGACTACTTCCGCAAGTACCAGTCCGCCCAGAGCCACATCGACGCCGTCCTCAACAGCCTCTACCACGGGCAGGACGAGCTGCGCAAGGACGTCGCCACCATCGACCAGGAGAAGGTCAATCTCTGGAACATCATGCAGCGGCTGCAGCAGTACATCTACGCCGCCGACCAGCTGGATCAGGCCCTCGAGGCGCGCATCGCGACCATCGAGGCGGAGGATCCCGAAAAGGCGCGCGTCGTCAAGGAGGAGATCCTCTTCTACGTGCGGCAGAAGGAGCAGGATCTGATGACTCAGCTGGCCGTGAGCATTCAGGGCTACCTGGCGCTCGACGTCATTCGCAAGAACGACCTGGAGCTGATCAAGGGCGTGGAGCGGGCCACGACGACGACCATCTCCGCCCTGCGCACCGCCGTCATCGTCGCCCAGGCCCTCTCCAACCAGAGGCTGGTGCTGGACCAGATCACGGCGCTGAACACGACGACGAGCGACCTCATCGAGTCGACCTCGGTGATGCTCAAGGATCAGTCGGGCGAGATCCACCGGCAGGCGAGCGAGTCCACGGTGAACCTCCAGCAGCTGGAGAACGCCTTCAACAACGTCTTCGCCACCCTCGACATGATCTCCAACTACAAGGTGGAGGCGCTGGACAGCATGACGCAGACCATCAGCCTGCTCTCGGGCCAAGTGCAGAAGTCGCAGACCTACCTGGACCGGGTGCGCAGCCGGCAGGTGCTCGAGGCCAGCGAGGATCTGATCCTGCCGGAGCCCGAGGAGTAACGCCGGACGAGAGTCGATGGGATGAGGGAGCTATCGCCGACGGAGAAGCGGGCGCTCGCCGACCTCTATCGAGGGACGGCGGGGGAGAGCTGGGTCCACAGCGAGGGTTGGCTGGGGGAGGGCTCGCCCTGCGACTGGCACGGGATCGGCTGTGAGGGAGGGCGCATCACGGCGCTCGACCTCAGCGCCAACCATCTCACCGGGGCGCTGCCCCAGACCCTGGGCTACCTCACTGACCTGACCCACCTCGATCTCTCGGACAACCGCCTGCAGGGCACCATCCCCCCGACGCTGGGTCACCTGCGGCGCCTGCGCCATCTCGATCTCTCCGGGAACCGGCTCCGGGGTCCCATCCCTCCACGCCTGCGGCTGTTGCTGCAGCTGCGCACCCTCGACCTGCACGGGAACCGCCTTACGGGTCCCCTGCCGGAGGCGCTGGGCGACCTCGTCCGCCTGGAGCACCTCGACCTCTCCGACAACGAGCTGGCGGGTGAGGTACCCCCCGCGCTGGGCAACCTGCGCAGCCTCCTCGACCTCTCCCTGGACCAGAACCGCCTGGTGGGGCCGCTGCCCCTGGAGCTGACCGGGCTCACGACGTTGGAGTCCTTTACCTTCAAGGAGACAGAGCTCCTGGAGCGCTCCGATCCCGCTTTCCAGGCCTGGCTGCGGCGTCTGGCCCACCTGGAGAGCACAGGTCTTCTCTACGCGGAGCCGGTGCGGCGGGGTGGGAGCGTGGCGCTCGCGGCCCTGGCGGGGGCGGGGACGCTGGGGGCGTCGTTGGTCTCGGCGCTGCTCCTGCTGCCCTTCGTCGGGCCGATCGGCAGCATCGCGGCTGCCGTCGCCGGAGCTGCCGGCACCGGGCTGGTCGCCACGAAGGTCTACGAGCTGACGGGCGCATCCCGTCCCGCGCAGCCCCTACCGGCCTCCTCCACCCGTCCGGCGCTCGCCGGCCCCGACCGTCTGCGCGAGGAGCTCCACTACATCGTCCGCTCCGCCCGGGGGGAGCTACCCGAGGATGTCGTTATACGGGTGGAGGCTATCGAGCGTGCTCTGCTGCAGATCCTGCCGCGCATCGAGAACCTCAGCGGGGGCGACCGGGACGCCTACGTCGTGCGCCAGACCGTCCGCGAGTACCTGCCCGAGGCGCTGGACAACTACCGGGCCCTCCCGCGCGAGTTTGCCATCACCCAGCCCCTGCAGGACGGACAGACGGCCCACGAGCTGCTGCTGCGCCAGCTGGACACCCTCAAGCGGGCGGTCGAGAGCATCGAGCAGGGGCTGCCCTACGAGGACGCCCAGCGACTGCTCATCCACGGTCGCTTCCTGGAGGGCAAGTTCGACGAGCCGGAGGACCTGCTTTAAGGCGCGCAGACGTTGCGAAAAGGTCCACTCTGTGGTAGAATAGACCTTGTCAGGCCCCTGTAGCTCAGTTGGATAGAGCACCGGCCTCCGGAGCCGGTGGCCCGCGTTCGAGTCGCGGCAGGGGTACACGGAAGCGGCCTTTCCGGGCCGCCTAGGGAGCGTGATGACGGCCCGGCCTTGCGCCGGGCTGTTTGCTTTTCTGAGAGGTGCCATGCGACTTACAGACCTGCCACTCTATCT
>DAOTVC010000012.1:0-1679 GCA_034437215.1 Anaerolineae bacterium | reverse complement strand
TGGGCGTTCTACGCGCAGGTCGATGAGACGATCCTGCTTCTCGTCCAGGTAGTACAGAATGGCGGCAACGGTGGGGGCGGGATCGGTGCTGTAGTAGATGACGTAGTCGTCCTTGACGGTCCACTGCCGAACGGCGGGGAAGTCGATCCCGTTGTGGGAGAGCAGCGCGTTCTCCGTGGAGACGGAGACCTTGGTCAGGCCGGCCCCCTTGGCGGTTAGTTCCCGGGGGGTGCCCGTGGCGGCGATGCGCCCCCGCAGCAGGATGGCGACCCGATCCGCCATCTTCTCTGCCTCCGCCATGTCGTGGGTGGCGAGGACGAAGGTCACCCCCTCGTCCCGCAGCTCCTGCATGAGGGCGTGCAGCTCGGCCCGCGACTCGACGTCGAGGCCCGCAGTAGGCTCGTCCAGAAAGACGAGGGGCGGGCGGTGAGCCACGGCGAGGGCGAGGGCCAGGCGCCGCTGCTGCCCCGTGGAGAGCTCGCCGTACTGGCTGGCGCGCTTCTCGCCGATGCCCAGGCGCTCGAGCAGGTCGTAGCGGGGCTCGACGCCGTGGTAGGCGCAGAAGAAGCGCATGGCCTCGTCCACCCGCATCGATGCCGGCAGCCCCGAGGTCTGCAACTGCACGCCGATGAGATCCCGCAGGCGGCGGGCGTCCTTTCCGGGATCGACAACCAGCACGTTCAGCGTGCCCGCGTCGGCCTGGCGCAGCCCCTCCAGGCACTCGAGGGTGCTGGTTTTCCCGGCGCCGTTGGGTCCCAGGAGACCGAAGATCTCACCCCGGTGCACCTCGAAGTCGATGTCGTCCACGGCGACGAAGTCGCCGTAGGTCTTTCGAAAGTTCTTGACGCTGAGCACCACGTCCTTCATAACCGTACCTCCTGTCCTTTATCGCTCATCTTAATGACAACTATGAGTATAAAGGAGAGGAGGGCGCGCGTCATCACCCGCGCGGATGATTCGGAAGGGTGATTGAAGAAGGGGGCGGGATCACCCGAACGGGTGATCCCTTACTTATTGGCGTGAGGTTTACTGATCCGGACGAGTACTGCTAAACCGAGCCGGCCTGCGACCTCTCCGCCAGCGGTTAAAACCGCCGGCTACCGTATGGGAAGTCGGCTCAAGCCGACTAGTACGCCCGACCGCCAGCCCGCTTCAGCGGGCTTGAGTACCCCTAGACCCCGAATTCATGCGGGGGCCACCGGCGACGGGTACGCCCAGCGGGCCATGTGCTTGCTGGAGACCCCGCGCTGCGACCGCCAGCCCGCTTCAGCGGGCTTGAGTACCCCTAGACCCCGAATTCATGCGGGGGCGACTGCGGCTCCCCCCCATGACCGCGCTTCGTGCCGGCGGTTAAAACCGCCGGCTACCGTATTCGAAGTCGGCTCAAGCCGACTAGTACGCCCGACCGCCAGCCCGCTTCAGCGGGCTTGAGTACCCCTAGACCCCGAATTCATGCGGGGGCGACTCCGGCGCTCTTGAAGTCGGCTGCAGCCGACTCGTACGCCCGACCCCCAGCCCGCTTCAGCGGGCTTGAGTACCCCTAGACCCCGAATTCATGCGGGGGCCACCGGCGACGGGTACGCCCGGCGGGCCATGCGCTTGCTGGAGACCCCGCGCTGCGACCCCCAGCCCGCTTCAGCGGGCTTGAGTACCCCTAGACCCCGAATTCATGCGGGGGC
>DAOTVC010000011.1:0-14496 GCA_034437215.1 Anaerolineae bacterium | reverse complement strand
CTGGCGGGGAAGTAGCCGACGTCGGTGATCTCCTCGTTGACGTAGGTCAAGAAGAAGTTGATGTAGCCAGCGACCTGCGGTTTGGACTGCATGATCTCCGCGTCAGAGTAGATGAAGAGGGGGCGGGCCAGCGGGTAGTCACCGCTGTCCACCGAAGCTGCTGATGGTTCGACGCCTTCGATGTCGAGGATCTTCAGTACGTCGCTGTTCTCGGAGTAGTAAGCGTAGCCGAAGAAGCCCACTGCGTAGGGGCTGCCCTGGATGCCCTGGACGAGCACGTTGTCGTCTTCCGAGAGGTTGTTGTTGGAGGCGCCCAGGATGGGTTCCTCGTTCTCGTCGAAGACCTCTTCCACGAAGAAGTCAAAGGTGCCGCTGTCGGTGCCGGGGATGTAGCGCACGATGGGTTCGGCGGGCCAGTCTGACCGCACGTCCGCCCACGTCTCGGCTTCCCCGAAGATCAGCGCCAACTCTTCAAAGGTGACGTCCTCCACGAAGTCGTTCTCCTGACTCACGGTGACCGCTAAGGCGTCGGTGCCCACCTTGAAGGGGATCGGCTCGCGGCCGATCTCCCGGCAGGATTCCACCTCGGAGTCCTTGATGGGACGGCTGGCGTTGGAGACGTCGGTCTCGCCGGCCACGCAGAAGCGCTCATAGCCGCCGCCGGAGCCGATGGAGTCGATGGTGATCTGTCCGGAGAAGCCCTCATCCTGGAAGCGAGCAGCCATGGCTTCCGCAAGCGGGAAGACCGTGGAGCTGCCTGCGGTGACCACGTCACCACTCAGGTCCAGCGGGTTGACCTCAGGCAAGATCCCATCTACACTGGCAACTTCTTCCCCAGCTTCTTCTGCGCTTGTCTCTATCTCCTGACCCATGGCATCCAGCCAGTTCTGCCTGGCGTCATTGAGAACCTCGGCACTGGCGGGGAAGTAGCCGACGTCGGTGATTTCCTCGTTGACGTAGGTCAAGAAGAAGTTGATGTAACCGGCCACCTGCGGTTTGGACTGTATGATTTCCGCATCAGAGTAGATGAAGAGGGGGCGGGCTAACGGGTAGTCACCGCTGTCCACCGAAGCTGCTGATGGTTCGACGCCTTCGATGTCGAGGATCTTCAGCACGTCGCTGTTCTCGGAGTAGTAAGCGTAGCCGAAGAAGCCCACTGCGTAGGGGCTGCCCTGGATGCCCTGGACGAGCACGTTGTCGTCCTCAGAGAGGTTGGTGTTGGACGCAGCCAGGATCGGCTCTTCGTTCTTATCAAAAACCTCTTCCACGAAGAAGTCGAAGGTCCCGCTGTCCGTACCGGGGATGTAGCGCACGATGGGTTCGGCGGGCCAGTCTGACCGCACGTCCGCCCACGTATCGGCTTCCCCGAAGATCATGGCCAGCTCGGCAAAGGTGACGTCCTCCACGAAGTCGTTCTCCTGACTCACGGTGACCGCCAGGGCGTCGGTGCCCACCTTGAAGGGGATGGGCTCGCGCCCGATCTCCCGACACGAGGCCACCTCCGAGTCCTTGATGGGTCGGCTGGCGTTGGAGACGTCGGTCTCGCCCGTCACGCAGAAGCGCTCATAGCCGCCACCGGAGCCGATGGAGTCGATGGTGATCTGGCCGGAGAAGCCCTCATCCTGGAAGCGAGCAGCCATGGCTTCCGCAAGCGGGAAGACCGTGGAGCTGCCTGCGGTGACCACGTCACCACTCAGGTCCAGCGGATTGACTGCGGGTAGAGAGACGCCGTCACTTGACACCGGGTCTTCCGCTGTTTCTATCTGTGGCGTTTCAGTTGGCTCCGTTTGGGGGGGAGCGACGGTCTCTTGACCGCCACAGGCCCCCAGCAGCAGAGTCGCAACTAACAGAATAGCTATCCCAATGCGACGCATAATCTAATTTCCTCCTATGTTAAGATATGGGGCTAACACAATTCACATCCTAACAGGAGGTGATTAACGTCGTTTCAAACAGACGTTAACGGCCTGTTAACGAGTGGAAAAGGTTGGTTTAAGGTCACAGTACGGCACGCACTCCAACGATTGCGGTCCGCTACGCCTGCTTGAGCTCCGGAGATCTTCAATGTGGAAGAGACCGGGCTATACGGAGTTGTTGACGAGCGTCCGCTGTTATATTGCAGAGATGCGACCTTTCAAGGATGACGACATCACCGTCTTCCGCGCCCGAGATGCAAATTCTCGACGATGGGCAGGGAGAAGGCGAAGGTACTGCCGTGGTTCTCCTCGCTCTCGACCCAGATGTGGCCCCCGTGCGCCTGGATGATGTGCTTGGCGATGGCGAGGCCCAGCCCGGTTCCCCCACCGGAACGGGCGCGATCGGCCTTGTAGAAGCGTTCGAAGATGCGGGGGAGGTCCTGTTCCACGATGCCGACGCCCGTGTCCTCAACGGCGATGACGATCTTGTTGCCCTGGCGCTCGGCGTGGATCGTAACGCTGCCCCCGGTAGGGGTGAACTTGATGGCATTGTGGACGAGGTTGGTGACCACGCGCTGGACCCGTTCGGCGTCGGCCAGGACCTGTGGGATCTCCAGCGGGAGTTCGACGCTGAGTACCAGGCCGGCCCGTTCCGCCTGCGGGGTGAGGCGCTCCACGGGCGGCGTGATCAGGGCCGAGACGGGGGTGGGTTTGACGTGGAGGGGGACCTTGCCCGACTCGATGCGGGAGAGCTCCAGGAGCTCCTCGACGATCTGGGTCATGGCGCTCACCTCCCGGGCCATGTGGGTGAGAAAGCGCGTGGCAGCGGGCGGGTCGGTGATGGCCCCATCCTGCAGGGTCTCCACGAGGGCGTTGAGGGAGGCCAAGGGGGTGCGCAGCTCGTGAGAGATGTTGCTGATGAAGTCCCGGCGGACGGTCTCCAGACGCCGGATACGGGTCAGATCCTGCAGGATGATGAGATAGCCGGGGGCCTTCGTATCGCGCAGGGGGGTGACGATGATCTGCAAGAACTGGGGCTCCCCCCGGCGGGTCTCGATGACCTCAGTGTGCTCCTCCCGGCTGCGCTGGCAACGACGCCAGAGCTCGATGAGGCGATGGTGGCGGGCGACCTCGGCAAAGGAGCGCTCGAGCGCCTGGGCCGGAGCGGTGTCGAGGATGCGGGCCGCCGCGAGATTCATCATCTCCACCCGACCGCCTTCATCGACGATCAGCACCCCGTCGGCCATGTGCTCGAGGATGGCGGCCAGGCGCCCCCGCTCCGTGGAGAGGGCCCGGATCTGCTCCTGCAGCTGCTCCGCCATGTGGTTGAAGGTCTGCGTCAGCTGCCCGATCTCATCCCGGGTGCGGGGCAGGAGGCGGGCGCTGAGGTCACCGGCGGCCATCTGCCGGACCACCTGGGTGAGCTGGCGAGCGGGGCGGGTGGTCCGATCGGCAATGAAGAGGGCCAGCCCGACGGCCAACAGACCGGTGATGAGGGTCGCCGTGGCGACGGCGCGGTTGAGAAGCGAGAGGTTGGCCTGGATCTCCTCCAGGGGGAGGGCCACGCGGACAATGCCCGTGAGGCCCTCGACCTCCTCCGTCGCCAGGGCCACGTACATCATCTCCTGACGAGCCGTGCGGCTGTAACGGGTGCTTCGACCCCAGCCTGTGCTCAGGGCCTCCTGGACCTCCGGACGGTAGAGGTGATTATCCATCTCCAGCCGGTTGTATTGAGACTCGCCCAGGACGGCACCCTCGAGGCCGATGACGGTGACGCGCACACCGAGGAGGTCGCCGTAGTGTCGAGCAACGGTATCGAAGTCGTCGCCGGGCAAGAGGTCGGCGAGTTGCGGGGCCAGAGCGTCGGCGATGAGGCGGACGTCACCCGTGAGCTGGGCTTCCAGGTTCTCCAGGTAGGTATCCCGGGTGATGTTGGAGAGGTAGAGGGCCAGTCCCGCCATCGCTGCCACGATGAGGAGGACGTAGGGGATGGCGATCCGCCAACGGGTGCTGCCGTACTTTACGGGGCTCATCCCTCAAATCGATAGCCCACGCCCCGTACCGTCACGATGCGTACGGGGCTGCCGGGATCCGACTCGATCTTCTCCCGCAGCCAGCGCACGTGGACGTCGACGGTGCGGGTGCCTCCGCCGTACTCCCAGCCCCACACCTCCTGGAGGATCTGGTCCCTGGAGAGTACCCGCCCGCGATTCTGGGCCAGGTAGAGGAGGAGCTCGTACTCCTTGGGCTTGAGATGCAAGAGCGCGTCATTACGGTGGACCTCGCGCCGCGTCTGGTTGATGTTGAGATCATCGAAGTGCAGTTGGACGCTTGCAGGAGAAGCCGTCTGCGCCTCGGTCAGATCCTCTTCGATCATGCGCATCCGCCGCAGCAGGGCCTTCACCCGTGCCAGGAGCTCGCGCATACTGAAGGGCTTCGTCAGGTAGTCGTCCGCCCCTACCTCCAGTCCGACCACCTTGTCGATCTCGTCAGCTTTCGCGGTCAGCATGAGGATGGGGACGTTCATATCCTGTCTGAGGATGCGACAGACCTCGAAGCCGTCCAGTCCGGGCAACATGAGATCGAGGAGAATGAGGTCGGGCTCTTCGGCCTTCGCCAGATCGATAGCGTTCACGCCATTGGCAGTGGTAAGCACGTCATATCCCTGCCGCTGCAGGTTGTACTCCAGTGTCTCGCGCAGCGCCAGTTCGTCTTCCACCACCAGAATCTTGTCCTTCATACCTTCTCCTTACCTACCGATTGCTAACTGAAAACCTGGCAGGTCACTCCTAAGGATACCGCGGCTTGTCCCCAATGCCAACTAGAGGGAGCGGCGCGTCAGACAGTGCATCACCTCTCCGACGTAGCAGCGGTGGTAGTCCTCGGTGGGGTAGATCTCGTTATCGATCTCGGGCCGCACGAAGCAGCGTTTCTCAAGATCCTGCGCGTAGAGTTTCCGGCATTCGATGACGAGGTGTGCCTCGTCGAAGAAGACACCTCCCGCTTGCCCGTTGACGGGTGTCAGTCCCGTGGCAGCGACCTTGTCCACGTCCCGTCCGGAATGCGTTCCGCAGAAGGTGAGGGCCTCGCGGTACTCCTCGGGGAAGAAGGAGAGGGTGAAGGGCTCCCACCTCTCCATGAACTCGTAGGTGTAGCGCTGGGGGCGGACGAAGACAAAGACCACCTTGTGGTGCCAGAGCTCGCCGAAGCCGCCCCAGTTCGCGGTCATGGTGTTGAAGGCGGTGGGGGGGCCGGCGGTGATGAGCATCCAATCCTCGGCGATCAGCTGAAAGGCGTTGCCCGCCAGCGCCGTAGGGTCAATCTCACGAAACTCCTTCATGGTATCCTGCTCCTTGATAGACTGTCCTGGTCGGAATTATACAGCATCCTGCCGAAATCGTTTTTGGAGTGCCATTACTGACTGCCCTGAAAAAACTTCTTCCAACACGGAGAACACCGAGAAAACCAAGGAGATAGTGAAATATCTTTATAAAAAGCGCTCTTTTGCCTGATTTTATGAAGTCCAATTTAAAAAATCTCCATGCCCTCTGTGGTAAAAAGGCTTTTTTCAGCAGAGTCATTACTGACTCTACTGAAGAGAGGCTAGCCAACCGCAGAGAGCGCAAAGAACGCAAAGTTGAGATACAGATTATTAACTCATCGAGGCGTAAACCTTAGAAATATTAAGTTGTCTTTGCGACCTTTGCGTCCTTTGCGGTTCATCCCCCCTTCTTTCAGAGAAGTCATTACTTACCTTGCAGGCTCGAAAAGAACAGACGAGTAGGATTCTGCACCATCATTGACACTTTGGTAACTGGTGATAGAGTCGGAAGAAGAAGCCTCTGCACTCTGCAGAGTGCAGAGATCGTGTAAGGAGGTTCGCATGAGCGCAGATCAGTACGTGCTCATTGTAGATGATGAAGCTTACATCCGGGTCCTGCTCACCCAGACCTTGGAGGAGTTGGAGGATCACGGTGTGACGTTGCTGACCGCCAGCAACGGACGCGAAGGGGTGGAGACGGCGCACGAGAGAAGCCCCGCGCTCGTCTTTCTTGACGTCATGATGCCTTACATGAACGGTTTTGAGGCCTGTCGCGAGATCAAGGCCGCCCACGCAGAGACCTACGTGATCATGCTCACGGCGAAAGGGCAGGCCATGGATCGGGCCCAGGGGATCGAGGCCGGAGCCGACGAGTACATCAACAAGCCCTTCGATCCCGACTACATTCTCGAAAGAGCAGCCGCTGTCCTGGGGTTGGACATCGCTTTCTGACTGGCGGAGGTTTGAGTTTATAGCCGGGAGCGCAGACAACTTCACCGGGTAGTGCTCTTTCTCACGCCTTGGGACAGGGTTGAATTTCTGCTCTCCCTTACAGCGTACGGGTCTTTTATACGAGGAGTATTCATGGCACAGACCGATCTTTCCATTCGCCGCCTTTTACGTCGCAAGGATGCCAAGGCTCTGCTCTCCCTACTCTCTTCCCTGATCCCCGACATCGCCGTGGCGTTAGTGGAGCCGGATGGGGAGCCCTTTCTCGAAGAGGGGCGGGTGGGGGCGCCTCCCCCCGAAATTTCGCTCCCTATGACGATTACCGGACAGGTGGTAGGGCACCTCGTCGCCCGTGGCGCGCGGGTGGAGGAGACCCAGGTTCAGGATACCTTGGCGCTCTTTCAACAGTGTCTGAACCTGCTGTTGATCTGCCGTCAGGAGAGCCGCTCCCTCGCCGACGAGACACTGGAACGCTATCGCGAGATCAACCTTCTCTACAACATCGGGGAGAACATCAGCGCCTGTCTGGACCCCGATACGATTCCCAGCCTGGTGCTCGAGGAGGCCGTCCGCGTGATCGAGACCGATCTGGGCGGCGTCCTGCTTCTGGACGGGCAGGGGGGGCTCCGGCCACGCGCCGGCTACGGTGATCCGGAGGCGGCGACCAGCCTCTGGCAGGAGAATCAGACGGAGGTCGCAGCGCTGCTGCGGGACGGTCTGCCCCACATTCTGACGCACGAGCAGTTCGTCGACTCTCGAGGGGGGACGGACTCGCTGCTCTGCGCCCCGCTGAAGACCCGCGAGCGGACGCTGGGGCTGGTGGTCCTGGGACGGGGGAACGGCAGGGAGATCTTCACGGCGAGTGACCAGAAGTTGTTGTCGGCCCTGGCGGGTCAGGCCGCCATCGCCATCGAGAACGCCCAGCTCTTTGCCGACGTGAAGGAGCAGCGGGATGCTATCGCTGAGATGAAGAGCTACATGGACAACATCTTCGCCAGCATCGCCAGCGGTGTCATCACGACGGACATCACCGATCTGGTGACGATCCTCAATCGCGCCGCGGAGCACATTCTCGGGGTAGACGCCGACGTCACCATGGGCCAGCCCTACAAGGATGCCCTGCCCGGTCTGGGATACGAGATCGAGCACCTCATGGACTCCGTAAAGCGCCGGGACATGGCGGTCTTCGGTTACGAGATGCAGCCGGTGCTGCCCAATCGGGGAAGCGTGGATCTGCGCCTGCACCTCAGCCCGCTCAAGAACAACCACAAGGAGACGACGGGGATCGCCATCGTCGTCGATGACCTGACCCAGCAGCGGCGCCTGGAGGCCCGCATGCGCCAGGTGCGCCAGACCTTCGAGCGTTACGTCTCCCCCCAGGTCGTCGAGGAGCTCCTCTCCGACTCCGCCAACATCCAATTGGGCGGTGTCCACCGCCAGATCACCGTGCTCTTCGCCGATATCCGCGGCTTCACCGCCTTCACGGGGAGCGTGGGCGCGGAGGTGGCCGTGGGGATACTGAACCGGCACCTGGCGCTGGCCGCCGGCGCGATCCTGGGTGAGAACGGGACCCTGGACAAGTTCATCGGGGACGCCGTCATGGCCTTCTTCAACGCCCCCCTGGCCCAATCGGACCACACATTGCGGGCCGTCCGCGCTGCCTGGCACATGCAGCGGGCACTGCGTGAGCTGCATGCCGAGACGGCAGCTGAACACTGCTTGCATTTCGGCATCGCCATCGTCAGGGGCATGGCGGTGGTGGGGAACGTGGGCTCGCCGGATCTGCAAAACTACACGGCGATCGGGGACAGCGTGAATCTGGCCTCGCGTCTGCAGGCCCTGGCCTCTCCGGGGGTGATCCTGCTAGATGCCGATGCCCACCAGGAGGTTCGAGAACAGGTGACGGTGGAGGCGCTGGGCGCGATCTCCATCAAGGGGTACAGCGAACCCCGCCAGGTCTTCAAGCTGGTAGGTCTTCAAGAGTAAGCAGCGATGCTGGAGTTTGCCAAGCACGGACGCACCCTCATCTGGGAGAGCCTGAGCAGTGTCGGGGCTGAGGCTCACCGTCCGCTGCGCGGCAGAGGGCTCACGCTGGCGCGACTCGTCTGGGTCCTGGTCGTGCTGGTGACGCTGACCCTCTTCGTGGCAGCGGTGCCCGGACGCTTCTATCAGCTTCTGGGGCAGGCCGTCGATCTTCGGGGAGCCTTACAGCAGCTGGGGCTCACGCCCCAGTTCCTGGCGCTCTACTCCATCCTGCCCGAGCTCGAGGTCATGTTCGTCTTCTTGATCGTGGGCGCCGTCCTCTTCTGGCGGCGCTCCGAGGACTGGGTGGCTCTCTTCATGTCCCTCACCCTGGTGATGCTCGGGATTCTCTTCACGCCCACCATCGACGCCCTGCTGACCCGCCGTCTCCTCTGGCGCGCGGTAATCGGGCTGCGCTCGCTGAGCATTCTGTTGAGCATCCTCTTCCTCTATTTCTTTCCTGACGGGCGCTTCATCCCCCGCTGGACGAAGCCCTTGGCCCTCCTCTGGGTTAGCGGGTGGCTTCTGACGCTCTTCGTGCCCCTCTCCTTCTTCACCACCGATACCTTTGGCCTCGTGATCTTTTTCGTCTACCTGATCGGTTACACGACCGGTGTCGTCGCCCAGCTCTACCGCTACCTGCGCAGGGCCGGCCCCCAGCAGCAGGCCCAGACGAAGTGGGTCGTCTGGGGCAGCGTGGCAGCGGTGCTCTCCGCTCTGGTGACGCTGCCCCTGAACACCACGCTGCAGGCCCTCTTCTCGTCGGGTGTGGTAGGCCTCCTCTACACCCTCATCGGCATGCCGATGTTGACCTATCTGTCGCCGCTGGTGGTGTTGCTGGCCCTGGGGATCTCCGTCTGGCGCTACCGCCTCTGGGATCTCGACGTGCTTATCAACCGCGGGTTGGTCTACGGCACGCTGACGGCTCTCCTCGGCGGGCTCTACTTCTTCATGGTCTTTCTGCTGACGCTGGTCGTCCGCAGCGTCTTCAGCTGGGGCAACGAGACGGTGGTCATCTTCGTCGCTACCATCAGCATCGCCTTCACCTTCAATCCGCTGCGCCAGCGGGTGCAGGTGCTCATCGACCGGGCCTTCTACCCCTCCAAGATCAACTTCCAGCAGCTTCTTCCGAGCCTGAGCGCCCGAATTGCCACGAGTATCGTTCCCGAGAGGTTGGACACACTCCTGACGCGCGAACTACCCCGGCAGCTGCAGATCGACCAGGCCTCCCTGCTGGTGCTCAACTCGGAGGGGACCTGTTTGAAGCCGGTGGACGAGGCTCTCGAGGTGTGCACCCTGCCCCTGGATCACCCGCTGCTCAGCTATCTGGAGGAGGTGGCGGAGCCCATCTCCACTCTGCGCCCTCCCTTCGATCTGCCCACCGAGGCGTTGGCCTTCTTGCAGCGACAGGGGGATCTGCTCTGCATTCCCCTGCTCCTGGGCGAGCGGCTGGTAGGGATCTACAACCTGGGTCCGCGGGCTTCGGGGCTGGCCTACAGCCGCGAAGAGACGCGGATGTTCGCCCTCTTGGGTCAGCAGGCTGCCGTCTCCGTGGAGAACGCTCGCCTCTACCAGCAGGTGCAGACCTACAGCCATACGCTGGAGCAGCAGGTCGAGGCGCGCACGCGGGCGCTGGAGGTCGCTAACCGCGATCTCCAGGCGCAGCACGACCAGCTGGACATCATCCTGCAGAACATGGTGGATGGGCTGGTCGTGACGGATCTCGAGGGCCAGATCGAGCTGCTCAACCCCGTCTTCGAGGCCATCGTGGGGCGTCCGGCGGAGGCCCTGGTCGGTTCTTCCCTGGCCGACGCCTGGGACGGCGATCTGCTCGTGCAGACGCTGGAGGCTGCGCTGGCGGCGCCCGGGACGGTGGTCTCGGCCGATAGCACCCGCGACAAGCAGGTCTTCCAGGTCTCCACCTGTACGCTGGGGAAGGGTACGGATTCGATCACAGGCGTCGTGATTGTGGTGCGCGACATCACCTCCCGGGTCCGGGCCATCCAGATGAAGCAGGAGTTCATCTCCATGGTCTCCCACGAGCTGCGCACGCCGATGACCTCGGTGCTGGGCTTCAGCAAGCTCATCAAGCGGCAGTTCGAACGGAACATCGAGCCCCACATCTCCTCCGATAACGCGACGGCTACGCAGGCAGCGCAGCGCATTCGGGAGAATCTCCAGATCATCGAGACCGAGGGAGAGCGGCTGACGCGCCTCATCGCCGACGTCCTCGACGTCTCCCGCATGGAGTCGGGGCGGATGCAGTGGGAGATGGGGGCGCTGGACCTGACGGAGGTCATCGACGTGAGCGTCGCCATGATGCGCTCGCAGGCCCAGGAGGCTGGATTGACGTTGACCTACACGACAGACGGGGTCCTCCTACCCATCTACGGTGACATGGACCGGCTCATTCAGGTGGTGACCAATCTGCTCTCCAATGCTCTCAAGTTCACCGACGAGGGAGGGGTGGAGGTGCGAGCCTGGCTGGTGGAGCCGGGCAAGGTCATTCCGCCGCTCTACGTCCGGCAGCGAGACGCGAACACACACCTGCCCGCCGACGAGCCCTGTGTCGCCGTGAGCGTCACCGACTCGGGCAGCGGCATCGCGGAAGCCGACCTGCCGGAGGTCTTCGAGAAATTCCGGCAGGTCGGCAACCGGGCCGGGGGCACGCGCCGGGCCGGGACGGGGTTAGGCCTCTCCATCTGCAAGGAGATCATCACCCATCACGGGGGTCAGATCTGGGCGGAGAGCCGCCTGGGCACGGGCAGCCGCTTCGTCTTCACCCTGCCGGTGGTCAACGAGCGGGCCGAGGCGGCGTAAGCCTCATCTCACTCCCCGATGATCTTGACCAGGACCCGCTTGCGGCGCCCGCCGTCGAACTCCCCGTAGAAAATCTGCTCCCAGGGGCCGAAATCGAGCTCCCCGTCGGTGATCGCCACCACGACCTCCCGCCCCATCACCTGGCGCTTGAGGTGGGCGTCGCCGTTGTCCTCGCCGGTGCGGTTGTGACGGTACTGGTCGATGGGGGCGTGGGGCGCCAGTTCTTCGAGCCAGTCGTCGTAGTCCTTGTGGAGACCGGGTTCGTCGTCGTTGATGAAGACCGAGGCGGTGATGTGCATGGCGTTCACGAGTACCAGCCCCTCCCGCACACCGCTCTCGCGGAGGGCGGAGCGGACGTCGGGCGTGATGTTGATAAAGGCCCGGCGGGTAGGGACGTTGAACCAGAGTTCTTTACGATAGCTCTTCATGGGTAGGCTCCTTTCAGAGATAGTGAAAGATGCAGCAGGGATTTGGGATCAGGGAAGAGGGAGTAGGTACTGTAGTGTGTCTCTCCTGCTTGTCCGATCCTCTCCTTAAAAAGATCAAACTCCGCTGGTCAGCCGAACATTTTTGCTTATGTGTAACTCTACCCCTCATCATACCACGTGCGGATGAGCCGGTAGGCGATGGAGACGGGGCTGGGGAGGCGCAGGGTGCCCGCCTCGATTGCCGCCTGCAGCGCCCGCCGCGAGAACCAGCGCGCGTCCTCCAGCTCGCCGTCGCCGCAGCAGATCCCGGCGCTGCGCGCCGCGGCCCGGAAGCCGAGCATGAGGGAGCTGGGGAAGGGCCAGGGCTGCGACGAGCGGTAGGTCACCCCCTCCACCGCGACGCCCGTCTCCTCGCGCATCTCGAAGCGAAACGTCCACGATCCCCCGCGCAGGCGTTTCTGTGATGGGAAAAGTCTACCGGGTCCTGCTGCATCTTCGCGAGATCAGCACTCCTGCTCTTCTTCGGTCTCCTCTTCTGAAGCCGTCTCGCGCATCGCCAGACGGTTGAGGGTGGGGAGCACCGGTAACTCGACTCGCATGCGACGAGCAAAGCTGTGAGTGTACTCGCGGGCGTAGGGCCACAGGAGTGTGATGGCGGAAGTCCGTTCGAACTCCTGCCACGTCTCATCGGTGAGGGTTGCGATGTCGACCTGCGATTCGAAAAGGCCTTCCAGGACGTAGTGGATGTGGAACTCCGGATGCTTCTCCGTAGGTCCGGTGATATCCATGGTGAGGAAGGTCGAGATCCTGCGTTCTTCACCCTTGAGGACCTCGACGCCGACCTTGAGACAGGGCGTCACGTTGACTTCCTGCTCGGTCTTCTCTACCTCCTCGGATTTGTCGATTCGGTCCACCCTCGCCTGGTAGAGACGGACGTCAAGCAGTTGAATGGGATAGAGCAATGCAGGATCGGTCGACATTGTCAGGCTGCCTCCGATTTGGGATAGCCCTCATCGTCGGTCAGACATAGAAAGCCACCCCACTGCTGTCGCGTCGTCGGCTGCTTCCCGGAGGGCCACAGCGTTTCCAGAGGAGCAGAATAAAAGACCGGCATGGGAAGGCGCTGGGTTGCTTGAACCTCAGGTTGTCTCTCCTGCGCTCCCTCCGGCTGCTCTTTCTCCTCTTCGCCAGTCAGGAGCCGCACATCCAGTTCAACGTCGAGTGCTCGAGCGATCTTTTGCATGAACTCGAAGGTGGGATTTGCCAGGCCGTTTTCGAGTCTGGAGATGTTTGCTTGCCGGGTGCCGGCTCGACGGGCCAGTTCGGTCTGCGTCCAGCCTCTTTCCTCACGCAATTGAATGACAGTGTTAGCAAAGTCCAGCAGCGGTCCGAGTTCTTCTTCTGCAGCGACGTACTCTGGATCTTGCCTCAGTCTCTTCAGAACCTCTTCGTGTTTCATCGAGTCAATCCTCGTCTTTCGTGTCTAGTGCGTACGGAGATAGTCTTGCATGTATTCGATCGCCCGATCAATTTCAGAGTCGGCTACTTTGCCGGCTTTCTTCGTTAACCCGTTAAGGAGCACAGCCGTGTTGCGGTGATAGAAGAAGTACAAGATGCGGTGTTGTCCATGATGGGTTGGAATGCGTAACTCTCGAATGCCATCCCGTAAGGTGTCTGAGTGTGGACGACGTAAGTTTATCCCACAAGCAGCCAGGAGATCAATTCTCTTGGTAACCCGTAGCTGATCCTTTGCAGTCAAGCTCTCCAGAAACTCAAGCACGGGACATCGACCGTTCGGCTTCTCGTAGTAGTCGATGTCCATTTACTTGTTCCGTGACCAGAGAATTATAGCATATATGCTATTGAAGTGTAGCATGGTGCTGTATCCCTGTCAACAGGTCAAACATTTTATGGCTCGACTTTGTCCATTCTGCCCTCCCGGTTATTCTCCCTCCACGATCGCGATCTCCTCGTCCGTCAGTCCGTACAGACGATACACCACCGCGTCGATCAACCGGTCCGTCGCCGCGATGCGCTCCTTCAGCGCCCGTACCTCGGGCGTGTACTTCCGGTAGACCCCCACCAGGTCCGCGAGATTGGTAATCTTCCCCGGCAGCATCTTGACGAAGGCCTTGTAGCACGCCTCCGACCACCCCAGCGCCTCGTCGAGCGAGTGCGAGCTGTAGCTCTCTTCCTCCACGAACGCGCGGCAGGCCTCCGCTTTCCACAGGCTGCGCCCCTGCTTGCCGCGGTTGCGCAGGGTCTCGAAGGCGTCGTCCTCCGCTACTCCCTCCAGGTCGAGCCAGAAGCGTGCGGTGAGTTCGCCCTTGTGCGCGTGGAGGTCGATCAGCGTCTCGGCGAGGAAGGCCAGCAGGTCGTGGACGACGTCCGCTTCCTCCGGCTGGGCGGCGAGGCGCGCGTCGACGAAGGCGAGGAGGGCTTCGCGGTCGCCGACTTCGTAGAGGGCCAGGGCTTCGGTTGCGAGGTGCACTCGGCGCTCCTCTGGCGTAGTAAAGTCGATGCGGCGGATAGGCAACCTCTTAACGTATTGTACTTGGAGTTCCAAATAACCACCGGCCAATGTAGTTGTTTCTCGACGGATTCGCTCAGTAAGCAACGTGCTATTCAAGCACGCCAGGAGATATCCTCGATCATATTGTTCTGTTGGATTGATGATATAAGCAGGTTCAAGCAGAATGATATCTCCCTCGGAATCCAAGGCAAAGGTTGTACGAGAAGCAATCTTGGGAAACATGAGCTTGGGTTTAAGTAGATGCTGACTTACATGAAGATAACCGTACCAGGGAATGTGAGCCTCCGTTACGGTCTTGCCATACCATCGCCGGGCCCTCAGTTCGCGCTCAATGCTTTGAAAGTACTCTCGTGCACCTGGATAGTTTTGTAAGTCCACAAGCTCTGGCTTACCATCGCCATCTCGATGATAAGGGAAGATGATGTGTTCCTCGCTATTCTGTACGAAGTAACGTTCTAGATCACGCGCAAGAGTAAGCGGCTTGATAAGTGACGGCTCTACACCTCG
>DAOTVC010000010.1:0-23256 GCA_034437215.1 Anaerolineae bacterium | reverse complement strand
CCCGCTGGCCCCGGAACAACAGCAAGGCACTACGTCTATCGATACGGTAAACGTCTGGCCACTGTCTCAGTCGCACTGATTAGTTTTTCGGGGAAAGTCCGAGAGGGAATACCAGCTGATGGCTATCGGTGAAGTCGATGATGAACCCATAATAATCCAGGGGACGCGTTGTTTCATCACAGGGCACGAAACGAAAATCGTACATCCCTGGTTCCAGGTCGTGAATCTCGTAATGGTCTCCGGTGGAGAAAACTTCTACCTCCAAAAGATTTGGTCCCCACTCACGTTGATGGGGTGGCGAAACTTGAATTTGGCAGAAGTCGTGTTCCGTGTAATTGACGAACTCCACAAACGGTGGCTGTCTCTGACAACCGTTGCTGAGTAGGAGCCCCAGCAGCAAGATAACTATCAACAGTTTTAATCTCATGTACAAGTTACCTCCTAGGGTAATATTTTGTGCAAGCACTTTTGTTGTCTACTCACTTCAGCCACAGACTGTAGGACCAACCATCGTACTCAGAGCCGTTGCTAGCAGATTCTCCACATAGGAACCAGGCACACGAACCATAGTAACAAGAAGCATGGCCACCTAAGCCCAGATGACCTATGATGTGAAGTTGGTTATCGTTATCAGAAGAATAGACCCTCAAATCGTCAGTCTGCGAATATGAAACAGGTTCAAAGGCAATATAGGTGCTGGTTTCGCTACAACCATGGCCAAGAACATCGCTCACTCCAGCAATGGGGCCAGTACCACCTAAAATACGGGGCGAATTTTTCCGTAAATATAGACCTGAATACTTGGCGCACTCTCGATCAGCCAATCAGGAACTCTATCCAGGCTTACAAAATCATACTGGTTGAAGAGTTCTTCGTGTTCGTGTCGTTCCAGATTCTCATGAGGGGGAATCGGATTTGCGGAAACTGTTAGTGGGGTCAGCAACATTACCACCATTACTACAACCAAGCTTACAGCCATCCAGCGACGTTTCATGATTTACCCCCCTTTCGTGTGATTGGATTTTTGTGCACCGGACCCCCCGGTGACGTTATCCATCCTATCACGCCGCTGCAGGCCCCGTCAATCCTGGAAATCAACCATCTTTCTCTGGTGGAAATCCACCAGGGGCGCACGCTTCTTCGACCAGCCCGTGTTTCCAGAGCCAGACGGCGACCTCGGTCCGGGAGGCGAGATCCAGTTTGCGCAGGACGTTGCCGACGTGGGTCTCCACGGTGTGGGCGCCGATCTCCAACGTCTCGGCGATCTCCCGGTTGCCCTTGCCGGCGGCGATCTGGAGCGCCACTTCCTGCTCCCGCGCCGTGAGGCTCTCCCAGCGCTGGCCCACCTCCTCCCGCCAGCGGCGAGCGCGCGCCAGCTGCTTGGACGTGTAGAGCACCTCACCCTTCGCCGCCCGCCGGATGGCCTCCACCAGCGCGGGCGTGTCCCCGTCCTTGGTGAGAAAGCCCACTGCGCCTGCCCTCTCCATCTCCGCCAGGAGGGCGTCCCGATCGTGGCCCGTCAGGATCAGCGTCACGGTCTCCGGGTACTCGGCGCGCACCCAGCGTTCGATGTCGGCGGGGCTGGGGCCGGGCATCACGAGATCCAGCAGCAGGATGTCGGGGCGCAGCGCTGCGACGAGCTCTTGCGCCTCCGCGCCGTCGCCGGCTTCTCCCACCACTCTGATGTCCGGCGCTCCCTCCAGCGCGGCACGGACGCCCTGGCGCGTCTGGGGATGATCGTCGGCTAACACGACCCGAATGGTCACCTTCCCTCCTGTTCAAGCGACAGTTGGCCACCCTTGCAAATAATCGCCGCCCACTCGTGAGACGTTACGGATAATTTCTACAATCCAGTCGCATTATACACAGCTAAGCATTATCGTCAATGGGAGAACGCGCATTTTATACTGAACGCAGGGGGAACAGCGAGAGGTAGATCACAATCACTCGGGAAGTTGATCGTTTACGAGCGCTTAAACGTTGCTCGCCGCCTGTTCGGCGAGGGCGAAGGCGCCCAGGACCCCGGCGCGACCGCCCAGAGCAGGGGGGACGATGTAGCTCTCGATCTCCTCGAGGATCTCGGGGGCCTGAATGTAGCCGTTGAGCAGCGCCTGGACGTCGGAGCGGACCATGGGAAAGAGGTGGCGCTGCTGCATCACCCCGCCGCCGAGGATGATCCGCTGGGGCGCGAGGGTGAGGACGTAGCCCATCAGGGCCAGGGAGATGTAGCGGGCCTCCAACGCCCAGGCCTCGTGGTCCGGGGGCAGGCTTTCACCGGGCTGCTCCCACCGCCCTTCGAGGGCCGGTCCCGCCGCCAGCCCCTCGAAGCAGTCACCGTGGAAGGGGCAGAAGCCCGGATAGGGGTCGGCTTCCCAGTCGTGGGGCAGGCGGACGTGGCCCATCTCCGGGTGCATCAGCCCGTGGAGGAGGCGCCCCTCCGCCATCACCCCACCGCCGATGCCCGTCCCGATGGTGAGGTAGATGAAGGTCTCCAGCCCCTGGGCCGCTCCCCAGCGGCCCTCCGCCAGCGCCGCCCCGTTGACGTCGGTGTCGAAGCCGACGGGCATGTCGAAGGCCTCGCGCAGGGGGCCGACGACGTCCGTCTGGCTCCAGCCGGGCTTGGGCGTCGTCGTGATGTAGCCGAAGGTGGGCGAACGCGGGTTGGGGTCGACGGGACCGAAGGAGGCGACGCCGAGGGCATCGAGTTTCAGCCCCATCTGCGCCTGCTGCTCTTTGAAGAAATCCACCGCCTGGCGCAGCGTCTCGCCGGGCGCCCCCGTCGGAAAACGCTTCTCCGCTCGCACGTCGTCGGGTCCTGTGCCGACGGCACAGACGAATTTCGTCCCCCCGGCCTCAATCCCACCCCACAGCTTCATCTGAACCTCCTGTGCATGTAGAACCCCTATTATACCGGAGAGATAGTAGAAGGCATCCTGGCCGCCGGCAGTCTTGGGTCTTTTGGGCTTCGCCGGGTGGTGGGATGAGAAGCTCTACTGATCCGGACATAAAGGGCTAAAGTTAATGAGCCCTGCCCGGCATCGCCTGTGGCTCAAGCCACAGGCTGCCACGAAGCAAGTGTGCTCCAGCAAGCACACTACCGGAAGCACATCCGCAGTCGGCTGAAGCCGACTTCAATACGGTAGCCGGCGGTTTTAACCGCTGGCGGAGAGGTCGTAGGCCGGCTCGGTTTAGCAGTACTCGTCCGGATCAGTAAAAGTGGTCGTGACTCCAAAGGCGCGCCAACGATATAACTATGAGGAGATATCTGTTAGCTATAGTAAGAATATGGTGTGTGGGGGTTGCGCATCTCGGACAAGAGCCTATACTCTCGGAGGCGATCAGGCCCGTGCAGCCGGTGAGACTCCTCTCACACCTGCTGTTCAGGGAATGCCACGTCCATCAATGAGTCCGGTAACAAACAGAAACGCGACGTCATATCAGGAGATCGGGCAGCGCCCCCTGGTCCCATCTCCAGAGTAACAGATACCGACGAACTCGGAGAAACAGGAGCGACAATAGCTGTGTCCTTACGCAAGAAATCCTTACTCATCATCGTCTTGACGACGATCCTTCTCTTGACCCTGCTCTACTTTGCCGTCCATGCCATCCTGCTGCACAGCTTCACAGAACTGGAGGCCAGCGAGGTCGAAAGGAATGTCGCACGTGCACGCAGTGCACTGTTTAATGAGATCAGCGCCCTGGACGCCGTTCTCTTCGACTGGGCGGCCTGGAACGATACCTACGCTTTTGTCGACGACCTGAACCAGGATTACGTTGAATCCAACCTCCTCGACGAGGCCTTCACGCCCCTCCAACTCAACCTGATGGTCTTCCTCAACTCCGAAGGGGAGATCGTCTTCAAAAAGGCGTTCGATCTGGAGCTCGAGCGAGAGGTCCAGGACCCGTTGGCGCTCCGCCTACACCTGGAGCCGGATTCCCCCCTCCTGCAACACGAATCGCCCGAGAGCACCCTTTCCGGCCTCCTCGCCCTTCCCCGGAGTCCCATGCTCCTGGCCTCCCGCCCCATCGTCACCAGCGATAACCAGGGGCCCATCAACGGTACGCTGATCATGGGACGCTACCTGGATCAGGAGAAGGTCGCGGGGCTCAGCGACCAGATCCACCTGCCGCTTGCCTTCTTCACACTCGACGAGCTGCGGGTCCGGCCCGAACTCCAGCAGGTCGCTCACACCCTTCAAGAGAGCGCCGGGAGTCTCGTCGTCCCCCGCTCCTCCACGGAGGTAGCGGGCTACACTCTGATCCCGGACATCTACGGCAACCCCCTCCTCCTGGTGGAGGTCCAGACCTCGCGGGATATCTACCGGCAGGGACGCCAGACGCTCTCTTATGTGCTGATCTCCATCGCCCTGAGCGGTCTGATCTTCGGAGCCGTCAGCATCTTCCTACTCGAGAACAATATCCTGACCCGCATCACCGGTCTGAGCAGGAGCGTCAGCGAGATCGCGACGCGGGGAGATCTATCGGAACGCGTAACGGATCAGGGCGGCGATGAGCTGGGACGTCTCACCGACGATATTAACGAGATGCTCGCGGCCCTCCAGGAGAGTAACCGGCGCTTCGAAACCCTCTTCCACAGCGCCGCCGACGCCATCGCGGTCTTCGACCTCGAGGGGCACTTTCTGGAGATCAACGAGATCGCGTGCCAGCGGCTGGGCTACACACGGGAAGAGCTCCTGCGTATGACCCCGGCCGATCTGGACACCCCCCAGCACGCCTCCCGGGTTCCACAGAGGATCGAGGAGATCCTCAACGCCGGCACCTACTTTTTCGAGGCGGAGCAGAGACGCAAGGACGGCACCATCATGCCCGTGGAGATCCTCGGGCAACTCATCGAGTACGAGGGCCGACCCGCGATTCTCAGCATCACCCGGGATATCACCGAGCGCAAGCGGCTCGAAGAGCAGCTGCGCCAGCAGGATCGCATGGCCGCCATCGGGCAGCTGGCAGGGGGCATCGCCCACGACTTCAACAACATCCTCACCACCATCACGCTCTACACCCAGCTCGTCCTGGAGGACAGCTCCACGGAGCCCCAGATGGAGCAGAAGCTGAACGTCGTTCTCGGCGAGTCTCACCGTGCAGCGAAGCTGGTCAGGCAGATCCTCGACTTCAGCCGTAGTGCACCCATGGAAGCCCGACCCGTCGACCTCAACGCCTTCGTGATGGAAGTAGCCGACATCCTTAAACGCACGCTGCCCGCTAACGTCCACTTCCTCGTCGAGATGGAGCCCAACAGCCACACGGTGCACGCCGATCCCACGCGAATCCAGCAGGTGCTCCTGAATCTGGTCATGAACGCCAGGGACGCCATGCCCTACGGTGGCGAGCTGCGCATTCGCCTCTCGAAGCTAGAGGTCCGGGAGGGAGAGGAGCCGCCCGTTGAGGAAATGTCCGTAGGTAACTGGATCTGCCTGGCAGTTAAGGACACCGGGAACGGCATGCCCCCCGCGGTTCTCTCGCACCTCTTCGAACCCTTCTTCACCACCAAGGGCCCCAACGGCAACGGTCTCGGTCTGGCCCAGGTCCACGGTATCGTGAAGCAACACGAGGGCTTTATCGACCTGGAGACCCGCGAGAAGCGCGGGACGACCTTCTACATCTATCTACCCGAGTACCAAGGGGGCCTGGACGCAGCAGAAGCGGACGAAAGGCAAGCGCCGGTAGAGGAGGAAGCCACCTCACAGGGCTGGAAGGGTTGCCACGGAACGATCATGCTGGTCGAGGATGAGGAGCAGGTACGCAATCTCACCCAGCAGATCCTTATGCGGGCCGGTTACAATGTCGTGACAGCAGAAAACGGCAGAGCCGCCCTGATCCTCTACCGCACAGTGCGCGACATCGACCTGGTCATCACGGATCTGGTCATGCCCGACCTCGGGGGTGAGGCCCTACTGCGTCACCTCCGCGAGGAGGACCCGGAGATCAAGGCCCTCATCCTCACAGGATATGCCGTGCGCGAAGAGATCGAATCCCTCCTGGCACGCGACCAGGTGCGCCTGCTCTACAAGCCCTTCCCCAAGGAGGCCCTGGTCCGGCTGGTCCGGGAGATGTTGCGGAGCCAGCACGCCGAGGTCTGCGTTTAGGGCGCTTTCTGTTCCTCCCCGGCCCTCCACGATGGCCGGCGTGGAGGGCCGGGCGCGTCTCTAGAGCTCCAGGCGCTCCTCCAGAGCGCCCGCGAAGGACCAGAGGGTCTCGCCCGCGTTCCCCATAAAAGTGAGCACGACCTCCTCCCGCGGGAAGTAGGAGGATTGGAAGCTCACGCCCGGATCACCCCCCACCACGAACCACCGCTGCACCCCCCTCTCGTCTGGATGGATCCAGACGCCATAACCGTAGTGGGTATAGGGGGCTTCCCAGCCCGTGGCGACGTGAGGCGTCAGCAGCAGTTCCGTGACCTCCTCGCCGAGCAAGCGGCGCTCCTGCAGCGCCTGCCAGAAGCGCACCATGTCGGGCGCCGTCGTGTAAGCCCCGCCGTCACCCCCACCGACGATGGGGACGGCGAAGAAGTTCGTCCGCCAGGTTCCGTCGGGCCCCTCGATGTAGGCGTAGGCGGTCCGCTCCGGCAGCCGGTCCATCCAGAAGTAGCCCGAGTCCTGCATACCGGCGCGGGCAAAGACGTGCTCTTCCACGTAGTCGGTGAAGCGCTGTCCCGTCAGTTGCTCAACGATGAGCCCCAGCAGAACGAAACCGGCGTTGTTGTAGGAGAAGCGCTCCCCCGGTGCGAGCTTCATGGGGCGGTCGTAGAAGAGAGGCAGGAAATCGGAGGGCGACCGCAGGGTGTAGGTGGGCAAGGTTTGCCACAGGGCCTCGTAATCATCCATCGTCTCCTCGTCGAAGTAGTCAGGGATCCCCGAGGTATGGGTCAGGAGATGGTGGACGGTCACACCGGGATCGAAGTGGGGGAAGTCGACGTCCAGGCACTCGCTGAGGGGGGTCTGAGGTGTGAGCAACCCGCGCTCCAGAAGCTGGCAGACCGCGACGCTCGTGAAGATCTTCGAGCCCGAGGCCGTCTGGAAGCGGGTGTGGGGGCGGTTGGGTATGGACTCGGAGCGGATAGCGTCGCCGTAAGCGCCCGCAAAAAGGACCTCGTCCCCCCGACTGAGGTGTACGACCCCGTGGAAGGGATCGTTCTCACGCTGCTCGTTCACCCACTGGGCAAAGATATCACCATCGAAATTCATCGCTACTCCTTGCAAGATCAATTAAAAGTTACGAGTTGAAAGTTAGCGCCCACCGGCGCCCAGCACACGATCCGCTCCACGAATTGGCAAACGCACCTCCCTGCTCTATAATCCCCCCGTAGCCGACCAAGCCACAACGTGACACAGCAAGGAGCAACCATGGCCGACCCAAACTACATCAAGGAAGAGGTAGAGGGCGACATCATCATCTACCGCCTCTGCAACACACGGCAGGAGTGCATCGATGCCTGGTTTGAGGACGTCTCTGGCGTCTTTAGGCAGGCGCACGATGAAGACAGACCCGTCTACCTGCTCTACGACGTACAAACGATCACCATCCCCACCTCCTACGGCATCCGGCGCGCCCAGGAGCTCTCCGACCTCCCGCTCCCCCCAAAGTGGCGCGTCGCCACGGTCGTGGGGAGCGACTTCGCCACCAGCATCGTCAACCTGATCCGCTCCGTCTCCTTGCTCTCCCTGGAGCTCTACGCACGCTCCCGCGTCTTTGCCTCCGAAGAGGATGCCCTCGCCTGGCTGCGAGAGGAGCAGGAGAAGTTGGGCCAGGACTGATTGCCCGACCTACCCCAGACAGTGAAACTCGACCTCGACACATCCGGCGTCGGGAAGTTGTCTTCTTACAGACGTTCGCGACCTCCGCTGTTGGGACCGGCACGCCTCTTACGAAGCGTGCCGGCTCTTGCCTAACCGACCGGGGCCTCCTGCCCGTACTCCTGCCTATACTCCTGCCCGTACTCCTGCTCCAGCACCTTGCGGAACTGGCGGGTGTAGAGATCGTAGTAGTGGCCCCGGGCCTGGATGAGCTCCCTGTGGTTGCCCATCTCTACGATCTTGCCGTCCTGGATCACCAGGATGCGATCGGCCCGCTTGATGGTCGACAGCCGGTGGGCGATGACGAAACTCGTCCTTCCCGCCATGACCGCCTCCATCCCCTTCTGAATGCGGGCCTCGGTGAGCGTGTCCACCGAACTCGTCGCCTCGTCCATGATGAGGACGTCGGGGTCGGCGAGCACCGCCCGGGCCAAACTGATGAGCTGCTTCTGCCCCACGGAGAGCAGGTTACCGCCCTCACCCACCTCCTCGTCGTAGCCCCTGTCCACCTCGACGATGAAGTCGTGAGCGTGAGCGATCTTTGCCGCCGCCTCCACCTCCTCGTCGGTGGCGTCCAAGCGCCCGTAACGGATATTGTCGCGGATGGTGCCCGAAAAGAGGTGGGGCGTCTGCAGGACCATGCCGATGCGCGACTGGATGGCGTGCTGTGTCATCTCCGTGTAGTCCTGCCCGGCGACGCGTACGATCCCACTCGTCGGTTCGTAGAAACGCGCCAGCAGGTTGACGATGGTCGACTTGCCGCCGCCCGTCGGTCCCACCAGCGCGATGCGCTCGCCCTGGCGCACGAAGAGGTTGAAGTGCGCCAACACGTCCTTGTCCTCCTCGTAGTAGAAGCCGACGTCCTCGAACTCGATGGTGCCCCGTAGAGTACCGGGATCGATCGCGCCCTCGCAATCGACCACATCGGGCTCGGCGTCGATGAGTGAGAAGACCCGCTCCGCCGACGCGACCGACTGCTGCATCTCGGCGTAGACCCGCGCCATCTCCTGCACGGGCCACATGATGAAGGTCAGATAGGAGAGAAAGGCCTGGAGACCGCCGATACTGAGGCCCAGGACCCCGGTCTGCAGGCCGGTATAGGAGACCACCGCACCGACGCCCAGGGCCCCGACGAGCTGCACCAGCGGCAGGAAGAGCGCCGAGAGCCACGCCGCCCGGTAGGCCGCCCGGTACATCCGCGACGACTTCTGGCTGAACTCCTCCAGGTTGCGTTCCTCGCGCACCAGCGCCTTCACGACCCGGACGCCCGAGATGTTCTCGTTGTAGGCCCCCGTCAGCTCCGAGTTGAGCTTCCGCACCCGGCGGTACTCCGCCAGGATGCGCGTCTTGAACCAGACGGCGAGGACCATCATGATGGGCACGATCACCAGAACGATCAGGGAGAGGCGCCAGTTGATGAAGGCCATGAAAATAAAGGAGGTCGCGATGTTGAAGACGGACCAGGTGACGTCTACCAGCCCCCAGGTCACCAGCTCCGCGATGCGCTGCGAATCGGACGTGACCCGCGACATGATCCACCCGATGGGCGTCTTGTCGAAGTAGGAGAAGGAGAGCGCCTGGAGGTGGTTGAAGAGCTTGCGCCGGATGTCGTACTGGACCCGCTCGCCCAACACGCCCGCCAGGTAGACGAAACCGAAGACGGTGGCGGCCTGGAGGAAGGCGAAGAGCCCGTACCGGGTGATGATCTGCATCAGCCGCGCCGGATCTCCCGCCAAGATGCCCTGGTCGACGATCTGCTTGCCCAGGTAGGTGAAGTAGGCGTCGAGCACGGAGGTGCCGGCGATCATCAGCATGAAGCCCAGCACCCAGTGCCAGTAGGGCTTCACCTGGGCGGCGATCCGCTTGAGCACCTGCCCGTTGAACTGAGTCGTAAATTCTTCTTCTTCAAAATATTCGTAATCGGACATTCTCTAATCCTCGTTCGATAACAACTGAGCAAGAGCGTGCGCTCTGCACACTGCGTAGGGCGGACGCTACGAAGCCTCGTGCCCTACGCAGCTCTCTCAAACCAAAACGCCGGCGACCTCGCGCTCTACCTCGTCCTCGATCTTGACCTGAATGTCGTAGATCTCCCGGTAGAGGCCCTCCTGCGTCAGAAGCTCCTCGTGGGTCCCCTGCTGGACGATGCGGCCCTTGTCCAGCACCAAAATCAGGTCGGCGTTCATCACCGACTGGATGCGGTGGGCGACGATAAGGCTGGTGCGGTTTGCCATCAGCCTGTCCAGCGCCGCCTCGATCTGCATCTCCGTCTCCATGTCCACCGCCGACGTGGCGGCGTCCATGACCAGGAGGCTGGGATTCTTCAACAGCGTCCGCGCGATGGCGACGCGCTGTCGCTGCCCGCCCGAGAGGGTGACCCCCTTCTCACCGACGACGGTCTTGTAACCCTCG
Organism: Anaerolineae bacterium; assembly: GCA_034437215.1. Lineage (GTDB taxonomy): Bacteria > Chloroflexota > Anaerolineae > B4-G1 > SLSP01 > DAOTVC01. The sequence continues at coordinate 13,033 of DAOTVC010000010.1, read as the reverse complement.
GGGAAGGTCAGGATGACGTCGTGAATCGCCGCGGCTTTCGCCGCCTCCACGACCTCCTCCTCGGTCACCTCGCGCCCCACGCCGTAGGCGATGTTCTCGCGAATGGACCGGGAGAAGAGGAAGGGCTCCTGCTCCACGATACCGATCTGCTGCCGCAGGTAGGCCCGCGGGTACTCCCGTAGATCCACCCCGTCCAGCAGGATGCGTCCCTCCTTGAAGTCGTAAAAGCGCAGCAGCAGGTTGATGACGCTCGACTTGCCGGAGCCCGTCGACCCTAGAAGGGCCACCGTCTGGCCCGGCTCGACCTTGAAGGAGAGGTCGTGCAGCACCTGAACGGGCTGCTGAGCCCTCTCTGCGGCATCGCCAGCCTCTGCCTCGTCCTTCTTGGCAGGCGCGGGCTCGTAGGCGAAGCTCACGTGCTGGAAGGTAATCGCTCCCTTCAGGGAGTCCCGTACGAGCTCCCTATCCCCGCTCTCGGTGTCCTCCCGCTCCACGGTGATGATATCCGCCACCCGCTCGTAGGAGACCAGGCCTGTCGAGACCTGGACGATCAGCCGGCCCAGATTCCGCAGGGGCCAGACGATCCAGATGACCATCCCGGCGACCGCCATGTAGGTGCCCACCGTGATCTCGCCCCGAATGGCCATGAGCGCGCCCACCGCCATCACCAGCAGCATCTGCCCGGAGCAGAGGATGTCGGAGACGGGCCAGTAGAGGGAGTGCATCACCAACAGGCGCTTACCCAGCCGGTACTTCTCCCAGTTCTCCTTCTCAAACTTGTCGATCTCGTAGGGCTGGCGGGCGAAGGCCTTCACCACCCGGACCCCGCTCAGGTTCTCCTGCAGGGCCGTGGAGAGCTTGGCCTCCTGATCCTGGTAGGCGTCGTAGGCCTTCGTGACCTTGCCGAAGAAGAAGTAGGAGAGGGCCACGACGAAGGGCATCACCACGACGGCAAGCAGCCCCAGGCGCGTGTTCAAGCGCAGGACCATCGCCAGGTTGATCACGAAGAGGGCCACGATCCGCCCGATACCGATGGCCTGATCCGCGTAGAAGCGGCGCAGGGCGTCGACGTCCGAGGTCGCTCGCTGGATGAGCTCGCCCGTCTGCGTGTGGTCGTGATAGGTGAAGGAGAGGCGCTGGATGTGGTCGAAGAGGTAGTTGCGCAGGCGCACCGTCACCCCCTCAGCTGTCCGCGCCGACAGGATACCGCGCAGGTAGGTGAAGAGCCCCTCGACGGCGGCCAGACCGACGAAGCCGAGGGCGAAGAGCGGCAGGCGATCCAGCTGCTCTCCCGTCACCAGCACGTTGTCGACGACCCGCTGGATGAGGAGGTAGGTCAGCGTCCGGGCCACGGCGGCGATGGCGATGCTCACCATCGCCCCGGCGTAGACGCCGCGGAAGCCCGTCATCATCTGCCAGAGCCCCACCAAACGATTCTGGGCCACCGCCTGCTTCAGATCGAAGCCCAGCTGCTTGATGAAGTGGCGATCCAACTCCGGATTCAGCCTTTCCAAATGTAAACTATTCTCAGCCATTGTCTGTCACCTCAGAGATAGAACATCACCTGTGTCGTTGCTTCTCGCGAGCGCGGCCACCACTTCTTGACAGCCCACTTGACCCTCACGACGATCCACCGTCCGATCTGCTCGATTCGTCCCAAAAACGTCCTCAGTTCAGAAGACATCACTAGCCCCCCGTCTGTAGCGGAGGGGTCACGTACGTCTCACCCCTCCAGCGTCTGCGTGCTCAGATCCTTCCCGGCCCGCAGCACCTTCTCGTAGCTCACATGCCGTCGCTGCACGTGCATCCCGGCCTTCTCGTAGAGGCGGGTAGCGCCCGTGAGGCTGCCGGCATCAACGCCCAGGGCTACCTTGTCGTTGCCGCGACGGTAGAGTTCACCAAAGCAGTGGTGCAACATCGCCAGCCCCAACCCCCGTCGTCGCCAGGGACGCCGGACCCCCAGGACGTTGACCCACCCGAGATTCGGGTCCTCCGTCATCCGCCCCTTCGCCAGGCACAGCCCGGCAATCTCCTCGCCGTCCATCGCCAGGTACCACAGGGTGGGGTCGAAATCGGGATCGCTCGCGATCCAGTGCTCCCACCGTTTGAGGTCCTCCTCCAGGGAGCGCTCGACGAAGCCCCAGTGATCCCGGAAGGCGTCCTGATCGGCGAGGATGAGAGCCTCCAGATCCTTCTCCTGCTCGAAGATGCGGATCTCGATGCCCGCAGGCCAGAGCGGCTCGGGCGGCGCCTCCTCCATCTCGATGAGCATGCGGAAGAAGTAGCGGACCAGGGCGAAACCCTGGCTGCGGAAGAGCTCTTGAGCGGCCTCATCGGTTGCCAGGGCCTGCTGCAGCAGCGAGACCCGGGTGCCGGCGGGCGCCTTGGGGATGGCCTGTCGGGCGCGGCCCTCGGACCACTGCAAGAGCGCCGTGCCGATGCCCCGACCCCGGTACTCGGGATGGACGCGGCCCCAGGAGTAGAGGCGGACGTGAGGTTCGGTCTCCCACACCTCGACGTAGCCCACCAACTCACCCTCGGGCGCCAGGACGACACGGACGTCCTGCTCCAGGTCGAACGACGGAGATTCCCACTCCCCCCGGATGTCCTCGACTACGAACTGCTCCTTGCCGATCTGCTCAAGGGAACAGGTGTTGAAGAGCGCGATGGCAGCCTCCAGATCCTGCATCTCTGCCGGACGCATCTTAAGCCCACCCAACTCCGCCATCCGCACCTGCTTCTGCTCCACCTTCATCTGCGTTGTCATCTCTTCTCCTTCTCTACCTGCTACTGGATAAGTCCTTCCAACAAAAAAGGCCGCGGATCTGATCCCACGGCCTGACGCACTTTGGATAGGCACGAAAAGAGGCCGTGGGGAGCGCAGTCGCCCACGGCCTGTTGTTGACGCTTACATTATGTCAACCTTCGGAGAGGCGCACTGCGGCTAGGTAGCCGGCACCGCTAACATCTGCGATGCGGAAGACCTTGCCCTTGAGGAAAACGCTAACAGTGCTCACCTAATCTACCTCCAGAAAGTTTACCTAATCATTATAGCTGAACTACTTCTGCTTGTCAACTCCCACTTTTGTACTAGCGGGCGGGGCAGGTGCGCATGCCTCCTACTCCCACTATAAGCATAAGGGATGCGGAGAAAAGATGGACCCACCTTCTGGCGGGTTCTCATCCTGGTCCATCGGGTGGAGTGAAACCTGGTCGGATGGTCAGGCGGCCCTCACTCTGCGCAGGAATTCGCCTTTGACTCTCCACCACCCGGCCCTATACTCCTACAAAAGGACACGGGGAGGCACCATGCTCATCGATCTCAACTGCGATCTTGGGGAGAGCTTTGGACGGTACGATCTGGGAGAGGATGCTGCGATGCTGGAGGTCGTCACCTCGGCGAACGTGGCCTGCGGTCTCCACGCGGGCGATCCTCTGGTGATGCGGGAGACTCTCGTTCAGGCCGTCGCCAAGGGAGTCGCCGTCGGCGCCCACCCCGGCTACCCCGATCTGCAGGGCTTCGGGCGCCGGAGGATGGCCCTGAGCCCCGACGAGGTCGAGGCCTACGTCATCTACCAGCTGGGCGCCCTCGCCGGCTTTGCGCGCAGCCTGGGCACCCGCCTCACCCACGTCAAGCCCCACGGCGCTCTCTACAACACCTCCGCCCACGACGGCGACGTGGCAGCCGCCATCGCCCGCGCCGTCGCCGCCTTCGATCCCCACCTCGTCCTCGTGACCCTGCCCGGCTCCGCCCTGCGCCTGGCCTCCCTGAGTCTGGACCTGCAGGTCGCCCATGAGGGCTTCGCCGACCGTGCCTATCAGGCCGACGGCTCCCTCCTGCCCCGGCACAAGACGGGGGCCGTCATCCACGACCCGGACGTGGTCGCCGCTCGGGCCGTGCGCATGGTGACCCAGGGCGAGGTGGAGACCCACGGCGGACGCTGCCTGCCCATCAGCGTCGACACCCTCTGCGTCCACGGCGACACACCCGGCGCCGTCGAGATCGCCCGCCGGGTGCGCGCCGCGCTCGAAGAAGCAGGCGTCGACCTGGCGCCGCTAGTTTCACCCTCACACCCAGACGCGTGACCATGGAGAGCGAAGCCCTCACCTACCCCCGCATCCTGCCCGTCGGCGAGGCGGCCTTCACCGTCGAGTTCGGCGACCGGGTGGACGAAGTCCTCGTCGCCCAGGTCCAGGCCCTCGACGCCCTGCTCGCCGACCGCCCGCCCCCGGGCTTCGTGGAAGCGGTGCCTACCTACCGCTCCCTCCTCGTGCGCTACGCTCCGCAGGAGACCGCGGCGGCGGTCGTGCGGTCGGCGCTGACGGAGGCTCTCGCCTCCCTGCGATCCGCCACCCCACCCGCAGGGCGCCTCGTCGAGATCCCCGTCCGCTACGGGGGAGCGCACGGCCCCGACCTGACCTCCGTCGCCGACCACCACGACCTGACGCCCCGGGAGGTCATCCGAATCCACACGCGCCCTACCTACCGGGTAGCGATGCTGGGCTTCGCACCCGGCTTCGCCTACCTGCTCGGGCTCGATCCGCGCCTGGAGACACCGCGATTGGAGACACCGCGCACCTCCGTACCGGCGGGCAGCGTGGGGATCGCGGGCGCCCAGACGGGGGTCTATGCGCTGAGCACGCCCGGCGGCTGGCGCATCATCGGGCAAACGGACCTCACCCTCTTCGATCCCCACCGGCCCGAGCCCTTCACCCTCCAGGCGGGCGACCGGGTTCGCTTCCAGGAGGTCCCGTGATCGACGTCCTCGACCCCGGCTTCCTCACCACCGTACAGGATGCGGGGCGCAGAGGCTGGGCACGCTACGGCATCCCACCCTCCGGCCCCCTCGACAGGGCCGCTTTCGCGGCGGCCAACGCGCTCGTAGGCAACGGGGCGGACGCCGCGGGCTTGGAGATCAGCTGGGTGGGCCCCCTGCTCCGCTTCCGCCGGCGGGCGCTCGTCGCGGTCTGCGGCGCTGACTTCGACCTCTGGGTGGGGACGCTCCGGGTCCCCACCTGGCACGCTCTCTTCGTGCGCGCCGGACAACGCCTGCGCTTCGACGAGCGGCGCAGTGGGGCGCGCGCCTACCTGGCCGTCGACGGGGGCATCGACGTCGCCCCCTTCCTCGGCTCGCGGGCCACCTACCTCCCCGGCAGCTTCGGGGGTCTCGAGGGACGCGCGCTGCGCGCGGGCGACCGCCTCCCCCTCGGGCCGCCCGCCGCCGACCCCGTGCTGAGAGCCGGGAGAGCCTGGCCCCGCGACCGCCGTCCCGCCTACAGCGTGCGCCCCACCTTGCGGGTGATCCTCGGTCCCCAGGAGGACGCCTTCACCCCGCAGGGGCTCGCCACCTTCCTCGGCAACGAGTACGCCCTCACCTCCGCCTCGGATAGGATGGGTGCGCGCCTTGGAGGACCCGCCATCGAACATATGGGAAAAGCGGGAATCGTCTCCGATGGGCTGGTCACCGGCAGCGTCCAGGTTCCCGCCGACGGTCAGCCCATCGTGATGCTCGCCGACCACCAAACGACAGGTGGCTATCCGAAGATAGCCACCGTTCTGCGCGCCGACCTGCCCCTGCTGGCGCAGCTCCTGCCGGGCGATACCGTCCGCTTCCGCGCCGTGAGCCTGGAGGGGGCCCAGGCCCCGTTCCTTACATAAGCTTCGTTCCGCACTCGGGGCAGAACTTCGCACCCGGTGCCTCGGCGCCGCACTCCGGGCAGGTACCCGCCAGGGCTCTCTCGATCTTCGTGCCGCACTCGGGGCAGAACTTAGCCCCGTGGGTCTCCGTTCCGCAGCCGGGGCAGGCATCGCTGCTGGGCTGGACCATCGCCGTCCCGCACTCGGGGCAGAACTTGGTACCGGCAGCGGCGACCGTGCCGTCCTGTGGGCAACGGGCCATGCCGGCACCGGCTTGCTTGACGGCAGAGCTCGCCTGCTTGAAGGCCTCACCGAGGCCAAAGGCGTTGGCAAAGCCCTTCAGCACGGCACCCGCCTGCTCCGCCTTGGATTCGGCGATCTCATCGCGCCGGGGAGTGTCCTCGTTGCAGAAGCCGTTCTGGAGATCGAAGTCGGAGAGACAGACGATCCGCAGGCAGGTGGGACACTCGCGGAAGTTTTCACGCACCTGTCCCCACGCCTTCTCCAGCTGCTGGGGCGTGAGATTGCGGGAGTAGCGAGGATCCTCCCCCGTCACGCCGCGCGCTAGGGTGTTGCCCATGGGCAGGTTGCGCAAGAGCCCGCCCACCGCCTTCCGCCCAACGTCCTTGGCGAGCGTCGCACCGACCTCCGGCTGACTGCGATACTCCCGATCACAGTACTCGCAGTAGAAGACCGCGTAGGGTCCGATGCCGTCGTTGCGAATATCGTACCTGGGCATTCGACTCGGTTCTGTCATGAATAGTCCTCCTGAAACAGTGGGGTTGTGGAATTTTCTCTGTGACGGCTACCCCCGTCACCGGGGAGCGGAACCTTCGCACGTATCCCTAGGATCACGGGTTTGATCTCGCCGGCAGCGGCCGGTCAAGAGCCGGCTCTTGAAAGATCGCCCCCTCTCAGTACTCTCCACCTCCTTGCTTACCCTGCCTGCCCTCGACGCTCAACAAGACCTCATTGTATCCAGAATCGCCCCCGTCGCAATCACCCTTCAGGGAGCCCTCCCTTAGGTGCGCCCCAACAAATCCACTTCTTGACCTCCGGCCGCCCTGGACTACACTGAAGGGCAAGCTACTACTGTTGGAGGCTGAGGATGCCCTATCAAGACGCTTTCGAGAGGCCCATCGAGTACCTGCGGGTCTCCGTCACCGACCGCTGCAATCTCCGCTGCGCCTACTGCATGCCCGAGGAGGGGGTGCCCAACATCCCCCACGACGATATCCTCCGCTACGAGGAGCTGGTGCGCATCGTGCGGGTGGCCGTGGGGATGGGCCTGCACCACGTGCGCCTGACCGGAGGGGAACCCCTGGTCCGTAAGGGCCTCGTGGATTTCATCGAACAGCTGGGCGCACTCCCCGGGCTGGACGACCTCTCCATGACGACCAACGGCATCCTTCTCGCCCGCTACGCCCACCCCCTGGCCGAGGCGGGCTTGGCCCGCGTCAATATCAGCCTGGACACCCTCAGGCCCGAGCGCTTCCAGAGGATCACCCGCTGGGGAACCCTCGAACAGGTTCTACAGGGGCGGGAGGCGGCCCTCGCAGCGGGGCTGCGTCCCGTGAAGAGCAACACCGTCGTCGTACGGGGGCTCAACGACGACGAGGTCGTCGATCTCGCGCGGTTGACCCTCCAGCCCGACTGGCACGTCCGCTTCATCGAGGTGATGCCGCTGGGCGAGGGCGCGCTCTGGTCGGGGAACGGGGTGGTGCCCACGACAGAGATCCGGACACAGGTCGAGGAGGCGCTGGGAACCCTGATACCCGTGCGGGGGGAACGAGGAGCGGGGCCGGCCAGGTACTACCAATTGCCCGGTGCCGGGGGGACCCTGGGCTTCATCAGCCCGGTGACGGAGCACTTCTGCCAGGCCTGCAACCGCCTGCGCCTCACCTCCGACGGCAAGCTGCTGCCCTGCCTCATGTCCAACCGGGCCATCAACCTCCGAGACGCCCTGCGCGCCGGCGCCGACGACGAGGCCCTGCGGGAGATCTTCCGCAAGGCCATTCTCGCCAAGCCCCGCGGGCACCGGCTCGAGGAGGAGATCCTGCCGGAGTGCGTGCTGCCCATGTCCTGCATCGGGGGGTGATAGTCGGCGTTACGTTAGAACGTTCTTTGTCGGTAGAGAATATAGATAGGTCTTGTGGCTTTCGCCTAGGTTGGCCAAGATGCTCACGTTTCACCACTAGAGATAGCTTACAACTGATTCGAAGCCCAGTAAAGGCTCTACTGAAAGAACTATATCTCACCACGGAGGACACAGAGAACACTGAGAAAATCACGGAGATATGTATGAAAGTTAAACCGAGAGTTCTATTCTGTGAAGTCTAACATCAAAAATCTCCGTGATCTCCGTGGTAAAAGATCTTTTTCAGTGGAGTCAGTAAATTGTACCTTAGGAGGGTACCATGCCATTCGAGTTAAAGAGTAACGCCTTTGAGAACAACGGAGGGATACCGGTGACCTATACCTGCGACGCTCAGAACATCTCGCCGCCCCTCTCGTGGGAGGAACTCCCCGAGCGGACCCAGAGCCTGGCTCTGATCTGCGAGGACCCCGACGCCCCGCAGGGCACCTTCTGCCACTGGATCATCTTCAATATCCCGCCCAACCTCGCTGGGCTGCCGGAGAACCTGATGCCGGGCGAGCAGCTCCAGTGGGGAGGTATTCAGGGGCAGAACGATCTGGGCAAGAACCAGTACGATGGCCCCTGTCCTCCTCCCGGTAAGCCCCACCACTACCACTTCCGTCTCTGGGCACTGGACGGAGAGTTGGAGATCGACTGGGAGGCCACACGCGAGGAGTTCCTGCAGGCTCTGCGCGGCAAGATTCTGGAGAGCACCGAGCTCGTGGGGCTCTACCAACGGCAGGCGTAGCGTGAGCGATTCGCAGCTCACCCATCTCGACGCCGACGGTGCAGCCCGGATGGTCGACGTCTCGGAGAAGGCGGTGACGGCCCGGGAGGCCGTCGCCGCCGGCGAGGTCTGGATGCAGCCGGAGACGCTGGCGCTCATCCAGAGCGGGGGCGTCCCCAAGGGGGACGTCCTCGCCGTCGCCCGAGTGGCGGGTATCATGGCAGCGAAGCGCACGCCCGAGCTGGTGCCCCTCTGCCATCCCATCCCCCTCACGGGTGTCAGGGTGGACTTCTCCTTCGACGAGCTGCGCTCCGTCGTGGGTATCCGGGCTCGCGTGCGCTGCTCGGGGGTCACGGGTGTAGAGATGGAGGCCTTGACCGCCGTCAGCGTCGCGGCGCTCACCATCTACGACATGGCGAAGGCAGTCGACCGGGGGATGCGCATCCAAAACGTGCGCCTCCTCGAAAAGCGCGGGGGCCAAAGCGGGGAGATCATATTGGAGGCAGGGGATGAAAAAGGGTAAGGTTGTGGCAGTCTGCGTTAGTAAGAAGAAGGGCACGCCCAAGAAGGACGTGGGAAGCGGAGTTCTCGAGGTGGACTGGGGGCTCCAGGGGGACGCCCACGCCGGAAAGTGGCACCGCCAGGTCTCATTGCTGGCCTGGGAGTCCATCGACAAGATGCGCGCCAAGGGGCTCAAGGTCAAGGAGGGCAGCTTCGCCGAGAACATCACCACCGAGGGCGTCGAGCTCTACACGCTGCCCGTGGGCACACGTATGCGGCTGGGGAGCGCGCTCGTGGAGGTCACACAGATCGGCAAGATCTGCCACGACCACTGTGCCATCTACCAGCTGGCAGGTGACTGTGTGATGCCCAGGGAGGGTATCTTCGTCAAAGTCCTGGAACCGGGGGAGATCAAGACCGGAGACACAATTGAGGTACTGGACGACATCGAAGAGCCTTAGCATCACCAAGGAGAGTTTGCAATGCAGAACAGAAGCTGGGTTATCGCCATCATCATCCTGTTGTTCGTCTCGACACTCGCCTGCGCCGGCAGCGACACCGCGACGCCGGAGCGGAGCAACTCCGGCGGTTCAGGAGAGTCGGGCGAGATTATTTCCAAGATCGATCCGACAGCGACAGCGACACCGGAGCCGACGGAAGAGCCGACGGAAGAGGCCACAGAACCCCCCACCACCTCCGGGCAGGCGGAGATGGAGGTCATCAACGACTCCGACGAGACCATCACCATCGTCCACATCTCCCCCATCGACAGCGACGTTTGGGGAGAGAGCCGGTTGGACGGGGAGATTGCCCCCGGCGAGAGCCTGCTCTTCGAGGGGATCGAGGCCGGCAGCTACGATCTCCAGGTGGGCAACGAGGAGGACGCCATCGAAACCCTCTACGGCGCCACCCTCGACGACAGCCACACCTGGTCCGTCATCGGCAAGGCGACCGTGCCGGACAACGCCGTGCTCCGCTTCGAGGACGACTTCAGCGACAATCGCAACAGTTGGGGTGACTCGGCGACCGACAATGTCACCTACAATCCCCCCACGGACGGCGAGTACTGCATGGACATCAAAACCGATCAGATGACCGCCTGGGAGTGGTACGAGCCCTTCCGGCCCAACGACTTCCTGGCCGAGGTGAAGTGCACCGTGGACATTGGGACGGATGCCGTCTGCGGGTTGGGCTTCGGCCCCGACGGCGACAACCTCATCTGGTACGAGGTCGACGCAGAGTCGCAGTCCTACGCCGTCTTCCTGCTGGAGAACGACGCCTGGCAGCCCGCCATGGTGGAATGGACGGGCGACCTCCACATCGACCCCACGGGGCAGAACTACCTGGGGCTGGCACGCATCGCGGGGACCCTCTACGTCTACGTGAACGGGACGCTCATCGACTCCGTCGACACCGACCTCTTCCCCACGGGCCGCATCGGCATCGGCGGCGCCAGCTACGACGACCCCGACGTCTCCATCTGCCTGGACAATCTGCGCGTCTGGCGCATGGAGTAGAGCACTCCCGCCTGCTGCCCCGGCGGGGGCAGCAGGCGGGAAGAGAGCCGCATGCCACGAGAAGAGATCCGAATCCCCGACCGGTGGCGGGCGCTGGATTTGACGTCCTGGACGGGCAACGTGCTCATCGTCGGGGGCAGCGACAGCGGCAAGAGCACCTTCGCCCGCCACCTCTACGCTCGTCTGCTGGAAGCACATCCTGCCGTCGCCTTCCTGGACCTCGACGTGGGGCAGAACAGCTTCGGCCTGCCGGGGACGGTCGCGGTGGCCCGGAATCGACCCGGCGAAGGGACGCCCTTTCCCCCGCGGGGTTCCCGCCGCGTCTGCTTCGTGGGCAGCAACACGCCGGTGCGCCACCTCCTGGAGATGACCCGCGCCCTCCACAGGATCCTCGCCGGTGCCCCCGCCGTGAGGGGGGTCGAAGCGCTGGTAGTCGACACGACGGGCTTCGTCAGCGCCTCCTACGGAGGGATGAATCTCAAGTGGACCCAGGTGGAGATGTTGCGCCCCTGCACCGTGGTGGCCTTCCAGAGCGGGGAGGCGCTGAGGACACTCCTCGAACCGCTGCGCCGCCTTCCGGACGTCCGCGTCGTGGCGCTGCCCGTACCCGACGCCGTCCGGCGCCGGAGCAGCGAGGAGCGGCGTGCTTATCGCACCCGTGCTTACCGCTCCTACTTCCAGGGAGCATCCACCCTGACCTTCGACTACCCCACCCTGGCGGTCTTCCCCGAACCCGACTTCCAAGCGAGGCAATTGGTCGGGCTGGAGGATCGCGAGGGCTTCGTCCTGGCGCTGGCCCTCGTCGAGCGGGTCGAGGGGCAGCAAGTGCAGCTCCGGACGCCGCTGGGAGAGAAGCAGCGGGACGCCGTCGTGGCGCTGCGCCTGGGCGACCTGCGCGTCGACCGCGACTTCAACGACCGGCAGCTCTGAGCTTCAGTCCGGGGCCTCGGCTTCGGTGACCTCCAGCTCCACGACGACGTAGCCCTCGTTGTCGCTGAGGATGTCGTCGTTGATGCGCAGGTAAAGGAGACCCGGCTGGTCGGCGTAGAAGGTTCCCCCACGCCCCACCAGGAAGGGACGCCCGCTCTCCCCTACCCGCCCCAGGAGCGCACCGCCGGGAACCGCGGGGATGGGATAGGTGTCGGGCGCGCGGTACTCGCGGTGCCCCTCCGGCCCGTGGTATTCGCCGGGCGTGTAGAGCCACTCCCCCTGCGCCCGCAGGTAGATGCGCGCCCCCGGCTCCACCCACACGCCGACGCTCTGCCAGTCGCGGTAGGCGTAGATGCGCGGTCGGGAGATCTCCTCCTGGCTGAGAGGCCCGACGGGCACCCGCGCCCACACGAACAGGCCCAGGATACTCCCCATCAGGATCAGGATGACGATGGGGAGCGCTCTCTTCACGGACAAGTTCACCTCCCTCAAGAGCTGCGAATCAAGGGTTATCGAATGCATAGGACGCCTCCTCGACGAGACCCAGCGTAGCTACGACGGGGCGGTGATCCGAGACCCCGTCCCACGGGAGACCTCCAGGCCGGTTGGGTGAGTGTGTGCAGTCTCAAGATAGCACAGCCTCCCCTCCTGGAAAGTCCGCGCCTCCATGCCCCCCCAATTAAGGCGTCTCCCGCAGCTCGATGACCGGAGCCGCTTCACCGCCGCCGCTGATGATCCACTTGCTGTTCTCCTTCAACTCCTGGGCGAGGAGCACCTGGACGTAGGCCCCCGCCAGCTCCCCGCCCGCCGCCAGCTCCTCGAGGACGGCACTCAGAGCCTCCCGTTGGGCGGCAGAGGTGAGGGTAATGTGCTCCGCCTCGGCCCGGGCGAGCGCGGTGATCTGATAGGCCTCAGCGTCGGCCTGCTTCAGCGTCTCGTAGTAGACGCTATCGGCGACGGTCCGGCGCTGGGCGGCTTCGGCTTCGGCCTGCTCCTGGCGCTGCACCGCCACCATGCGATCCTTGATGGCGGTCACCACCTCCTGAGGAGGTGAGGCGCCCTGCAGCTGCACGGTGATGAACTCCACCCCGTACTGGTACTCCTTCTCCCGCAGGGCCACCATGACCTCCTGATTGAGCCCCGAGCGGTCGTGCATCACGTCGCTCATATCACGCGTGTTCACCACATCTCGCAGCTTGCCCTGGACGAACTCGAAGACGATCCGCTCGGGGTCGTCCACCTCCAGGGCGAAGCGCTGCGGTTCGACGACGCGGTAGGTGTACTGAAGCGAGACGTCCATCGTCACGTTGTCCGAGGTCATGGCGGGGATCTGCTCCACGTAGCCCAGCCGCTCGTTGACCTTGACAATGATGACGGTGTCCACCAACGGGATCTGGAAATGCCAGCCCGGATCGTCCACGGCGATGAAGCGCCCGCCGCGCAGGTGCAGCCCCCGCTCGTAGGGGCGGATCTTGTAGATCGCGGCCCGCCCCACGAAGAGCAGCGCCCCCAGCAGGGCGAAACCCGCGAGGACGACGACCGCCAGCCGGTAGAGCCGGCCCAGCGCGTCGGACGGGCGCCGG
>DAOTVC010000009.1:0-18356 GCA_034437215.1 Anaerolineae bacterium | reverse complement strand
CTCAGGAGCAGCTGGAGGTCGTCGCCGCCGCCCTGGCAGGTATCCCCTACGCCGTGTTGATCCAGGCCAGCCCCATGTACGCCCTCCGGGTGCGGGAGATGATCCGCCAGACGGCCGACGCGCTCAGCTACTTCGCCTCCAAGGTGAAGCAGGGGGAGAGCGCGTCCTTGAGCGTGGTGCTCCCCTCCTTTATCAATCCCGTCGCTGCCGTAACCGACCAATCCTATCGCTCCTCGGCGATCTCGCGCGCCCGGGGCCGGTCACGCGAAGAGCAGACAGGACACCGTCTGGCGGCCGGGCAGTCGAACGAGATCGCCGGCTACCGGCAGCGCAACGAGCGCGAGGAGACGCATAGCGGCGCCGAATCCACGAGCTACAGCGAGCGCCAGCACCTCTCCGAGGACATTCGCGAGCACGAGGAGACAGCGGCGCATCTCGAGCGAGATTACGCCGAGCAGTACCAGCTGGAGCGCTCCTACCGGGCGCGCGAGAGCGGGGTGCTGCAGGAGACCGGAATGCGGGCGAACGCCCAGGCCGGCTCCCGCCAACAGCAGCTGGTTACCGATCAGCAGGCTGAGGAGCAGGGGCGGATGGCGGCCCATGACAGCATCGACGAGAGCACCAGCGGGCAGCGGGGGGCGGCGGGTTCACGTTCCGGAGCGGGCTCGCGCTCCTCTGTCGAGCACTTCTCCGAGGGGGCGGCTTTCACGACGACGACCAACCGTGCGTGGAGCGGTGACTTTCGCGAAGAGACGGACGCCTCCTTCGAGGGGAGCGGAGTTCAGAGCGAGTTCGATCACTACGAGGGCGCGCAGCACCAGACCCGCCAGGTGGGGAGCGAACAGAGCTACGACCGGAGTGCGGAGAGCGACGTGCGCAGTTCGAGCGTCGAGCAGGAGACCTACGCCCGGGAATCCACCGAGGCCAATCTATCGCCTAATGTGCTCGGCATGGGTGGAGGGATCGGCAACGAGGTGGGGGAGCGGGGAGCCATCGTCGAGGGTCGCAACGAGCAGAGTGCCGCAGAGCAGGGCTCGGAGCAGCGCACGCAGCGCAGCGAGGGTGTCACCGTGGAGTCGGGTTGGCAGGATGGGGAGCGGGCCTACAGTCATGAGGGCGCACAGGCGGGGGAGGCCAGCCGGGCGTGGGAGGGCAGCGAGCAGACCACGACGACGCAGACCCGCGCGGGTGGTGGAACGCGGAGGACGAACGCCGGCTACGGCTACAGCGAGAACTACCGGATGGATGAGAGCTACTACGACCGCCACCACACGGAGCGGGATGCTGTCCGAGACTGGGATAGTCAGGTTCAACAGCACGTCGAGCAGGAGAGCGCTGCGGATTGGGGCCAGCGCACGCAGGATCGCTACCGGACCCGCCAGAGTTTCGTGAAGAGCTACGCCGGTCACTACAGCGAACAGGGCTCCCGGCAGGGTCATCTGGTGCAAGATGACCGCATCACGCGGGACACCCGGCTGCAGCGGGAGATCGATCGCGTGATCAGCGGGCACCGCGCGGAGTCCTTTGTAGGACAGAGCCAACAGGAGGAGCGGGTAGAGGGGATCGGAGCCCGCCAGGAGGTCAAGATCGGCGAGGGGCGCGAGTACGCCCAGGTGCAAGCCCGGGGTGAGTCGGGTGGGGTCGGCGTGGAGGCCGGGAGGGTGCGCGTCACCACGCGGGGTATCGCGGGACCCGGTGGCGGTTCCATTATCGCCGGTCTCGGCTTCTCCCGCCAGATTCACGACGCCGCTTACGACTTCCCTGCTCGACTTCTGGCCCAGCAGGGACAGCGGCTGGAGGCCGGGTTGACGACGGGCATGTTCCTCACCCAGGTCACCCTCCTGGCGCCCGACGAGGTGACCCTCTAGCAGCTGGGAAGCGCGATGGTGGCGGCCATGCGGGAGGAGAATGTGGTCGTACCCGTCGCCGTCCGCTCGGGGGATGAAGAGCTCTGGGCGCAGGCCGTGCACCTGCGTTTCGACGCTCGAGGCGAGCAGGTGGAGGGGAGACAGGGGGAGCTCTACGAGACCTACCGCCACGCCCAGCTGCTCAACAGCAACGAGCTGGCAGCCCTCGTCCACCCTCTCCGCGTCTCCTCGGGGACCATCTCCGCCTCCCTGGAGGCCTGGCCCAACGAGCTATCCCGGCGCCGGACCACCGGCGAGATCCCCATCGGGCACGTCCTCGATATCAACGTCGAGCCCGACCCGCACCACGTCCACCGCATCCCGCGCGGCGACCTGATGCACGGTATCATCATCGGCGCTTCGGGCTCCGGGAAGAGCAACTCCGCGCTGTGGATCCTGGCTCAGATCATCAACATGCTGCGCGTCGACGAGGAGGGCTATCCCGTTCCCGTCCCTGTACGGGGGCCGCTGCAACCCGAGCACGTGGAGATCGGCGGCGTGCCGGAGGTGGGAATCACTGTCTTCGATCCCACCCGTGAGTGGCGCAAGCTGGGGAAGCTCATCGCTCCCCGCGAGTTCCGCCTCTACTCCCTCACCGACCCCGACTTCAACCACATCCACTTCAACCCCTTGCAAATTCCCAGCCCCTTCATCTCTTCCAAGGACTGGGCGGCGAGTATCGCCAAGCGCTGGGCGTTGGCCTACGCGACGGGAGCCACCGGCTTCCACCACGTCAAGGGGGCCGTGCTCGACGTCTATCGGAGGGCCGGGGTGATCGCTGACGACGGGCAGATCCGGGCGGAGCGTTCAGCGCAGGTCTCGATGTCGGAGCTCTACGAGGCGTTGCAGGAGCGCCATCGGGCGCTGGAGAGGGACCACTCGGACCGCATCTCTGCGGGTGTCGTGAAGCGCATCCTCGACAAGATGGAGGAGTTCGTGGGCTACGGAGCCTACGCCCGGGCCTTTGGGCAGCCGGAGGGCACCACCGTGGAGCAGTGGATGACGCCTCACGCCGCTACGGTGCTCGAGGGCAGCTTCCGGGAGGATAGCTCCTTGAAGCAGTTCATCATCGGACTGATGACCAGCGCCATCTTCCAGCACGCCGAGGGGCGTTATGATACCTTCATCCGCCACCGCCGGCCCATCCCCAAACACCTGCTCTTCTTCGAGGAGGCCCACGTCGTCATGCAGTCACCGGAGGCGGGGAGGACCGATGCCGCGCTGGCCGTCGAAAAGGGGTCGGGCTTGTGGGACGATATCTGGGATCGGGGACGGAAGTTCGGCCTCTACGGTTGGGCGGCGGGACAACACCTCACGCCCATGCCCCAGGGTGTCGTCACCTCCTCGCGGATCGCCATCTTTCAGGCAGTGGATACCCTGGACGATGCGGAGATGGCCTGTGCCAAGATGGGGAAGCTTCCCGGTAAGACCTCGATGGACGAGTATCACAAGTGGACGCTGCGCCTGCTCAACATGCCCCAGGGGGTGGGCTTCGTGCGACGCGCTCGCAAGACCATCGCCCACGAGCAGGACATGGAAATCTTCCCCGTCAACTTCATCGACATCTCCCACATTCAACCGCCCAGCGATGCGGAGTTGGAGCATATCCTGAAGGGGGGTAGGAGATGACGCTGCCAGAGGTCACCTACCGTGCCGTTGTCTGGGACGTTCTGATCCTGGGGGTCGTAGCCCTGGGGGCGTCGGTCGAGTTGCGTACGCTGAGGGTCCCTCGCTGGGTGAGCCTTCCGCTGCTGCTCTGCGGGGGATGGCGCACGCTGGCGGCCGGCAATTGGCCGGGCGGGCTGGCGCTTCTGTGGGTTACCCTCGACCCGGCCTTCATCCGTGACCGTCCAGATCTCGAGAACGCTCTGCGGACGGCGCTCCTGGTCGTCGCCAGCCTGGTCGCTGCCCTCCAACAGCGTCCCGAGTTGATCTTGACCGTTGCCAGTTGGGTCACTATCTACGGCTTCTACCGCTTGAACTGGATCGCCGGTGGGGAGCGCCTGCTCTTCGTTGCCCTGTTGGCCCTCTCGCCCCACCTCTCCACGCTTCTCTGCCTCACCGGCGGCTGGGTCCTGGCGGCTCTTTTCTGGCTCCTGCACCGCTACGGGACGCTGGCCTTCCTGGGCTTTCTGACGCTGCCCACCCAGGCTATCACCCGGCAGGAGCTGGAGACGAAGGGCGCTCCTGTCGCCTTTGGCTTTGCCGTAGGGTGGGGCGGCTACCTGCTTCTGAACGTGGTGACGTGAGAGTAGGAGGGCTTTGTGATGGCACCCGGAGGGACTTGAATCGGCTGCAGGTTCTGGTACATACCACTGTGTAGCATGTAAAGTTGTGCGCCGGTGAGGAGGGATTCGATGAGACGTCGGGGGAAGCGTTTCAGGAGAAGTGGGGGAGGGTACCGTCTCGCTCTGCTGGGGGCGGCCCTGCTCTCCCTGCTCGCCGCTGCCACCGTCTACTTCTACGCGGCGAAGACCTACGAGCGGTTGGTCGTTACGCGCCCCCTTGTGGTGGCGGCGGCTCCCATTCCACCTTACACCCGCATCACCGCCGACCTGGTCGAGGTCCGTGAACTGCCCGCCCTGCTGGCCGAGGAGCCCATCCACCTGGAGACGTCGGAGGTTCTGGACCGCATCACGACCTCCGCCATTCCCGAGGGCAGCCCCCTCTATCACGGAGCACTGACCTCCCCCGCCGAGTTCCATCCCGCCGCTCCTCATCTGGAGATCATCTCCATCGCCGTTAATCCGGTTCAGGCCGTGGGGGGAGCGCTGCAAAGGGGCCAGAGGGCCAACGTCTACTACGTCGACCGTGAACCCCGGGCGTCGACGACTCCGTTGGCTGCGCTCTCCGGGTCTCGTGCTCTGGCTGCCGAACGCCTGACCTCGGCGAGCGTGGTCAGCGTCCGGGAGGTGGCGGTGGATTGCACGTCTTCCGGTGGTGGTGGCCTCCAGATCGTGACCCTTGCCGTGCCTGCAGAGCTGGCTCCCCGTTTGGTCGCGCTGGCAGCCGAGCAGGGTACCGGCTCCCAACTCTGGTTGTCGTTAGCCCCCCTCGTGCCGCTGCCTGAGGGGCAGGAGGTCGTGGCAACCAACGGTGAGGCGGAGATCGGGGTGAGAGGGCCTGGGGCCAGCGTTCTCCCCACCGTACACTCTACCTGGACGGCAGAGATTCCCCTCTCTCCATCCCCCGCCTTACCCTCTCTGAGGGTTGTCACAGGAACCTCGGAAGGCTCGCTGAACGTTCGCCACGTGCCCTCGCTCACGGTGACGGTGGGATCGACCCTGCAGGAGGGGGCCGCTGTGGAGGTGCTCGAGGCGCTCGTTGTGGAGGATCGGTTGTGGGTGCGCGTCCGGAGTGGGGAGACCTACGGGTGGGCGGTGGGGAGCTATCTGCTCCAGGAGAGCCCCTGAGGGGCTGTCAAAGGAGCGACTATGAGGAGAAGGAGGGTCGTCAGGTGGTCGCTTACCGGACAATCGAAGGGTTGAAGATCGCGTTTGCCGTCGTCGCGGCTCTCGGGGCGGGGCTGCTGACGGGCAGCGTCCTCCTGGGGTGGGGTGTCGCCCGGCTGCATTCGCACTCAGCTGAAGCCGGACGTAGGGGGGTCGGGGAACCGCCTGTGCGGCTCACCCTTCACTGGATAGGTGTCCCTGCAGGGCTGATCGTGGCGGTACTTGTGCGCGATCCCCTCCTGTCGATCTGGGTCTTCCTCCTTCTTGCCTGGCTGGGGCACCGGTGGGACGTGCACCGGCAGCGTAGGAGACGTGACCGGGAAGCGCTCCAGACGACGCGCGAGCTCCTGCGCCTGCTGCACAACTACCTTCAGGGCTCCCTTGCCGCTGCTCTCGAGCGAAGTATCGAGCGTCTCGAGGTGGAGGGCGACCTTGGAGAGGCTCTGGAGCAGATGATCGTCGACTACAACCGCGGTGTGACCTGGGAGAGGGTACTCGGCTATCTGCGCGGCTTCGGGCCGTCTGTAGAGCGCCTGGTTCTGCTATTGGGTGCGGCACCGTCGATGGGCGAGGGAGAGGTGGTGCCGCATCTGGAGAGGTTGGCTTCTGCTCTGGAACGTAGTTCCGTGCTCCGTGCTGATCTGGAGGGCAGGCTTGGTCGGTGGCGAGATCTCCTCGACCTCCTGGCAGGGGCCGCTGGCGTGGGTGTGCTGGTGTGCTTGCTTCTATCCCCGTGGCGGGAGCTCTACAAGAGTACTCTAGAGCAGCGCGTGCTCTTGATCCTCGGGGCCTCACTGTCGGCTCTTACCTACACCATCTGCTCCGAAGAGCTGGCCCTCCTGGAGGTGGCTTGATGGTATCCCCCGACCTGCTGCGCTGGCTCTTCGCCGGATTGATCTCCCTGGGAGGTGGGCTGGGGCTCTTGACTGCCGGCCTCTGGTTGAGCGATTGGCTCTGGCCTCCGGGTGGCGCTCGGCTCTCCTGCCCGTGGTGCGCTACGGGCGAGAAGACGAGCACCCTTGGTTCCGCCAGTGGGGACGCGGTCGCGTGGACGGCTTTGCAGATGGTGGGGGTGCTGGCGGGTGTAGGGGGCGCGGTCGCGCTCTTTGGGCAGTCGAGGTTGTTGCTGATACTTCTGGGGCTGCTGGGCGGTCTCCTGCCCTCCCTTCTCAGAGCCTACCTGATTCGTTTGGAGCAGCGGAGGCGCGAGGTTGAGGTACGTAACTTCTTGCGGCTCTTCGAGGATGCCCTACTGATCCGGGGTGAGGTGCATCCGGCTCTTCATCTTCTGGCCGGTGATGGTCGAGGTACACTCCTGCGCCGGCTGCGGGTACACCTGCAACTGGGCCACGACGCGCTGGAGGTGCTGGAGCGCCTGGCGGAGGACCTGGAGTCACGTCTTCTGTGGAGGCTTGTCGAACGATTGGCGGAGGCAGAGGAGGGGCGGTTGAGCGCTGTGGAAGCGTTGAGCCGGCTGCTCCGGGAGGTCGAGCAGGAGGAGGTGCAGCGCCTCCGGGGCGGCCTTGTCGCTCTAGGGGGGCGTTTTCTGGTATCTATCGTTCTTGTGGTGCTGCCGGTGTTCGTCCTGCTGCTCTATCCGCTTGGGGTGTGACGGTAGGTGGAAACGGAAGGGGGAGGAGATGAGGATGCTCTCGAACGAAGAGGGGCGGTCGCTCGTGGAGTACGTTCTTTTGGCGGCGCTGGTTCTCGCCGCCGTGGGGTGCCTGGCCTACGGGGTCACCCGGGCCATCGGACCGTGACAGGGAGGAGGGCTATGTCGATTTGCAGATGGATATCAACTCTGATCGCGGGGTCGATCCTGCTGGGGCTGCTGCTCTCCGGCTGCGGACTCCCCTTCTATCCTGCGCCGCCGGTGTTGCCTGAGCCGCGCGAGATCGTGGTCGCTACCCCAACGCCCATTGGGGCCTCTCTGCTCATCGAAGAGATTGAGCTGTTGGCGGAGCTGAGCCTCGCCACCCCCGTGGGGATTCCTCCCCTGGAGGACACGCTCCTCTCCGAACAGCTGGCCCTGCGCTTGCAACCCACGGGCAGCACCTACCTCGTCGCACAGGTTCGGATTGCCAACACCGGTGGTGCGCCTCTGACCCTCGCCTTGACTGATGTCTATCTCCAGGATGGAGCGGGACAGGTCTACCCAAGGGTGATCGAGGCCGAATTCTATCTCACTCTGCTTGGCTATCCGGCTTTCCCCGACGACGATCTCCCTCCGGGCACGGCCACTACAGGCACCCTGGCCTTCGACGTCCCCGCCGGCCTGGAGGGAGCAGTACGGATCGTCGTCGACGCTCCAGGTCAGACGACACTGCTGATCTCCGAGCCGCTTACCGTAGCGAACGGAGGAGCTGCCCATGATTGAGAGGCTGCAGATTATCGTCGTCGCCGACACCGAGGCCGAGTGCGATGCTCTCCACCGCGCTCTCGTGCTGCCGGAGGTGCTGGTCGTCGCCGGCGCGACACCGGACGAGGCATCCGTGGCCTGTGAGGCCTTCTCACCCGACTTCGTCGTCGCCGTCGAGGGTGTCACGCTTCCCGAGGTCGGCGTTCCGGTTGTGTGGACTGCTGCTCCAGAAGAGGGGCTCGCCGACGTGCAGCGCTATCTCGACGAGGGGATCGCGGCGGCATCCGTTGCTGCCAAGTCCTCCCCCGCTCCCACCGGTGCGTCCCTCGCCTTTGCGCGGGTGCCCGAGGGGTCGGATTCCGTGGCTCATAGTTGGCCTGCTCCACGCGCGTCGGGGGTGCGCATTGGATTCTATGGGAGACGGGGTGGGGTAAGTACGACCACGGCTGCCGTCACCGCTGCTCGGCTCTTGCAGGAGGCCGGTTATCGGGTGGCGCTCTTCGACGCTCCCCGGCGCGGCGACCCCTTCCTGATGCTGGATGGGGTGCCCGATGAAGAGCCCCTGCAGGTGGCGGGGATTACCGTCCACTCCGGGCCTCCCGACCCGCAGGGCGCCCGGGACTATCCCGCCGTGGTGGTGGATGGAGGGCGGGAGCGGCGAGATTTCAGCGCTCTGTGGATTCCACTGGGCGCTCCGCTCACCCCGGACGAAATTCGGAAGTTGTTGGGCTTGTAGCGGGAGGTGAAGATGTTCGTTCTGGTGCTGGGCGCCAAGGGTGGGGTAGGGACCACCACCTTTGCCTTTCATCTTGCGCAGACGGTCAGGGCCGTTCCCCTGGATGCGGCGGATGGTAGTTTGGCGCTGCAGAGTGGCGGTTACGGTCAGAGCCTCGATCTCAGCCGGATCGTGCAGTGGACGGATCACCTTCGCGTCCGGCAGGCCGAGATGGTGGCCCACAGGCGGCGCACCCTGCTCTGGACACCCCCTTGTGGCGTCTGGTCGGAGCTGGTGTGGGAGTTCGTGCGCCAGGTGGGGGATCTCGCCCATGTCGTTGTGGATGGCGGGTTGGCCCCACCGGAGGATCTGGCCGAGCAGGCTCTTGTCGATCTGGTCTTCGTGATCAGTGCAGAAGGGGAGATCGCGCGCTGGCACGAACGACGGCTCAAGGGTCTCTGGCCCGGTGCTCGCGTTCTCGTAGGGGATCTCAAGGCCGCGGCGCAGGCCGTTGCCGTCGAGGTGTTCGGGGTGACGGAGGTAGCGCCCCTGTTGAGAATCTTTCAGCGTTGATCGTAGCAGGTGCAGTGATAGGAAGCTGCGGATTGTCTTCAATCCCGAAAGGGAATAAGCAAGGAGGTTAAGCAGATGCGTATCGTGAAGTCTCTTCAATTTTGGATCGGGTTGATCCTGGCCGCTGCGGCGTTCGTCGGGGTGCTTGTCTTCGCCGAGCTCAACACGCCCCCGACCTACCAGGTCGCGCTGGCGACCCAGGATATTCCGGCCTACACGCCCATCGAGGCGGCCTTCGAGAAGGGGTACATTGCTGTCGATACCCAATCCTTCAGCCCCGCCCTGCTCCCCGCCGTGGTCACCGCCGAGGATCTGGAGATCCTGAGGGTGGATGGGGTCTTCGTGGAGACGGTGCGTGCCGGCGAGGTGCTCAACCGCGGTCGTATCGCCACCGGAGCCAATGCCTCCAAGGTGCGCCGCCTCTCCCTGGCTCTCACCAACCCGGATCTGGTCATCAAGACCCTCCCCATCGAGGCCACGACGATGCCCTTCGTCGCCCTGGGTGACGTCGTCGATATCTACACGACGATCGGAGCGGTGCGCGCCAGCGAGATGGTCACCGCTACCCGGCTGCCGGTGGACCTGCCCGCCGCGCTCGGCGATCTCCCGCTCACGGAGACGGAGATCACACCGGAGCCCGCCGCGCCTGTCATCGCAGACGAGGAACCCCGGATGGTCACGGTGACGGTCGACCTGCCCATCACCAAGCGGCTCGTCGCCGGTGCCCTGGTCGTTCGCGTGAACAGAGAGCAGATACCCAATCCGCAGTACGGGGCGGTGACCACCGATGGTCAACAGCCACCGGCCTACATCGAAGGGGGCGTGGTGAGCGTCGACGTCCTGGTGCCGGAGAGCACCGCCGAGTCTCTCGATTGGGCCATCTTCAACGGCAAGATGAGCATCGCCGTACGTCCCGCGTTGTGGCGGGAGACGGTGGAGAATGGCGGTGTATTTCCCGAGACGCCCGGCTTCACCTGGCACGACTTCAACGTCGCCTTCTGGCAGGGGCGCGACGCAGGTGAGGTACTCCGCTCCCGCCGGTTGACGCAGGCGGAGTGAGGAGGGTTGGGAATCGTGGCTTCCTCTCAACTCTCGCCCCGCCCCGTCGAGACGGCGCTCTCACAGCGGCTCGGTCGCCTCTTCTGCAGCCTGGGCTGTCACCAGTGGCTCTCCGATACCGCCTGGCTCTGGCACTGCACGCGCTGCGGCGCCGTGCGCGCCCTCATCCTCTCCACCACACCTGATGTGGAAGACGACGAGGGGGAGAGGGAAAGAGACCCGCAAGGAGGATAGGGTTATGGAACGCATCAAGATCGTATTGGCGATGAACTGGCACGATGCTCAGGCGGTGGAGGCGGCCCTGAAGGACGTCCCGGAGATGGAGGTGGTCTCGATGTCCACCACCGCTTCCGGTGCTTATCGCGACGCGACGGAGATGGAGGCCGATCTCGTCCTGCTCTCCCCTCTCATCCCGGGCTTTCAGGTCTCACTCATCTCGGATCTGCTGCACTACGACGACTTTCCCATCGCGACCATCGGTCTGTTACCGCCGCTGGAGTCGCGGACCGATGAGATGCGTGCGATGGGCATGAAGGGGCACGTCTCCTCGCCCTTGGATCCCGCCCAGAGTCGCCGCCTTCTGGAGTTGATCCCCGAAGCGGTGATCAACACGCGCCTGGAGCGGCAGAATCGCACCTACGTTCCCCTCGACGCTCCCACCCTGGTGACGATCGCGGAGGCAGGCTGGCAGCGAATGGTCCTCGCCTTCTGGGGAACAGGCGGCGGCGTGGGGAAGACCAGCCTCGCCATCAACCTGGCGGCGGCCCTGGGTGTGCTGGGTAAGCGCGCGACCCTTCTCATGGATCTGGACATGACCCGCGGCGCCGTGGCCTCCCGCCTGGGTCTACAGCCCGACCGCAACGTCTTCGCCCTCTTCAACGCCCTGATTCCTGAGTACCAGCGTCAGGGGCGAGCCGTCTGCACGCCCGCCACCTTCAACCGCAACATCCAACCCTGGGGCGGGGTCAACGCCTCCAAACTCGACTGTCTGGCGGGGATCCCCGCCATGCACGTCGCCGGAATGCCCGTCTTTCGCGAGAACGGCGAGCGCACCCGGGCGCTCGTGCGCGAGATCATCATCTTTGCGCGCAAGCAGTATGACTTCGTCGTCATCGATCTGGGACCCGATGTGAACAACGAAGTGCACTTCGCGGCCCTCGACACCGCCGATCTGGTGCTCACGGTGGTGCGCCCCGATATTGCCGACATCCACTCCACAGCCGAGGCGGTACCCCGTCTGAAGCAGGCCTTCGGAGAGGGGGTGGGAAAGTTCGAGCTGGTCATCAATCAGTGGACCGATCAGGCGGGCCTGCGAATGCGGGAGATCATCGAGTTCATCGGTATGAAGAAGTTCGGCACGATCCCCTACGACCTGGAGTACACCTACGCCGGCAACCAGCAGCGTCCCTTTGTCCTGGAGAAACCGAATGCCACCTCCGACGCCATCGTCTCGATGGCCAACCGCTTCTTCCCCTCGCTGGGCGCCATCTGGGTGCGCCGCGGCGGGCAGATCGAAGGGGAGCGGGGAGCCTTCCGGCAGCCGGCGCGCCGGGAGGGACCGGGCCTGGGCGGCCTGCTCAAACGGGTCTTCGTCAAATAGAGAGGGGGGAACTCATGACGGCAAGTTCTGCTTTCGCCCGGCTCGTGGCTGAGGATGCCGTACGGCAGGAGCCCGATATCTACCCGGCGCTGCTCCACGAGGCCCGGGAGCGCCTGGCGATGCGTCTCTCCCTGGAGGGGCTGCAGCAACCGACGGCGGAGGATGAGCGGGAGGCCGAGGTGCTGTTGGAAGCGCTGGTGGAGGAGCTTCTGGCGGTCACGCTGGAGCAGGGGCGCGCCTGCGCTTACTCCTCGGAGGAGCTCGTGGCCCGGCTCACCAACGACATCTTCGGCTGGGGCGTCATCCAGCCCTACCTCAACGATCCGACAGTCGAAGAGATCATGATCAACGGCCCCGCCAATGTCTGGATCGACGATGCGGAGCGGGGCATGTACCGCGCCGGCGTCCAGTTCGCGGCGACCGAGGAGGTGGTGCGCCTGGTGAACCGTGTCGCAGGCGCTTACGGCCGGAACTTCAACCGGAGCAGTCCGCGGGTGAACGCCAAGATGCCCGACGGGAGCCGCCTCAATGCGGTGATGGTCCCCCTCACCGACAACGTCCCGGTAGCCGTCACCATCCGCCGGCACCGCCTCGTCGCCCGCACCCTCGAAGATCTGGTGCGGCTGGACACGCTCACGGAGGCCGCGGCCGCCTTTCTCAGGGAGGCGGTGCTGGGGCGCCTCAACATCCTCGTCTGCGGTGGCACGGCCTCGGGGAAGACCAACACGCTCAACGCTCTCGCGTCGGTCCTGCCCGCCGAGGAGCGAGTAATCAGCGTCGAGGATACACCCGAGCTGCAGCTGGGGCTGCCCAACTGGATCGCTCTGGTGACCACCGAGGAGTCCGATGAGGGGTTGCGCCCGGTGACCCTCGATGACCTGGTGATCAACGCTCTGCGGATGCGTCCCGATCGCATCATCACCGGGGAGGCGCGTGGTCCCGAGATTCGCAGCGTCTTGATGGCGGCGAACACCGGACACGATGGCCAGCTCCTCACGCTCCACGCCAACGGTGTGATGGAGGTATCCGACCGCGTGGTGCAGATGTGGCATATTGCCGACTCATCCATGGCACCGGGGGCCATCAAGCGCTACCTTGCCGACGCCTTCGACCTCATCATCTACATCGAGCGCATCTCGGTGGCGGGCAGGAGGCGGCGCATCGTCCGGCAGATCGCCGAACTTCTCCCGTCGAAGCGCATGGAGGGAGCGACGCCGGCCCTCAACGTGCTCTTTGAGGATCGAGGGCACGGCCTGCAGGTGCGCAGCAAGTTTCCTATCGAACTCGATGAGCGCATTCGGCTGCGCACCGGGCACAAATCGAATCTGAGCCAGTTTCTAGAACTGTAGGAGGGAACATGGAGAGCACGTTGATGTTGGCGGTGATGGCGATGGGCGGGGTGCTCCTCGCGTGGGCGGCCGCAACCACACGCGTCTTCGCCCGGCTGCGCCCCGCGCGGCGAAGCGGAGCGCTGCGGCGTCTGGAGGGGCGTCTGGAGGCTGCCGACATCCCTCTCTCCGGCCGGGAGTTTCTGCTCACCGGTCTGGGAGCGGGAACGCTCTTGGCCCTGATCCTCTGGGTGCTCTTGGGACCTAACGTGCTGACGGTCGTCGCGCTCTTCCTGGGTCCCGTCGTCTACTGGCAGTACTGGACCGGCCGGCAGGAGCGCTTCCGCCGCGCCTATATGGAGGCCCTCGACCAGTCCATCGAGATTCTGCTTCGCTCCTACCGGGCCAACCCCAACCTTCACGGGGCTCTCGAGGAGGCCGCGCCCTACATGCCCGATCCCGTCCGGGCCGATTTCATGCAGGTGGTCGCCGCTCTCGGTACGGGTACGAGCATCACGGAGGCCATCTACCGGGTGGCGGAGCGCCGGCGGAACCCCTACTTCGACATGCTCGCGGAGGCGCTGGCGATGCGGGAGCAACAGGGAGGTCGGTTGGGTGAGGTGCTGGCCGGGCTGCGTACCTTGATGCAGGGTATCCTGCGGATTCAGAACGAGGTGCGAGCGAAGCAGACCCAGCCTAAGCTGGAGGGCACCATCGTCGCCGTGGCCCCCTTCGCCTTCCTCCTGTTGATGAAGATGGTCGTCCCGGAGTATGAAGGGGGCTTCTACAGGACGCTCGAGGGACAGCTCGTCCTGATCCTGGCCGTCATCCTCTCCGGCGTCGCCTATCTTCTCTCCCAGAAGATCGCCAAGGCGGGTCTGGATCTGGAGCCGCGCGGGAGCGATCCGGAGGTGCTGCTATGAGCTTGACCTACGTGCTGTGGGCCACAGTCGGAGCTCTGGGCGTCTGGTTGGCGGCTCACGCAGGAAGGCGGCGGGTGCCCCGCGGCCTGGCGGCGCGGGTGAGCCTCCGCACCACCGAGGAGCAACGCCCGCTCATCGATCGTCTCTTTGGATCGATCGCCGACGATCTCCTCAGACGGCGGGAGCGGGGCGACGTGGAGCTGTTGCTGAAGCGAGCAGGGGTGTGGGAGCGTCCCGACGCGCTCTATCCCCATGCCCGCGTCTTCTATGCTTACAAGATCGCGGTCGCGGCTTTCGTCGCGACCCTCGCGCTCATCTTCGGTGTCGTCTTCTCCCTGACCGCCCAGCTGCCGGTCCCCTTCGCGTTGGGGGCCGTGGTCATCGGTGGTGTGATGGGCTTCTTCCTGCCCGACCTGGATCTGCGGGGGAAGGCACGGCGGCGGGAGGATGCGCTGATCGCTGACATGGCCACCGCTCTCGATCGCTTGGCGAACTTTCTCGCTGCCGGTTATCCGTTGCCCCAGTCGGTCAATGCGCTGGCGGGACGACCGGGCGGCGTCTTCGTCGCGGAGCTGCGTCACGTGGCGGCGCGCTACAACGTGAGCGGGGACCTGGAGAGCGCGGTCGACTTTATGGTGGAGCGCAACGGCAACCTTGCTCCCCTCGTTCCCTTCGCAGGGTTGGTCAAGACCACGTTGAAGATGGGGGGCGGGGTTGCCGGCAACCTCCGGGATCTGGCCGAGGAGCTGCGTGAGGAGCTCAATCGCCGCATCACCGCCCGGGGCTACCGGAACACGGTGCTGATGATCATTCCGGCCTTCTTTGCCATCGTGGCTTCGCTCCTCATCCTCGCAGCGCCGGGTGTCCTGCGCATCTTCAACGCGCTCGGCGCGGGCGGGCTCTGATGAAAGGAGGTGGCGTAACCACAGAACCGTTAGATTGGGGGCCTTCTCATGGGGTAGGGGCGGCTGAAGCGAACGTGCTCGCCGCTGTGGGTGTTCGACAGTCGTTTGCAGGGATTTCACCAAGGAGGAAAAGGCATGCGTAAGGTCAGACAACTTCTGAGGGGCGCCCAAGAGGGCGCAACCCGGCTCTACGTGCGGGTGCAGAATCACCCGACGGCGCGCCGGGCCGGAGCTGTGCTGCGGGGCAATCTGGGTTCTGCTCTGGAGCGCGAGGAGGGGCAGGGGCTCATCGAGTACATCATCGCCATCGCTGGGGCCTTTCTGGTCGCAGCGGCGGTCATGGCCCTCTTCCGTGCCATCCGCAGTAAGTACGGTGAGGCGACCAACAGCGTCAACCAGCTGCAGATCTCCGCACCCTGAGTCAGCGCGACCGGTGAGGGGTCAGCGGCCCCTCACCGGTCCGAAAGGAGTGGCCAATGTCAGGATGGCGAGGGCTTACCCTATCCACATACCGGACCGATGGTGCCGGAGGCGCGGGTGAGCGGGGACAGGCGCTTCTGGAGCTTCTGCTGGTCCTGCCGCTCTTTCTCCTGTTGACGGGAGCCATTATCGGGCTGGGCTGGGCCTACTGGGTGCGTCTCAATCAGAGCGCCTACGTCCAGGATGCCAGCACTCGGGCCGGCAAAGCACGAAGCGTCGCCGAGGGTCGTCTTTGGGCCGCCCGCTTTAGCGCGGCGACCAACGTCAACCTGGATGAGCAGGCGAGCGTCTACTGGCTCTCTGCCTATCGCGGCGTGCACTCCCAGGCGCGTTATCAGGCCCCCCGCCTGCTGCTCTACGACCTCGAGGCGCCAATTATTCAGACCGGGGCCTTCACCCGCTGGGAGCGTTTCTACCCGGGGCCTCCGGGAGAGGGGAGTTTCGAATGAAGGGGATTTGGTTCGTAGCTATTCTGTTCCTTCTGGCGTTGCTGGTCCTCTTTGCAGCCACAGGCACGATCTGGAACTGCGAGCGGGAGAACGAGCTCTGCATCCTCCGCCGCTGTGTCGTGCGCCGGAACCCCGATCGCTGGAATGAGCATCTGCAGGAGGTGAGATGAGCGCGACTTGTCGACGCTGTAGAGGGGGACGGGCGGGGAAGGAGTCGGGGCAGGCGCTGGTGGAGATGCTCATCGCTTTGCCGCTGCTCCTGCTCCTGTTGGCGGCGGTCATCGGCTTCGGGCGGATCATGTTCGTCGGCCTCGCGGTGGATCAGGCGGCCTTCAGTGGGGGCCGCTTCGCCGCCGAAAGCCTCAGCGTGGAGCAGGTTGGCTTCCAGGCGTACAGAGCGACGGCGTGGAATCTCTCAAGCAGCGGTGTCGATCCTGGAAGGGCAGATTGGAGACTCTACGCGGGGCGTTGGGGTCGGGGTAGCGAGGTGCGCAATCGGGTCACGGTGGCGGTCAGCGTGAGCGATCTTCCGCTTGCCCCTGCCATCTTCGGTGAGCCTGTGATCCTGAGCCAGGAGTCGGCTTTCCGTATCGAAAGGTGGAAGTCACGATGGCGTTGAGCAGGAGGGAGAAGGAGGAGGGGCAGGTCCTTATTTGGCTACTCATCCTGTTGCCGCTACTATTACTCTTAGTCGCGATGCTCATCGAGGGCGGGCTGATGTTCCGGACCTATCGGCTGGCTCAGATGGCGGCCGATGCGGGGGCGCATGCTGCGGCCCAGGAGATGGACGTCGCGGTCTACCAGGCACACGGGAGAGTCATCCTGTCCCCTCAGGCTGCCGAGGTGGCGCAGAGGTATGCGGCGATCAATGCCCGCGGCCCGATTGCCTGTGCTCAGCCACAGGTGTGGGCCGGCCGCGTACGGCTCCGCTGTAGCGCGACCCTTCAGCCCCAATTCATCTCCGGTGTGCCGGAGATCCGGGTAGTGGTGTTAGGCAACGCTCGTCCGGCGTGGGGTGCAACGCGGGAGAGAGAGTAACCCACTCGGCGGATCTGTTGAAGGGGTCGTGTTGGACGCACGCTGAGCCAGCAAGGAGGTGTAATAGTATGGCCAAGACCAAGTTGAAACCTACAGTTGGGGTCCTAGCGATCGTCATCGTCATGTTCGTCGTCATCCTGATCGCTGGTGGCGTGCAGCTCTACCGGGCGCAGAGAGCGCCCACTATTGTTCCCCCACCTCAGCTCGAGGAGGTCACTTTGACGCCCTATGAGCCGCTGCCCTCCGTCACCCCTCGCTCTCAACCTTCCCCCACACCGACGTCCGAGGGGGAGGGCTGGACGGTGGAGGTGGACGCGCAGGGGCGGGAGTACCTTGCTCCGCCGCCTGAGGATGAGCGGGCGCTGCGAGAGGCTTTCGAGATCATCCTGAGACGCACGCACATTCTGACCGCGCCTGTCGAGACCCTGCTCGCCTACGACCGCCCCGCCAGCATCGAGGCGGCCCGCGCCTACGTCAGCGAGGCTTACGAGGGCGATCTGCTCGAGGATGAGTTTGTCTTCGTGGATCGCGAGTGGGGTCCCGAGAATCCCATTCGCTGCACCTCGCACTCCGAATGTGAGGTGGCGCGGGCGGTGCTCTACACGGAGGCGGTGGTGATCTTCGACGAGGAGATCTGTGCAGAGCTGGGTCGCGCGGAGACACCCTGTATCCAACGCTTCGACGAAGGGCACACCATCGACGCTCGATTTCACCTGCACGTCTACACCTTCGTCCGCGAGGAGGGCAGCTGGAAGCTCCTGAATCGGGAGTCGCGGGATCTGCCGGAGCCGCCCGGGCTGGAGGACTAGCCGAGCTGCGGTGGGGCGATCAGGAGCCGGCCCTGCCGTCATTCGCCGGAGGTGGCACCCCACCTCCGGCACCGAATCGAAGTTATGAGGAGGGGACAAGATGTTGACTCAAGATCAAAACTTACATGGGCGCAGACTCAGGCTGAAGGTGATGTACGGTGGCGCTGCTCTCGTAGTTCTGATTCTGCTGCTAGCGAGCACCCCCACGCCCGCACGCTGTGCCTGTTTCGTAGATCCTGAGAGTGGGGTTCTGATATGCGATGATGACGGCGACGGGGGCGGTGGTGGAGGTGGGCGTGATCCCGGTGCGACCCCCATGCCCATACCAAGTCCCGGTCCCGGACCGGGACCCGATCCTGATCCTGATCCTGATCCCACCGGAGAGCCCGGTGATCCCCCGCCGCCCGTCCCCACGCCCACCCCGCCTGCAGGATTACCGGGTGATGGTTACTATATCTACGCCTGCCGAATCTTTCTGCAGTGTGCCAGCGGGTATGCCAAGGTCACCTACTGGAACGGCAACGATGACACACCGATCTACCTGGTGGCTTGGCGGTGTGCTGCTCCCGGTGAGTGCGAAGCGGAGCCCACGCCGACACCCCCTCCCACTTCAGGCGCAGATCCCTCGCTCTATCCTTGTGAGGAGGTTCCCAACGTCTATCCGGGAGGCATCGACCAGAGCTGTGACGATTGGGAGTGGTACCTGCAGGTGCAGGCACTCATTCCTCCCTCGAAAGTTCTGCGCAACCCGTGGCCCCG
>DAOTVC010000008.1:0-6223 GCA_034437215.1 Anaerolineae bacterium | reverse complement strand
ACGGGCCCGACGTCCAGCGTCGTGAGCCGTCCCAGGAAGCCCTGGGCTTCGATCTTCTCGATGCAGTCGGGGGTGGTGGGCAGGCCGGCGGGGCAGAGGGCCGTCACCGTCACGCCGTCGGCGCGCAGCTCCTCGTTGAGGGCCCTGGAGAGGTCGAGCAGGAAGCGCTTGGAGGCCGCGTAGACGGCCTTCAGGGGCATGGGGTAGAAGCTCGCCAGGCTGCTGACGTTGATGATGTGCAGGGTGCGCGCCGGATCGCGGTAGGAGAGCACGCGCCGGGTCATCTCCACGCTGTTCTCGACGTTGAGCCGCAGGATGGCCAGGAGCTCCTCGGGGCGCCGCTCGTCGAAGCCGCCCTCGAAATCGATCCCCGCGATGTTGATCAGCGCGTGGAAGCGCAGACCCAGGCGGTGGACCCGCTCCCAGAGAGCCGCGCGGGCCGCCGGATCGGTCAGATCGGCAGCGTGGGTGAGGACGCGCACGTTGTAGAGCCGCTCGACGCCCTGGGCCAGGGCCTCCAGGGGCTCCGCGTGCACGTCGGTCAAAAAGAGATCCCAACCGCGAGCGGCGCACTCGATGACGAAGGCCTTGCCCAGCCCGCCCGACGCGCCGGTGATGCATACGTAACTCTTCATGAGCTCCTCCTCTACTCTGTTTGTCATCCCCAGTATAGGGGGAGCAGAGGGGTACCGTCATCTCCCGAACGGGATAATCGGGCGGGGTATTTCGCGTAATGACGTGATGACGCCTGCCCCGAGTCTGTCGAGGGGTTCCCACGCCCTCACTTGCTCCTTTCCGAGAATGTGTTTATACTGGAATCAAACCCTCCGCCGCCCTATCTCGGGTGGTTCTGCTGCGGCAGGACGTGGGGTGGATTTGGGTGCATTTCTTTCAGCAGGAGTGTGCTGTGCCGACTTTTCTGTTTACCGATATCGAGGGCTCCACCGACCTCTGGTCCCGTTATCCGCACGCCATGGAGGGCGTTCTCAAGCGCCACGATCGACTCCTCGAGGAACTCATCATTCGGCACGGCGGGCAGGTGGTCAAGCACACCGGTGATGGTTTCTTCGCCGTCTTCGACGGGGGCGAACCCCTGACCTGCGCCCTTGCCGTCCAAAAGAGACTGGCGGATGAGGCATGGGGGGAGGTCGGTGAGCTCCGCGTGCGCATGGCGCTGCACACGGGCGTCGCCCAGCAGCGGGAGGCCGACTACTTCGGGCTGGAGGTGAGCCGCACGGCCCGCCTCCTCTCCGCCGGTTGGGGCGGACAGATTTTGCTGACCTGCGAGCTGGCCCGAGCGGCCGTCCTGCCCCCCGGTGCTCGGATACGCGATCTCGGCAATCACCTCCTCAAGGACCTCAGCGAGCCCCAGCACATCTACCAGCTGCTCCATCCGGAGCTGCTCCTGCGGGAGTTCCCGCCGCTGCGCACCCTCAGCGCCCATCCCCACAACTTGCCGCCGCAGCCGACGCCCTTCGTCGGGCGCACACAGGAGCTGCAGGAGATTGCCGCCCGGCTGGCTGACCCCTCCTGCCGCCTGCTCACCCTCACCGGGTCGGGCGGGATTGGGAAGACGCGCCTGGCTCTCCAGGCCGCCGCCGCGGAGGTCGAGTCCTTTGCCCACGGTGTCTACTTCGTCCCCCTGGCGGCGTTGAGTTCGAGCGAGTCGCTGGTGCCGGCGATTGCCGAAGCGTTGCGTTTCTCCTTCTATCAGCGCGACGTGCCCCGGATCCAACTCCTCAACTACCTGCGGGAGAAGCACCTGCTGCTCGTGCTCGACAACTTCGAACACGTCATGGACGGCGTTCTGCTGGTATCGGAGCTGCTCTCCTATGCGCCCCACGTCAAGGTCCTGGCGACCTCGCGGGAGCGGCTGAACGTGCGGGGCGAGCTCGCTCTCACGGTGGCGGGCATGACCTTCCCCGCCGAGGAGTCGGCCCCCGATCTGGAGCTCTATTCGGCGGTGCAGCTCTTCCTCCAACACGCCCGCCGGGTGAAGCCGACCTTCGTCTTCGACGAGGAGCAGCGCGCGTCTGTGGTGCGTATCTGCGCTCGGGTGCGCGGGATGCCCCTGGCCCTCGAACTGGCGGCCTCCTGGCTCCGCCTGCTCACCTGCCGGGAGATCGCCGCGGAGTTGGAACACAGCCTCGACCTTCTCAGCAGCACCCTCCGCGACCTGCCGGAGCGCCATCGCAGCCTGCGGGCGGTCTTTGATTACTCCTGGCAGCTGCTCAGCGAGCCGGAGAAGAGGGTCGTACAGACCCTCGCCGTCTTCCAGGATGCTTTTCACCACGAGGCTGCCTTCGCTGTGCTGCGCGCGCCGGGGGAGCCCGGCTCACCCGTCGTGCTCCTGGGGCTGTTGGCCGTGCTGGCCGACAAGTCCCTCCTGCAGCGCCGGGCCGGCGGTACCTACAGCATGCAGACGCTGCTGCACGACTACGCTCTGGAGAAGCTGCAGGCCGCGCCGGCGCTGGAGGCGCAGGTGCGCCGGCGGCACAGCGCCTACTACGCCGGCTTCCTCCAAGAACGCCGGGCGGAGCTGGGGGGCGCCGAGCAGCAGGTCGCGCTCGCTGCCATCGCCGATGTGTTGGAGGACGTGCGTGCCGCCTGGTCGTGGGCCGTACAGCAGGGAGAGGTCACACTTGTGGAGCAGGGTCTGCATGGCCTGGCGCTCTTCTTCACGTTGAGCGGGCGCAACCGGGAGGGTATCCCGCTCTTCGAGTCCGCCCTCGCGACCCTGGAGCCCCTCGACGCCCCCGAAACCGCAGCTCTGCGCGGGTGGCTGTTGGCGTACGTCGCCTCTCTGGCGACCCACGCGAACGGCGACGAGAGGGCGAAGTCCCTGGCGGAGGCCGCGCTGGTGTTCAACCGGCGCCTCGACATGGTGCCGGCCAGCGCAGTGGCGCTCACCAGTTTGGGGCGGGCGGCCTGGTTTCAGGGTGACTATCCGGCTGCGGACGAACACTACCGGGAGGCGTTGAACCTCTACCTGGCGCTAGGCGACGTCACCGGACAGGCTCAGGTCTTCGACAGTCTGGGGTCAGTCGCCTGGGCGCTGGGGAAGTACACCGATGCACAGACCTACTTCCAACGCAGCCTGGCGCTCTTCGAGGAGAGCGGGATTCCCAGCGGCCTCGCTTCGGTGCTCGACCACCTGGGTGTGGTAGCGCGTGACACCGGTGACTGGGAGACGGCCCGGGAGTGCTTCGAGCAGAGCTACGAGATCCTCGATACCCTGGGCGCTCGCATCTCCTTGGCCTATACGGCCAACCACCTGGGTGGGGCCCTTGCTGAGACCAACGGTCTGGCGAAGGCGGAACCCTACTTCAAGCGCTCTATCGCCATCGGAGAGGAGCTGGGCGAGCGCCGCATCGTGGCCTACACCCTTTACGATTGGGCTTCTCTCTTGACGAAGGAGGGCGATGGAGTGCAGGCCGCGTCGCTGCTCGGGGAGAGCCAGACGCTTTTCGAGGCCGTGGGGGACCAGTTCGGGCTGATCGTGGCGCTCATCGGCTTGGGCGACCTCGCCCTTGAGGAGGATGGGCCCCAGAAGGCACAGCCCTACTATCTGGACGCCGTTCGGGCGACCGCCGCCATTCAAAACCTGCGGCTGGCCTCCTCCGCGCTCACCGGCTGGGCACGTTACTTGCTTGCGACGGAGCGCTTCCTGCTGGCGGCGGAGACGCTGGGCTTCGTGCAGACCTTGCCCGACGACCAGGCGGAGACCGGCGAGATAGTGGCGGAGCTCCTGGCTCGGGCCGCGGAGCGGCTGCCTGGGGACGTCTTCACCGCGGCCCTGGCCTGGGGCCGAGATGCCGACCTCGAGGGGGTGCTGGCCCGCGCGCTCCCCGCCTTCTCCTGACGGCCTGCCCCGAGTCCGGCGAGGTGCCTGTCCCAAGAACCTGTCACTCGAGGATACGATGAAAATCGCTCTCGTCTTCGCAGCCGCATCGTTACGCCGGGGTACCCGGCTCAAGCACTTCATGATCCCGCCCCACGCTCTTCAGATCCTCAGCGCCCTCACGCCGCCCCGGCACGAGGTGATCATCCACGACGAGTACCACCGCCCCACGCCCCAGACGCTGGAGGCGGACCTGGTGGGGATCAGCGTCTGGACGGCGGCGGCCCCCCGCGCCTACGCGCTGGCGGACGCGCTGCGAGCGCGGGGGCTGCCGGTGATCCTCGGCGGACCTCACGTCACCCTCTGCCCCGACGAGGCGCAGGCCCACGCCGACTGCGTGGTCGTCGGCGAGGCGGAGGGTATCTGGACGGGGATCCTGGAGGACTTCGAGCGGGGGCGGCTCGAGAGGCGCTACGTGGGCGAGCCCCTGCCCCTCTCCCGGACGCCCGATGCGGATTGGGGCTGCGTCTCCCCCGCCGACTACGTCCTCACGGCTTCCCTCTCCACCAGCCGGGGCTGCGTCAACCGCTGCTGGTTCTGCTTCGAGAGCAGCCGGAGGGGCGTAAGCTTCCGCCAACGCCCTCTGGAGAGCGTCCTGCGGGAGCTTGGGGCGCGCTCGTCGCGCGTGGTCGCCTTCATCGACAACGACCTGCTGGCCGACCGCGAGTACGCCCTCCGGCTGCTGGAGGCGCTGATCCCCTTGAAGATCCAATGGTTTGGCATGACGACCATCGGGGTGGCCAACGACGAGGCCCTGCTCGACCTGCTGGCGGCGTCGGGCTGCCGAACGCTCTACATCGGTTTCGAGAGCGTGAACCGCGACTGCCTGGACGAGGTGGGCAAGGGCTGGAATCGGGTGGAGACCTACGTGCGGAACGTCCGGCGTCTCCACGACCGGGACATCATGGTGAACGGCAGCTTCGTCTTCGGCTTCGACAACGACGACAGCGGGGTCTTCGAGCGTACGGTGGCCTTCGGGATCGAGGCCCGGCTGGAGACCGCCACCTTCACCGTCCTCACGCCCTATCCGGGGACCCTGCTCTACAAGAAGCTGGAGCGGGAGGGGCGCATACTCGACCGCGACTGGGGCCACTACGACACCACCCGCGTCGTCTACCGGCCGAAGCTGATGTCCCCCGCCGAGCTGGAGGCGGGCTACTTTCAGGCCTACCGGGACTTCTACGCCTGCTCCTCCATCTGGACTCGCTGCCGTGCGGGGGAGCCGGGCTTTGCCAAGCGGCTGCTGCTCAACGTGGGGTACAAGAAGGTCGAGCCCCTCTACCATCCTCTGGGAAGGCTCCTGCGGGCGGGGTGGTCGCGCCCGGTGATGAGGTGGTTTGCGGCCCCGAACGGGTGACGGTGCCGGGCCAGGCCACCGGCTACGGTGGCCGGTGGCCTGAGAGGGTAAAAGTTAGGACCCCGGAGGTCAACTCCGGGGTCTCTCTGTTTACGCAGTCAGCTTCCTAGGGCTATTCAGGTGGGCAAGGGGGGCAGTCGGGGCACTTCTCGGTGGCGTCGATCTCCTCCCGGTAGTAGATCCAGCCGTAGCCATGGCGAATGTGAGGTCGGGCCAGCAGCTTGAGAGAGGAGGCGCAGGTTGAGGTCAGGCCGGTGGGTGAGCTGTTGCCGGCGAGGGTGTGGGTGCTGCTGAGGGTGCCCTTGCTGTACTCGAGGCGCCACGTGCGCAGCCGTCCGTTCTCCCGGGTAACGTCGACGTTGAAGTCCAGAGGGGGACCTGGCTGAAGGAGGGCGAGCGGGTTAACGTGGGGTCAACCTCCGCCCTAATTATTAAGATGTTTATTTGACAAATTATCGGATATGACCTATACTGGAGGTTGGAGTAGACTTGGGCCTTCAAGGAGGCCGATCTGCTCCTGGAGTCTGTTGCGTGGGTGCGCGGTTGCGGCTCAGGCCGACTTTGCTGGCGAAGTTGGCTGACCGTCGCAGCCGTATCTACAGACCAGGCGAAATAAGTACGGGTCGGCTGGGGACTCCCGCCCCAGTGTTGGGTTTGATCTGGCGCAGCACGGAAATAGGGGCTGGCGGTGCGCCGGTTAGGGGAGTTGCGGTCGGCACGCGCTGCGCAGCACAGGGGTGGGACGCGTGCGCGGGGGTAGGGTGGAGAGATAGGAAGGGAGCGCGTTCGATGCGCGAGTCCGGGATAGTATGGCGGGATCTGGAAAAGGTAGGGTGGCTGCTGTTGGTGATTCTCACCCCGCTCTGGGTCAATCTATGGGGACAGCAGCCCTTCGAACTGCCCAAGGTGATCTTGATGCGCACGTTGGTGTGGGCGTTAGCGGCTCTTGCCATCGCCGACGTCGG
>DAOTVC010000007.1:0-27802 GCA_034437215.1 Anaerolineae bacterium | reverse complement strand
GATCGCCGAGGCGACGGTGGGCACGGAGCGGGAGCTGATCGACGCCGGCGTCCTCGCGGACGCGCTGCTGCGGGCGGGCCGGGTCGAGGAGGCGGAGGTGCTGCTGAGGGACCTCGTCGCCCGCGCTGCCGACCGGGGCGAACATCGCCTGGCTTCCACTGCCGCCGGGGCTTTGTTCAACCTGCTGCGCGCCACGGGCCGCTTCGAGGCGGCGCTGGCCGTGGCCGAGGAGCAGGCCGCCCACACCCGCGCTGCCGGGCTGGGGCCGTGGACGCAGCTGGCCGACGAGGGCATGCGCCTGCAGGTGCTCGCCGCCATGGGCCAGTACGACGAGGTGCTGGCCGAGGTGGAGCGCCTGCGCCCGCAGCTGGCCTCGCTGCCGCCGGAAAGTGACGGGGCGGGCGCCGCCACAGAAACTGCCGTTCCCTGGAACGTGCGGGAGACGCTGCTGGATACCGGTCACACCGCCGCCCTGCACAGCGGGCGGTGGGAGGCGGCGCTGGCCCTCAACGCCGAGCGGGTCAAGTACAAGGAGGAGCGCGGGGCCGGCGCGCTGGAGCTGGCGCGGGCGCGCTTCAACGACTACGGCCCACTGCTGCGGCTGGAGCGCTTCAAGGAGGCGCGGAGCTTGCTCCTGGGCTGCCGCGCGGCCTTCGAGCAGGCGCGGGACATCCCACACCTGGGCAAGGTCTACAGCGCCCTGGCCGACCTGGAAGACAAGACCGGCGACCGGGCCGCCGCCGCGCGCTTCGAGCAGGCGGCCCTGGGCTACAAGTATCAAGTCGGCGAGCCGGAGGGCTGCGCCATCAGCCACCACAACCTGGCGACCTACCTGGAACGCCTGGGGGACGACCCCGCCCTTGTCCTGGCCCACCGGCTGGCAGCGGCGGTCATCCGGCTGCAAACACAGTCGGGGCAGTTGCCCGTTGCGCTGCGCCATCTGGCGAACACCGCCCTGCCGCCCGCGCCGCCGCCCTTCGCGGAGGTCGTGGCCCGCGTGGAGCAGGTGCCGGGCGTGCGCTTCGCGGCCCTCTTCGAGCGCCTGCCCCGCCGCGCCCCGGATGGCGACGCCGCCATCGCCGCCGTGTGGGAGTTGGTAACAAGGCAGAAGTCCCAACTGGATCAGATGAAAGCTGCTATGGGTTCTTTGTTACCGCCGGAGGCCATGGCCGCGTTGGAGAGTGGAGACCAGGAACAAGCGATGGCGGCGCTGGCACAATCGCTGGGGCAAATGTCGCCGGAGCAGCAACAGGCACTCATGGCGCAGATGATGGGCATGGCTCAGGAAGCGGGCCTTGAAGTTCCGCAGCAGACCGGCCCGGATATGGGGCGGGTGCTGCGCGAGTTCGAGCCACTGCTGCAGGGCATCGCCGCCGCCGCAAGCGACGGAGAGATGCGCGCCCAAATCGAGCCGATGCTGGCCCAGTTAGAAGAGAAGGGCTGGCAACTGGGCGACGCTGCCCGGCGCATCTGGGCCGGCGAGCGCGACCCCGCCGCCCTCACCGCCGCCATTGATCCCAACAGCGCCCAACTCGTCCGCCGCATTCTGGCGCTGCTGTAATTGGCGTTCACACGTTCGCACGTTCACACGTTCGCACGTTCACACGTCCAAAGAAGGAGGGCCACGATGGAAAGAGAGACCTATCTCATCCTGCGGTTGACCGAAGCGCGCCCCGAGAGCGCGCTGGAGGGCTGGGACATGCGCGGCGGCACCGGAGCGCCCAAGGGGCTGATGGGACCGGAACCGGCCCCGCCGCCCGAAGGGCTGGCCTACGAGATCGCAGCGCAGCCCCTCGATCAACAGGACTACAGCGAGGCGCGCCGCGACCCGCAGGTCGCCGGCCTGGCCCGGCCCATGCCGCTGCGGCTCATCGCGCCCGTGGCGGCGGAGCTTTCCGCCCAGGTCGCCCATCCGCCCATCATCCACGACGCCGCGTGGGGCGTCTACGCCACCGGCGCCCTGCGCAGCCCCTACGCCGGGTACGGCGTCACCGTCGCCGTGCTCGATACGGGCATCGACGCCGATCACGAGGCCTTCGAGGGCGTCACCCTCATCCAGCGGGACTTCACCGGCGAGGGCGACGGCGACGAGAACGGCCACGGCACCCACGTCGCCGGGACGATCTTCGGGCAGAGCGTGGGGGACGTGCGCATCGGCGTCGCGCCCGGCGTGCGCCGCGCCCTTATCGGCAAGGTGCTGGGCAGCGAAAGCTCCTGTACCACCCAAGAGCTGGTGGAGGCCATCCAGTGGGCCGTCTCCGAGGGCGCGCGGATCATCAATATGTCCCTGGGCTTCGACTTCCCCGGCCTGGTGAAGTGGTGGGTGGAGGAGCACGGCATGGAGACCGACCTGGCGACCTCGAAGGCGCTCATCCAGTACCGGGACAACCTGCGCTTCTTCGACGCGCTGAGCGCCCTGCTGCGCGCCCAGAACGCCCAGTTCCCCAGCGCGCTGGTGGTCGCCGCGGCGGGCAACGAGAGCCGCCGGCAGCTCCGCCCGGACTACGTCATCGAGGTGGCGCCGCCCGCCGCCGCCGACGGCGTCCTGGCCGTGGCGGCGCTGCAATCGGCCGGCGCGCCGTACGAGCAGTTCAGCGTCGCGCCCTTCTCCAACATCCGCGCGCTGGTCGCCGCGCCGGGGGTGGAGATCCACTCGGCGCGCAGCGGCGGGGGTTACACCACCATGAGCGGCACCAGCATGGCCGCCCCCCACGTCGCCGGCCTCGCCGCGCTCTGGGCCGAGCGGCAGCTGCAACGGGACGGCTTCGTGCGCACCGCCCGGCTCGAACGCCAGTTGTACGGCAGCGCCAGCTGCGCGCGCATCCAGGCGGCCAAGGCGCTGGACGTGGGGGAGGGGCTGGTCGCTGCGCCGAGGGACTGAGGCAGGGACGCCTCCCCTTAGGAGCTGTATAAGAACGACTTCCCGCGTCCACGCCCCCGGGGACGGGGGCTGAGAGCGAAAAAACGGGAGGTTATATTTTTACGATCCCCAAACCCGCCGAGTGACCAGGGCCGAACGGGCCACCTGACCCTGGCCCTCTCCCCCAAACAGGACTACACTGAATCCACATCCTGACGGATGACTTTCGACCTTAGACCCTTGACATTCGACGATCCCCAGGAGGAGCGATGACCCAAGAACAGGAATTCTACAGCCGCGCCGAGGCGTGGTTCGTGCGCGTGCTGGAGCAGATGCCCGTCGCGGCCACCCACATGGGCGATCACCGCTGGGACGACCGGCTGGCCGACTACCGCCCCGAGGCCATCGAGCAGCGCCATCAGGAGACCCTGGAGGCCCTGGCGGAGTTCGAGGCGCTGGACACCTCCGGCTTCAGCCTCGAAGCCCGGATCGACCACACCCTCTTCGTCAAGATCCTGGCCTCCTTCGTGCGCGAGCACGAGAAGGTGCAGGGTCACCGGCGCGATCCCGGCGGTTACATGAACGAGGGCTTGGGCGGCATCATGGGGCTGCTGCTCAAGGAGTTCGCCCCGATCTCCGAACGGCTCCAATCGGCCCTGGGACGGGTGCGCGAGGTGCCCCGCGTCCTCGAAGAGGCCCGCCTGAACATCGAGCCGGCCGCCGTGCCCCGGGTCTGGGCGGAGACGGCGCTGGAGCAGGCGCAGCAGGCCCCCGGCCTCTTCCTGGGGCTGCTGCCCGCCATCGCCGCCCAGGCGGCGCCGGAGCTCCAGGCCGACTTCGTGGAGAGCGGCCGGGTCGCCGCCGAGGCTCTCCAGGCCTACCGCGCCTACATCGAAGAGGAGCTCCTGCCCCAGGCCAGCGAGGAGTTCGCCGCCGGGCGGGAGCTCTTCGACGAGCTGCTGCACGAGACCCACCTGGTGGACTACGACGCCGACGAGCTGCTGGAGACGGGCTGGCGCCTGTTCCGCGAGACCCGCGAGGAGATGGAGTCCGTCGCCCGGGAGATCGATCCGGAGCGCTCCGTCCGCGAGATTCTGGAGGAGGCCAAGGCCGACCATCCAACCGCCGGGGGGCTCCTCGACGCCTACCGGCAATCCATGGCGGAGAGCCGCCAGTACGTCCTCGACCACCAGATCGCCTCTATCCCCGCCAACGAATCGCTGAAGATCGTCGAGACGCCCGTCTACCTGCGCCCCATCATCCCCTACGCGGCCTACATGCAGCCGGGCATGTTGGAGGAGCAGCAGGACGGCCTCTTCTTCGTCACCCCGGTGGATCCCGAAGCGCCGCCCGAGGAGCAGGAGCAGAAGCTCAAGGGCCACTTCTGGGCCAAGCTGCCCATCACCACCCTGCACGAGGGCTACCCGGGCCACCACCTCCAGCTGGTCTGGGCCAACCGCAGCGAGGCGCTGCCGCGCCGCATGGCGACCTTCCTGAGCACCTTCTTCATCGAGGGCTGGGCCTTCTACTGCGAGGAGCTGCTGGAGCAGCTGGGCTACATCGACACGCCCGTGCAGCGCCTGGGCCGGCTCTCCGACCAGCTCTGGCGGGCGGCGCGCATCGTGCTCGACGTCTCCCTGCACACGCGGGGGATGCCGGTGGAGGAGGCGGTGCACTTCCTCGTGGAGGAGTGCCAGCTGGAGCCGACCAACGCCCTGGCGGAGGTGCGGCGCTATACCGAAAGCCCCACCCAGCCCCAATCCTACCTGATGGGCAAGCTCGCCATCCTCGAGCTGGTGGAGGACTACCGCAAGATCCATCCCGACGCGAGCCTGCTGGAGATCCACGACGCCATCCTGCGCTGCGGCTCCCTGCCGCCCCGCCTGATGCGCCGCCAGTTGGGGCTGGACTGAAGCGCGCCCCATCCGTCAGCTGCCCAGAACTCGGAGGTCTCGAAGACCTTCGAGTTCTGGTATTCCAACCGGT
This sequence comes from Anaerolineae bacterium, assembly GCA_034437215.1. Lineage (GTDB taxonomy): Bacteria > Chloroflexota > Anaerolineae > B4-G1 > SLSP01 > DAOTVC01. The sequence goes on along the minus strand of DAOTVC010000007.1, from coordinate 22,956 downwards.
GCTGATGCGCGAGAGCCGCTAACGTCGGGGATTCTGCAGCGAACAGACCTCCACAGAGGGGTGCAAGAGGTGCAGGTTACAGCCGTGGAATTGTTTTCGCGGCTGTCACAGGGGTGCAGCCCCCAGGGACCCTCCCTGCCTCAAGCGTTTGTTGACAACCTACGCCCTTTGAGTCATACTATTGACGGGAAAAAACACTCCTGCTCAAGCTGTGCCGGGACCGCGGAACCTTCAGTGTCAGCGACTCCGGGCACGGTTCGAGCAGGCGATGCGAGTAGAAGACCAACGAGGGCAGGTGGCTTTGAACATTCGGCAGATAGAGAAGTGGCGTCGTCGGCTTTTCAGCCGCGCGCCACTCATTGGTGACTGGACACGCAGGCGCACGGTGCAGGCTCTGGCGCAGGAGGGATCACCCTCTGCCATTCGTCTGTTGACCGAGGCGATGATCGAAAGTGACGACGAGGAGTTGCGGGCGCTGACGCTGCAGGCCCTCTCCGAGGTCGAAGGGCAGGCGTCCGTGGACCAGATCTGCGAGGTCTGGGCCGCGCAGCGACGCGAGGAGGGCGCCGTCTGTTCGAGCCCCGGTTGCGCAGCCCTCGTCTCCCTGATGCAGAAAGAGGGCTGGATCGCTTCTTCCCCTCCGGCTCTGCGGGTCCTCACCGCCTTGCAGGTGGGTAAATTGGAGGAGATGCTGGAGGCTTCCGACACCCTCTTCGCCGAACCCCTCGTCGCGGCCTGTGAAGATCCCGATCCCCTCATCGCACGGCGGGCCCGAGGGGTCCTGGGGACCATTCAGGGTGGGGAGTTCCATGCTACTGTCTGCGATGCCCTCGCGGAACGTTGGGCCAAGGAGCGGTCCGCCACCCTCGAGACGCTTCTGGTGCGTCAGAGGTGCGTGGCCCGGGAGCCTCTGGAGATCAAAGTGCTGAGCGCTCTCAAGACCCAACAGCGGGAGTCGATCACCGCAGCCGGTCCCGAGGTGGTTCCCTTCGTGGCCGCAGCCTGCCTGGATGAGGACGAGGTCGTGCCCCGGGAAGCCCGGTTGGCCCTGCGAGAGTTCACCGACCGGCGGGCGCAGGATGCCGTCTGCCGGCTCTTCATCCAGCAGGATATGCGCCTCGCCAAGGAGGCAGCCCTGGCAGCGGACTACGTACCCATCGATGCCGTCCAGCGGGCCCTCTTCTTCTTCCTCACGGAGCAGTGGGAGCGCTACGATGATCTGGACTTCGACCGCAATCTCCTGCGCATCGCCTACTTGGCCGCCGACGCCGCCCTGGCCCGGCGCATCCGGGAGCAGATGAAAGCCTCGGGGCGTATCGACTTTTTGGTGGCTGTGGCGGGTGAAGATGTCCAGACCCGAGCCATCGAGATGACGGTCAGCGAGGCCGAACTGCTGGTGCAGATGTTGACAGGGCGGCACGCCTGGGAACGCCTCTGGGAGTTGGCCTTCCTGCTGCACTTCGACTGGAGCGTGCGTATCATCCGCACGCTCCAAGCGCAGGGGTGGCGGCCTGAGGAGCCCGCTGACCGCCACCTCTTTGCGAGCCTGACCCAACTTGTCACCGCGCAGGCTCCCCAATCTACGGAGCTCCTCCCTCACTTCCCGCCCGCTCTGCGCCGGGCAACGCTGCGGGTGCCCGTCGAAATCAATGATGTGGCCTTCGCGCCTGATGCTCCTAGTCTGGTGGTAGCCACAGGCGAAGAGCGCTTGGTGATCTGGGACTTTCAGTGGGCGATGCGCCAGAACGTCTATGAGGGTTTCCAGCATGCCTTGGGGTACGTACGCTTCACGGGGGACGGTCGCGTGCTCTGCACCGAGCGCACAACCGACATTCACATGCCTTGTGGGGTCTTCGTGGCGGCCCGGGATCAGCAGAGGATGCGGCGGATCGGGGAGCACATCGGCTCGATTACCGCCCTGGAGCCGGTGGGGGAAGAGCGCTTTTTCACGACCGGTCGGGATTTCCGGGCGGTGTTGTGGAATCCGGAAGGGCGGGTGAACGTCCAGAACGTCCGGTACTGGGCGCGTGCAGCTCAGGTGGGGCCACAGAGTGAGCGTCTGGCTCTGCTCTCACGCGTCGTGACGCTGCTCTCGCTGCCTGACTTCGACGAGGTGGCCCAAGGTTGGTCCGGTGCCAGCATGGGGAACTGCATGGCCTTCACGCCCGATGGAGAGGCTCTGGTTGTAGGGAAGTACAACGGCGAGGTGGTCATCTGCAGGGTCAAGGAGCGCCAGGTAGTTGCAGAGACGGCGCCCCTCGTCCTGCACAAGGAGCGCGTGGAGGGGGTTGAGATCCTCTCCCGAGAGGTGCCGGTGGTCGTCTCTGCCTCCTCAACGGGTGAGGTCGCCTTTACCAACCTGGAGGAGCGGACCTCCCTGGGACAGATCGACCTCCAGGACGTCTCCCTGGGCGCGCTGCACGTCTCGCCCGATGGGGCATTCATGGCTCTCGAGGAGTCAAATACCCTGCTGAGCCTCTGGGATCTGCGCGCGCTCGACTTTCCCCGGCTCCTGACCCAGCCCCTTGCTGCTGCCACTCCTGAGGATCTGGCGGCCATCACGACGCTGGCGGGCGCTCCCGAGTTCCCCTCACAGGTGCGTCAGAGTTTGCGCTACATCGAGCAGCTCCTGCACTACCGCTTTCGCGAGAGCCTGCCCGCCATTCAAGAGATCCAGATGGGGGAATTCGAACTCGCGAAGTAGTCGCTCCCTAGCTCCTGCTGTTGGCGCGAGGGAGGTGTATGGTGAAGGTGCTCCCTATACCCTCTTCGCTCTGAACGGTGATCTTTCCTCCGTGGAGTTTGATCAGCGCATCGGCGATGTAGAGTCCCATTCCCGTTCCCTGCTGCTCCAGCCTGGAGCGCTCCAGCTGTTGAAAGCGACTAAAGATCTTGGGTATGTCCTTGCTGGGAATCCCGATGCCCCGGTCACCCACCGCAATACTGACCCACTTCCCTTCACTGTAGGAGGAGATGGTCACCACCTTTTCCGGTCCTCTTGAGAACTTGATGGCGTTGTCGATGAGCTGTCCGAGTATGTTGTTCAGAAACTCCACGTAGGTCTTGATGGGGGGCAGTTGATCGGCCAGAGCCATCTCCAACTCGACCCCCTCCTCTCTGGCCTGCAGCGTGTAGTGCAGCGCGACGCGGCGGATGAGCGTGTTTACGTCCTCGTGGATCTCGGCGAAGTTCTCGAACTCCTGTTTGGTCCGTCCCATATCCAGTTGGACGCTGAGCAGTAGATCCTCTACCAGATTGTTAAGACGATCCGAGCCCCGCTTGATGCGCAGCAGAAAGTCCTGGAGCTCTTGTGGTGAAAGGTTCGTGATGTCATCGAGGGCCAGCTCGGTGTAGCCCGAGATGTAGGTGAGCGGGGTCCGCAACTCGTGGCTGAGGACGTTGGCGATCTGCTGTTTGATCTCCTCGAACTCTTCGTGGGTCGCTTGCTGAATGGCCTCGGCGCGCTGCAGACGTGCCTGGATGGCGACGACGAGCTCCTCGGTATCGAAGGGCTTCGTGATGTAGTCCTCGACGCCTAACGCTTTGCCCTTGATGATGTCTCCGCGTTCACCACGCGCCGTCAAGAAGATGAAGGGGATGCGTGTCCAGATCGTATTGGCCCGCACGGTCTCGTAGAGCGTATAGCCGTCCATTTCGGGCATCATGATATCCGACACGATGAGATCCGGGGTCTGCTCCTGCATCTTCTCCAAGGCTTCCACACCGTCGCTGGCTATGGTAACCGCGTACCCTTCGCCCTCCAGAAGATCCTTGATAGCTTGTAGCAGGAGCTTGTGATCCTCCACGACGAGAATGCGTCTCTTTTCCACTACTGCACCTCTCTCTGTTCTGTAGCTGACGTCTGTGAAGCGGTAACTGGGGGGAGCCAGATAACAAAAGTGGAGCCTCGCATCGGTTGGCTATCCACGGTGATCCAGCCGCCGTGCCCCTCGACGATCTCTTTGGCAATCGCCAGCCCCAGGCCTGTGCCTGGGATTTGACGTTTACGCGGTTCGCGCCCGCGGAAGAAGCGCTCGAAGATATAGGGTAGTTCATCGGGTCGAATGCCCAGCCCGGTGTCCTGAACTTCAAGGGTCGCCCAAGCCTGGCCCTCGATCTCCGCCTGTCCCGTGGTGACCGTGATCAGACCACCTCCGGGAGTGTAACGAATCGCGTTGTTGACAATATTGATGAGCATCTGCGCGAGCTTGTCGCTGTCTCCCCGCACGGTCGGCACGCTCTGGGCGGTTTCCAAGGCCAGGGTGACGCCCCGCTCCTGGGCCAGGATTCTCTGGCTCACGAGCGTGGTCTCAGTGAGGTCATTGAGATCTACTGGAGCGAAGGAGAGTTCGAGATAGCCCGCGTCGATGCGTGAGAATTGCAGAATCTCCTGGACGAGCTTCGTCTGCCGCTCTACCTCCTCCTCGAGCGCTGTCAGGTACTGCTCGCGCTTCTCCGGAGAGGAGTGTCGCAGCAACTGGGCATAGAGGCGAATCGTCGTCACCGGGGTGCGCAGTTCGTGGGAGACATCGGTGATGAACTGTGATTTCATCCGTTCGAGGGCCTTCAGATGGCTGACGTCGTGCACGGCGATGACCGTCTGGGCTGCCACGCTCTCGTCGCGCAGAATGGGCGCCGCCTTCAGCTCCAGATCCAGATTCTCGAATTCCAACACGGTCTCCGGACGATCCACGGCCCGGCTCGAAAGATCGTGGAGAGCCGCTCTGAGCCGGTGTGCGTCCGCTTCCGGGAGCACTTCCGAAAGCCAGTAGGTGGCGATGGGATTCGCCAGCTGCACCTCGCCCGCCCCGTTGGTGACGATGATTCCGTCGGAGGTGCTGTGTAGGACGGCTTCCAGCTGGGCGTACTGACGTTGAAGCTCCACGGTCCGCTCCGCGACGCGCGTCTCGAGCTCACCGGCGTGATGGCGCAGGGTCTGAAAGAGACGGGCGTTCTGAATGGCGGTGGCTGCGTGGTCGGCGAAGGCTTTCAGCCACTGCCCTTCAGCGGGCCCGAAGCGTTCCGCCTCTGTGCTGTTGGCGTTGAGGAAGCCTACGGTCTCCCCGGCGATCCGAATCGGAGCCCCCACGTAGGAGCGCCGCCACTCCCGGCTGTCGGTGCTCCGCACCCAACGCTCCGTCGCAAGGGTATCGGAGATAACGATGGGCTCCTCCGCCTGCATCATCCGGCGTAGATTCGGGTACTTCGAGATAGGCAGGATCAGGTCGGTCAGCTTGTCCTCCAAGCCCCGGCGTTTGTAGCCTCGCCAGCGCACGATGCGGGCTTCGTCGTTCTGGACCAGCATGATGTTGAAGGTTTCGCCGTCCACGACGCGCTCTACCTGCTCCAGGATGCGATCGAGGACGAGATCGGGGTCGAGGTGGCTGTTTACAACCGCGGCGGCTTCTGCCAACGCCTCGGCTAACTCACGTTTCTCCTGCTCCGACCGGTAGAGCTGGTTGAGCTCCTCGAAGAGCTGCGCATTGGCTAGGGCAATGGCGGTAGTGGCCCCTGCGGACTGAGCGAGGCGCAGGTGAGCGTTGCCGAAAGCAAGGGGGCGCGTGTCGTAGAGGATCAGAACCCCCTGCAGTTCCTTGCCTGTGATGAGGGGCACGCCCATTGCTGAACGATAGGGGATGTCGGGGAAGCCTGCCCCCACAGGAGAATCCTGGACGGTATCGGGAATCAGCAACGCTTGCCGATTGCGCCATATCCAATGGACGAGTCGTTCAGGCTCCTCCCCGTGGGCGGGTGTCCCGAGGGGGGCCACGTCTGTGTGTGCTGCCAAAATTGGCTGCCCCGTAAGCTGATCCTCGAGGTAGATGGCGGAAGATGCTGCTCCTAGCGCTGAGACGAGGACCTCCAGGGCACGTTGTGCGACCTCCTGGGGGAGTTGGGGCTCCGTGACTTGTTGGCTGAGATGGTAGAGCATCTCGAGCCCGGACTTCTCCTGCCGCAGGGATTCCAACAGACGGGCGTTTTCCACGGCGTTGACCGACTGCTGGGCCAGGGCACGTAGGAAGGCAATCTCCTGTTGGGAGAAACGTCGGGCGCGGTTGCGAAAGACGACGATGCCCCCCATCAAGAGCTCTTCGTCCTTGGCGAGCGGCAGGATCAGCAGGGTGCGTACCTCTGCGTCAGCGAGATGATCGCAAGAGAAGGGGCATGCGCTTTGGCTCAGATCGGTGATGTGGAGGATCCCCTCATCCTGCAGGGTGCGGTAGAGCCGGCTGGGGGGATCGCCGTTGGGAGGCTCTCCGACTAAGCCCGCAATCAGCTCGCTCGATATACCATGCCCCGTCGTGAGCATGGTGTCCTCGGGGCCGAAGGCAAAGACCCCCCCGCCGTCCGCTTCAACCAGCTGGGTAGCGTATTGAGCGATGTAGGTCAGGACTTCGTTGAGGTCCGCCACCGAGGTGATCTCGCGACTGATTCGGGTGATGGCTTCCAGCTCCTCGGCGCGCCGGCGCAGGGCGGCGTTCAGCAGAGTCTGGGCACTCAGATCGGCAAGCTGGCCGGTGAAGATGATCTCGTCCGAGGTCCACTCGCGGATCCCCCCGTGGCTGCGTGCGCAGAGCACCCCTACGACCCGCCCGTGGAGGCGAATGGGACTATCGAGTACTGCTTGTACCTCGGCGGGCAGCCAGGTGGTGCCGCGGAGGTTCGTGGTGCGGGCGTCGGTGGCGCTCTGCGGGGCCGCAATGACGACCCCCTCCTCTACGGCTTGCAGGTAGGGGCTGGGGAGGGGGAAGGTGAACGCTTTTCTGGGCACGGCCGGCGAGGGATAGCTGGCCAGGCACTGCATGTGGTCAGGGCTCCCGGAGAGCTCCCAGATGCTTGCTGCTTCGATTTCGAGCGTCTTGGCGGCGGCCTCGACCACCAGCGCAAGGGCCTCCTGCAACCCTGCTTCTGCCATGCGGGGGTCGGTGCTCAAGTGGACGAGGGTCTCGCGTTGGCGCTCCAGCCGTTCCTGGCGCTGCTGTTTCTCGGCCTCCGCGCGCACCTGCTCCGTGATGTCGCGACCGTAGACGTTGACGTAGTCGGCGCGCTGGCTGGCGGCAAAGGAGAGGGAGAAGATCTGGTTGCCTGCCTGCACCTCGATGTTGCGAATCTTCTCTGTTTCCCGAGCCTGGCGTGCCGTGCGCAGCCAGAGGTCCGGCACAGCCTGTTCCACCCGCCCCTCCCAGGGGCTCAGCAGGGCGATGCTGGCGCGATTGGCGTAGGTTAAGAGACCCTGGGCGTTGATGCGCAGCACGGGGTGGGGATTCTCCGCTGAGAGCTCTGCCACTCGGGCTATCTTCTCCTCCTGCTGCTTGCGTTCGGTGACGTCCTGCCGAATGGCGACGAAGTGGGAGATCGCGTCTCCACGATCATACACGGGTGCGATGGTGGTGTATTCGACGTAGAGGGTGCCGTCCTTGCGCCGGTTGATGATCTCTCCCTGCCAGGTCTTCCCGGAGAACTTTGTCTCCTGCATCCACGCGTAGTACTCCGCTGAGTGTTCATCGGACCGCAGCATGAGGACCGGCTGACCGAGCACCTCTTCAGCGGTATAGCCCGTCAAGCGGGTGAAGGCGGGGTTCACCCAGACAAAGTGGCCCTCGGCGTCGATGATGGAGACGGCGGTGTCCATGGCCGTGAGGGCCGCGGCCTGGAGGCGGGCCCGCTCCTCGATCTCCTTCTGGTTCGTGATGTCGCTGATGAGGCCCTCGAGATACGCGGCCCCCTCTTTAGATGACGCGCTGAGGCGCCCTTGCTCCCACACCCACTTGATCTCTCCCCTGGCAGTGCGAATGCGATAGGTGAGTTGGAACTTCTGAGCGTCTTCGATGGCCTGCTCGATTCGCGTGCGTACCCCTTGCCGGTCCTCGGGTAGGATGAGCGCCTCGTAGGCAACCGCACGATCCTGGATCAGATCCTCGGGTGCGTAGCCGGTCAACTCCTCGGCGCCCTCGCTGACAAAGAGCATCGTCCGCTGGGGCTCCGGATGGCAGCGGTAGACCATGCCGGGTACGTTGCCGAGCAGGGACTCCAAGGTCTGTTGGCTCTGGCGCAGGGCCTCCTCGGTCGTCTTGCGCTCGGTAATATCGCGCACGTAGACCATCACCCGGGGCTCCCCGTTGATGGTCCCGACGTGCGTGCTTACCTCGGTAGGGAAGAGGGTACCGTCCTTGCGCTTGCCCAGCGCCTCGATGAAGACGCCTCGCTGCGCGAGATGCTCGTCGATCACACTGGGGAGGAGGGGAACAATCTCGTCCGGAACGAGCTGTCGCACGTTCATGCCGCGGAACTCCTCTGGGGTGTAGCCGTAGTCTCGCTCCGCAGCAGGGTTGGAGTCTAGGATTGTGCCGTCGATGGTCTCGACGAAGATAGCATCCAGGGAGGCCTCGAAGAGGGCGCGATACTTGATCGCTTCTTCCGTCTCCGGCACTTGCCGCGCATTGGAGGCCCTCTCCTTGGCGACTTCCGCGGCCTGCCGGAGAAGGGTGGGTAAGCGCGCGAAGCCCTCGAGAGAGGGATCGAGGACAAAGTCGGCAGAGGGATGGGCGCTCTTCCCGTTGGTGAAGGCGATGATGGGGCAGTCGGGCCAACGCTCCTTGAGGAGCTGCGCCGGTGACTCCCCGCGGTGGCAGGAGGGCATAGCATCCACCAAGGCGAAGTCGAAGCCGTCCCGTTCGAGGATCGAGGCGAAGGCTTCTAGCCTGTCTGCTCTCGCCACTCTGACCTCTTCAAAGGTGCGGTGGAGGGCCAGTATGCTCTCTTCGCGATATTGGGGGTGCTCTATCACCAAGAGCACGTGGAGCGGAAGTTCGCTCATCCTACCTCACAGATTAGATCCCAATCAGAGGTCCGCCATTTGCTACCTCAGTTTAACACAGCCATGCGAAAGGGCAACTGCTAAGTAGGGCCATCTCTGGTTAAATGATTGCCCTCTCTCCACGTCGACCTATAATGTCATAGGGTGATGAGAGCTGAATGTTAGAGATCCGCTGGAGCTCCCTGGAGTGCAGACTTTGGGAACGGGAGGGGGATGAGTAGTCTCTGTCCACTCCATTCCCTGATTCCTGGTTCCTAATCCCTCCTCTCTTCTCTCTGCTCACTTCTCACTACTTCACTCGTAAAGGAGGTCGATCTTGGCGATACCCGACACAATGCGGGCTATGGTGCTTGAGGCTCAGGAGGCGCCGCTGGTACTGCAGGAGGTGCCGGTCCCTTCCCCCAACCCGGATCAGGTGCTGCTGCGTGTGCACGCCTGCGGGGTTTGCCGTACCGATCTGCACATTCTCGATGGGGAGCTGCCGAATCCCCAACTGCCCCTGATCATGGGGCACGAGATCGTGGGGGAGGTGGTGGGGAGGGGAGAGCGGGTGGAGCACTGCGACGTCGGCGATCGCGTGGGTGTTCCGTGGTTGGGCTACACCGACCAGACCTGCCTCTTCTGTAAACGAGGACGGGAGAATCTCTGCGAGAATCCGGAGTTCACCGGCTACACCCTCGATGGTGGCTACGCTGAGTACGCCGTGGCGGACCGCCGCTACACCTTTCACCTGCCGAGTACGGAAGTCTACGACGACGCTCAGATCGCTCCGCTGCTTTGCGCCGGGCTTATCGGCTATCGCTCCTACCGCATGACCGGGGAGCACGTGCACCGGCTGGGGCTCTACGGCTTCGGAGCCGCCGCCCACATCATCGCTCAGATCGCCGTGGACCGGGGCCAGGAGGTCTACGCCTTCACCCGGCCCGGCGATGAGGCGGGGCAGGCCTTCGCCCGGGAGCTGGGGGCCGCCTGGACGGGGGGCTCGGAGACGCAGCCGCCGGAACCCCTGGACGCCGCCATCATCTTCGCGCCCGTCGGTCCCCTGGTGCCCGTGGCCCTACGGGCGACGCGCAAAGGAGGCGTGGTCGTCTGCGCCGGCATTCACATGAGCGACGTCCCCTCCTTCTCCTACCGCCGCCTCTGGGAGGAGCGGGTGCTGCGCTCCGTGGCCAACCTCACCCGCGAGGACGGCGTGGAGTTCCTGAAGGTCGCTCCAAGGGTGCCCGTGCGCACGGAGATCCACACCTATCCCCTCGAGGAGGCCAACGAGGCCCTGCGGGATCTGCGCGAGGGCAACTTCGAAGGGGCGGCGGTGCTCGTGATGGGGGGGACAACATGAGCATGCCCTCCCACCGCTGGGACCTGACACCCGGGGAGGCCATGGCGCTGCAGAAGGCGCTGGCGGAGCGGGTGGTCGCGGAGCCCACCCTGGGAACCGTCCACACCGTCGCCGGGATCGATGCCAGCTACAAGGGAAAGGTGGGGCGGGCGGCCATCGCCCTCTTCTCCTTCCCCGAACTGGAGCTCGTGAAGTGGGTGACCGCCGAGGGGCCCATCGACTTCCCCTACGTTCCCGGTCTGCTCAGCTTCCGGGAGGGTCCGGTGGTGCTGGAGGCGTTGAAGAAGCTGGGCACCCGGCCCGATCTCCTCATCTTTGATGCTCACGGGCTGGCCCATCCCCGTCGCTTTGGCCTCGCCTGCCACATCGGGGTTCTGAGGCAGATCCCCTCTATCGGCTGCGCGAAGCGCCGGCTCGTGGGGCACTACGAGGAGCCCGACCGCACGCGGGGCAGCACCGCACCCCTCATCGACGAGGGAGAGGTCATCGGAGCGGTGGTGCGCACCCGTACCGACGTGCAGCCCCTCTTCGTCTCCGTCGGGCACCTGGTGGACCTGGAGATGGCGGTCCACTACGTCCTGGCCTGCGGTGCGGGTTACAAGCTCCCCGAGCCCACGCGCTGGGCGGATAAGATCGCGGGAGGCAGTCTGCCTCCCGGTGCCTGAGCATCGCTAGGCCTCCCGGGGGGCCCCCGCTTCGAGCTCGCCGATATCCTCCCGCCAGAGAGCGGGATTGTCGGCGATGAAGTCGCGCATCAGCCCCTTGCACGCCTCCAGGTCGAGGTTCTCCACCGCCACGCCGTGTGCTTGCATGAAGTCGGGCGCGCCCTCGAAGGTCTCGTCCTCTCCGACGACCACCTTCTTGATCCCAAACTGGACGACGGCTCCCGAGCAGAGGTAGCAGGGCATGAGGGTGGAGTAGAGCACCGTGTCGTCGTAGCTCCCGATCCGACCGGCGTTCTGCAGGCAGTCGATCTCGGCGTGGAGGATGGGGTTCCCCTGCTGGACCCGCCGGTTGTGCCCCCGCCCGATGATCTTCCCATCCCGTACGAGCACGGAGCCGATGGGGATGCCCCCCTCCTCCCGCCCCTTCTCTGCCTCCTCGATAGCGGCCTTCATGAACTTATCCATCTTCTGTACCCTCCCCGGTCAGAACATTTACAAGATGATTATATCACAAATTGCCTCAAAAAAAACCGGGCGAGGGTCTTCCCCGCCCGGTTCTCGGCCCGTGTGTGACGCGTCACGCCTTCAGCGTCACCGACACGTCCTTCCCATCCTTGATGACGTAGAGCGGGGCCTCGTGATTCCAGATGGCCTCCCAGACGCTCTCGGCGTTCAAAACGACGAGGTTGGCGCGGTTGCCCTCCTCCAGACCGAACTCCTCGATGCTGAGGGCCCGGGCGGCGTTCGTCGTGATCATGTCGTAGAACATCGCCAGATCCTGAAAGGTGGTCATCCAGGTCAGGTGGGCGGCGAGGAAGGCCACCTCGAGCATGTTATTGCGCCCGAAGGGGTAGTAGGCGTCGGCGATGTCGTCCTGGCCCAGCGCGACGGCGACGCCCGTCTCGTAGAGCGCCTTGATGCGGGCGTAGAGGGGCCCCGTCTGCGGGTCGCTCACCACGCCGATGCGCGCCTGCTTCAGCAGCGTCTGTATCTTGCGGTAGGTGGGCTCGGGGTAGAGGGCCATGGCACGGGCGTGTTGGGCCGTCACCCGTCCCTCCCAGCCTTCCTCGAGGGTCTTCACCGCCAGCATCTCCAGCGTCCGCAGGTTGGGATCGCCCGCATCGTCGATGAGCATCGAGACGTCGGCGTCGAACTCCTTGGCGATGGCGAACATCTGGTCGATGTGCTCCCGGGCGTCGGCGTCGGTATACTCGATCCAGGGGATGCCGCCCACGACGTCGGCGCCCAGCTCCATCGCCTGGCGCACGTAGTCCGCGGCGCCCGGATCGCGCACGACGCCGTCCTGCGGGAAGGCGACCACCTGGATCTCCACCCGGTCCTTGAACTCCTCCCGGGCCTTGATGAGGGCCTTGGCTCCCTCCAGCTTGCCCGTCGTGTCGACGTCGGCGAAGGCGCGGATGTGGGTGTTGCCGAAGCGGTTGGCGAGCCGGAGCGCCTTGCGCACGTTCTCGATGATCCAGCTCTCGTCGTACTGCTCCTTGACCTTGGCGGCGAGCTCGATGGCGGTCATCGCGCCCCCCATCGACTCCCCGGTGTAGGACTTTAGCGCCTCCTCGCCCACCATGGTGAGCGTGTAGACCTTGTCGAGGTGCAGGTGCCCGTTGACGAAGGATTCGGTGACCAGCTTGCCCTGGGCATCGATGCTCTGGGCCGCCTCCCCCTCCACCTCCGCGCCTATCCTGGCGATCCGCCCCTCCCGAAGGGCGATGTCCAATCTCTGGCCCTCGGAGAAGCGCGTCGTCGCGTTTCTGATCAACAGATCAAAGTCCATCTTCAGCCTCCTATGCTCAAGTTGCGAGTTGAAAGTTTGCTGTGGTCGAAGCGCAACGTCAATCTTCAACCGTCTCGGTCTTCATGCGCTCCTGGGCGAGCAGCGCGCCCTCCCAGATGGCCTCGTAGCCGGTACAGCGGCAGAGGTGCTTGTCGAGGGCGCCGAGAATCTGCTCCTCGCTTGCGTCGAGGTTCCCTGCGAAGAGCGCGTAGAGCTCCATGATGATGCCCGGGGTGCAGAAGCCGCACTGCACCGCACCCGAGTCGATGAGCGCCTGCTGGATGGGGTGCAGGTCGCGCCCTCGGGCCAGCCCCTCGACGGTGAGGACCTCGGCGCCCTCCAGCCGCTTGAGGGGATAGGCGCAGCTCTTCACCGCCTTGCCGTCGACCACGACGACGCAGCTGCCGCAGGTGTAGTTGTCGCAGCCGCGCTTGGTTCCCGTCAGCCCCAGCTCCTCGCGGATGACGTCGAGTAGGCGCAGCGCCGGGTCGACCTCCACGGTGCGCTCAGTGCCGTTGATGGTAAAGGTGATCATCTCACTCCTGGTCATGATGCCTGCTCCTTCTCCTCGAGGGCCGCTTTCATCTTTGCGGGCGTGATGGGGAGGGTGTAGAAGTCGATGCCGGTGGCGTCGTAGATGGCGTTGAGGATGGCGGGCGCCACCCCGATGACGGGGTGCTCGCCGATGCCCCGCGCCCCGAAGGGGCCGATGGCGCCGGGCGTCTCGACGAACTCCACCGTCTGCTTCCCCGGAGCCTCCTTGAGGGTGGGGAGGTGGTACTGGAAGAAGTGGGGGTTGCGCGCCCGCCCCTCCGCGTCGAACTCCAGCTCCTCGTGGAGCGTCGCGCCCACCGCCATGAGGACGCCGCCCACGACCTGGCCTCGGATCTGCTGGGGGTTGATCACCCGCCCGATGTCGAAGCAGGAGGCGAAGTGATCGACGAAGATCTTGCCCGTCTTCTTCTCGATGCGGATCTCGCACCCCTGAGCGCCGAAGGTATAGGTGACGCCCATGGCGCCCTGTCCCTTCTCGTCGGGGTTGGAGTAGCGGGGCAGGCGGGCGTCGGCGGTGGCCTGGGCGAGGGCCCCGATGGTCATCCCGTTCTCGTAGATGTAGCCGCGCGCCAGCTGGGTGACGGGCACGCTGACGCTGGGATCGGAGCGGAGGTAGACCTGCTCGCCGTCGTACTCCAGCATGTCCACGTCACAGCGCAGTACCTGCGCCGCCGTCTCCTTGAGGACGCCGATGAGCTTCCGGGCGGCGCGGAGGATGGCCTTCCCTCCCTGCATGGTGAACATCGACCCGATGGTCTGCCACTCGTAGGGCGAGAACTGCGTGTCGATCTCGGTGTAGACCCGCACCTTCTCCGGCGGGATCTGCAGCGCCTCCGCGGTGATCTGCTTGACGACGGTGCGGAGCCCCTGCCCCACCTCGGCGCCGCTCATGTTGACCGAGACGCTGCCGTCGATGTTCATCTTGAGGTAGCAGCCCTTCGTGGAGAAGGGGGCGCCCTTGGGTGACTTCATCAGCGCCGCGAAGCCCCGTCCGTAGAGGTAGTCGTCTTCCTCCGCGGGCTTCTCGCCGTCGTAGATAGCGGTGACGACCTTCTCGGCGCACCGGCGGACGTCTCCGTTCGCCTTCCACATCCGCTCGCCCAGGGCGTTGCTGTCGCCGGGCTCGAGATAGTTCTTCTCCCGCAGCGCCAGGGGCGACATCTCCAGCTGGCGGGCCAGCAGCTCCAGGAGCCGTTCGGTGGCGAACTGCGTCTCCTGGTGCCCGTAGCCGCGGTAGGCGCCCACGGCGGGGGTGTTGGTGTAGACGGTGTAGCCTTCGAGATCGCAGTGGGGGAAGTGGTAGGGGCCCGTCGCGTTGTGGGCCGCCCCGATGGTGACGTTGACGCCGGTGTCGGCGTAGGCGCCCGTCGCGTGGTAGACGCTCGCCTGAATGGCGACCAGCGTTCCGTCCGCTCTGGCCCCGATGCGCATCCGGGTGCGGATACCGTGCCCGATGAGGGTGCTGGTGAAGTCCTCCTTCCGCGAGGCCACCCACTTGACGGGGTGCCCGGGCACGAAGCTGGCGATCCAGGCCACCGTCTGCTCCACGGTGATGTCCGACTTGTAGCCGAAGCAGCCGCCGATCTCCGGGATGTGCACGCGCACGTCGGAGACGGGGACGCCGTAGGAGTGCGCCAGATCCTGCCGGATGATGAAGGGGCAGATGGAGGAGGACCAGGCCTCGATGGTGTTGTCCTCCTTGAACCAGACGATGGAGCCGTGGGGCTCGATGGCAGCCGACGAGCCGAAGGGGTAGAGGAACTCCCCCTCCACCACGACGTCCGCCTCCTCGAAGCCCTCCTCGCCCCGCCCCTTCGTGAGGTGGTAGTAGTTGGCGACGTTGGTGCCCGGCAGGGGGGAGAGGGTGGGGAGGTGCCAGTAGTCGCCGTTCTCCTCGTGGATGAGCACTGCGTCCTCGGCCATGGCGTCGAGGGCATCGACGTAGACGGGCAGGGGCTCGTACTCCACCTCGATCTTCTCCAGCGCCGCCTGTGCGTGCTGCGGGGTGTCGGCGATCACGGCCGCGACCGGTTCGCCGATGTAGCGCACCTTCTCGTCCGCCATGGGCACCAGATCCTGGATGTTGTCCCCGTAGCGGAAGGGGCAGTCCTTGCCCGTCACGACCTTGACCACCCCCGCGCTCGCCTCCGCCTCGACAGTGTCGATGGCGAGGATGCGCGCGTGGGCGTAGTCCGGGCGCAGGATGGCGGCGTACAGCATCCCCGGCAGGCGGATGTCGTCGAGGAAGGTCGCCTTGCCGATCACCTTGTCGACGGCGTCGGGTCTCACGATATCTTTGCCGATGTACTTGAATTCCATGAAGTCCTCTCTTCTCTCTGATCGAAGCGTCAATAGTATTGGGGCTCTACTCCCGCCGGTAGGGTTTGAGGAGCGCCGCCGGGTAGGAGGCGTTGCGCCCTGCGATGACCAGCGCGATGATGGTCACCACGTAGGGCAGCGCCAGGAAGGTCTCGTAGGGGATGGGCAGCTCCAACCCCATCGCCTGCAGACGGAGCTGCAGGGCGTAGGTGCCGCCGAAGATGAGCGCGCCCCCCATGACTTTGAGGGGGTCCCAGTTGCCGAAGATCACGATGGCGATGGCGACCCAGCCCCGCCCGGCGATGATACCGTGGGTGAAGGCGCCCAGCTGCGCCAGCGAGAGGAAGGCGCCGCCCGCCGCCATCAGTCCCCCGCCGAGGACGAGCGCCACGTAGCGGATGCGGAAGACGTTCACGCCCGCTGCGTCCGCTGCCTCCGGATTCTCCCCCACCGCGCGGATCTTCAGCCCGAAGCTCGTGTGGTAGAGGATCCACCACGCCAGGGGCACGATCACCAGGAAGGCCAGGTAGGTCAGCAGATATTGCTTGAAGATCGTCTCCAGCACCGGTACCCCCGCGAAGGGGGAGAGCTGTCCGAAGGGGTCGATGGAGGGGGGGGTGGAGCGTCCGCCGTAGCGGAGCCGGAAGCCGAAGAGGGCCAGCCCGCTCAGGAGAAGCGTGATACCCAGCCCCGCGACGTGCTGGTTGACGCCCAGCGTGACCGTCAGGAACGCCATGAGCAGGCCCGCGAGCATGCCGCTGAGGATGGCGACGAAGAGCCCTGTCCAGAGGGAGCCCGTCAGGTCACCGATGATGAAGCCGACGAAGGCGCCGAAGAACATCGTCCCCTCGATGCCCAGGTTGAGGATGCCCGCCCGCTCCGAGTAGGTCTCCCCGATGGCGGCGAGCAGGATGGGGGTGGCGACGCGGAGCGTCGCAGCGATGAGGTTGACCAGGAAGATAGCCATCAGTCCCTCCGGATGCGAATGTGATAGCGTTGTAGGAGGAGCATCCCCAGCGTGATCAGCAGCATGGCGGCCTGGGTCACCTCCCCCAGGTAGACGGGCACGCCCAGCACGCGGCTCACCGTCTG
The DNA here is from genome assembly GCA_034437215.1 of Anaerolineae bacterium. Taxonomy (GTDB): domain Bacteria; phylum Chloroflexota; class Anaerolineae; order B4-G1; family SLSP01; genus DAOTVC01. The sequence goes on along the minus strand of DAOTVC010000007.1, from coordinate 6,376 downwards.
CGCTCCCGTGTCCACGAGTCCGAAGAAGAGCGCCGCGCCCGCCACCCCGAAGGCGTTCAGCCCCCCGAGGGTGGCGATGATGATGCCGGTGTAGCCGTAGCCCGGCGAGAGGTCGCCGATGAGGTGGTACTGGATGCCCGCCACCTCGGCGACGCCGACGATGCCGGCAAGGCCACCGCTGATGAGGGCGGCGATGAGGATGGTGCGCTCGACGGGGACCCCGGCGAAGCGTGCTGCCTTCTTGCCCAGCCCCACGGCGCGCATCTTCAGCCCGAAACCGGTGCGCGTCGTCACGAACCAGAGCACCAGCACGGTGAGCAGAGCGATGACGAAGCCGAGGTTTAAGCGCGAGCGGGCGATCAGCTTGGGGAACTGCGCGGCGGGTGCGATCTCCGGCGACTGGGGCCAGCCCGACGCCGGGTCGCGCCAGGGGCCGTTGAGCAGGGCGCTCACGATGTAGCCCATGACCGAGTTGAGGAGCAGCGTCGTCACCACCTCGTCCACGGCCCACTTCACGCGCAACAGCGCGGGGATCAGCGCCCAGCCCATGCCCGCCACGAAGCCGCCCAAGAGCATCAGCGGTATCGCCACGACCGCCGGGAAGCCCTCCAGCCCCACCCCCAGCCAGGCCGCAGCGATGGCGCCCGCGAAGAGCTGCCCCTCTGCGCCGATGTTGTAGTAGCCTGCGGTGAAGGCGAAGGTCACCGCCACGCCCGCCAGGAGCAGGGGCGTGGTCTTCACCAGCACCTCCAGAGCTCCCATGCGGTTGGAGAGGGGCGCCACGAGGAGGTAGTAGAAGGCCTCCAGGGGGTTGGCCCCGCCGATGATGATCAGCCCCGAGGTTACCAGGAAGGTCACGAACAGGGCCAGGAGCAGGACGAGGGTGCGCTTCCAGAGGGGCGCCACCGTCACCTTCTCGAAGACGAGCTTAGGTTTTGTTGTTGTCATCTAGGGCCTCTCCTTTACGGCGCCCGACATCATCAATCCCAGACGTTCAACGTCGGTCTCCTGTGCCGGCAGCACGCCGACGATCTCCCCCTCGTAGATGACTGCGATGCGGTCGGAGAGGGCCAGGATCTCGTCCAAATCCTCGGAGATAAGGAGCACGCCCGCGCCGCGCTCGCGCTGTGCGAGCAGCTGTTCCCGCACGTAGTCCGTCGCGCTCACGTCGAGTCCGCGCGTCGGCTGCGGAGCGATGACGACCTTCGGCTCTCGCGCGAGGACCCGCGCCAGCAGGACCTTCTGCATGTTGCCGCCCGAGAGGGTGCGCACGGGGTCCGTGGGCCGGGCCTTGATCTGGAACTGTGCGATGAGGGCCTGGGCGTTGCGCTGGATAGCCTGCCGGTCCAGCGTTCCATTGTGGCTGAACTCCTCCAGGTGCTCCAGAGCCAGGTTCTCCGCCACGGTGAGCTCGCCGACCACGCCCTCGTGACGGTCCTCGGGGATGCGTCCCAGCCCGGCAGCGTTGAGGGCCGCGGGGGGCGCTCCCGTCAGGTCGAGACCTCCCATTCGCATCTGCCCCTGGGAGGGCTGGCGAATGCCGCTGAGGACCTCGGCGAGCTCCGTCTGACCGTTTCCTCCCACGCCGGCGATGCCCAGAATCTCCCCTCCGTGGACGGTGAGAGAGATCTCCTTCAGAGCCGGAAGCCCCTGGTCGTCCTCGGCGGAGAGCCGGACCAGCTCCAGGGCCGGTGCGCCCGCGACCTTCTTCTCCTGCCGGGTCACGCCGAAGGTCTCGCGCCCCACCATCATGCGGGCCAGCTCGTTCTGCGTCACCTCGGCGGTCGAGACCGTGCCCACCACCCGCCCATCGCGCAGGACCGTCACCCGGTCGGTGATCGCCATGACCTCGTCGAGTTTGTGGCTGATGAAGATGAGGGAGAGCCCGTCGGCGCAGAGCCGCCTCAGGGTGCTGAAGAGGAGCTCCACCTCCTGAGGGATTAGGACCGCCGTCGGCTCGTCGAGGATGAGGATGCGGGCGTCACGGTAGAGGGCCTTGAGGATCTCGACGCGTTGTTTCTCACCTACCGAGAGGTGGCGCACGATCGCACTGGGGACGACGTCGAGTTCAAAACGTCCGGCGGCGGCGCCGACCCGCTCTTCGATCTCCGCCCGCTGCATCCGGAAGCCGGGTGTAAAGCCGAGGACGACGTTCTCCGCCACGCTCAGCGGCGGGACGAGGGCGAAGTGCTGCGTGACCATGCCCACGCCGTGGGCGATGGCGTCGCGGGGTGAGTGAATCTCCACGTGCTCATCATTGATGAGGATCTCGCCTTCATCCTGACGGTAGAGTCCGTAGAGGATGCGCATCAGCGTCGTCTTGCCCGCGCCATTTTCACCCAGCAGAGCGTGGATCTCGCCGGGGCGGAGGTCGAAGTCGACGCCGGCGTTGGCGGTGACGGCACCGAAGCGTTTGGTGATACCGTGCATCTCAACGATATGCATGCAGCCTCCTGCAGGGGGCAAGACCTGAAGGGTCCTCGAGGACCCTTCAGGTCTTGCCTCTAATCAATGGCTATTCTGTTCCAGCAACAGTGCTCCTGAAGGCTAGGCTCTCCAAGATTTCGCAGGATACAACCGGGCCATGTGCCACGCGTTGCCTGCCACAACGCAGGAAAGGTCTGGTACGCCCCACCGCAGCAGCCATTGGGGCTAGTTTTAGAGCTTCTCACCCCACCACCCGGCGAAACCCAAAAGACCCCTGAAGGCTACTGGGAACTGGCGGGGACTTCCTCGTCGATATTGACGCGGAAGAGACCGTCCCGAATCTCCTGCTCTCTCTGCTCCACCAGCTCCAGCACGTCGTCGGGGATCACGTCCTCCATCCCGTGATACGGAGCCAGGCTGGAGCCGCCCTTTGCCATCATGCTGAAGTCTTTCAGGTCCTGGGCGGTGTAGGCGCCGGCGTTGACGGTCTTGATGACGTAATCGACCGTGGGGCCCATGTCCCAGACGGGGCCGGTGAGGACGTGATCGGGTCCCAGCTCGTACTGGTCGCTCATGTTGCCGAAGGTGTAGATGTCGTTCTCCACCGCCGCTTCGATGACGCCGAAGCGCTCGGCGAAGAGGACGTCGGCGCCCGCATCGACCTGGGCCAAGGCCGCTTCCTTCGCGGCCGCCGGATCGAACCAGCTGTTGATGAAGGTGACGAGGACCTGAGCCTCGGGGTTGACCTCCTTCACGCCGTCGATGAAGGCGTTGGTAATCCGGTTGACCTCGGGCACGGGGTAGCCGCCCACGACGCCGATGACGTTGGATTCGGTGACGCCGCCCGCGATGAGTCCGGAGAGGTAGGCAGGTTCGTGGATCCAGTTATCGAAGACGGAGACGTTGGGGTCAGCAGGGCCCAGGCCCGAACCGAAGACGAAGGCGATCTCGGGGTAGTCGGCCCCGACACGGCGCACCGCCTCCTCATTGCCGAAGGCGTCGCCGAAGATGATGTCGGGCTCCTGCTGTTCGGCGACCTCGCGCAGCACACGCTCCATATCGCCCGCGTAGCCGATATCGTCCGTCCACTCGTAGCGAATATTGCCTGCGTCCGCAGCTTCCTGCAGCGCTTCGTGGATGACCCCGTCCCAGGGCTCTTCGATGGGTGTGGCGAAAGCGGCGTAGACAAAGGGAACGTCGCTCTCTTCACTCTCCTCTGCCGGGGTTGCGGCTTGGGGTTGGCAGCCCAGGGAGGCGAGGACGAGGGACAACAGTAACAGCAGTAAACCTAAACGTCGACTTAACATGTATCTCCTCCTGATAGGTTTGTGGTCTGACTGACTCTGCCGGAAGACAAAAGCGCAAGGGATGGGATCTCACCTCCTCTCATGTACCATAGACACCTTAAGTGGGTGCAAAAGGTCTTGTAAGGCAGGGAGTCTGCTTACCAGGGACTCTGGTTGCATGCTGCGGAGCTTTAAGAATTCCCCAAAAAGGACGGTGATAGAAGGTGTTGACATTTGGGTATCTGCTTGGGTTCCGAAACATACAGCGATTGTAGAACGTATGAAAGGTCACGCAGAACTCTCTCGGCTCTCTCGTACGTTCCGGGCACCAGCTTCTGAACCTGAATTTAACAACTCTTGAGAGTTGAGGTGGACGCGCCAGGTTTTCTTACTGAAACCTTACCTTGTTTGGAAGAACAGCTAAATTGTATAACAGGCACACACCCCTGTCAAGAGAGAGCGTCTCGATTATCACTGCCGGAGGCAGAATCCGCTTCAACTGCTTGTGTTATGTGGAATCATTGCCTATAATTTGTCTGTCTTGTTGGGTCTTTTGCGCCCACACGAGACAGGTAGGGTATCAAGGGGAAAGGGAGATCTTCTCTGTGAGCGAGTACTTCCACTACGTCAACCACACGAAACAGCACTCGATTATAAGTCGCAGCCCTCACTGCGCAGGCAGCGGGTCAGGCGCGCCAGCTCCTCCAGCAGCTGTCCCAGGAAGAGGCGCGCCGCCTCATCCACCAACCGTCCCGCCTCGTCGAACTTGCCGTCCTGCGCGCGCATAAGGAGCACCTCGGGTTTGTTGACGACGTACTGGTTGTTCGAGAGGCAGATCTGGCGGAGATGCATCTGGGCCCTCGCCGTGCCGAAGAAGCCCTGACTGGCCCCCATGATGGCGGTGGGCTTCCCGTTGAAGGGCTGATCGGGTGGGCGTGACGCCCAGTCGATGGCGTTCTTGAGAACGCCGGGTACCGAGAAGTTGTACTCCGGCGTGGCGATGAGGAGGGCGTCGGCGGCTCGAATGCGGTCGCGGAACTCCTGTGCCACCTCGGGATAGCCCACTTTCCGCACGTCGTCGTTGTAGGGCGGGATCTTCTCCAGCCCTTCGTAGATCTCCAGGCGCATCCCTTCCGGCAGCAGCTCTCGCGCCGCATGGAGTAGCCGCTTGTTGTACGACCCCTCCCGTATACTGCCCGCTATTCCCAGGACGTGAATCTCTTCCGCCATGCTCATGCCTCCTCTCTTCATGGACTATTCGATAGCGCAGGGCTATCGCACTTAGAAAACTTTTTCCATCGCGTTATCTGGTGCACTGCTGAAGCGGTGGTTTTAGACCGTATTTCTGCGACCAGAGGTCAAATGCGATGGCCCTATCCGGTAGCGCTTCCTGTGATAGAATGTTAGAAATTATAGGAGGCTCGGTAAAAAATGAAAGAGAGATCCCCTCTACTATCGGCTATCCTGATCAACGGTGCGCTCTTCCTGCTGCTGGCCCTCGGGGGCCGGCTTGCCGGTGCCCTCTTGGGGGTCGAGGCCCTCAGTGGCAGTACCTTCAACTTCTACGCCGCGGGCCTTGGCGCGCTGCAGTTCATCGTCAATATGGTGCTTGCCATCCTGCTCTACGTGAAGGAGCGCCACGAGTGGGCTCTCGCCTGCTTTGCCGCGGGGAGCGTCATCCCCTTTGTGGGAACGCTGCTCATACGCTTGCTCCAGAGCCTCTTCTAATCCCCTGCGCGATGCTGTTCCGGGTCGAGCCTGCGAACTCGACTTCCTCTACGCAGTCTACCGCTTTTCCCGCTGACGCCGCTGCCGGCGGCAGCCTACGGCTTGCCGCGCATGCCTTAACACTCGTCCGCGGTTTGACTTTCACGCACGTTACTTTATAATTATTAAGCTAAAACCTTTAATTAGTGGAGAAACACTTTGATAAGTTGTAGTTCAAGTTCAAAAATTGGAGTTTACGTCGATACCGCTAACATCTATCGTAGTGGCGGTAGCCGTATGCAGTACGACGTGCTGCGAGAGTTTGCCTGTCGCGATGGTGCGGAGCTGGTGCGGCTGAATGCCTACGTCAGCTACGACGCCGATCGGGCGGGCAACGACCAGGGCTACCGGGAGGGTGTGAACCGCTTCTACGCCGTCCTGCGCGATCTCGGGTACAAGGTTATCATCAAGGAGGTCAAGTGGTACGAGGACGAGTCGGGGAAGCGCTACGGCAAGGCCAACGCCGACCTGGATATGGCAGTCGATCTCATGCTGCAGACCCAGAACCTGGACCGGGTGCTGCTGGTCTCGGGGGACGGCGACTTCAGCCGCGTGGTGACCGCCGCACAGAACCGGGGCTGTCGGGTGGAGGTGGTCGCCCTCGACAACGTCTCGCCGGAGCTCCGTTACGCCTCTGACATGTTCATCTCCGGCTATCTCATTCCCAACCTCGTGCCCACGAATGGTGAGGGGGGAGAGCTTCCCTGGGGCGAGGCCGGCTCCCGGGTGCGGGGTGTCTGTTACTACCACAACGGCGAGCACGACTATGGTTTCATGCGCTTCATGGGGGCGCTGGGCCCGGACCTCTGGCTCACCGATACCAAGCGCCCCGACTCTCCTTACACGGCTGCCTACTTCCGGGATGCCTGGCTGCCCTCCAATGTCAACAGGGGGCT
>DAOTVC010000006.1:0-74802 GCA_034437215.1 Anaerolineae bacterium | reverse complement strand
GCCCGAAGCGCAGGAAGTCGGCGACGAGGAGGTCGCCGGCGACGACCGCGCCACTGTCGAGAAGGACGGAGACGGAGCCGGGGGTATGGCCCGGGGTCGGTAGGACCTCAGCCGCGATGCCGTACTCGTCCAAACGCCACGCCTCGTCGAAGGTGATGTCGGGCTCCAGGGGTGGTGCGCTCCCCGCCACCGTCTGTGCGGGCAGGCGCTGCAGAAGCTCCCACAGCGGATGGGTGGTATTGAGCGAGCCGGGACGGTGCACGCCCTGGCGGAGGGCGATGGCGTCCTCGGCGTGGATGGCGATGGGGACGCCGAACTGCTTCTGGAGTGCTGCCGCGTTCCCGAAGTGATCGGTGTGTCCGTGGGTGATGAGGACCAGTCGCAGCTCCGTAGGTTCGATGCCCTTCCGGCGGAGGCGCCGGAGCAGGAGCTCCTCCTCACCGGGACCGCCCGTGTCCACGAGCACCGCACCCGCCTCGCCCTGCAGGACGAAGACGTTGAGGGGGAAGAGGCCCAGGCGAATCGTCAGCAGACTCTCGTTCAAGTTTTGCCTCCCTTGAAAACAAAGTGAGATGTGAGGAGGGAACAGGGATTAGGGATCGGGGAACAGGGACCGATAGCGAAGGTCTCTGATCGTCCCACCGGTTCTTGCCCTCATTACCAGACTCTTCTGGCGTTGGCTAAGCTGTACTCTTCTCTCACGTGCTATCAAGTATGGTGCAGGTGGCGGAATAGGCAAGTAACAGACCGGAGCCCCCGAGCGATCGCTCGGGGGCTCTGGAAGTCATGGGGATAAGGAGCAGTAGTTTAGGGCGCGACGTTGTCCTGTCCCAGGACGAGCTCTCCGGGAATGCCGTTGACGAGGACGTCGTAGGTGCCGGCGGGCAGCCCCTCCACGTTTAGCGGGAAGGTCTCCTCGAAGGGGACCAGGGCCTGGGTGCAGACGGCGTCGGCGGGCCGGGTGGTCAGCACCTCCACGTTGAGGGTGCGCGCCTCCACGTCGGTCTTCTGCTGGACCGGACCGAACTCGCTGCAGCCGTCGCGGAAGTTGCCCCGCACGCTGATGTTGACCTGCACGGGGAAGGACTCGAGAACCTGAAGGTCCATGCTGTCGAGGAGGGCCTCCCGGACAAGGACATCACCGTCCGCTCCCTCGCCATCCTCGCCGTCTTCACCCTCCGCCAGCGTGAAGGTGTTGGTGACATCGTTGACATTGACGGTGTAGGCGCCCTCCTCCAGGCCCGTGAGATCCAGCGTGATCTCCTCCTGGTAGGGGACCAGGGCCTGGGTGCATTCCAGGTCGGTAGGGCGCAGGGTGGTGATCTCGACGAAGAAGGTCTTGGCGGCGGGGTCGTAGCGCCGGTTCACGGCGTCGATCTCGGTGCAGCCGTCGGGTAGATTGCCCGCGACCTCTACCACCGCCTCCTCCTCCTCGACGGCGACGTTCACGTTCTCCACGGGGGCGACGCCCTCCTCGGGCGGCAGTACGTTATCGACGTCGAGAGTGAAGGTCGTGCTCTGCTCCTCCACATCGACGGTGTAGGTGCCTGCCGGAAGACCGTAGACGTCGAGCGCTACGCTCTCTTCGAAAGGCACGGTGGCCTGGGTGCAGACGGCATCGGGATCGCGACTGGCCTGGATGTCGATCCAGTAGCGGTTTTCCTCCAGGTTGCTGCCCTGGACGATCTCCTCGATGGTGGTGCAGCCGTCGGCGAGATATCCGCTGATAAGGATCTGAATCTGCAGGGGGAAGGACTCGAGGTAGAGGACCTCCAATCTCTCCACCGTGACCAGCTCCTCCTCACCGGGTGTCGCCGGCGGGCTCTCCTCCGGGGTCGCCGTCGGGGTATCCTCGGCCATGGAGCCGCAGGCGGCCAGGAGCAACGAAAAGATGAGCAAGAGGGCGATGACGAGCACCGACCTCTCACGCTTGAACTTCTTGGTGTACATACTCTATATCCTCCTCACGTAGGTGTACTCGATTGGTTACACCTATATCATATACGATCTTTTACTATATTCGAAAGAGAAAACCCCCGCGTCTTGCAGACCCGGAGGTTCTTTCCAGTCTTGCCACACTACAGACGTGCGGCGTGGCTCCTTTGTTCCCTTGGAAGACTACTTCATCTGCTCCTTGAGCCAGGCGACGGTCTTCGCCTGGGCTTCCTCCATGGTGTACCGGGGCTCGTAGCCGAAGTCCCGCCGCGCGGCGGAGATATCGTAGTAGTGATGGTGGGCCAGCTCGCTGGCGAGGAAGCGGGTCATCCGCGGCTCGCCCTCGAGGGAGAAGAGGCGGTAGGCGAGTTCCAGGAGCGCCCCCGCCGAGCGGGCCACGCCCAGCGGAAGGGTGTACCGGGTGGGGGGGAGATCGAGGGCTGCCAAGAGCTCGTTGATCCACGTCCAGAGGACGACGGGCTCGCCCTGGGTGATGAAGTAACAAGAACCCGCGACGGGCGATCCCGCTTCGAGGACGTCGGCGGCGAGAAGGTGAGCTCGGGCGGCGTCCTCGACGTAGGTGAGGCCCACCCGGTTGGTGCCGTCGCCCACCTGGGGCAGCCCCTTGCGGGCGCGGCTGACGAGGGCCGGCAGGAGGTGGCTGTCGCGCGGGCCGAAGATGAGGTGAGGGCGGAGGGAGCAGGTGAGGAGCCCGTCGCTGTCGTTGGCCTCGATCACCTTGCGCTCGCCGATGGCCTTGGTCTCCGGATAGGGGGACTCGTAGCGGTCGGGGTAAGGGTAGGATTCGTTCACCCCCTCGTGGGGCTTGCCGTCGAAGATGACGCTGGGGGAGCTGGTGTAGACGAGTCGGGGGACGCCCTGCTCCCGGCAGGCGGCGATGACGTTCTCGGTCCCCGTCACGTTGACGGCGTAGAACTCCTCCCACGGCCCCCAGAGCCCGGCCTTCGCCGCCACGTGGAAGACGACGTTCTGCCCCTCACAGGCCCGGATCAGGGCCTCCCGGTCGCGGATGTTGCCGCGAATCAGGTGTGCGCCCTGGGCGCCCAGTTCGGGGTAGGAGCCGCGGGCGAAGATCGTCACCTCATCGCCCCGTTCGAGTAGCTGCTCGACGATGTACCGTCCCAGAAATCCGCCACCGCCGGTGACCAGTGTGCGCATGTGAGATCCTTTCACTGAAGTTGAGTGGATATCTAGCCTATTGTCATTTTTCGAGAGAGGGAGTACAATTTAGATAGGTGTGCAATTGTACAAGTTGTATCGGGAGGGAGTTGCTTGCGCATTGTTATCGATACATCAGCTATCCTTGCCGTGGTTACCTACGAAACGCACCGGCAGCGCCTGATCGAAGTAACCGTGGGGGGAGATCTTATGGCACCTCAGTCGGTTCATTGGGAGATCGGTAATGCTCTTTCGGCAATGTTGAAACGGGATAGGGTCACCTTGCAGCAAGCGTTGGATGCCTTGCACGCTTACGAGCGTATTCCTGTTCGCTATGTCGATGTAGAGACAACGGAGGCACTGACCATCGCTGACAGATGGGATCTGTATGCATATGACGCCTATCTTCTACGCTGTGCTGAAAAATATCACGCGCCCCTGCTCTCTTTGGATAAGGGTTTGCTTAGGGTTGCCACGCGTATGGGTATCGATCTAGTAGAGGTGTGAGCATGAATGTCTATACGTACTCAGAGGCCCGGCGAAAGCTCGCCGACCTCCTGGATCAGGCAGCCGAGAAAGGGGAGGTCCGTGTGCGCCGCAGGGATGGGCAGGTCTTTGTGATCCGTCCGGCGCCCGTTACCACCTCCCCTTTGGACGTGGGGGGTGTGGCTCTCGACCTCACCGCCTCCGAAATCGTCTCCTTTGTCCACGAAGGACGGCGTGACTATCAGAAAGACCGGGAAGACTAATTTCTACACCTCCGCCCTTTAGCGTCTCTCTCCCGCCCCCCGCTTCTCGGCCCAGCGTCCCAGCTCCAGCCGGTGGATCTTGGCGTTGTGACGCACGTCCACGGGGAAGGTGGGATGGAAGAGCACCTCGCGAATTCCGCGGGTCCTCTCGTGCGCGGCGCCCAGCGCCAGGAGCTCCTCGCTGAAGGCGCGCCGCTCCGCTCGTGTGCGGGGCATCTCCCCCGGCAGAGGCTCGACGACCAGAACGGGCTGCTGGGCGCCTCGCGGTCCCACGCCGACGACGGCGGTCCGCGCCACGCGGGGGTGGCGGTTGAAGATGGCCTCGCAGGGGACGGGCAGCAGGAGTCCCTCGGTCGTCTCCACGCGGTGGGACTTCCGCCCGCAGAACCAGAGGCGTCCCTGGGCATCGAAGTAGCCCAGATCCCCCATGCGGTGCCAGACTTCCTCCCCCTCGTAGATCTTCGCCCCCGCCGTCTGTTCGGGGCGGTTGAGATAGAGGCGGGTGACCACGGGCCCCTTGACAACGACCTCGCCCACCTCCCCGTCGGGCAGCAGGAGGGCGTCGTCCCACTCGGGGAGGGGTTCGTCGGTGAGGCGGATCACGCGCAGGGTGTTGCCCGCCGTGGCGCGGCCCACGCACATCCCCTGCCCTCGATCGCTCAGCGCGGCGGTCTCCTCGAGGATCTCCCGGCCCTTCATCATCGTGAGGGGTAGGGCCTCCGTCGCGCCGTAGGGCGTGTAGATGTCGCCCCCGTCGAGAATGTGGGAGAAGTCCTCGATGAGGGAGGGGGGGACGGGCGCGCCCGCCATGACGATGCGGCGGATGGAGGGCAGACGAATGTCGTTTTCCAGACAGTAGCGCGCCACCCGCTTCCAGATGACGGGCGAGCCGAAGGAGTTGGTGACGCCATGGGTCTGGATGGCCTCGACCAGGTGGGCGGGGTTGACCCGCGCGGGGCGGGTGGGGTCCATGTCGGGGAAGACGGTGGTGACGCCCAGCGCGGGGTTGAAGAGGGCGAAGATGTAGAGGCCCGGCAGATCCACCTCCCCCTCCTCGACACCGATCTCCTCCTTGAGGAGTTCGATCTGGGCCCGGAACATCCCCTGCAGGTAGAGGACCCCCTTGGGCATCCCCGTGCTCCCCGAGGTGAAGGCGACGGCGGCTTCGCTCTCGGTCGTCGTCGGCGCGATGGGGAAGGGCTCCCGGCTCGCGGCTTCCACCGCGTCGAGGGTCACGCCGTCCCAGAACCAGCGCCGTCCCACGGTCACCGCGTGCTCGACGGTGCGGAAGGTGCCGGGGAAGAGCACCCGTAGGGCGTGGGCGAGGGGGATGCCGATGAAGGCGGTGGGGGCGGCGTCTCGCACGCACTGCAGGAAGGCCCGGCGCCCCATGCCCGGATCGATCATCACCGGCACGGCGCCCATCTTGATCAGCGCGAAGGTCACGGCGATGAGCTCCACGCCCGGACGGACCATGAGCAGCACCCGATCGCCCATGCCGACGCCGTAGGCGGTGAGCCCGTGGGCGTAGCGGTCGCTGAGGTCGTTGAGCTGGCGGAAGCTCAGCTGCGTGAACTGGGCCCGCCCGCGGTGGTCCCGGCCCGCAGGGAAGATGACCCCGGGACGGTAGGGCGCCTGCTCTGCCCGGCGGGCAAGGTTCGAGGCGACGTTGTAGCTCTCCATCAGGCCGCATCCCCGGTTGTGCGTGCCAGGAAATCGACCATCCGCGGCAGGATGCGCTCGTGGGCGTCCTCCACGACGTAGTGCCCGGCGTTCTCCAGGACGTGGACCTCGGCGTCGGGGAAGCGCTTCCGCCAACCCGCCAGGAAGTCCTCCACGGTGAAGACGGGGTCGCCGGCGCCCCAGAGGATGAGCATGGGGCGAGCGCGCAGCTGCACCAGCCCCGCCTCGATCCCATCGATGGTTTGCCGCGTGGGGTGGTCCTCTTCCATGGGGATGTCCTGCACAAAGCGGAGGATGGCGACGCGGTTCTGCCAGCTGTCGTAGGGGGCCAGATAGCCGGCGCGAATGTCGCGGGTGAAGCGCTCGCGCCGGGAGGTACCGGCGACGAGGGCGCTGAGGGCGAAGGCGTTGAACCCGCGCAGCATCAGGTCGCCCAGTCCGGGCAGGCGGGCGAACTTGATGCCCCAGAAGAGGACGGGCAGGAAGAAGGCGGCTGTGTTGAAGACGACGAAGCGGCGGGCGTTCTCGGGATGGCGGGTGGCGTACCCCATGCCGATGGCCCCGCCCCAGTCGTGGAGCACGAGAGTGAGATCCTCCAGCTCCAGATGCGCGACGAGCGTCTCGAGATTGCGAATGTGCTGCTCCAGCGTGTAGGGGTAGTCCTGGGGCTTGTCGGAGAGGCCACAGCCCAGGTGATCGGGCACGACGACCCGGTAGTTGCGGCTCAGGGTCGGGATGAGGGTGCGATAGTAGAAGGACCAGGTGGGGTTGCCATGCACCATCAGGATGGGAGGCGCAGCGCGCGGCCCTTCATCCAGGTAGTGGAAGCGCCTGCCCTCGAGATCCAGGTAGTGGGAGGCGAAGGGGTAGAGGCTGCGCCAGTGCCCCACGCGGCTGCCTACCACTCGATGCCCAGGACGATGCTGTTGATCCCGCTGCCCACGCCGAAGAGGACGACGTTGTCCCCCGTGTCGATAAGGCCCCGGTCCTCGGCAATGGCCATGCTGATGGGGGCCGCGACGGAGGCGGTGTTGCCCAGCCACTGCAGGGTGGGGTAGTCGATGTCCTCGGGCAGCCCCAGGGCGCGCAGAGCGACCTTACGCTGGGGCTCGCTCACCTGGTGGGTGAAGAGCTTGTTGATCTTGCCGTTGGACCAGCCCATCTCCGTCTCGAAGCGCTTCCAGGCCTGCACGACCACCTTGGTGCCCTCGGAGAGGAGTTTGGTGGAGTCGGTGCGCATCCAGGTCGTCTGGGCGACGCAGAGTTGGCTGTGCTCGGTGTTGCCGTAGTTCACGCCGCCCACGATCCGGTGCCCGTTGCGGACCTTGTCCCTGTGGCTCAGGATCATGGCGACCGAACCGGCTCCCAGGGTGAAGGAGGCCAGGTTGTCCTTGAGGGCCTCCTTATCGGGTGGGCTGTTGAGCATCCGTTCGATGGTCGCCAGCTGCCCGACGCGGGGAGCCTCGGCGGCAACCACCATCCCCGTCTCGATCTGCCCCAGTTCGATCATGTTGGCGATGATGAGCATGCCGTTGAGGAAGCCCAGACAGGCGTTTACCACGTCGAAGACCAGTGCTCGAGGGCTCAGGTGGAGTTTATCGTGGACGATGGAAGCCGTTGCCGGCTCGATGTAGTCACGGCAGACCGAGGTGTTGATGAGGCACTCTATCTCCTCCCGGTCGATCTTGGCGTTCTCGATGGCCCGTTCTCCTGCCATGGCAGAGGCATCGGAGACCAGGACGTTCTCGTCCCACCAGCGGTGCTCTTTGATCCCGGTCAGCCGTTCGATAAAGCCGGCGGGAGCGCCGAGATCTTCGTAGACGGGTGCGAGCTGCTCTTCAATCCAAGCAGTTGTGATGATGTTGTCGGGGATGACGTATCCCATGCTTTCGATGTAGACGTTCTCGTATAACATACTTCCCTCTTGTGATAGTATAGGCATACAGCTTGATGATTGTACTATAACTTGAGGGCTTTTACCACACCGCTGCAGGGCTATTCGGTGAATGAGAGGGGGAGGGCCCATCTGATCAGGCCCAGGCGGGGGTGGGGGCGAGGGTCAGCTCCAGCCGGTAGAGGTGGAAGACCGCGAGGACGTAGGCCAGAGTCTTGGGCAGCATCATCACGCCCCAGATGGGAGCCCAGAGGGTACCTACGAGGGTCGCTCCGTAAAAGAGGAAGGAGGCGCTGATGGCGGAGGCTACGATGCGCAGCCTCCGGTTTCCATTAGCGTGAGCCAGGAGCAGACCGACGACACCGAGTCCTTGAAGGGCAAAGGGGATGTTGCGGTAGAATTTCCAGGGCGTGGGCTCAGCGGTAAACCAGTGATTCTGCGGGAAGAAGAGCAGGGCCAGCCGCACCACGCAGGCGGCGACGAGGAGCACGGAGAGGGCGTCCCACTCGAGATCGAACTTGCGCCGGGCGTAGAGGAGGAGGAAGAGGTAGAAGAAGGAGAGGGTGAAGGAGCTGATGGCCCGTCCCAGCCCGAGCCACCGTCCCATGGCGGGATGGTTGATCCGCCCCGCAAGAATGGCATAGTTGTGGGGCAGCAGGTGAAAGGAGTCTCCGAAGGCCAGGGCGAAGAGGGCCGCCACGACCCAGAAGGCCGTCCGGCGGCGTGAGGGCGGCAGCCGGGGATAGCGCTGTAGCATGAGGACGAAGATGACCCAGGCGAAGCCGAGGTACAGGGTATTGAAGGTAAATTCAACGAACGGCACGGCTCTGGTCATCGCGATCAACTCCTGAGGAACAACTCCCTGCTTAGCTTAAGGCTCTACTGAAAGAACTCTATTTCACCACGGAGGACACAGAGAACACCACGGAGACGATTATGAAAGTTAGGCCGAAAATTACATTTTATAAAGTTTAACATCAAGGATCTCCGTGGTAAGAGATCTTTTTTCAGCGGAAGTAGCTTAAGTATAGAGGAGAAGCGCAAGAAGGGCAACAGATCAGGGGCTCCGGTGCGCCTCCACGCAGGGCAACAGATCAGGGGCTCCGGTGCGCCTCCACGAAGGCCACCGGATCGAGGTAGCCCCAGGTCTCGGGGCGGGCGCGGGCCGGGTCATCATCCCACGTGTAGCCCACGCCCATCACGTAGACGTTGCAGCTGCCGCGCCCGCCCGCCGAGTCCGGTGGGAAGAGGGCGCTGCCGTCCCCAAAGGTGCGAATCTCCCAGTGGAGGTGGCTGTTCATCCCACGGTGGTGGACGACACCCAGGACCTCACCCCCGGTCACCGCCTCACCCAGGGCGACCCGGACGTCGGCGACGTGCCAGTAGACGGACCAGACCCGCTCCCCTGACGGCAGGGTATGTTCTACGACGACGACGGCGCCCTCGCTGCCCAGGGATTGTGTCCAGGTGACGACGCCGTTGGCGACGGCGCGCACCGGCTCTCCCGCGGCGTGACGCGGGGTGAGCCGGCCCTCGGGGGTCAGGGCGATCCAATCCTCCCCGGCGTGGTAGAGGTCGCGGAAGGGCACGCGCTCCCCCTGCAGGTTC
Source organism: Anaerolineae bacterium (assembly GCA_034437215.1). Lineage (GTDB taxonomy): Bacteria > Chloroflexota > Anaerolineae > B4-G1 > SLSP01 > DAOTVC01. Next base: position 65,754 of record DAOTVC010000006.1, on the reverse strand, counting down.
ACGAAGCACTTCCCCGCGTCGCCCAGACCGGGGTTCTGGGCCCCGAAGCGGGTGTCCACGTCCCAGGGACCGGTCTCGTAGGGCACGAAGGGGCCGAAGCGCTCGGGGTCGAGGGGGAAGTCGAAGGCCGCAGCGACTGCCGGTGCCTCGGCGGAGGGCAGGGGCGGCGGCAGCGGACCGGGGTGGGCATCGCCCCCGCGGTAGTAGCGCCAGAGCGACCATCCCGCCACCACCAGGGCCGGCGGGATGGTTGCCACGATCAGCCAGAAGAGCGGGTGTCGAATCAGGGCACGCAGTCGTTGCATGCTGGGATTATAGCCTCTGCGCCCGAGCCGACAAACCGAGCGGCGCTATGGGGATCAGTCGCTCCAAGACTCCCCCTCCAGCACGGCGCGCAGGAGCTCCGTCAGGGCCTCGGGGTTGTCCTCGGTGAGGTTGTGCCCCCCCTCGATGGCGATCATCTCGCCGCCTGCCGAGCGATCGATGATTGCCTGCAGGGACTGCGCGCGCTGCGCGATGTAGCTCTCGGCCTCATCGTTCTCCAGCAGGACCTGCAGGTCGCTGTTGTCGTCCCCTTCGATGACCCAGACCTCCACGCCGGAGAGATCGGCCTCCCGGGCCATCTCCGTGGAGGTGGAGAGCCCTTCATACTCACTCAGGACCGCGGCGTAGTGTTCGGGGTGCGCCAGGTGATCGTAGTGGGCCGCTCGAACGTCGGGGTGCGGGGTGTTGGAGAAGAAGGGCACGCTGGGCGCCATGTTCTCCGGCCCCAGGGCCTGCAGGAGCCCCACCCGGGCGGCGGTACCGAAGCCGCGGTACCAGGCCATGCCCTGCGCTTCCGCGTCCCTGATGGCGGGATGGCTGTACTCCTCTTCGAAGGCATCCCGGGTCTCCACGAGCACGAGGGCCTTCGTCTGCTCGGGGTAAAGGCCGGCAAAGGCCTGCGCCAGGAGCCCGCCATAGGAGTGCCCGACGATGACGTAGGGAGGCTCGATGCCCTCGCGGGTCAACAACGCGTACAGGTCGGCGGTGATCTCGTCGGCGGTGCGGGCCGCGCCGGCCACCGGTGCGCTCCAGCCCATGCCGGCACGGTCGTAGGCGCAGACGCGCGTCTCGGAAGCCAAGCTCTCCACCAGCCCGTAGACGGAGGTCACGCCGCCTCCCGATCCGGCTTCCAGGATCACGGTGGGCTCGTCACCGCTGCTCTGCCCGCGGCAGTAGAGGTGCAGCCCCTCGCTGATCGTCCCCGGCGCCGGGTAGGTTTCACTGCGTTCGGCGTAGGCCTGGCGTTCGGTGCGCCGCATGGAGGCGCCCCCGATGACCGCTATCAAGGTGGTCACGAGGCATCCCACGAGAAGAATCTTGAGCCCGACCATCACGACCTTGCGTAGGGTTCCACTGTTCTGTGAGCGTGCTGCGGATGAATTCTGTTCTGTCATTTGTCTCTCCTTTTAATAGGGATGGGTGAACAGGGAATAGGGAACGGGCAGTCAGTTTAGTGAGAGTTCTCCTCACCCCTGATCCCCGATTTCTAATCCCTGGTTGCTTACATTACCATCGCCAATACGCTGAAGATAAGGATGTCCTGGAGCAGGTGGATGAACCAGGCCCAGAAGAAGCCCCCCGTCTCCAGCATGCTCTTGCCCAGGAACCAGCCGAGAAAGGTCGACATGAGCACACCGACGACGCCGTAGGGCACGCCGTAGAAGTGGCCCAGTCCGAAGAGGACGGCGGTGATCCAGAGAGCCTGAGGGGCACCGACGGCAGGGCGCAGGGCGCCGATCATGGCGGCCCGGTAGACGAGCTCCTCGAAGAAGGCGTTCATCGCTGCCAGGAGCAGGACGGCCGGGAAGAGGGGTAGGAGACGGGCCAGTGCTGCCGTGGAGGGCCGGAACCCCAGTAGGAGGAAGACGAGGGTGCCGGAGCTGATCATAAGGGCGAAGTTCCGTCCCAGAGTGTTCCAGCGCTCCGCCCCCTCGATACCCAGGATTTTCACGGCCCCCACGGGGGCGTCGAGATCACCCTTGACCAGGAAGAAGTCGCGACGTCTGAGCCCGGCGGCGAAGAGGACGGCGAGGGTGACCAGGGCGATGGCGAGCCGCCAGAGCTGCGTGCCGAGCATCCCGCGGACCCAAGGACCCCGTCCGAACCCCTGCTGCCAGAGTGAGGTTGCCATCACCACGTCGATCAGATTCATGCCCACAAGCAGGACTATGGAGAGGACGAAGAAGAGGCGCAGGGGTTTCAGCGTCCGGATGGCGAAGCTCAGGGTCAACAGCAGGAGGAGGGCGCCGCTGCCTATCCAAGTGTAGGCGTCCGGCACGCTGCCTGTCAGTTCTTGCAGGAGAATGGGGAGCGCCCCCAGCAGGAGAGATACTCCCCACGCCATCCCCGCAGTCGGCTCTACCTTTGCGGATCGAGTGGCTATCCGTGTGTTCATGCCTCCACCTCTTCGTCCTGCGTCTCTTTGATCGCATATCCACGGCGCCAGAGGAGGAGATAGAGCCCGATGATGATGAGCCCCAGGGGCCAGAGGTCATTGACGAGCTCGAGCACCTTGAGCGCGGTCCCGCCGATGAGCAGCGCCCCGCCCACGGCTCCGATAATGGCAGCGGGGATGAGGGGCCACCACATCTCCGTCTTTAGAACCAGCGCCGCCAGCAGGGAGATGAGGCCCCACCCGCCGGCGAAGGCGACGAGGAAGAGCCCGCCTTCGCCGCTCTCGCTCAGGTTGGCACCGATGCTCTCGATGAGCAGGGCGCCCGTCCCGATCCCCGTGAGGATACCCCCCGGGATGAGAAGCCCGACGGAGCGTGCCGTGAGCGCCCAGGCGAGGAAGCCCAGCCCCAGCAGCAGGGGAATGGCGAGCCCCAGAATGTCGGAGTCGGTGAAGCGTGCGGCGAGCAGCAGCGCGCCCACGAGGATGAGCAGCAGACCACCGACGAGATTCTTGGTCTTCTTGTTGTTACTATTCACGATGTCCTCCTGTTGACTGAACCTTTTTCTCAATCTCTGCTCCCAGTCTATCAGAAGGGAGCGACCTGGGGATGTGCTCTCCGGTACGTTGGGGGTCATATCTCTAAATGTGACCGTCACACTCTCCGGAGGCCTGCGTTTGGAGACCGCCAAAACGCACGTATAATGATCCTAAGGAGGGACGGAGCTCGTGTCTGTATCAAAATCTGAACTGCCGCTGTTTCCGTTGAACACCGTGCTCTTCCCCGGCATGCCTATCACGCTCTACATCTTCGAGTCGCGGTACAAGCAGATGATGAAGGCCTGTCTGGCGGGGGAGCGCTCCTTCGGTGTGGTATTGATCAGAGAGGGCACCGAGGCCTTCGCCCCCTTGCCCGCCCCCCACAGTGTCGGTTGTACGGCCAAGATCGTCCAGGTGCAGCGTCTCTCTGAAGGGCGCATGAACGTCGTGGCCGTGGGGCGGGAGCGCTTCCGTATCGTCGACCTGCACCACGAACTTCCCTACCTGACGGCCAGGGTCGTCGAATATCCCTTGCCCCTAGGAGACCCGGCGGAGGTCGAGAAGCGAGGGCGCCGGCTCCTGCCCTGGGTAGCGGTCTATCTGAGACGGCTCTCCGATTTCCACGAGATGGAGTTCGAGCGGAGCTTCCTGCCCCGGGGGGCTCTGCCTCTGGCCTATCTGGCCGCACACCTGCTGCAGGTGGCGGCCCGGCAGAAGCAGCCCCTTCTCGCTGCAACGGATGCTCTGGCGCTCTTGGAGGATCTCCTGCAGCTCTTCAGACGGGAGGTAGCCCTCATCCATGCGATGCTGGAACGCCAGCCCCCCGAGGATCTGGGTAGTTTCTCCTTCAGCTGAGGGGTACAAGTGCCACGTTCAATGCGCGTGCTTATTGAGAAGGAGGGCTGACATTCTAACCGTGCACCTTTACCATCCTCCGGTCCGCCGGTGGCAGATCTACTTGGAGGAGCGGCTGGCGGAGCAGGTCCGGCTCACCTACGGCCCCGAGCTGCCCGCGGCTCCGGAGTACGAGGTGCTTGTGGCGGGTCGTCCCTCCCGGGCGGCTCTGGAAGCAAGCCCCCGGCTGCAGACGCTCGTTATCCCCTGGGCCGGGCTGCCCGAGGAGACGCGCGCGCTCCTCGGCGACTTTCCCCAGCTGACCGTCTACAATCTGCACCACAACGCGACCTTCGTCGCCGAGATGACGCTGGCGCTCCTGCTGGCAGCCGCGAAGCACCTGCTGCCGCCGGACCGTGCGCTGCGCCGGCACGATTGGACCCCGCGTTACGGGCCCAATCCCGCCGTCCACCTGGCAGGGAAAAGGGCGCTCATCCTGGGCTACGGGGCCATCGGTCAGCGGGTGGCGCGACTCTGCCGCTGCCTGGGCATGGAGGTGCACGCCCTGCGACATCGTGTGCGCCCCGGTGACGATCCGGCGTTCATCCATCCTCCGGAGGCGCTGGACGCTCTCCTGCCCCGGAGCGACGTCCTCATCGTCGCGCTGCCCCACACGGAGGAGACGACGGGGCTCATCGGCGCGCCGGAGCTGGCCCGGCTCCCTGCCCGGGCGATCCTGGTGAACGTCGCGCGCGGTCCCATCGTCGATGAGGAGGCGCTCTTCGTCGCCCTCCGCGACGGCACGCTGCACGCCGCCGCCATCGACGTCTGGTACAACTACCCGGCGGGCAAGGATGCCGGCTACGGCGTGGAGGAGGCTCGGGTCCACACCCCTCCCTCCACCTATCCCTTTCACGACCTCGACAACGTGGTGCTGAGCCCCCACCGGGCGGGAGGTCTGGGGACGGACGCCGTCGAGGAGGCCCGAGTGCACGATCTTGCCGAACTCCTCAACGCTCTGGCTCGTGGCGAAGCGCCCTCCAACCGGGTGCGTGTGGAGCGGGGGTACTGAGTGGTGGGCTGCGTGCCGGGCTGTGTGCCGGGCTGTGTGCTGGATCACAGATTCCTGGTATCATGATGAGGCAACAGATTGCACCGAGAGCGTGAGCCCTTTCCGATTTGGGTGTGTTTCACTTGAGTTAAACCGAGGCGTGAAACGTGAAACGTAAACCGTGAGGCCCTCACGTTTCACGCTTTACGTTTCAGCCACGGATAGCTTCCAACTGGATTGAAACACACCCTTCCGATTTGCGTACGTTCGCAGAATGGAGATAGAGGGATGATGTCGAAGTTCGGATACAGAAGTGTCTTGGTGTTAGCGGTCCTGCTTTTGGCACTTGTCCTCTGTACGCCTCAGAGCGTCCTGGCAGTCGTGGGGCCCGAACCCGGTGACGGTGTGGGGAAGGCGGTGCTGGCAGCGGAGAGGATCGGCGTCGTCTCCGCCATCATGCCGGAGAGCGCGACCGCCCCGACATTGGAGCCCTTCGTCTACGATACCCTGGTCGCCGGCTTCCTGGCCCAGGTGGAGGAGGCCCGGGTCTACAGCTACACCGGGAACCTGAGCGGCGAGTGGCCCGTGACGGTGGGGGGCACGCCCTACACCATCACCACCCGCTACACGGCGTCGGGCACGCCGATTGCCAAGGCTACCCAGTACGTCTACGAGTTCATGGAGGGCCTGGGGTTGGACGTCTCCTACCATCACTGGTCCCGCAGTGGGTACACGGGGCGGAACGTGATCGGGGAACTGCCCGGTCTCACCCGGCCCGCCGAGATCGTGCTCATCACCGCGCACCTCGATTCGGTCTCTAACGTTTCTGGTCATAATCCCGCCCCGGGCGCCGACGACAACGCCAGCGGTTCGGTGGGGGTGATGACCGCCGCCGAGATCCTGAGCGACTACGACTTCGCCCGGACGCTGCGCTTCGTCCTCTTCACCGGCGAGGAGCAGGGGCTCCACGGGAGCTACGCCTACGCCCAGAGCGTCGCCTTTGCCGGGGAGGAGATCGTCGCCGTCTACAACATGGACATGATCGCCTGGGACGACCTGGGCGAGCCCATCGTGCGCTTGCACACACGCGAGTCCGACAGTCCCGGCTACTCTGCCGATCTGGCGATCGCCGGGGTCTTCACCAACGTCGTCGCCTCCTACGGGCTGAGCGATGACCTGGAGCCCGTCATCGATGCTGACGCTATCTGGGCCAGCGACCACGCCCCCTTCTGGGGTCAGGGCTATCCCGCCATCCTCGCCATCGAGGACGACGCGCACGATTTCAACGACTACTACCATACCACCCAGGATCTTCTGGCTCAACTTAACATGGACTACTACACCGCCTACGTCCGGGCCTCGGTGGGGACGGCGGCCCACCTCGCCACGCCGCTGCACGTTACGTTGAAGCCTGTTCGAGTGGAGCAGAGGGCGTTTCTTGGTAGGACTTCTATCTATACACTTATGCTCCACAATTGGGATGCGTTGGAGCACGGTTGCACCCTCTCTTTGGAGGAGGGAGAGTGGTCCGTGAGCCAGGCGCCGCCGCCAAGCGTGCAGCTCGCCGCGGAGGCGGAGGAGCCGGTGGTGATCGGGGTGAGTGTCCCGGAGAGCGCGTTGCCCGGCGCCACCGACACCCTGACGGTGACCGCCGGCTGCGAGAGCGCGCCGCTGCTGCAAGCCGTGCTTACGACCACCGCTCTGGAGGTCTTCTACCTGCCGCTGGTGGTGGCCGGTTGGTAGAGGCAGTCTGTGGCGTGTACGGCTACTGAATAGTAGGGAACGAGGAATCAGGGCCCAGGGGACATCTGCCTGATCCCTGATCCCTGATTTCTAATCCCTAATCCCTGTTTTGCTACTCACTTGGCCTTCAAGGAGGTACAGAAATGCGCCAGATCATTGCCATGGGACACGGAGGCTTCTCCATGGAGGAGAGCCTGCTCGATCGTTACATCCTCGACCAGACGGACAAGGAGCGCCCGCGGGTCTGCTTTCTGGCCCAGGCGTCGAGCGAGTCGCCCGACTATACTATCAAGTTCTACGGCGCGTTCGCGAGGTTGGGCGCCCGTCCTACCCATCTCTCCCTCTTTCGCCTGCCCACGGCGGATCTGGCCTCCTTTCTCCTCGAACAGGACGTGATCTACGTGAGCGGGGGGAACACCCGGAGCATGCTGGCCCTCTGGCGGGAGTGGGAGCTGGATACCATCCTCCGTCAGGCGTGGGAGCAGGGTGTCCTCCTAACGGGCCTGAGTGCCGGAGCCATCTGCTGGTTCGAGGAGGGGGTCACCGATTCGGTGCCGGGAGAGCTCGGCCCTCTGGAGTGCCTGGGCTATCTCGCCGGCAGCTGCTGTCCCCACTACGATGGGGAGCCGGAGCGCCGGCCCGCCTTCCATCGCTTGATCGGGCAGGGGGCGCTGCTGCCCGGCTACGGGCTCGAAGATGGGGTCGCCCTCCACGTGATCGACGATCAGGTGGAGAAGGTGGTCTCCGCCCTGCCCGGCGCCACCGCCTACTACGTGGCGGAGAGCGGTGGTGAAGTGCAGGAGCAGGCGCTGCAGGCGACCTACCTGGGGGAGCAGTCTTGAGAGCGACGCCCTTTTTGTCCTCACCCCTGCGCCCCTTGATCAGGTCCGAGAGGACCTGGCGCCTGCTCATCGTGGGTGTGGTCGTCCTGGCGCTGCTGCTGCGCGCCTGGGCGGCGCTCATGCTGCCCATCGACGCCGACGAGCCGACCTACCTGGAGGTCGGCTACGACTACGCTACCGCCCTCCGGGCCGGCGACCTGACCGCCATCGTGGACTATCCCGAGAATCGGGAGCACCCGGCGCTGGTCAAGCTCCTCTACGGTGCCGGCTGGCTCGTGGCAGGCGAGGGGGCCCGGTGGATGGAGGCGGTCTACACGGCGCGCTCCCTCTCCGTGCTCTTCGGCACTCTCTCCGTGCTGTTGGTGGCCCTGATCGATCCGCTGGCGGGCTTCCTTCTCGCCATCCACACCATGGAGGTGAAGTACACGAGCGAGGTCTACCTGGAGGCCCTGCCCCAGTTCGCCGCCCTCGCCGCCGTGCTGGCATTCGCCCGGGCAAAGTCCGTCCGCCGGTCCTGGTTCTGGCTCTCCGCCGTAGCCCTGGGCATGACGGCTGCCGGCAAGTACACCTACGTACCCATCGTCCTGCCCATTGCCTACTTGGCCTTCAAGAAGAAGCCCGGGTGGCGCGCGCTCCTCGGCTACCTGCTCGTCGCGGCCCTCAGCTTCTGGCTGCTCAACCCCACCCTCTGGCGGGCGCCCGTGCAGCGGCTGGGGGACGCTCTCTTCTTCCACGCCGACTACGCCCAGAGCGCCCACGTGCAGAGCTACGATCACCCCTGGTACCAGCCCGTCGTCTGGGTGCTGAACTCCGTTCCCTGGCACCCCCAGGTCTTCTTCTACATCGGTCTGGACAGCTTCATCCTCCTCGCGGCCCTGCCCGGCAGCTACCTCGCCTGGCTCAAGGAGAAGGGCTGGGCCGTCGTCTGGCTGGCGGGCAGCCTGCTCTTTCTCTTCGTCTGGCCCACCAAGTGGCCCCAGTACACCCTCATCTTTATCCCGGCCCTCTGCTTTCTGGCCTCCGAGGCCTTCGTCTGGGTCTACACGTGGTACCGGGACGCCGAGAGGCTTCGCGAGTGGATCCGGATGATGGGCGTGCGCCCTCCGAAGATCGCCTGGGTGCTTCTGGCAGCCTTTCTGCTCTACGTCGTGGGGGGCTCCATCCTTACCGGAGCCCGGCTGCGTATCGAGCGGCTCAACTGGTGGGACGTGCTGACCTACACGAGCGATCTTCCCGGCAATACCGTCCACGACCTCCAACCTCTACCCGACGGCAGAATTGCGGTGGCGACGGAGACGGGGGGCGCCCTCTGGACCCCGCCTCAGACGGGGGAGCAGGAGGGGACGTGGGAGATCTTCACCACCTCGAACTCCACCCTGCCCGACAACCGGGTGCTCTCCGTAGCCTGGGATGGGTCGAGGCGGGTGCTCTGGTTCGGTACCGACGAGGGGCTGGCGCGCTACGAGGAGGGCGAGTGGACGCCCCTGCCCGAGGGGGCGGGGACCCCCAGACCTATCTGGGACGTGGCGGTGGACGAGGGAGGGGGGCTCTGGGCGGCGACGAGCCGGGGGCTTCTCTACTTCGTGGACGGATCGTGGACGACCTTTACCTCGGCAAACTCCGGATTGGAAGGTGATCGGGTCTTCACGGTGGCGATCCCGCCGGGTGGAGAGCAGGTCTATGCGGGGACGGACGTCGGCCTGAGTATCTACGACCCTGCGGCGGAGACGTGGAGCTCTCTGCTCCCCGAGGACCGGGAGATAGGCAGCGGCATCGGTGCCCTGCTCATTGACGGCGCCGGTGATCTTTGGGTGGGTACCCTCGGGCGAGGGCTGGGGCGCTGGGACGGGGAGGCGTGGGACTGGTTCCGGTCCGGCGGTCCGGCGCTGCCCTTCAACACCGTCACCGCTCTCTACGAGCGCGAGCCGGGGGTCTTGTGGGTGGGCACGTCGCAGGCGGCGTCGGCGGGGGGTGCCGTCTCCACCTTCGACGGGGAGGCGTGGCACACCTTCGAGCCCCGGAACTCGGGCTATTGGGGGGGCGAGCCCCTGGTCATCGTCGGGGTGCCGGCGCTCCTGGGGCGAGGAGACGCGGTCCTCATCGGGACCCGCGCCTTCGGCATCGCGATCTACCAGCCGCGTTGAGACAGTCAGACGAAAACATTAGCTCTCTGGAGGTGGAGAGATGAAGATTCTGGTTTATGGTGCGGGTGTGCTGGGCAGTCTCTACGGCGCCCGCTTGTACGAGGCGGGGCACGATGTGACCCTTCTGGCACGAGGACAACGCTTGATCGATGTGCGGGAGCACGGTGTGGTACTGGAGGATGTGCAGACGCACGTGAGGACGACGACGCGCATTCCCGTCGTGGACGCTCTGGCGCCCGAAACGGCCTACGATCTGGTGCTCGTGGTCGTGCGCAAGAGCCAATTGGAGACGGTCCTGCCCACCCTGGCGGCGAACCGGGCGACGCCCAACGTGCTCTTTCTGTTGAACAACGCCGCCGGTCCCGACCAGCTGGTCGAAGCGTTGGGATCTGACCGGGTACTCCTGGGCTTTCCCGGCGCCGGCGGAGAGCGGGTGGGGCACGTCGTGCGTTACGTGACCACCGCAGGCAAGGTACAGGCGACGACCATCGGCGAGCCGGAGGGGCGGATCTCTCCGCGCATCACCGCCATCGCCGAGGCCCTCAACAGCGCGGGGTTCCCCGTCACCATCTCCCGCAACATGGACGCCTGGCTCAAGACCCACGTGGCCCTGGTGAGCCCCATCGCCAATGCCCTCTACATGGTCGGCGGGGACATCTACCGTCTCGCCCGCACCCGCGACGCTCTGCTGTTGATCGTGCGCGGCATTCGGGAGGGGCTGCAGGTCCTACGCGCCCTGGAGATCCCGATCACCCCTCCGGTCTATCGCTGGATTACCCGGCTGCCCGAGCCCGTGCTCGTCCGCTGGCTGCAGAGGGTCTTTGCGCAGGAACGGGCCGAGCTGGCCATCCAGCGCCACGCCAACGTCGCGCGGGACGAGATGGCGGTCTTAGCCGAAGAGTTCCGGGTGCTGGCGGAGCGCTCGGGGGTGCGGACGCCCGTCCTCGATATCCTGCGCCAGCACCTCGAGCCGGACGCGGAGCCGATGCGCGACCGCAGTGCCGAGGTGCCTCTGGATCGGCGCTCCCTGGGCTGGAGCCTCATCGCGCTGGGCGGGGTCGCCCTGTTGGCGTGGCTCCTCTGCCGCCGGAAAGAGCGGTGAGACGAGCGTGCCTGCGCCTCTTCCTCCTGGGGCTCTCGCTCCTCGCCGGTTGTACGACGATAGAAGAGGGGGGTGGGGTCACGGCGACCGCCGAGCCGGTACTCGAAACCGCGTCGCCGTCGCCCACGGCGGCGGCGACGCCCCGCGCGACGTCGACGCACGAGCCTACGGTCACACCGCGCCCCACGCCCACGGAGGCGCCTGAAATGGTAGAATTCACGATCCTGTATGATAATAACCCGGACGTCGAAGGGTTGAGGACCGGCTGGGGCTTTGCCTGCCTGATCGAGCTGCCGGAGGGAACGCTGCTCTTCGATACCGGTGGGGACGGGGCGGCGCTTCTCGCCAACTTCGAGGCGCTGGGCAAGGACCCGCGCTCGGTGGACGTCGTCGTGCTCTCCCACGCTCACGGCGATCACACCGGCGGATTGGCGGCTCTCTTGGAGAGCGGTGCTGCGCCCGACGTCTACGTTCCCGCCGGTGCCTCTGTCTCTTCCCGCCAGGTCGAGGTGAACGAGCCCCAGGAGCTCCTGCCCGGCGTCTGGACGACGGGCGCGGTGCGGGGGAGCGTCACCGAACAGGCGCTGGTCGTCCAGACCGTCGAGGGCGGGATTCTCGTGACGGGCTGTGCCCATCCCGGCATCGTGCGGCTGACCCGGCGTGCCCAGGAGGTGGTGGGGGATGAAATCCACCTGGTGATGGGGGGCTTTCATCTCCAGGGAGAGAGCGCCGTCCGGATCGAGGGGCTCATTGAGGAGCTGCAGGTGCTGGGAGTGGAGGCGGCGGCTCCCTCCCACTGCAGTGGTGCCGCGGCCCGGCGCCTCTTCAAGGAGGCCTTCGGGGAGCAGGGATATCTCATCGGCGTCGGTTCCACCTTCCGGCTGGAGCGGTGAGGTGGGATCGCGAAGTCCATCTGGAGGTAGAGCAGGGAGGTGAGCGTGGAGAAGGTCGACTACAGGGGTTGGGAGAACTGTTACCGCATGAACAACGGGCTCGTGGAGCTGGTGGTCACCGGCGACGTGGGTCCGCGCATCATCCGCTTCGGCTTCGTGGGAGGTCCCAACGAGTTCTGGGAGAACGAGCGTTGGGTGGGCAGGAACGCGGGGGAGGCGTGGGTCAACTACGGGGGGCATCGCCTGTGGCACGCGCCGGAGATGGAGCCCCGCACCTACGCTCCGGACAACGATCCGGTGCAGGTCGAGGAGCACGGCGATTTCGTCCGCTTCATCCAACCGTTGGAGACCCGCACCAGGATCCGCAAGGAGCTGGACGTCCGGCTCGTCGACGGTAAACCCCAGGTGGAGGTGACCCACAGGCTGCGCAACGAAAACCTGTGGACGGTGGAGATGGCGCCTTGGGCCCTCTCGGTGATGGCACCGGGCGGGACGGCAGTTCTGCCTCTGCCGCCTCGCGGCTCCCACGATGAGAATCTGGCTCCCACGAGCGCTCTCGTTCTCTGGGCCTACACCGACATGAGCGATCCCCGTTGGCACTGGGGGCGGCGCTTCGTCCTCCTGCGCCAGGCTGCGGATGCTGCAGGGGCGCAGAAGGTGGGGGCTCCCGTTCCCGACGGTTGGGTGGCCTACGTCCGCGCAGGACACCTCTTCGTCAAGTACTTCGAGCAGGTCGAGCGGGCGCCCTATCCAGACCTTGGCGCCTCCGTGGAGCTCTTCACCGACGCCGAGATGCTCGAGGTGGAGACGCTGGCGCCGCTCACTCGGGTGGCACCCGGGGCGGCGGTGGAGCACGTCGAGACCTGGCGGCTCTTCGACAACGTGTCCGTCCCCACGACCGATGCCGAGGTCCGGGAGGGGGTGCTGCCCAAACTCAATCTGTGAAGGAACTTCACTACTCGACTAATTTCCCAAGGAGACCCATGCGCTACCGATTGACCGTACCGGCCCGGATCAACGTTCTGGGCAATCCCTCCGACGGCCTGGAGGGAGACTTTGCGACCCTCTCCGCGGCCGTGGATGTCTACGCCGGCGCTATCGCCGAACCTGCTCAGGGCATCGTTCTGGAGACGCTGCGCCACCCCGATGAAACCGTGGGCCGCCGGGAGTGCTTCCGGCAGGATGAGATACCCCTCTCCTACTCGGGAGACTTCGGCCTGGTGAAGGGGGCCATCAACCGGCTCTACCGCTACAGCGAGGAGTTTCGCGAGAAGTTTCTGGAGCAAGGTGTTCGCATCGCCAGCTGGACGGAGGTGCCGCGGCAGAGTGGGCTGGGCGGCTCCTCCCTCCTCGTGCTCCTGACCCTGGCTGCGTTGCGAGCCGTCTATGACCTCGATCCCCGGCTGCACAACGACTACGTCCTGGCCGAGATGACCCAACGGGTGGAGGCACAGGAGCTGGGGATCACCTGCGGCTACGCCGACCGCTACGTGCCCCTCTTCGGTGGGTTGGCCTACCTCGACTATCGGGGGAAGCTGCACCAGCGCCCTATCGGGGAGGAGCCCTACGTGACCTACGAGCGCCTGGACGGTCGGGCCGGCGAGCTGTCCCTCGTCGCCGTCTCCACGGGTGTACGGCGGGACTCGGGCGACGTTCACGGACAGATGCGCCCCCGCTACATCCAGGAGCACGACCTCTGGGCGGAGGAGGGTGGGGAGATGCCCCCGATGGTGCAGTTCATGGTGGGGGCCTGGGAGACGGCGTGGAAGGGCAAGCAGTCCCTCCTCGAGGGCGATCTGGAGACCTTCGGCGCTCTGATGAACCGCAATCACGCTCTGGTCGACGCCATGATGAACTACTGCGGCTTCGTCGACGGCGCGGGATGGGCCAACAACCGCTTCATTGACGCTGCACTGGAGGCGGGGGCGCTGGGCGCCAAGCTGACGGGGGCCGGAGGGGGCGGGTCTGTCTTCGCGCTCGTCCGTCCCGGCGCCGAGGAGGAGGTCGAGGCGGCGTGGCAGGCTGCGGTGGCGAAGGCGCACCTCGAAGGGGCCCGGATCTACCGTCCCCGTGTCGTGCGCACGGGGCTCGCGGTGGAAGAGGCGTAGGCGGCGGCTCATGCAGGGTGTCATCCTCGCTGCCGGTCAGGGTTCGCGCCTCCACCCCCTCACCCTGGACCGTTCCAAGGCGATGTTGCCCATCCTGGGAAAGCCCATCGTGGAGCGGGTGATGGAGGGCTTGTGGGCCAACGGCGTCGACGATTTCGTCCTCGTCGTCAGCCCTACCGACCGGGAGATCGTCCGGCACTTTCGGCGCGACTCTCACCTTCCGGCGGACGTGCGCTTCGCCTATCAGGCTGAGCGTCTGGGTATGGCCCACGCTCTGCAGCAGGCGGCGCCTCTCATCGAGGAGGACTTCGTCCTCTCCGCCTGCGACAATCTGCTCTCCGTGGCACAGACCGCGGCGCTGCTCGATGGCTGGAAGGCGGGTCCCTCCGCTGCGGCGCTGCTCACCCTCATGCCTGTGGAGCAGGAGCGGCTGGGCAGCGTGGGGATCGTCGAGCTGGAGGGGAACCGCGTCGTCCGCATCGTCGAGAAGCCCGCGCCCGAGGAGGCCCCTTCGAAGATCTCCAGCCTGCCCCTCTACGTCTTCTCCCGTCGCATCCTCGCCTATCTCCCGCGGGTCACTCTCTCCCCCCGGGGGGAGTACGAGCTGCAGGATGCCATTCAGATGCTTATCGCGGCAGGTGAGAGAGTAGAGGGCGTCATTGTGGAGCGGCGCCTCACCCTCACGAAGGCGGCGGACCTTCTCGCCATCAACGCTCACTACCTGGGGGGGGACGGGGCACCGCCGACCCTGGCGCCCGGCGCCGTGGGAGCGGGCACGCGGTTGACCCCACCCCTGTACATCGAAGAGGGCGTGGTCATCGGCGCCAACTGCTCCCTCGGTCCCCGGGTCTACGTGGAGCGGGACTGTCAGATCGGCGACAGCGTCTCTCTGCGGGATGTCGTGGTGCTGCGCGGCACCAGCGTGCCCGCCGGAACCCGCGCCTCCGGCGAGGTGCTCGCTTGAACGGCGCCTGTGCCGGACGGCGCTTATTGTCGCCCACCGTTTGAGCACCTTCCGCAGCGCCGACAAGATCAGCGTGCTGGAGGAGGGGCGCATCCGGGAGGTGGGCGATCACCGCGAGCTTCTGGTCCAGGGAGGGCTCTACAGCCGGCTCGATCGGCGGCAATGGGAGCAGGCAGCGCCCCCGGAGTGATATCCTCTCCACGACGACTGTTCCCATTCGTGTTCGTCCATGCTATAATCGAGCTGTGATTTCATTCTTCATTCAGGAGGTATTAAATATGGAGTACAAAATCTACGGCACCGTTATGCAGTCCCTCGATGTTCAACTCACCCAGGGAGAATCTCTCTACACCGAGTCGGGTGGTATGGCCTGGATGGGCGGGCAGATCGACATGAAGACCGACACGAAGGGCGGTCTTATGGCGGGCCTGGGGCGCAAGCTGGCAGGCGAGTCCTTCTTCATGACGACCTACACCTGTCGCGGCTCCCAGGGCTTCGTCACCTTCACCCCGGAGGCGCCGGGTAAGATCCTGCCCATGCAGCTGGCGGCAGGCGAGAGTGTCATCTGCCAGAAGGATGCCTTCATGTGCGCCGAGTCCGCGGTCAAGCTGGAGATGCACTTCCGCCGTAAGCTGGGCACCGGCTTATTTGGCGGCGAGGGCTTCATCCTTCAGAAGCTCACGGGGCCGGGCATCGCCTTCCTCGAGATTCCCGGAGAGGTCCGTGCCTACACCCTGCAGCAGGGCCAGGCACTGAGGATCGATCCGGGCCACATCGCCGCCTTCGACCCCACCGTCAACTACGAGATCAGCGCGGTCAAGGGCGTGACCAACGTTCTCTTCTCGGGGGAGGGGCTCTTCCTGGCGACGTTGACCGGTCCCGGACGGGTCTGGCTGCAAACCCTGCCCCTCTCCAATCTCGCCGGCAAGCTCGCGAAGTACCTGCCCACCACCCGCAGCTAATCGCTTTTCCGTCTTGCCCGTTCCGAGGGAGGCCCCGGGGCGCGTCGCTAGCCGGGACGCGCCCCACGGTGCTCTTGGCACTCTTCACGGCTTTGAACAACCGGCGTCTCTACCGTGCCGGCAACCGCACCGGCAGAGACGCAGAACTCAGGGGGCCCTGATCCCTAATTCCCGTTCCCCACTCACTTTTTCTCGAAGGAGTTATCCTCATGGTTACGATTATTGGTGATACGACCTCCGGAGTTCCCCAGGAGGTCGTCGACAAGTACAACATGCCGATCATTCCCCAGGTCATTATCTTCGGCTCCGAGTCCTATCTTGAGGGTCTGGAGATCGACAACGCGTCCTTTATGGAGAAGCTCAAGCTCGCCGACGAGCTGCCCAAGACGGCAGCGCCCCCTCCGGACCTCTTCGTCACGGAGTTTGCACGGTTGACGGCACAGGGGGAAGAGATCCTCTGCATCTTGCCCTCCTCCGTCGTCAGCGGGACGGTGCGCTCCGCGACCGTCGCTGCCCGTGAGTTCCCGGATGCCGACATCCGCATCATCGATACCGGCTACATTGCATCCCCGGTGGTCACCCTCCTGAGGCTGGCTGCCGAGTGGGCGGCAGCGGGGGAGAGCATCGCTGAGATCGAGAGCCGCATCTACGAGATGCTGCCGCGCTGCCGGGTCTACTTTCTGGTGGACACCCTCAAGTACATGGCCAAGGGAGGACGGATCGGGGGTGCGGCGGCTCTGTTGGGAGGCATGCTGCAGGTCAAGCCGGTCTTGACGTTGGAGAAGGGGCGGGTGGAGATGTTCGACAAGGTGCGCACGAAGAAGCGCGCCGTCCGCTGCTTGAAGAAACTGGTGGGCGACCAGTACCCGCGGGAGTCACCGGGTTACCTGGCCGTCATGCACGCCGGCGTCCCTCAGGAGGCCCAGGCCTTTGCCGACGATCTCGTCCAAGCGCTGGACATCGAGGAGGAGCCCTTCATTCTCGACGTGCCGCCCGCCATTGTGGTGCACGCCGGACCGGGCGTGTTAGGCGTGAGTTTCTTCGTCAGCGCCCAGGAGGCCTGATGCAGGTCAGGAGGATCGATACCCGGAGCCGCCACGACGTTCGTCGCTTCATCCACTTCCCCTTCGGGCTCTACGAGGGCTCCCCCTACTGGGTCCCTCCGCTCGTCTCGGGGATTCGTACGGCCCTCGATCGGGAGAAGCACCCTTTCTACCGCCACTCCACGGCCGACTTTTTCCTCGCGGAGGAGGAGGCAGGCGAGGTGCTGGGGCGTATCGCCGTTCTCAACAACCGTCACTACAACGACTTCCATAAGACGCGGGTGGCCTTCTTCTACTACTTCGATGCAGTGAATGATCTGGACGTTGCGCGCGGGCTCTTCGACACCGCCGCGGGCTGGGCCCGCGAGCAAGGGCTCGACACCCTCATGGGCTCCAAGGGCCTGCTGCGCTCCGACGGGATGGGGATCCTCATCGAGGGCTTCGAACACCGGGCCGCGCCCGGGGTCCCCTACAACTACCCCTACTACCGGGACTTCATGAAGGCCCTGGGCTTCGAAAAGGAGATCGACTACGACTCGGCCTACGTGCCGGGCGACTACGATCTTCCCGAGCGCTTCTACGAGATCGCCGAGCAGGTGAAGCAGCGGCGGGGCTTCGAGGTGCTCTCCTTCAAATCGAAGCGGGAGCTGCGCAAGTGGATCCCGCGCATCCAGCGGGTGAACAACGAGGCCTTCACGCAGGTCTGGGGGTACTATCCCCTCGACGCGGCGGAGGCGCAGATGATAGGACGGGAGCTCCTCACCATCGCCGATCCCGAACTCATGAAGCTGGTCATCAAGGATGACGAGCTGGCCGGATTCAGCTTCGTCTTTCCCGACGTGGCGGGGGCTCTACAGAAGACCAACGGGCGGCTCTGGCCTTGCGGCTGGATCCATCTGCTGTGGGCCTTCAAACACACCCGCCGTCTGGTCGGCAATGGGCTGGGGCTGTTGCCCAAGTACCAGGGCCTCGGCGCGAACGCGTTGATGTACACGGAGCTTTTCAAAACCATCCGGTCACGCGGGCAGATCGAGCTCTGCGACATCGTCCAGGTCGCGGAGACCAACGCCAAGAGCCTGGGTGAGATGACGGCTGCCGGCGTGCACTGGTACAAGAAGCACCGCGTCTATCGTCGCGCCTTGTAGAGGATCAGGGTCTTCAGTTTCACGAACTTGAGGAGTTCAAAGGACAGGACATGGAGAACCAAGCACAACCATCGGACGAACGCGTTCCTCTGCTGACGAAGGTAGTCTACGGCACCGGCGATTGGGGGATGGCCTCTTTCAACGTCCTGCGCCAGATCTTCTACGCCATCTTTCTGACCGACGTGGTGGGGCTCGAACCCCGTCTCGCCTCCTGCGCTGCCCTCTTGGGCGTCATCTGGGACGCCATCAACGACCCCCTCGTGGGCGTGTTGAGCGACAAGGTGCGCACCCGCTGGGGACGGCGGCGCCCCTTCCTCCTCTTCTTCTCCATCCCTTACGGGTTGGCCTTCATCCTGCTCTGGTGGGCCCCTCCCTGGGAGAGCCAGCTGGCGCTGATGGCCTTCGTCTCGGTGGCCTACATGCTCAGCGACACCCTGCAGACCCTCGTCATCGTCCCCTTCCACGCCCTTACCCCGGAGATGACCGCGGACTACGATGAGCGGACCTCCCTCTCGGGCTACCGGATGTTCTTCAACCTGCTGGCCTCGGTGGTGGGGGCCGTCGCGGCTCCCATGATCATCGACGCGGCGATGGTCCGGGGATCTACCCAGCAGCAGGGCTATCTCCTCGTGGCGACCCTCTTCGGTGCCTCCGCCATCATCCCCTACCTGCTCATCTTCCTCGTGGTCAGGGAGCGCGCGGACATGGAGGAGCGACCGGAGATGATCTCCTTCCGCGAGACGGTCCGTCTGGCCTGGGAGAACGTACCCTTCCGTTACGCCACCGCCCTCTACATGCTCAACTGGGTGACCTTCGATCTCATCGGCGTCGTCCTGCCCTTCTACCTCATCTACTGGATCGCCAACGGAGATCTTATCGCGACGGTGCCCGGTCTAGGCATGCCTGTCGAGTCGGTGGTGCTGGGGACCTTGCAGTTGACGGCGGTACTGACGCTGCCCGTCTGGACCTGGATGGCCACCCGCTTCAACAAGCGGGTGGCGTACATCGTGGGGGCCCTGATCGGTGTCGTCATCCTGTTGCTCCTGCCCATCGTGCGCCCCGAGCAGTACGTGTTGGCAATCCCCCTGGCGGCCATCATCGGGGCCAGCGTCTCGGCTGCCCACGTGATGCCCGACGCCATCTTCCCGGACGTGGTCGACTGGGACGAGCTGCGGACGGGAAAGCGCCACGAGGGGATCTACTACGGAGCGAAGAACTTCATCCGCAAGCTGACCAGCGCCTTCGCCATCTTCATCGCACTCCAGGTCCTCGGCTGGCTGGGGTACCAGTCGCCGCCCGAGGGGGCTACCTCCTTCATGCAGCCCGCGAACGCGCTCCTGGCGATGCGTCTCCTCGCCGGCCCCACCGCCGCCCTCCTCCTGACCAGTGCCGCTGCCGTCGCGTGGTTCTATCCTCTCAACCGCCAGCGCTACAACCGCGTCCGCCGTCTCCTGGCGCGCCGCCACCAGCGGGCTGTGGGCGACCTGGCTCGCGCACGGCAGCTGTAGGGAGGTCAGATGCGTACCGAACCTCGCGAGCCGCGCGTCCCTCCGGTGCTGGTGCTCGTCGTCGGCATCCTCGCCGTCTCCACGGCGAGCCTCTTCATCCGGCTGGCGCAGCGCGGGGCACCCGCCCTCGCCGTGGCCGCCTGGCGCTTGACCCTGGCCTCGCTCATCCTGGCCCCCGTCACCTTGGCGACGCGCCGGCGGGAGCTGGCGAGCTTCTCCCGTCGGGAGCGGCGCCTGGCCCTCGTCGGTGGGGTCGTCCTGGCGGCCCACTTCGCCACGTGGATCACCTCCCTGGCGCTCACCTCGGTGGCGGCCTCGGTGGTGCTGGTCACCACCTCTCCCCTCTTCGTGGGCCTCTTCGCCTACCTCTTCCTGCACGAGGAGCTCCCTCCACGCCTCGCCGCAGGGATGCTCCTGGCGATGGCGGGGGCTATCGTCATCGGGGTGGGGGACCTGGAGGGCGGAACCCACCGCATCACGGGGGACCTGCTGGCGCTCGCCGGTGCTTTGGCCGCTGCAGTCTACTTCCTCATTGGGCGGAGCCTGCGGGCGCGTCTCTCCCTGCTCGGTTACATCTTCCCGGTCTACGGTCTGGCTGCCGTCGCGTTGCTGCTCTTCGCCCTCCTGCAGGGCGTGCCGCTGCTGGGCTACTCGCCTTTGACCTGGCTCTGGCTGCTCCTGATCGCGCTCATCCCCCAGATCGTAGGGCACTCCTCCCTCAACTGGGCGCTCCGTCACCTGCCCGTCACCTACGTCTCTCTCGCGGTGCTCGTAGAACCCATCGGCTCGACGCTTCTGGCTTGGTGGATTCTGCAGGAGGCTCCTCCCGAGACCGCGGTCCTCGGCGGTCTCCTCATCCTCGCGGGATTGGCTATCGCAGGGCGCCCGCGTAAGATTCACAAACGCCCTCCGGCATAGCTTTCCTCCTCACCATTGAACCTTTTGCCGACTTTTCAGGTGTTATTAATGGAGGGTCGGTTGCCGAACCCGGATGCAGGGGCATCCTTTCGAGGTCACTCTGCTTTATGAGACCTGGGTCTTTTGGGTTTCGCCGGGTGGTGGGGTGAGCAGCTCTAAAACTAGCCCCAATGGCTGCTGCGGGGGGGCGTACCAGACCTTTCCTGCGTTGTGGCAGGCAACGCGGGGCACATGGCCCTGTTGTACCCTGCGAAATCCTGGAGAGCCTGAAACCTCTGGTAAAGAATTGATTCGATACGGGAATACCTTACAATAAGTGGGCCACATCTGCGATAACTTCGTGATCCTCTTGGCGCCCATCGATCTCAGGTCTGGCGGAGAAATAGTTGGGGTTTCCGGAAGTGAGGGATGAGGGGGAAGTGCTCCCTCTGGCGTTGATATTTCGAAGTTGAGGATGGAGGAGAATTCATGGCGGAAGTTCAGCAGCTAGCACAGCGTATCATGAAGAACGTTCAGCAGGTCATCGTGGGCAAGCGGGCGACCGTAGAGCTCGTCGTTGTCGGTATGTTGAGCAACGGGCACCTGCTTATCGAGGACGTACCCGGGGTGGGCAAGACGATGTTGGCCCGCTCACTGGCCCGCTCCGTCGGCGGTACCTTCGGTCGCATCCAATTCACGCCGGACATGCTGCCCAGCGACGTGACCGGAGTCTCGGTCTTCAACCAGGCCACGCGCCAGTTCGAGTTTCAGGCGGGACCGGTGATGTCCCAGGTGCTCCTGGTGGATGAGATCAACCGTGCTACCCCCAAGACCCAGGCGGCGTTGTTGGAGGCGATGGAGGAGCGGCAGGTGACGGTGGACGGCACGACCTATCCGCTCCCACAACCCTTCATGGTCCTGGCGACCCAGAATCCCATCGAGTACGAGGGTACCTTTCCGCTGCCCGAAGCACAGCTGGATCGCTTTCTGCTGCGGGTGGATATAGGCTATCCCCTGCTCAACGAGGAGGTCGAGATCCTCGACCGCCAGCAGTTCCGTCACCCGATTCAGGCGCTGGAGCCGGTAAGCAGCGTGGAGGAGGTGATCGAAGCTCAGGAGGCCGTCAAGGAGATCTACGTCTCTCCGCCTGTCAAGAAGTATATCGTGGAGATCACCCAGCAGACCCGACGCCATCCTGACGTCTACCTGGGTGCCAGCCCGCGGGGCAGCCTTACCCTCTATCGGGTGGGGCAGGCTCGGGCAGCTCTCCACGGGCGGGAGTACGTGCTGCCCGACGACGTGAAGGCCATCGCCCGGGCAGCTTTGGCCCACCGCATCATCCTGGCGCCGGCTGCCCGTCTGCGGGAGCAGACGCCGGAGAGCATCGTCGAACAGATCATTCGGGAGATGCCCGTGCCCGAAGCGGAGAAGGTGTGACTCCACTGGAAAAAGATCTCTTACCACGGAGATCACGGAGACCTTGATGTTAAACTTTCATAATAATCTCCATGATTTTCTCAGGGTTCTCTGTGTCCTCCGTGGTGAGATAGAGTTCTTTCAGTAGAGTCAGATGTAAGTACTCGCACAAGAATGACTTCCCGAGTGATGGTAAGTGTCCTACTTACGCGGTGCTTTGATCAGTGAAAACTGCGAGCCTCAGCCTATTCGAAGGGCGCCTTCCCTACGATCGCGGCTGCACAGTTGGAGAGTTATTTCTTGACAGACCCTAAGTTCTACGGTCACTGTGTTGTAGTGGATAGAGTTGGAGAAACGGTAGGTTGCCTATGAACACAGAAGCCAAGTGGAAGTTGAACACCCGCGTTTTGCCCTTTCTCGTGGGGCTGTTGGTGTTGTTGCAGTTGTTCTCCCCCTACCGGGGCTGGGTTATCCTGCTCGTGGGGTTGGGGGGCGCCTGGGCTCTCAGTTCTCTCTGGTTGTGGATCCTCTCGCGAAATCTGCACCTGCTTCGGGAGATGCGCTTCGGGTGGGCCCAGGTGGGAGACCGGCTCGTGGAGCGCTTCACCCTGCATAACAGCAGCCATCTCCCCGCCTTCTGGGTGGAGATTGAGGACCGTTCGACCATGCCCAACTACGCTGCCAGCCGGGGAACGGGTGTGGATGCCGACAGCTACATCCGCTGGCACAAGGAGTCCTACTGCACCCGCCGGGGCCTTTTCTACTTAGGCCCTACCTTCGTCGAAACCGGCGACCCTTTCGGGATCTATACCGTGCGCCTGGAGTACCCGCAGACCATGCCGCTGCTGGTGCTGCCGCCCATCGTCCCCCTGCCGCAGATTCAGGTGGCCCCCGGCGGGCGGACCGGGGAGGGGCGTCCGCGGGCCACCGCCCTGGATCGCACCGTCAGCGTCTCCAGCGTGCGGGAGTACGCGCCCGGCGACAGCCGGCGGTGGATCCACTGGAAGACCTCGGCCCGGCGTGACGGCCTCTTCGTGCGCACCTTCGATGGGACGCCGGCGGCCGATTGGTGGGTGCTCCTCGACATGAATCGTCACGTGCAGGCGGGCGAGGGGGAGAACTCGACCGAGGAGCTCGGGGTGATCCTGGCGGCCTCCCTTGCCGACCGCGGCATTCGCAACCGCCGGGCGGTGGGCTTGATGGCCCATGGCGAGGATCTCGCCTGGCTGCCACCCCAGGAGGGAGATGGGCAGCGGTGGGAGATTTTGCGCTCTCTGGCTCTGGCGCGCCCCGGTGATCGCCCCCTCTCGGAGCTTCTGCACCGTATCCGTCCCGCCCTACGACAGCGCACGAGCATCATCATCATCACCCCCTCGGTCAGCGGACTCTGGGTCGAGGATCTCCTGCGGCTGCTGCGTCGCGGGGCGGTTCCCACCGTCCTGCTTCTCGATCCCTACTCCTTTGGCGCGCCCGGGTCCGACGAGGAGAAGTCGAACCTCAAGGCCACGGAGGCGCTCTTAACCCAGGCCGGTATCACGCACTACACCATCACCCGTGACCTTCTCGATCATCCGGACGTCCAGCCCGGTGACCGCGGGCAGTGGGAGTGGCGCGTGCTGGGGACGGGCAAGGCGGTGCCTGTCAAGAAGCCCGTCGACGCCTCGTGGGAGGTGCTGCGATGAGCGCCCAGCCCGTCTCCGCCGGTGACCAGGAGCAGCGCTCCCTTCTGCGTGCCCTGCAGCAGCGCGTTGTGGAGTCCCTCGGACGCCAGAATCTCTTCGTCCTCCTCCTCCTCACAGCCATTGCGGGTTGTGTCGCCTACGGTCTCTCCGATGTCGTGCGCGGTTTGGACATGTTCCTCCTCTGGGTGGTGGGCGTTGCCGCTATTGTCTCCGGCTGGCTCTTGGCGCAAAACGTGAAGCGCCGCCATTGGGCCGTCCTGTGGGCCGTGGTCCTGGGGCTCACCGGTCTTCTCGTTCGCGTGGGCCGCTTGGACCGCTACATCGGGCGTCTCCTCTGGCTGGGGGGAGGCTTCGTCGTGCGCGGGGTCGAGCACCTGGGACGCCTGCTTCTGGAAATGGAGACTCTTCCACCCGATGCGGGTCCCTTCATCGAAGTGCTCTCCGAGTTCGGCACGTCACTCTCCATCCTCTTTACCCGCACGGTCACCTGGATCTTATCCATCTTCCACGGTGCTCCTCTCTTCGATCCGGCTGCCGCTACCCTCGTCTGGGGCTTCGTCCTCTGGATGGCGGCGGTCTGGGCAGGCTGGATGGTGCGTCGTAGGGCGCGGCCCCTCGTGGCGGTCGTGCCTCTAGGGGTCCTACTTGGGGCTGTGCTCTCCTACACCTTTGCCACCACGGGGGCCCTGCTCTTCATGATGGGTTTCGTGCTGGTGCTCATGGCCGTGGTCGCCCACAACGTTCGTGAACGGCGCTGGGAGAGAGAGAACGTCGACTACTCCACCGACCTGCGGGCGGAACTTATCGGTGGGGCCATCGCCATCTCCATCGGTTTGATGGTCATCGCGGTGCTCACCCCCTCCATCTCCGTTGACGACGTCGTCGACTTCTTCCGGGAGCTGCGTACGCCCGAAACTGCCGAGACGACGGAGCGGGTAGCCGAGTCCCTGGGACTGGAGCAGCAGCCGCAGCAGGGGCCCTCGGAGCCCAGCGAGATCGACCGGACGCGGTCCGGAGGGCTGCCGCGACGTCACCTCATCGGTACGGGGGACGAGCTGCGACGCCGGGTCGTCATGACCGTGAGGACCGGCGAGCTTCCGCCCATGCCGGAGTCCGTCATGACCGAGACGGCGCCGCGCCACTACTGGCGCTCCGCGACCTACGACGAGTACTCCGGTCGCGGCTGGTACGCCGATTCGACCTACATCGAGAGCTACGAGCCGGGTGAGCCCTCCAACGTGGCGAGCCTTGAGACGCACCGCCCACTGCGCCAGGAGGTGCAGATGGTGCAGGACATCGGCGATCTCATCTACGTGACGGGCATCTTGGCAACCACCGATCAGGATTACAAGGTCGCCTGGCGCACTTCGAACGATCCCTTCGCCGCCACCATCAAGGCCGAGACCTACCGGGCCGACTCCTACATCTCCCTGGTCGATGCCGAAGCGTTGCACGGAGCCAGCGTCGTCTATCCCCCCTGGATCGTCGAGCGCTATCTGCAGCTGCCCGAGGACATTCCCGAGCGGGTCATCTCCCTCGCCCGCGACCTGACGGCGACGGAGCCCACGCCCTACGATCGGGCCGCGGCCCTGGAGAGCTATCTGCGGAACACCTATCCCTACACCTTGAACGTGGAGCTGCCCCCGCCCAACCAGGACGTTGTGGACTACTTCCTCTTCGATGTGCAGAAGGGGTACTGTGACTACTACGCTTCGGCGATGACGGTGCTGGCCCGTGCGTCGGGGCTGCCGGCGCGCTACGTTATCGGCTATGCTCCCGGCACCTACGTTCCTGAGGAGGCCCACTACGTCGTCACCGAGGCCGACGCCCACGCCTGGGTCGAGATCTACTTCCCCGGCTTCGGCTGGGTGGAGTTCGAGCCCACGGCAGGGCGCCCCGCCCTTGAGCGCACGACGGAGGCGGACCCCATCGAATGGCCCGAGCCGCAGGAGTCGCTGCGCCCGCCTGAGCCCCCGCCCAATCCGCTCGTCCAAAGGTGGTATCTCGTGCTCCTCGGGACGCTGGTGCTCTTCGCCCTGCTCTACATGCTCTGGCTCCAGTTGGAGCTCGTCTGGCTGCGCTCTGTCCCCTTTGCCCGTGCGGCCCGATTCCTCTATCGGCGGCTGCGGACGTGGGGTGACCGGCTGGAGGTGCTGATGTACGAGGGGGACACCCCCTACGAGTTCGCCGCAAACTTCGCGAAACGCGTCCGGAGCATGGCGACCCGCCAACCCCGTCCCCAACGGGGGCTGGTGGCCCTGGAGGAGATCGACGTGCTGGTCTCCGCTTACGTCAAGGCGACGTACGCGCCCGCTGCTTCCGCCGACGGGGACCAGCCGTTGTTGGTACAGACCTGGCACCGGCTGCGCTGGCGCCTGTGGCTGGTCTACCTCTGGCGCTACCGCAGCCTCTACGATCGTATCATGGGGTCTCCGGGGCCCTACTACGGGGAGCGCCGTCGTCCGGGCGAGGAGTATGCTGCACCCGGAGGTATGCCGCGGGCGTGAGACGGATGTAGCGCACCGAGCGGGCTGCGTGGCCTGACAGCGACAGCGGGAGGTCCCCTGGGATCTCCCGCTCTCTATTCCGGCTGCCCCCTCTGTCAGGGGGCCTGGACTGCGAGCTGCTGCAGGACCACCGCGTCTCCCAACAGCTTCCCGCTCTCCTCATCCCGGACGGGGAGACGAGCCTCGCCGCGTCCGACGGGGTACACACCCACCTGCAGCGTGTAAGTGCCGGAGGGTGCTCCCACCGGCAGCGTGAGGGCGTAGTTGTCGATGATCACCTCGCCCACGGGCCAGGCGTTGGTCGGCAGGGTGCCTCCCTGGGGTTCACTGTCCATCTGCGCTTGTACTTGCCCGGTGGGTCCGAGGAGGTGGGTGAAGACGGTATAGCGCTCCGTAAGGCGCTCCTCTGCTTCCCAGTAGAGGGTGAGGATCAGGACGTCACCGGGCGCCAATTGTTCCGCGCTGAGGCTGTAGCCGCGCAACCGGATGGCCTCGCCCAGGGTTACATCCAGAGGGGATTGAGGCGCTTCTCCTGCCGCCGAGGCGGTCACGTAGAGAGAGAGGTCGGCGTCCGTCCAGGTGCTGAAGTGGGCCTTGCTCCCGTGGACCGCCAGCCAGCCGGCTACCTGATCCTCGGGATCGTACTCCGCGGGGTTGCCGTACCGCACCAACCAGACCCGGGGGTGGGCGGCGACGATGGTCTCCAGATCCACGCCCGAGTGGGGATCGTCGGGGGGGAGGGCGATGCGGGGGAGGAAGTAGGGCTGCACCCCTGCGGGCTGGTAGTATTCGAAGATGCGTATCTGCAGGGGGTTGGCGAGGAGGAGAGCGTCACCCTCCCGGGCGTGCTCCTCGACGTAGGCCATCATCTGACCGTAGCGTCCCTTGACGAAGCGCTCATCGCTATAGTAGCCCCACAACCCCGCACCGTGCAGCACGAGGAGCAGGGCGAGCCCCGCGAAGAGCAGGGGTCTCCATAATCTTCCCAGCAGGGCGAGCCCGGCTGCTGCCAGGAGGTAGAAGGCGGGAGCGATGAGCAGCAGATAGCGGGGGAAGAAGAAGGGCATGAGCGGATTCACCAACCAGGCGAAAGCGATGGGCATGATCAGGTAGAGTCCCAGGGCTCCGGCATCCCCTCCCCGCGCAGCGGGACGGGAGCGCAGGAAGGCGGTGATCAAGCCCGCCGCCACCACTGCCAGAAAGACGAAGGTGGCGGCGCGGGCTACCTCGGGGGTCGTCGCCAGACCGGCGCTGAAGCCGGTCAGCGTATCGCGGGCGATGCGATAGACTGCCTCCGGCTGCCACTCCGTCACCCTGCTCTGCGCTTTGCCGCTCAAGAAGCTGCGTTGAGCCTTGATCCAGGGGAGGTAGGCCAGAGCCAGAAGCAGCTGTGAGCCCCACCAACCGCCGAGGAAGGACCAGTCTTTGTCCCGTTGCCCTCCCCGGCGGTCCAGAAGCCAGCTGCCGAGGACGAGTAGATTCTCGGTCGCGACGACGAAGAAGGCGTAGTAGTGGGTGTAGATGGCCCCCAGCGTCGCCAGAACGTAGGCCGCCCAGGATGCGTACCCCGACCGAGAGGTTGCTGTCCCTGCCGCCCGGCGGGTGTCCAGTACGCGCAGGGCCCAGTAGAAGGAGAGGGCGGTCAGGAGGGTAACGAGGCTGTACATCCGCGTCTCCTGGGCGTAGTAGACCAGGACGGGCGAGGCGGCGCTTAAGAGCGCTCCAGTCAAAGCCGGAACTCGCAGGCGTCTCCCGAGAATGTAGGTCGCCGGCACGCAGAGAAAGCTCACCAGCGCCGAGAGGGCCCGCGTGGCCAACGGTCGATCACCCACTGACCGCATCCAGAGGGCTAGAAGAAGAGGATAGCCCGGCGGATGGGTGTCCGCACCCCCCGCGACCACGGCCGGCAAGGGTTGCCGGCTCAGCCAGATACTGAAGGCTTCATCGCCCCAGATATCCTGTCGCTCCAGAGCGACAACGCGAAGTCCGAAGGCCAGCAGCAGCACTCCGAGCAGCAACCAACGATTCTGTAGTCTGTGCATGGCGGCAGGGTACCATATTCACGAGGAAGGGCAAGGGCGGTCGGTACCCTCTCGAAGTCCTCACTTGCTTTTAGGTGGGTTTGAGGTACGGTTAGGGAACTGGAGGGCACCATTACCTCTCAGGGGGGACCCAACGTACACACATTCTGTGTGAAGGAGCATCATGAATAAGAGACAACCTGATATCCTGTTGATCGTCCTGGATACCCTCCGGGCCGATCGACTCTCCTGCTACGGTTACGAACGCAATACCACACCCCACCTGGATGCCTTCAGTGAGGGAGGTGTGCTCTTCGAACGGGCCATCTCCCCCGGACAGTGGACCATCCCTGCCCACGCCTCTCTCTTTACCGGCGAGTACCCCTCCACCCACATGACGACCCAGATCTACGACCGGCACAGTGCCGACCAGCCGACGCTGGCGGAGGTGCTGGGCGCTCGCGGATACGAGACCATCGGCTTCTGCAACAACCCCCTTCTGGGGGTGGTGGAGAACGATCTGGACCGGGGCTTCGAGGGCTTTTACAACTATGGGGGGACGCTGCCCGAGCGCCCGCCCATCGGCGACTCGCGCCCGCACATCGCGGGACGGGTGGTACAGCGTGCGGCACGCGTGGTGCGCGATTTGACCAAGCCCCTGCAGAACGTCTTTGCGCGCAACAACTTTCTGCTGCGGCTGGCCCTCCATCCC
Source organism: Anaerolineae bacterium (assembly GCA_034437215.1). Lineage (GTDB taxonomy): Bacteria > Chloroflexota > Anaerolineae > B4-G1 > SLSP01 > DAOTVC01. The sequence goes on along the minus strand of DAOTVC010000006.1, from coordinate 37,203 downwards.
CGGCTCGTACCCCTCTGGCGCCGTTACTTGAACTTCAAGGGCAATTCGGCCCAGTCGGTGCGGGATCTGGTTGGGTACCTGCGTGTCCGCCAACAGAAGGGCCCCGAGCGCCCCATCTTCACCTTCGTCAATCTCATGGAGACCCACCTGCCCTTCGGCCCGCCCGCCCGTTTCCTTCGCAAATTCGTCCCCTACTTCCGCCACGATCGGGAGGCGCGGGAGTTCATGACGCGTTATAACCACGAGCACTACCGCTGGATGGTCCCGCTGCGCGAGCCGCTGACAGAGCTCCAGGATCGGGTGCTCAACGACATGTACGACGCGGAGGTCGCTTACGAGGACCACCTGTTGCGCTACGTCTTCAACTACGTGAACCAACCCGAGGTGCGGGATGACACCATCGTCATCATCACCTCCGATCACGGGGAGGGCATGAACAACCACGACTTCGTGGGCCACTCCCTGGTGGCTTACGACGACCTGGTCCACGTCCCCCTTATCGTCCGCTATCCCGAGCGCTATCCCGAGGGTCTGCGCGTCTCTCGTCCCGTCTCCACGCGGCGGGTCTTCCACTCCGTGCTGGAAGCTGCGGGGGTTACGAACGCCCCCGTGGACGTGGCGGGCTTGAGTCTGGCAGCGGCGCTGGGTGCTGATGATCCCGAAGGTGGGCTCGTCTTCACCGAAGCCTTCACCCCCCACACCCTTCTGGCGCTCATGGAGAACGAGGACCCGGAGGCCATCGATACCTACCGCTGCCGCTTCATGCGCCGCGCCGCTTACCGGGAGGCCTACAAGCTGATCGAGGTGGGAGATCGACCCGACGAGCTCTTCGACGTCACGCGTGATCCGGGCGAGCTGGACAATCTGCTGGAGAGGCAGCCGGAGGTCGTTCACAATCTCCACGGTGAGCTCGAACGCTTTGTCACGGAGGCAGAGGCCCGGCGACCGGCAGCCGTGATGGGTCAGGTCGACCTGGGGGTGGACGATATCGCGGAGCGGCTGCGAGGATTGGGATACCTCGAGTAATTCAGCACTTTGAGTTCAAACGTGAAACGTGATAAGCTACCATCACGTTTCACGTTTTGCTTTTCACGCAGGAGGGACTATGATCGATCTGACCATTACCCAACAGATTACCTTTTTCTATACCCGCAATCTCGCGGCGACGGCACGCTTCTACGAGGAGCGGGTGGGCCTACCCCTGGCGCTGGATCAGGGCGGTTGCCGCATCTACCGCACAGCAGGGGGGGCCTACATCGGTTTCTGCGAACGCGAGGAGGTTCCGGAGGAGCCCCAGGGGGTCATCCTCACCCTCGTCACCCCGGAGGTCGACGGCTGGTACGAGATGTTGCGCGCGCAGGGCGTTCCCTTCGAGAAGGCACCCGCCTTCAACCCGACCTACAATATCTACCACTGCTTCTTCCGCGATCCCAACGGCTACCTCATCGAGATCCAGCGCTTCATCGACGAAGGGTGGGATCGTTCTCGCTGACGCGCTCCCGGTCTCCGGGTCTCAGTAGATGTGATTTGGGTGTGTTTCAACTCAGTTGGAAGCTACCCATTCGCTGAAACGTAAGGCGTGAAACGTGAGGATCTCACGTTTCACGCCTCGGTTTAACTCAAGTGAAACACACCCATGTGATTTTGGGGGCTGGTAGTACCGGCTTTAGCCGTCTAACAACCGCTAAAGCGGTTACTACGAACCTAATTTTCGGTCTCCGAGTCTGGGAGTATAGCTCTTTTAGCTCTGGAGGTGTACTATGGAAATCATCATCATTCTGGCACTGATTCTGCTCAACGGGCTCTTCGCGCTGGCGGAGATCGCCGTCATCGCAGCCCGACCGGCGCGCCTGCAGGAGCGTCTGCAGCGCGGGGAGCAGGGGGCGAAGATCGCCCTCGAGCTCCAGGAGGCCCCCAACCGCTTCCTCTCCACCATCCAGATAGGGATCACGCTGGTGGGGACCCTGGCGGGAGCCTTCGGCGGTGCCTCTTTGGCGGAGCGCCTGGCGCTCTGGCTGCGAGACATTCCCTTGCTCGCGCCGTATGCCGAGGTCGTGGGCGTGGCCCTCGTCGTTCTCGCTATCACCTATCTCACCCTCGTGCTGGGCGAGCTGGCTCCCAAACGGTTGGCGTTGGCGAATCCCGAACGCCTGGCGATCCGTTTGGCCCCACTGATGGCGCGGCTGGCGCGCCTGACCGCGCCCATCGTCGCGCTGCTGACGGTGTCGACGAAGGGCGTCCTGGCGCTCTTCGGCGGAGATCTGGATCAGGAGCCTCCCGTTACCGATGAGGAGATCACCCTCCTGCTGGCGCAGGGGGCGGAGGCCGGGGTCTTCGAGGACGTGGAGAGCGAGATGGTCGAAGCCATCTTCCGTATGAGCGATCAGCGGGCGCGTACCGTCATGACCCCGCGTCATGACATCGTCTGGTTGGACCTGGAGGAACCGCTGGAGGAGAATCTCGAAAAGGTGCGCTCCACCGGCTACTCCCGCTTTCCCGTCTGCCGGGGGGTTCTGGATCGCGTCCTGGGTTTGGCCTACGCCAAGGATCTCCTGGCGCAGAATCTGGCGGGTCGCTCCCTCGACTTCACGTCCGAGCTGCGGCAGCCCATCTACGTGCCCGAGTCGCTGCCGGCCCTGGCGATGCTGGAGCGCTTCCGGGACTCCAAGGTGCACGTCGCCTTCGTCGTCGACGAGTACGGCGGGATCAAGGGATTGATCACGCTGCACGATCTCCTGGAGAGCATCATGGGGGATCTGCCCTCCGCCGGCCCCGTCGGTGGTCCGCAGATTGTCGAGCGCGCCGATGGTTCATGGCTCGTGGACGGTGATTATCCGGTGGACGAACTCGAGGCCTTTCTCGATCTGGGGACGCTGCCCGAGCGGGGGCAGGTGGGCTACGAGACCCTCGCCGGGCTCATCCTGGCGCTCCTCAAGCGCATCCCCGAGCGGGGCGAGGTCGTACGTTGGGAGGGCTGGAGCTTCGAGGTGGTGGACATGGATGGGCTGCGCATTGACCAGGTTCTCGTGAAGAAGGATGAATCTTAGGGTCTGTAAAAGTATTATGGGTGTGTTTCAACTCGGCTGGAAGCTGTCCGTGGCTGAAGCGTAAAGCGTGAAACGTGATGATCTCACGCTTTACGTTTCACGTTTCACGCCTCGACCTAACTCGAGTGAAACAGCCCCCAGTGTTATAGGGGCGTCACTCGGCCCATCCGCGTCTGATACCTGAAGAGATCCACCCACCTGCGTTCTGCCGCCAGCGCGGCCTGCTCGGGCCAGCTGGAGAGGTAGCGAGATCGAACGTCCGTCTCGTTTAGAATCCTCCGCAGCTCCCGCGGGCTAAGCGCCGTCAGCTGCTCGAAGGTGACGATGCCCGCCGCGTTGAGGAGCGCCTCCGTCTTCGGCCCGATCCCCCAGAGGATCTTGAAGTCGTCGGCGGTGAGGAGGACGCGTTCGTCGACGGACGGCAGGGCCTCCGCGGTCGCGGCTGCGGCTGCCAGGGCCACCACCACCCGCGGTTGGGGTGCCCGCCAGCGGTAGTCGTTCCGCATCGCCTGGCGGAAGTCCTCCAGAATGCCCCCCTTGTCGCGCAGGGACCACTGATCGCCCGTCCAGCGGTAGAGCAGGAGCCCGCGGATCTGCTGGGCGTAGGGCCGGTCGTTCCAGTCGTCGATCTCCTCGTAGACCTGGCGTACCCAGCCGATGTTGGCGTCGATCCAGCCCTGGTGGGCGGGGTTGTCGCAGGCGGGGGCGTTGGGCGGGCGGCAGACGTGGTTGGTCTCGGTGATGTGGACGGGCACCTGCTGCCACTTGAGCGGGATGCGCTCCATGAAGAGGCGGTAGGTCTGGAAGTCGAAGTAGTGGTCGCCCAGGAAGGGGTCGTCGAAGGTGGCGAGGTGGGTGATGGCCTCCAGGGAGGGGCCGTGGGTGTAGGCGTGGAGCACCAGACCGTCGAGGGCCTCGATCCCCTCTAAGAGCTTCTCGAAGTAGGTGAGGGGACGCCAGCGGGCGTTGCCCAGCAGCGGCAGGGGAGAGGAGTTGTAGGGATCGACGGCGCCGGGGCAGACGACGGCGCCGGGCAAGACGGCCTTGAGGGCGGTGTAGACCTTGTTGAAGGCCGCAGCGTAGAGCTCCGGCGTGATGTGCTCCCGCGGTGCGTGCAGCCCACCGGGGTGCTCGCTGGGGTTGTTCTGTTCGTTGCCGATCTGCAGGGTCCACGGGTAGTCGCGGGGGGCGGGGGCGTCGTTCTTCAGATAGAGCTCTGCCCAACGGGCACAGGTCGCCGCGAAGGCGTCGTAGTGCTCCGATTCGGGCAGGGTGCCCGCGGGGTGGTAGCCGTTGTTGAGCCGCACGATGACGCCGAAGCCCTGCTCCGCCCACTCCCAGAGGCGCCCTCGCAGCTGCGAGTTGAGCCCAACCCCCGCGGGTCGGTGTCCGATGGCCTGGGTGAAGAGGACCCAGCCCTTCTTCCCCGCGGCGTTGAAGAGGGCGCGCAGTTCGTCTCCGGTGGCGGGGTCGTCGCTCAGCTCGGCGGCGTGCATGCCGAAGATGTAGGGAGCGACGGCGCGGGATAGCCTGGCGGGGCGAACGGGTTGGCGTAGATCCTGCTCCTCCATAGCCTCCACGTACCAGGCGGCGACGTAGCCCTCCTTGCGCGCCGGGGTGCGGACTCGAATCCAGGTCCCATGGGTCCCGATCTTTCGCTGGACGACGAAGGGGTCCTCCAGGGTCTCCAGGACGGTGGCGTGGGGCACCCACCAGACCTGCTCGTACTCGGTGCCGGGCCCGCTCCGCACGCGGAGCCCGAAGCCCGGACTCTCGACCCTGACGTAGCGATAGAGCTCCTCCTCGGGCCCGAGAGGGAGGGGTTGGTAGTCGAGATACCAGGCGGCTGCGTAGCCCGCCTCTCCCTCCGGGCTCTTCACCTGCAGCCACTCCCCGTGACCGCCCACCTTCCGGCGCACCTCCTCCACGGGCTCCTGGGCCACGAGGATGGTGCCGTCGGGCAGGCGCGCCAGGATCTCGTGCTCGGTACCGGGACCGCTCCGCAGTTTGAGGGGAAACTCGGGGCTGTCGACGACGACGAGGGCCCTCTCCTCCGGCTCGGGCTCCACGGTGGGCAGGGTCAGGTACCAGGCGGCGACGTAGCCGTCCTCCCCATCGGGCAGCCGGACGTGCAGCCACCGTCCCACCTGCCCGACCTTCTGGCGCGTCACCGCCTCCGCTTCGAGGGAGCCCAAGATAGCCCCGTCCGCCACCCGCCCGCTGCGCTCTGCCCCCACGTAGGGAGCGGCCCGGACGTTCAGGTAGCCGACCTCGGGGCTCTCGACCTGGAGGTCCAGGGTGGGCTCCGGAGGTACGTCAGGCTCCACCCGTCCCTCTCCGGAGAAGGGCTCCAGGTAGGGGGTGGGGTCGACGATGTCGTAGGGGTAGGTCGTCTCGCCGGCGTCCGTCGCCCCCTCCTTCTTGAGGGTCAGGTGGAGGTGGGCGCCGCTGGAGTTGCCCGTGTTGCCCGCCAGGCCCACCAGCTGCCCGGCTGTGACCTCTTCACCGGGAACGACGAGGGCCTCGGAGAGGTGAGCGTAGACGGAGGTGAAGCCTCCGGGATGGCGGACGCGCAGCTGGTTGCCGTAAGGCTTGTTCGCCAGGTCGGAGTTGCCGTCCCGTCGTACTTCGATGACGGTACCGCCGGCAACGGTGTAGACCTCACTGCCCTCGGGGGCGCGGAAGTCCAGCCCCTCGTGTCCGGGAAGGCCGAACTTCCCGTAGAAGTGGGGTCTTTCCCCGAACTCCTGGGTGATACCGTCGTGCTCTGTGGGCCAACGCATGCGAAAGGCCATCATCTCCCTCCCTGTCTCCTGCTGAGGAACGCTGGAGGTAGTATAGCACCGCTCCAAAGCCTCACAACCGACTACAAAAAAACGGGCGACGGCTTGAGCCGTCGCCCGGGATCGCTGGCGAGGTGCAGCTTACTGCACGCCCCGCAGACGGGGGTCGAGGGCGTCTCGCAGCCCGTCGCCCAGGAAGTTGAAGGCGAACATGGTGATGGAGAGGGCCAGGGCGGGGAGGATGGCCTGGTGGGGGTAGGTGCGGATGGACTGGGCGCCGTCGGAGATCATCGAGCCCCAGCTGGGTGTGGGGGGATTGACCCCCAGACCGATGAAGCTCAAGAAGGCCTCGGTGGCGATGTAGCCGGGGATGGCGAGGGTCACCGCGATCATCAGGGGACCCAGGACGTTGGGCAGCAGGTGTTTGAAGATGATGCGCGAGTTGCCGGCGCCCATCGCCCGCGCGGCGAGGGTGAACTCCTGCTCGCGTAGCGAGAGTACCTGTCCGCGCGCCAGGCGCGCCGTCCCCATCCAGGCGGTGATGCCGATGCCGACGAAGATGAAGAGCATGCCGCCGAAGCGGCTGTCGATGTCGTTCAAGATGTAGCCCAGAGTTCCGGGCGCGTGCTGCGCAAAGGTCGAGCGGAAGGTGGCCATCAACAGGATGATCAAGAGCATCGTGGGGAAGGCGTACATGATGTCCACGAAGCGCATCATCAGGTTATCGACCCGTCCTCCGAAGAAGCCGGAGACCAACCCGTAGACGGTGCCCACCAGCAGCGCGATGAGGGGACCGATGAGGGCCACGGAGAGGGAGATGCGGGAGCCGTAGATGAGACGGCTCAGCAGATCCCGTCCCACGTAGTCGGCGCCGGCGGGAAAGTCGGTACTGATCTTGGCGTAGGGCTTGATCATGGGAAAGACGGCGGTAATCCAGCGGGGGACGGCGTCCGTCTGCATCCGATCCTGCTCCGAGAAGGAGTAGGGGGCGATCGGGCCGGCGAAGAGCGCCGTCAGGATAAGCAGAATGACCATCACCCCGCCGACGATGGCGGCGCGATTACGGGTGAGGCGGGAGAGGGCGTCGGCCCAGAGACCGGCGTGCTTGCGTCGCTGCGGGATAACGACTTCAGTTTCAATAGTTGCCATCAGTGTCTCCTCTGTTACCTGGAATCAATCGTACCGGATCCGGGGATCCAGCCAGGCGTAGGTGATGTCGACCAGCACGTTGGCGAAGACGAGGAAGATGGCGTAGAGCAGGATCGTGCCCATGATGACGGGGTAGTCGCGGTTGGTGATGCTGGTAATGAAGTACCTGCCCAGGCCGGGAATGCCGAAGACCTGCTCCACCACGAAGAGGCCGGTCAGCACGGCGGCAAACATGGGGCCAAGAATGGTGACCACAGGGATGAGGGCGTTACGCAGCGCGTGCCGGGTGGTGATGGTGCGCTCTGCCAATCCCTTGGCGCGGGCCGTGCGGATGTAGTCCTCATGGATGACCTGCAGGAGGCTGGCGCGGGTGAGGCGGGCGATGATGGCCGAGTTCCCGGTGCCCACGGCGAAGGCGGGCATGAGCGTGTACTTCCAGAAGTCCCAGCTGAAGAGGGAGCGGGGGATGAAGAAGAAGGTGTAGGGAGGCTGAGCTCCCCAGCCCGTCGGTGGCAGCCACTTGAGGGCCACGCCGAAGATCCAGACCAGCACGGGACCCATCGCCACCACGGGCACCGAGACCCCCAGAATGGCCACGCTCATCCCCAGAAAGTCCCAGACGGTGTTCTGGTTGAGGGCCGCAAGGATGCCCATGGGGAGTCCGATGAGGAGGGCGACGGTCATGGAGACCAGACCCAGCTGGATGGAGACGGGCAGCTGGTCCCGGATGATGTCGTTGACGGTACGGCTGCGCGAGGAGTAGGAGGGGCCGAAGTTCATCCAGCGGAGGTAGTAGCCCCCGGGCAGGGGGACGTTGATGAGGGTCTCGTCCAGCATGGAGATGGAATCCTCCCGGCTGATCTCCGGCACCACGACGTTGTCCACGTAGAGCAGGTACTGCTTCCAGAAGGGTTCATCAAGATGATAGCGTTCTTTGAGATTCGCGATAATCTCATCGGGCAACTTCTTCTCCCTGTCGAAGGGCCCCCCGGGCACGGTGTGCATCATCCCGAAGGTAATCAGGGAGATGAAGAAGAGCACGACGAACATCCATAAGATACGTTGCACAATATAGCGGGCCATTGTCACTCTCCTAAGAAAAGCATCGGATAGCTACTACGTCTAAAGCGCCAAGCCTCCGTCCGCGAGGGCGGCTCGAGCCTCTCCCGCCGGCCCGCCCCCGGGGACGAGGGCTGGGGCTTCTGGGAGGGGCAGGGCCCTCACGGAATCCCTGCCCCTCCAGGATCGTCACAGGGTGACGTCTACTGCTCTAAACTCCACTTCTCGAAGACCTCGTGACCGTGCTGGGAGTAGGTGCGGTTGACGTAGGGCTGGGTCACGCCCACGCGAGTGTACCAGTAGAGGGGGATGATGACCGCATCCTCTTTGACGAGGATGGTCTCGGCCTCAGCGTACATGTCCTGGCGGGTGTCCAGATCTTCCTCCAGGGCGGCTTCCTCAAGCAGCGCGGTGAACTCCTCGTTGCGCCATTGGACGGCGTCCTCATTATGCCCGCCGATGGCGAAGACCTCGCGGGTCCAGTTGTTGGCGTCGGGGTAGTCGAGGCACCAACCGAGGCGCCAGACGGGCGGGGAGTCCTCCTGAATGGTCGCCAGGTAGACGCGCCACTCCTGGTTGGTCAGGGTGACGTTGATGCCCAGGGTCTCCTTCCACATCTCGGCGATGGCCTCGGCGATGCGCTGGTGGCCCTCGGAGGTGTTGAACATCAGGACGACCTCGGGGATCTCGTCCGGTGAGGTGTAGCCCATCTCGTCCATGTAGGCCTGGAGCTCTTCCTGGGCCATCGCGGGATCAGAGCCGATACCGGCCTCGGGGTGGGAATCCATGGTCGGGCAGGCCGCCATACCGGGGCGACAGAACCAGCGAGCGGGCTCCTGCCCACCCTTGGTCACATTCTCGACCAGCCCGGTGCGATCCACGGCGTAAGAGAGGGCGCGGCGCATGTGAACGTTGTCCACCGGCTCCTTGGTGGTGTTGAAGCCGTAGTAGTAGCTGCAGCCGTCGGGAGCGATGAGCAGCTCCTCGGAGAGCTCCGGGTCAGCGCGGACACGATCCAGGTCGGGGCTGGGGACAGCCGCGACGTCCAGGTTGCCGGCCTCGTACTCGGCGAAGGCCGCCGAGTCATCGAGCATGCTGAAGCGCACGGTCTCGATCTCGGGGACGGGTGAGGCCTCGGTTCCGGGCCAGAAGGGGTTCTTGACGATGCTCAGGTAGGAGTCGTGCACCCACTCCCTGAGGGCGTAGGGGCCGTAGCTCTGGTTGAAGCCGGGCTCCGTCCAGCGGTCGCCCCGCTCCTCGATGAGCCACTGCGGCTGGGCCGCGGCGGTCCACAGGCCGATGATGTTGGCGTTGTAGACGGCGGGCGTGGTGAAGCCGACCTCGAGGGTGTAGTCGTCGAGGGCCTCCACGGCGACCCCGTCCAGGAGCGCCTGCTGTTCGGCCTCGTCCATGTCGGACCAGCCCTCGGCGGTGTTGAGCTCATTGAAGCCTGCGATGGCGAAGCCCAGGACGTAGGCGTAGTCGGAGGCGGTGGCGGGGATGCCCGTGCGCAGGATGCCGTATTCGAAGTCGTGGGCCGTCACGTAGCGGACGTTGCCCTCTTCGTCGGTCACCTCTTCGACGGCCTCACCGTTCCAGCGCACCCAGGGGATGCCCTCGCGGAGGTTGAAGGTGTAGACCAGGCCATCGTCGGAGATACTCCAGCTCTCGGCCATGCCGGGCTCCAGCTCGAGGTTTTCCTCGTTCAGGAAGGTCAGACCGGGCTGCAGCTCGGAGACGATCTGCACGGAGCTGGTGTCGGTGGAGAGGGAGGGGTCCAGGGTGGGGATGTCGCCCGGGCCCATGTTCAGGCGCAGGACGCTGGGACGCTCTTCCTCGGGCTCCGGCCCGGGGGTAGCGGTGACGACACGCTCTTCGATCACGGTCTCGCCTTCGACGATCGTCTCGACGGTAACGGTGATCACCTCAGGGGTCGGTGTGGCGCAGGCCGAAAGCAGCATGCTTCCGAGCATCAGCGCGGCTACCAGTACGTACAACTTCTTGCTAAGCATTTCTCCTCCTTGGTGAAAGTGTGATTAGCGATGTACTGATTTATTCTTGACTACCCTACACCAAAGCTACAAGCGTTCCCTGGCCACCACCTCCTTTCGTAGATGTCGGTCTTCCCACCGGACTGAAAGCGAAATAGCTGGAGCCTTGTAGGTGTCTTTCAAGAGCGCTTTCAGTTTGCTTGTGCTCAAGTTGTCTAAGTCGCGTTCCACCGTACAGCTACTTGTCCTGCTGGCTTGAAGTGTCGATGGAGCAGGATCTGCTAGATCAGCTCGGCGGCACTCTGCTGCGCCTCCACCAGGTGGCAGGCGCAGAAGTGCTCGGGCTGAATCTCGACAAGTTCAGGTTCGATCTCGAAACAGACGTCCATCGCCAGCGGGCAGCGGGTGTTGAAGTTGCAGCCCACGGGCGGATTGGCCGGATTGGGCGGATCGCCCTTCAGAATGATGCGCTGCCGCTTCTCCTCGATAGCGGGATCGGGAATGGGCACGGCGGAGAGAAGGGCCTGCGTATAGGGGTGCAGGGGCTCTTCGTAGAGCGTATCGTTATCCGTCAGCTCCATGATCTTGCCCAGATACATCACGGCGACGCGGTCGCTGATGTGGCGCACCATGCTCAGGTCGTGGGCGATGAAGAGGTAGGTAAGGCCCAGCTTGGCCTGGAGATCCTCCAGCAGGTTCACGATCTGCGCCTGAATGGAGACGTCCAGGGCCGAGATGGGCTCGTCACAGACGATAAACTCCGGGTCGAGGGCCAGGGCGCGGGCGATGCCGATGCGCTGGCGCTGACCTCCGGAGAACTCGTGGGGATAGCGGCTGACGAAGTAGGGGTTCAGCCCTACGATCTGCAGCAGCTCCTCCACCCGCTCCTTGAGCTCCTTGCCCTGGGCCATCTTGTGGATTTCCAGCGGTTCACCCACGATGGAGCCCACCGTCAACCGGGGGTTGAGGGAAGCGTAAGGGTCCTGGAAGATGATCTGGATGCTGCGGCGAACGGCGCGCAGCTCACGATTGCTCAGCACGCTCAGATCTTTCCCGTTGTACTCCACGCTCCCCGCCGTCGGCTTGTAGAGCTGCAGGATGGTACGTCCGGCGGTCGTCTTCCCACAACCGCTCTCGCCTACCAAGCCCAGGGTCTCACCGCGGTAGATATCGAAGCTGATATCATCCACCGCCTTGGTATCCCCGATGTGACGCGAAAAGAGCAGCCCGCGGGTGATGGGGAAGTACTTTTTCAGACTGCGTACGCGAACAAGGACTTCATTGTCTGGCATGAGGTTTAATTCCTTCCGTCTGCTCTTTTTCCCAGCACGCGACACGGTGGCCGGGGCTGACGTCCTCGAGGGGTGGCATCTTTTCCTTGCAGTGCTCCTGGGCGAAGTCACAGCGCGGGACGAAGGGGCAGCCTACGGGCAGGAAGACGAGATCGGGGGGCTGGCCGCGCACGGAGGTCAGACGCGAGCTCTTGCCGCGCTCGTCGAGACGGGGCAGGGACCCCAGGAGTCCGATGGTGTAGGGGTGACGGGGCTGCGCGTAGAGCACCTTGACGGGGGCTTCCTCGACGATGTAGCCGGCGTACATGACGACCACCCGCTCGGCCAGGCGGGCGATAACGCCCAGGTCGTGGGTGATCCAGATGACGGCCATGCCCAACTTCTCGCGCAGATCCTTGATCAGGTCGACGATCTGCGCCTGGATGGTGACGTCGAGCGCCGTCGTGGGCTCGTCGGCAATCAGCAAGGAGGGGTTGCAGGAGAGCCCCATGGCGATCATCACGCGCTGGCGCATCCCGCCCGAGAACTGGTGGGGGAAGTCGTCGAGACGATCCTCGGCCTGGGGGATCCCGACCATCGAGAGTAGCTCGACCGTTCGCTGCCGGGCCTTCTCCGTGTCTAACCCCTGGTGCAGCTTCAGAGCCTCCATAATCTGAAAGCCGATGGTGAGGACGGGGTTGAGGGAGGTCATCGGCTCCTGAAAGATCATGGAGATCTCGGCGCCACGAATGCGGCGCATCTTCTCCTCATTCAGCTCGAGCAGATTGCGCCCTTTGAAATAGACCTCTCCGTCGACAATCTTGCCGGGGGGCTGGGGGATGAGGCGCATGACGGAGAGGACCCCGACACTCTTGCCGCATCCGCTTTCACCAACGATGCCGAGGCACTCACCTTCTTTAAGGTCGTAAGAGATACCATTGACAGCGTGGACGACGCCATTTTGGGTGAAAAATTGCGTTTGAAGGTTACGTACCTCAAGTAGGTTTTCCACGAATGAGAGCCTCCTTCAGAGAATGAATAACGCCGAGGTCACTTCGTTGCCGGACGCCGGGACCGTATCCTGGTTGTCGAACAGGTGGAGGGTACGGGCTCGAGTGAGCGTAGTACCACCCCCACGACTTCTTGCAGAAGGACTGGGTCTCCTAACGTCCGCAAACCTGACAGGTCTGAGCTAATAGAGGAGAAGCTCGGGTAGCCTCAGGGACGGCTACACCATAGAATGAGTGGGACCTATCAGGTTTGAGAATGACCACCTTACTGAATAAAGTATAACGAAACACAAGGGCGTGTCAACCCTGCTCTTTCCCTTCGAGTGTCGCAAGCTCGGAGATTTGGGAAGGCATAAGGCCTTGTAGACCTTACCCGCTTATAATACTACCATGAAGCATCAAAGGTTCAAATATTCGCCAGGATTTCGCCGGATTGGCCTCAAGAACGCTTTTTAGTACTCCGGCTCCCGGCTCAGGACCGTCGTGACCAGGGTCACGAGCTCTCCGGTCTGGTCCAGTTTCTCCGGGTCGATGATTGCCGGAGTATCCTGCGGGGTGTGTGCCGGGAGATCGGAGCCGTCCCAGCTCAGATAGGCGGAGAGGGCCTCCCGCCCCCCAAAGCCGGGGCGAACGAAGAAGCCGTAGTGGGGACCGCGCCCGCGCGTTGTCGTGGCGATCCCCAGCCGTCCGGCGGCCTTCTGGAAGAGGCGCACGAGACGGTAGCTGCTGCCTTGCCCCAGCGCCACCCCCTCTCCCTCTCCCGCCCCCACGCCGCTCAGCTCCAGCACCACCTCCACGGAGAGCTCGCGGAAGCCGAGCTTGGCGTTCATGACGTTGTCGACACTCAACCCCTCGCTCCGCTCCCCACCGGCCCAGGCCACGAAGACCACGGTGCGCTTCGGGGGGTAGGGGCCCTCCTGCAGGGCGCGCGCAATCTCCAACAGGGCGGCGACGCCGCTGGCGTTGTCGTTGGCGCCCGGATAGAAGGTGCCGTCGGGGCCTATGCCGAGCCCGTCGTAGTAGGCGCTGAGAAGGATGACTTCGTTGTCCATGCCGGCGCCCATGTGGGAGCCCATCGCGGCGCCCGTCCCGGGGATGAAGCCGATGACGTGGTGCTCCTCGACCCCGATCAGCTGGTCCAGCTGCAGGGAGACGTGTACGGGCGCGCCGGATGCCGTCGCCGCTACGTCACCCGGCTGCAGCCCGGCGCTCGTCGCCTCCAGCTGTGCCAGACTGCTGCCGGCGCTCTCCAGAAGGCGCTCCCCCAGCTCCGGGGTGATGTGAAAGAGGGGCGCTCCTGCACGGTGCATGGCCGACCCGGCGAAGAGGCGGCGCTTCAGTTTGGCAGGATCGTCGGTGACGATGAGCGTAGCCTCGAAGGCCTCGAAGTTCACGCGCGGCGCCTCCTCCTCGTGAACGATGGCGATGGTCCCCCGGAGACGCTCGATGCTGCGGAGTCCGTAGGGGTCGCCGGAGCTCTCCGGAGGCAGGGGGCCCAGCGCCAGCCCCACGACGGGCGCCGTGACCTCGCCGACCGCGATGGAGAAGCCGCCCACCTCGAGGAAGTCCTCACCGTAGACGGCCGCCTCCACGACGGCGCCCTGCCCGTCCACCATCTCCACCACGGGTGTCTCCGTGATCCGCAGGCGCGTCGTCTTCATCGTCTGGTAGTAGGTTCCGTCCCTGCCCGCCGGCTGTAGGCCCAGGGCCTTCATCTCGGCGGCGATGTACTCGGCGGCGCGGGCGGCGCCTTCCGATCCGCTCCGGCGCCCCTCAAACTCGGGAGCGGTGAGCGCTTCGATGTATTCCATCGCCCGTGTGGCCTCGAAGCGCTCGGCCTGGGAGCGGTAGACGCCCAGGGGGGCTGTGCTGCGGAGCACCCATCCGAACCCGATGACGAGACCCAGACCCGCCAGAAGGGTGTAGCGGTTGAAGAGGTGTCCCAGGTTGATCCGGCTCTCGGCCAGGAAGCGGCGCAGCCCCTCACCCCACACATTGAAGGCGAGGATGGCGAGGAAGAAGGCCAGACCCGGGTACCAGGCCATCCAGGGATAGCTGCGCCACCACTGCCGGACGTTGGCCAAGAGCGCGCCCCACTCGGGGACGTCGGAGAAGTGGTTGATGACCTCTCCGATGAGCTCGACTTTGAAGCCCCCGCCGAGGAAGATGTTGAGGTAGCCCAGCTCCGCCAACAGCATGAGCACCCCGCCCGTCTCCAGCACGGCGAGCACCAGGAGCGAGGGCAGGAGGTTGGGGAGGATGTGGCGGCCGAGAATCTGGCCCGTGCGTGCTCCCAACGCCTGCGCCGCTTCGATGTAGAGCTGGGGTTTGAGCGTGATGACCTGTCCCCGCACGAATTGCGCCACCTCTCCCCAGCCGACGACGGAGAGGGCTACGATGAAGACCCACATCCCCTGCTGGATGCCCAGCCCCTGGATCAGGAGCATGGCGAAGATAGTCAGGGGGAAGGCGGCCCACACGCCTACCGCTCCGTTGACCAGGCGGTCGAAGGCGCTGTGCTGCCACCAGCCGGCGGCGATGCCCAGGAGGGTGCCCAAAAGGACGCGCGCCAGCATCCCGAAGAGGGCCAGGGCGAGGGTCTGTGTGGTGCCTGCCAGCACCAGCGCCTGCATGTCTCGCCCCAGATAGTCGGTGCCCCAGGGGAAGGTGGGAGAGGGTTCGTAGGGCGGTGCCCCGATCACCCCCTCGACCATCATCACCCCGTGAATCTCCGTCGGGTTGGCTGCAGTAAGGCGCTCTCCGAAGAGGGCCAGGGCAAAGAAGCCAAGCACCAGCAGGGTGCCCGCGATCAGCGCGGGGTTGCTGTAGAGTGCCCGCAGCGCCCAGCGCGTGCGCTCGGCCTGCATCTCGTGGGGAGACTCCAACCCGCCCCTGTTGCTGGCCACCGGGGGCAGCGGGCGGAGGTCGGGCTCCCGGGATCTGCCGGGCAGCCGGGCCTGCAGATCTTCGAAGAGGGCGCGGAGGCTCGCCAGCGCCTCCGAAAGGCGCTCGCCCGGCGAGCGCCTTTCTCTACGTTTCTCGTCCTTCTGCTCCTTCAAGCGCGGATCGAGGAGGGGGTAGACGACCTCGATGGCGAGGTTGATGAGCAGGAAGAGGAGGCCCAGGGAGACGATGAGGTCGGTGACCAGCGGCGTGATCCCCATCTGGATGGCCTCCAGGAGCATCAGCCCGACGCCGGGCCACTCGAAGAAGTACTCGACGACGGGCAGGCTGGCGAGCGAGAAGCGCAGTGAGGTTCCGACGGTCGTGAGAATGGGGATGAGGACGTTGCGTATGGCGTGCCGGCGCCGGACGACCGCGGGACGCAGCCCCTTGGCGTGGGCGGTACGGATGAAGTCCTGGTCCAGGATCTCCGAGAGGGAGACGTAGGTGACCTGGGCGATCTGAGCGAGGGGGCGGGCGGCGAGGACGAGGGCCGGCATGATGAGGTGAGTGTCCCAGCCGAAGCCCGCCGAGGGGAGGACCGTCACGCCGAAGCGGCGGTGAATCTGGATGTTGAGCACCCAGAAGAGCATCGCCAGCAGGAAGCTCGGCGTGGAGATTCCGAGGATGGAGAGGATGACGATGAGGGAGGCCCCGCCCTTCCGCTTGCGGAGGGCGGCGATGGTGCCCAGGGGGACCCCCAGGGCCACCGCCGTTCCCAGAGAGACGAGGAGGAGTCCGGCGCTGTGACCGAAGGTGGTGGCCACGAGGTCGAGGGCCGGCTGGTTGAAGCGGTTCCAGTAGTAGGTGGCTGGGTGATCGGTGACGTAGTTGGCCGTTCGGGAGAGGGCCTCCGTTGCGGCGCTGAGGGGTTCGGCGGGCAGTCCCTCGCGACCGCGCTCGGCCATGATAAGGCCGAAGAGGGTGAGGTAAGCGATGATGAGGAGCGTCAGCAGGCTCAGCCCCAGACGGCGCAGGACGGTGACGGCGATCGCTGAAAGGTTGGATCTGGAGTTCATGGGTCTCTTTCTTGGGTAGGGTAGATACCGTTCCTCGACTGGCTTCGAACTCAAGTCCTCGGAGGGTGGAGGAGGCTACTCCCGGACGCTCTGGATGTCCCCGACGGCGCTCCGCTCCAGGATGTAGATCTGGGTGAAACCATCCTTGTCAGGATCAGGTCGTACGATGATCTGGTAGCAAAATTTATCCCCCAGGATCCGGTCACAGTCGTCGGCGACCCAGGCCTTGTTGAACCGGCGTCCCTGTCGCCACTCAAAGACGATGGGGTCGTGAAAGCGCCAGCTGAGCTCCTCGTAGTAGTCGATGACCTCCTCGACGGATTCGTCGGTGCGATAGAACCACTCGAAGCAGTAGACGCTCATGGCGTACATGCGGCAGACCTCCCCCTCCAACCGTTGGGTCTGTTGGGCGCCGGGATAGCGGGGCACATGCATCCACCACTGCCCCATATAGCTCTGGGAGACGCCCAGGAGGGTGGAGAAGAAGCAGCAGATGAAGACGATCACGAGAACGCCGGTGACGACGGTCTTCACGTTACCCCAGCGGTGTCGCGCCCGCATCGTTGCTTCATCGGGAGGTGACCACTGTCGTTTTGTACCGGATTCGGACATAAACTCTCTCCTCTGCCAGCCATTTTTCCACAGGAACATAGCATACAGGAGCACATCATACTCGAGTGGATAAAAGTGACAACCGGCGCGATGGCGCTGAGGGGCAGCCGGTAGTTTTTTCGCCTCTACCACCACGTCGCAAGCGGGTAGGACGTGCACCCTACCCCTTTAGATACCTCTTTTTTCGCGGTAGGGTTCAAAAGGAGACGGGTCTTTTGGGTTTCGCCGGGTGGTGGGGTGAGCGGGCTACGTCAGTAGCCCGCTCGAGGAACGGGAGCGGTGTTACCGCTCCGTGGACTGGGGGCGCTTCCGCCGGATTCCGAGAAGCGCACGCCACCGTCCCCAACCGCGCGACCACTGATTGCGGCGCATCTGCCAGGTACCCACGATGCCGTAGGGCAGGAAGATGACCAGCGCGATAAAGATGACGCCGAAGACGAGGGGCCAGCGCGCGCCGAACCATTGATAGAAGAAGTGCCCGAAGAACTCCATCAGAGCGGCGCCGAGCATCGGTCCAATCAAGGTGCCGATGCCCCCTACAATCGTCATGATGAGTGCCTCGAGGGTGAGCTCCGAACTGGTCATGGTGGGCGTGGCGCTCATGGTCCAGACGGCGTAGAGGCCACCCGCCGCGCCGGCGATCATGGCGGCGGTGAGGAAGGCCAGCGTGCGGTAGACGGCGGGGTTGTAGCCGATCATCTGCACGCGGCTCTCGTTCTCCCGGAGGGCGACGAAGACCCGTCCCGCGGGTGAGTTGATGACGCGGCGGGCGATGAGGTACATGAGCACGGTGAAGGCCAGCGCCAAGAAGTAGAAGCGCAGGCGGAACTGGGTGGGGTTGAGGAAGACGGGCACCGGCACGCCGTGCAGCCCCTCGTCGGCCCCCGTGTACTTCACGAAGTCGGTGGCCTTGGAGAGGATGTGGATGGCTCCCGCCATCGCCAGCGTGATCATGGCGAAGTAGGCCCCCTTCACCCGCGCGGAGACGGCGCTGAAGAGGAGCCCGAGGAGCATCGCAACGAGGAGGGCCAGGAGGAAGCCCCCGAGGAGCACCAGGATGTCGGTGATGTTGAGGGACCCGACCATGATCCTGTAGCGGGCGGTGAAGTTGGGGGCAGCGTGGGTCAGGAAGAGGGCCATAGTGTAGGCGCCGCCGCCGAAGAAAGCCGCGTGACCAAAGGAGAGCACGCCGGTGTAGCCCAGCAGTAGATCGTAGCTCATGGCGTAGACGGCGAGGATGAAGATGGAGATGAACTGTCCCTGCCAGAACTTCACGTTGCCCGTGTCCACGGGCGTCCCCGTGATCAGGCTGAAGACGAAGGGGAAGAGGATGAAGCCCAGCACCACCGTGAGAAAGGCCCAATTCCTCCGCAGCCACCGGCTGACCTTCGCGGTGGGCGTCGGTTCAGTGACCTGCTCGCCGGCAATACCCGGATGGATCGTCTGTTCGTTGGTCATTCGCTTATTCCTTCTTTCCGAAGAGGCCCGAGGGTCGTGCCAGGAGGACGATCGCCATAATGATGACCGTCGAGGCCTCGGAGATGGCCGGGGTGAGCTGGAACTTGAGCGCCAGGTAGTCGCCGAAGGCGCGGGCGAGGCCCAAGAGGAGGGCGCCGATGGCCGCTCCGGTGGTGCTGCCCATGCCCCCGATGACGACGGTGATGAAGCCCTGCATCAGGAAGCGATCGCCCATCACCGGCTCGACGGGCATGAAGGGTGCGGCCCCGATGCCGCCCAGGGCCGCCAGCCCGGCGCCCATGGCAAAGACCAGGGTGAAGACCCGTCGCACGTTGATGCCCAGCGCCTCCACCATCTCCCGGTCCTGCACGCCGGCACGGATGATCATCCCCAGCCGGGTGTACTTGAGGAGCGCCGTCAGGCCGACGAACATGATCACGCCCAGGGCGATGATGAAGAGGCGGTAGCTGGGGAAGGTCACGCCGAAGATGTCGAGGGTGGTGTTGCCGCCCCGCATCCAGGCGAGCAGATCGGTTGCCTTGCCCGGCTGGGCGAACTGGGGCGGACGGCTCATGGCGTAGGGAAGGGGGTCCCAGAGCACCTGGATGAGCTCGGCGACGACGAAGGCCAGCCCCATGGTCACGATAATCTGGTAGAGGGGGCGGACGTAGAGGGGGCTGACGAGGGTGACCTCGATCACCGAGCCCAGCCCCGCGCCGATGAGCGCCCCAACGATGAGGGCCAGGACGAAGCGCAGGTTGCCGTTCATGCCGAGCACGACGAGGGGCCCGGATTCGCGCACCAGCGTCGAGACGAGGGTGAGTGCCAGAAGGCCTGTGACGGTGACGGCGGTGCGGCGCACGAGATCCTGGTGGACGACCCGGGTCCTGTCACCCGGACGGGCCTGTGCGACGGCGAGGGAGAGCCCCGCCAGAAAGAGCAGGGTGGGGCGGTACCAGAAGGTCGCCAAAGGCTCCTGGGGCGTGGCCTCCGCCAGCGGGTCGGCGCCCACCATCGTGGCGACCATCGCCGTCTCCGCCAGCCCCCGGAAGTCCACGCCCCAGAGGGCGACGAGCCCGATGACCAGAGCCAGGACGACGAAGGCGCCGCGCACCAGCTTCTGCTGCGACTCCGTGAGCTGCCACCTGATGACGAGGGGATGGACCAGCGCGCTCGCCGAGAGCCCTGCCAGCAGCGCGAAGATCAGGGGCGCCAGGCCGAAGAGGAAGGTGGGGTTGGTGTAGAACTGCCACCCCAGGTAAGCGCCCACCATGAACATGGAGCCCTGCGAGAAGTTGAGGACGTCCATCAGACCGAAGATGAGCGTGAGCCCCGCGGCGACCATAAAGTAGAGGGCGCTCAGCGTGAGGCCGGAGAGGGTGGTGCGGATGAAGGGCTGCGGCCCCATAAAGAGCCAGCCCACCACGCCGAGCACGAGCAACAGCGCCCCTACGGTCATGAGGGCGCCGTTCGTGCGCCATAGTTCTCTAAGTTTCATTAGGTTCTCCCCCAAAAACAAGTCGTAAGTCGAGAGTCGTAATCCGAAGTCAGATGACAGCAGCGACGACGGCGCCCAGGTAGCGGCGGATGAGGACCTCGTCTTCCACGAGTTCGCTCATGAGCCCCTGGTGTGCCGTCTTGCCATCGTCGATGATGTAGTAGCGCTCCCCCAGCTGGCTCGCCATGATGAAGTTCTGCTCGACGAGCAGGATGGTGGTGGTGGCGCTGAGCTCCCGGATGGCCTCCATCATCTGCTCGATAAGGATAGGCGCCAACCCCTCGCTGGGCTCGTCGATAAGGAGCAGCCGGTTGTCGGGGACCAGGGCCCGGGCGATGGCCAGCATCTGCTGCTGCCCGCCCGAGAGGTGGTTGCCGGGCAGCTTGTAGAGACGTTCGAGGTCGGGGAAGAGACCGAAGATGAAGTCGGAGCGGCGCTCCAGGTCCCCCTTCTCCCGCTCGGCGATCTTCAGGTTCTCCGCTACGCTCAGGTTGCGGAAGATGGCGCGGTGCTCGGGCACGTAGCCGATGCCCATGGCGGCGACATCGAAGGCTCGCTTCCCCTGGATCTCCCGTCCGTCGAAGATCACCTGCCCCTCGCGGGGTGGGGTCAAGCCCAGGATGGATTTGAGCGTCGTCGTCTTGCCGGCGCCGTTGCGCCCCAGCAGTACAGTGATGCTGTTCCGCGGTACCTCCAACGAGACCCCTTCCAGGATGTGGAACTGCCCGATAAAGGTGTGGATGGAGTCCACGGACAGGATGGTGTCTGCTCTAATGTTATCTACTCTATCATTCATCATTCCTCCATCATGAAGCGTGAGGCGTGAAACGTGATGATCTCTAAAGTTACGCCTCACGTTTTGCGCTTCACTCCCTACGATTTCACTTCCAGGTCACCGTACAAGGCGCCCAGATAGGCCCTCTGCACGAGCTCGTCGGTGGCGATCTCCCGGGGCGTCCCCTCGGCGAGGACCTCCCCCTGGTGCATGACGGTGATGAAGTCGGAGATGCTCATCACCAGGTCCATGCGGTGTTCGACCAGGACGATGGTCTTGTCACCCAGGGCCATGATCCCCTCGATGATCTCCAGGAGCGCGGGCACCTGCTCCGAGGACATGCCCGCCGTCGGCTCGTCCAACAGGAGCACCTCGGGATCGGAGGCCAACATGATGCCCAGCTCCAGCTTGCGCTTCTCGCCGTGGGCCAGGTGGCGGGCCAGGGAGAGCTCCTTGCCCCGGAGTCCTACCTGCGCGATGACCTGCAGGGCCTTCGCCTCGTAGCGGTCGAAGCTCTTGAAGTGCCGGAAGAGCTTGAAGTTGTCGTGGCCCATGGCCTGGGCGGCCAGCCGGATGTTCTCCATCACCGTCAGGTTGGGGAAGATGTTGGTGATCTGGAAGGAGCGCCCGATCCCCAGATGGGCGATGCGATAGGGTGGCAGGTAGGTGATCTCCGCATCTTTGAAGATGACCCGCCCGCTCGTCGGCGGCAGCGTGCCGCTCAAGAGGTTGAAGAGCGTCGTCTTCCCCGCCCCGTTGGGCCCGATGATGGAGTGGAGCGTGTGGGTCCGGATCTGCATGCTCACGTCCGCCACCGCCACCAGCCCCCCGAACTCCTTGCGGAGGTTCTGGGCTTCGAGGATATAGTCTGTCATAGAATGCTCCTTTCGGTGCTTGGAGTAAGGAGTATGGAGTAAGCAGTATGGAAGGCTCTAGTCAGAGGCTCTCCATACACCCTACTCCTTACTTCCTACTCTGGAACGAGAGGATGCCCGCCGCAGCGACCACCCTCTCGCTCCATCATACTACTAAAGCTAGGGGCGCGGCAGATCGCCGCAGCGCTCCTCGTACTCACCCGTGAGGGTGCAGGGGACGTCCAACTCGTCGTACGCGGAGACGTAGACGGTCTCGAAGAACTCGTACTCGTTGACGCCGTCGTCGTCCAGGTCGGGGTCGAGGTTGACCAGCTCCAGGATGTTCATGGGCTGCAGCGCGACGTGATCCTCGGGGCGGATGTAGTAGGTGCCCTTGGGGCCCTGGAACTCCATCCCCTCCAGAACGGGGATCAGGTCGTCGCCGGTGAAGTCACAGCCCACTTCCTCGATGGCCTTGGAGAGGGCGATAGCCGAAGCCATGCCGCCGGCGGTGAAGAGGTCGGGCGGTTCGCCGTAATCTTCCAGGTGGCGTTCGCTGAGCCAGTCGTTGATCTCGTTGTCGGGGACGGTGTAGTGGTAGACGTTGAGGCCGATCTGGCCCAGGGCGGCGCCGTAGACGGCGGCGAAGGAGGCGTTGTCACCGTAGCCGGTGGCCACGGTCAGCTCCTCGAGCGCACCCAGGTCCTCCAACTGCTGGAAGAGGGTCACGTAGCCGGTGCCGGCCCAGGTGAGGAAGAGGTTGTCGGCGCCGGAGTCCATGGCCTGCTGGATGTAGGGGGTGAAGTCGGTGGTGTCGAAGGGGGCGTAGATGTCGGCGACGACCTCGCCGCCGTACTTCTCGACGGAGTAGGTGAGGGCCGCACCGCTGCCCTGACCGAAGGCGTTGTCGATGCCGATGTGGGCGAAGGTGGGGCCGACGTTCTCGACCAGGTACTTGGCGATGACCAGGGTGTCGTCGTAGTTGGTGCGCGAGGTGCGGAAGACGTAGGGGTTGAAGTACTCGCCGGTGATGAAGGCGGAGGCGGCAGGGTCGACCATGAGGATGATCTGGTTCTCCTGGGCGACGGTGGTCAGGGCAGCAGCGACGGCGGAGGAGACGGGACCCTGCAGGATGTCCACGTCCTCGGCCTCGATAAGCTCGCGGGCCAGGGACACACCCTGTTCGGGGTCACCCTCGGTGTCGCGGACGATCACTTCGACGGGGCAGCCGGCGACGACCCAGTTGCCCTCTTCGTCGGTCTCGCCGTTGGCCATGTACTCCAGGCCGAGCTCGAAACCGCGGGTCTGCTGTAAACCGTAAAGGGACATCACGCCGGAGAGCATCGAGAGCTGGCCGATCTTGACGACGCCATCACCCTCTTCCACCGGCTCCTCGGTCGGTTCCTCGGTGGGCTCTTCGGTCATCTCCTCGGTGGGCTCCTCGGTGGGTTCCTCGGTCATCTCTTCGGTCTCCTCGACCGCGGTGGGTTCAGGGGTCTCAACCTCCTGAACGCAGGCGCCGAGCAGGAGGCTCAGGACCACCAGCAGGCTCAGTAAAGTGAACAGCTTCTTCATCTGTTGTTCTCCTTCCTTCTAAGGAAATTTAGGATCAAAGGGATAGGGTGGCTCTTTCCACCCCGGATTTTGCTCTTTTTCTCTTGTTTGTGTCTGTGTATCACCTCCTGTAGGGACAGACGTATTCTACCAGATTTGGCGCTACTCTGTGTCGGGTTCGAAGGCCAGGTGGGTCTGTGCGGCGTCGCCCTCACCCCGCTGGACGAAGGCGACCTTGAGGGGCAGGCCCACCTCGATGCTCTCGGGATGGGCCACATCGACGCCCAGGATCTGAGCGCTGATTCGCGGTCCCTCCTCCAGCTCGACGATGCCGGAGCAGTAGGGCTCTTTGCGGCTGTAGCCCGCCTCCAGCATGGCGGTGGGGGCGATGTAGATGACAGTGAAGGCCGCCAGCCGGCCCTTCCCGGAGAGCTCGACCCACTCGATCTCCCCATCGCGGCACTTGCCGCAGACGGGGCGGGGTGGGACGTGGATCTCGCCGCAGGGGGCGCAGCGGGAGCCCATGAGCCGTTGCTGATTTAGAAGCTCGTAGAATTCGGCGCCGGTGATGTCGTGTACAATCTGCTCGCTCATGGTCTACCTCCGTTCGAAGATGTGGACGACGGCCGTCTGCCCGGTCCCGCCGACGTTGTGGGTGAGGCCGATCCGGGGCTCGTTGGGGAGCTGGCGCTCACCCGCCTCACCGCGGAGCTGCTTCCAGATCTCGATCACCTGCCCGGCGCCGGAAGCGCCCACAGGGTGGCCCTTCGACTTGAGGCCGCCCGAGGTGTTGATGGGGCGCGAGCCCCCGAGGGCCGTCTCGCCGCCCTCGGCCGCCTGCCAGCCCTCGCCGGGCGCGAAGAAGCCCAGATCCTCCGTCGCCATGATCTCGGCGATGGTGAAGCAGTCGTGGACCTCCGCCACGTCGATCTTCTCCGGTCCCACCTGCGCCATCTCGTAGGCCTCCCGCGCCGCCAGACGGGCCGCCGGCAGCCCGGTGAGGGTGGGGCGGTCGTGGGTGGCGCCGTCGCTGGCCTGTCCCGAACCGGTGATGTAGAGAGGGTTGTCGGTGTAGCGGCTCGCCAGCTCCTCGCTCACCAGGAGCAGGGTGGCGGCGCCGTCGGAGATGGGGGAGCAGTCGTAGAGACGGAGGGGCCAGGCGATGGCAGGGTTGGCGCGCTCGTCCTTGAGGAAGTCCATCTCCGTCTCCCACGTGGGCTCGGGATAGCCCTTCTTGACGCTGCGAGTCTTCTTGGCCGCCATGATGTCGGCGATGCGTTGCCCGAACTGGGCCTTCTCGTTGAGAGCACCGTGCTCGTGGTTCTTGAGGCCGACCTTGAGGAAGGTCTCGGGCGTGGCCCCGTAAGCGTGCATGTAAGCCGTCGCCATCGCCGCGTAGAGACCGGGGAAGGTGAAGCCGGCAGGGACCTCGTAGAGGACGTCCGCCGCCGTCGCCAGCGTGTCGGTGACCTCAGCCGTGGGCAGGTCAGTCATCTTCTCGATGCCGCCCACGAGGACGATGTCGTAGAGACCGGAGGCCACGGCGATGAGACCCTGGCGCAGGGCGACCCCACCGCTGGCACAGGCGTCCTCCACCCGGGTGGCGGGACGGGGCGTCAGGCCCACCCAGTCCGCCATGATGGGGGCGGTGTGTCCCTGTTTCTCGAAGAGGTCGCTGCTGTAGTTACCGATGTAGAGGGCGCCGATATCGTCGGGATCGAAGGCCTTGTCGACGGAGGCGAGGAGCTCTCTATACGCCTCCACGAAGAGATCCCGCGTGGCCTTGCCGGGAAAGGCGCCGAACTTGCTCATACCGGCGCCCACGATGGCCACACCGCGGCCCAGTTTGCGTTTCGTCATAGTTCCTCCAGTTCCAGTTTCGAGTTACGAGTTACAAGTTCCAGCTTCCAGTATCCAGTATCCAGCGGTCAGCAGTCAGCCGTCAGCCGTCAGCAATCCAGCATCCAGTATCTAGTTTCCAGCTTCTAGCATCCAGTATCCAACCAGCCCAGCAGCGCTGCGTTCCACGCCTGGGGGCGCTCGATGCAGACGGCGTGGCCCGCGTTGCCCACCACGAGGAGCTCCGCCCCCGGGATGGTCTCTGCCAGCAGGCGCCCGTAGGGCTCCAGCGGCTTCAATGCGTCCAGCTCGCCGACGACCACCAGCGTCGGGGCCTCGATCCGGTCCAGATCCTCCGTCCAATCGATCTCCATGAAGGCCCGGCAGAGGTTGACGACGGCGTCAAAGTCCAACTGCTCGTAGCGGGGGATGGAGAGCTCGGCCCAGTCGGGGTGAGCCTCCAGCCAGGGCGCGCTGAAGTTGTCGGTGACGGAGCAGCGGTAGAGGAGCTCCCCGTCGCGGCGCTCCGCCGCGGCGATCCAGCTCTCCACGATGCCGCCCAACAGGGGGCGCACCTCGCTCACCGTCGAGGAGAGGAAGAGGGAGCGCACCCGCTCGGGCCACTGCATCCCCAGGAGCTGGGCGATCTCGCCGCCGTAGGAGATCCCCGCCACGTGCGCCCGCTCGATCTCCAGCGCATCCAGCAGAGCGATCACGTCCTCGGCATGTTGCTGCATGGAGTAGGGGCCCTCGGGATGAGCGGAGCGACCCTGCCCCCGGCAGTCGTGGAGCAGCAGACGGTAGTGCTTGGAGATCACCGGCGTCTGGTAGGCCCAGCCGGGCGTGCTCATCAGCACCCCGTTCAGGAGCAGCACCACCGGCGCCTCCTCCGGACCGTGGAGCTCGTAGTATAGACTGACGTCGTGCACTTCGATCTGGGGCATACGATCTCCTAGCTGACGATGTTCCTATTGAGAAAAGGAGTAAGGAGTAGGAAGCAGGGAGTAGGGGGTCATGAGACAGCGCGTCGTTCAGTGCTGACGATCAGGCCATTCAGGAGTCGTCCTACAACTTCAGCCTGTTCCATCAACTCATCCTTCGACTCACAGTACCCTAGATCCTCTGCCAGAATGAGGAAGTACTTCAACTCCTCCAATGATCCTTCAGCGATATTGTAGAAGCGGATCTTCTCCTGTACCCCTCGTCTCTTGAAGCCCTCGGCTATGTTCGCCGGTACAGAGATCGCAGCCCGGCGCATCTGTGAGATTAGCCCAAAGCGCTCGTCCGTGGGAAAATCTTTTGTTACCTCGTAGACTTTTAGCACGAGGGTATGTGCTTCTCGCCACACATCGAGCTGTTGGAAGCGAGTAATCTTTCCCATACTCCCTACTCCCCTACTCCCCTTCCAGAAACGCATTCAACAGCCCGCTAAACTCCTCCGCCTTCTGCAGATAGACGCAGTGTCCGCTCTCCGGCACGACGTGCTCCTCGTAGCTGCCGCCGTTGGCCCGGTACTGATCCAGGACGTAGCGGGTCTGGCTGACCATGGGCTGCGGCGGGTAGACCTCGCTGCCGGGCCAGCCGGGGACGAGACCCAGGGCGCCCAGCGCACCCAGGTCGAACATGGAGTTGTCGGAGACGATGATGTCGTCGGCGGCCTGGATCCAGAGGATGGGGGGTTTGGGTTCGATCTCGGCGATGCCGCTCGTGTCCATGAACTTGGGCGAGAAGGCGTTGGCGATGCCGCCCGTCCCCGGGGCGACGTTGGGCCAGTGCTTCGAGGGGGTCAGGTCGCCGGGGTAGAAGTCCTCGCCGGTGCGCGTCGCCAGGCAGGAGGTGAGGATCTCCTCCTCGCGCCGGTAGCGGAAGGGGGGCTTGTAGTAGGCGGCGTTGATGACCTCCCGCGGGTACTGCGGGTTGCCGCTTCCCCGCTCGTTTTCCTCGATGTAACCTACGAAGTCGGTGTTGACGGTGCCGCCGCCGGAGCCGGCGTAGTCGGGCCAGATGGGCTCGCCCTCCCTGCCCTTCGTTCCCCCGAAGCCGAAGGGGGAGACGGTGTCCGCCAGGGTCAGCGAGAGCACGCGCTCCGGATGGTCGATGGTGTAGCGCATCGCCACGCCGCCGCCCATGGAGTGCCCGACGAGGTGAAAGCGGTCCAGGTCCAGCGCCTCGACGAGGGCCTGGAGGTCGTCGGACCAATCGCGCAGCCCGCGTGTCGCGTCGACGGGCAGGGCCTCCGTCCAGCCGTAGCCCCGCAGGTCGGGGGCGATGCCCCGGTAACCCTCCGGCAGCGCCAGCAGCGTCTCCTCCCAGTGGAGGGCCGAGGCGCAGTTCCCGTGGATGAAGATGACGGGGAGGCCCTCCTCCGGCCCCGAGAGGTAGACGTGCTGCGTCAACCGCGCCGTCTCCAGCTCCTGTGTCGTGATCCCTTCCAAGGTCCCTGGCTTCTCAACCGGTGCTTCCATGGTCTCCTTCTCCTTTTGGCTGCTGTGGTTACTTCTCAATTGGAACCTGCTTGTACATGCGGGCGTTGCTCAGGTCCTCAGGACGGGGCTCTCCGGGTTGCGCAACCGCCATGCGGAGGATGCCGCCTCTAGAGATCGATCCCCGGGCTCACGATCTCCGGGACGATGCCCAGCCGGCGCACCTCGTCTCCCAGCCACTCACGGAAGTTGGGGTGGGCGATGTTGATCAGGGCCGCCACCCGGTCCTTGATGGAGCGACCGCGCAGCTCCGCCACACCGTACTCGGTGACCACGGTGTCCACGTCCTGACCGGGCACGGTGACCTCGGCGCCCAGCGCGAGCTGGGGCACGATGGTGGAGATGGTGTCGTCCTTGACAGTGGAGCGCAGGGCGATGATGCCCCGCCCGCCGGGCGAGCGCTGTGCTCCGCGGTGGGTGTCCAGCTGCCCGCCCGTTCCGCTGAAGTGGCGGGAGCCGATGCTCTGCGAGCAGACCTGCCCGAGCATGTCCACCTGGAGGGCGGTGTTGACGCTCACCATTTTGTAGTTCTGGCCCATGACGAAGGGATTGTTGGTTAAGCGCCCGCGCTGGAACTCGACGACGATGTTGTTGTTGACGAAGTCGTAGAGCTTGTCGGTGCCCAGGGCGAAGCCGCCCACCATCTTGCCGGGGAAGAGGGTCTTCTGCTTGCCGGTGATGACGCCCGCCTCGTAGAGATCGACCATGCCGTCGGTGAACATCTCGGTGTGGACGCCCAGGTCGCGCTTCTCGAAGAGGTTGGAGGCGATGGCGTTGGGGATGCCCCCGATACCCAGCTGGATCGTCGAGCCGTCCTCGATGAGGTCGGCGATGTACTGCCCGATGGCGTCCTCGACGTCGGAGGGCTCCAGCGCCGGGAACTGGACCAGGGGCAGCGCGTTCTCCACGACGTAGTCCACGTCGTGGATGCTGATCTGGGTGTCACCCAGCGTCCAGGGCAGATTCTCGTTGATCTCCAGCACCACCAGGTCGGCGTGCTCGATCATCTCCCGCTCGAAGATGAGGGAGGTGGAGAGGGACATGATGCCCCGGCTGTTGGGCGGCGTCGCCGTCCCCCAGAAGATGTGGGTGCCGCCGGTGGCGTGGATGCGGTCGGTGGCGGCCTTGTGGAGGTTGTTGGGGATATAGGAGACCATGCCCAGGCCGTGGGCCTTGCGATCGGTGGCGCCGTAGAACCAGTTCTCCAGGAAGAAGTGGCCCGCCATCTCCGGCCGGGTGTAGAAGCCGTAGCGGTGCATGGGCAGGCACATGACGACGGTGACGCCGTCCAGGCGATCGGCGTGCTTCTCCAGCTCGCTCAACAACCCCACGGGCTCCGAGGCGCACATCGCCGCCGTGATGGATTGGCCCGATTGGACCAGCCCTACGGCGTCGGGGACGGAGAGCAGTTTTTCGTTATATGCGGTTTTGAAATCCATAAGGCACTCCCGTATTGTTTTGCGTACTGCGTACTCCGTATTGCGTATCACGCAGCACGCAATACGAAATACGCAATATTAGGGCATCACGAAGGCTGCGCCGGCCTGGTTGTAGCCCACGCCGGAGCCCACGAAGGTCACCAGATCGCCGGCGTGGACCTTGCCCTGTTCCCGCGCGTCGTCGAAGGCCATGGGGAGGCAGGCGGAGCCGGTATAGCCCCACTTGTCCATGATCCAGTGGGCCCTCTCCAGCGGCAGCCCCAGCTCCTCCATAACGATCTTGATGCTGTTGAGGCGCACCTGGGTGTAGATGGCGAGATCCACGTCCTGCAGATCGAAGTCGCCGTGCTCGGCCAGCTCGCGCATTCGCTTGGGCCAGCCCTCGTTGTTCACCTCGGGGGGGAAGGGCTCGATGAAGCGCACCTGAGTCCGCCCCGCCTCCACGCTCCCCGGGGTCGCGGGCTCGTAGGTGCCGCCCGAGTAGATGCCCCAGTGCTTGTGGTAGGAGCCCTGGGCGAAGAAGGTGGAGCTGACGAAGCCCGGCTCGTCGGACGCCGTGAGGATGGCGGCCCCCGCCCCGTCGCCGTAGAAGAAGGCCATCAGGTCCCGCTCGTAGTCGGCGAGCTTGTGCATCATGTAGGCGCCGATGACCATCACGTACTTCATGTGGGGGTTGGTGGCGAGCATGCCGGCGGCCTGCACCAGGCCGGTGGGGAAGGAGGCGCAGGCGCAGCCGATGTCGAAGGTGCCGGCGTTGGTGGCGCCCAGCTTGTGCTGCACCACCACGGAGGTCGCCGGGGTGATGTAGTCGGGGCTGTCGGTTCCCAGGAGGATCATGTCGAGATCCTCGGCCTTGAGCCCCGTATCCTCCAGGGCATCCTTCGCCGCCTCGACGGCGAGGTCGGAGGTGGCCCAGTCGTCGGGCGCGTACCAGCGGGTCTGGATGTTGGAGCTGGCCTCGAACTTGTCGACGACCTCGGGAAGCTTGGGGCTCACCTTGGCCATCTTCTCCTTGAAGTCCTCGTTCGTCACCTCGATGGGCGGGACGTACCGCCCGGTGCCGATGATGGTTGCGTAACGCTCTGCCATGTCAGCGCTCCTTCTTTCTGTCTGTGCGTGAAGCGTGAAACGTGATGCGTGATGGGATCACGTTTCACGCCTTCACGTTTCACGTTAGGTACCTATCACGATCCCGCCGTCCACGCTGATGGTGGTGCCGTGGACGAAGCTCGACTCGTCGCTCGCCAGCCAGAGGTAGACGTCGGCGACCTCCTGCGGCTTGCCCAGGCGGCCCAGGGGCGTGTGCTGGCGCATGTTGTCAAGGACCTTGTCGGGCATCTTCTGGACCATCTCGGTGCCGATGAAGCCCGGCGCAACGGCATTGACGCGGACGTTGTAGCGTCCCAGCTCCCGGGCCCAGACCTGGGTCATGCCGATGACGCCCGCCTTGGTGGCGACGTAGTTGGTCTGGCCGAAGTTGCCGTAGAGCCCGACGACCGAGGAGGCGTTGACGATGACGCCGCTCTCCTGCTTGATCATCTGGGGGGCGACGGCCTGGGCGCAGTTGAAGACCCCCTTGAGGTTGACGGCGATGACCGCGTCGTAGGCGCTCTCCTCCATCTGCTTGACCAGCTCGCCCTCCTTCACCTTGACGAAGAGGGCGTCGCGCGTGATGCCGGCGTTGTTGATGAGGACGTCGATGCGACCGTACTTCTCGACGACGGCGTCCACCCACCGCTGTACGTCCTCGCGGTCGGCGACGTTGACCTTGTAGAATTCGACGCCGAGCTCCTCGGCGACCCGCTGCCCGTCTTCCTCGTTGACGTCGCAGATGACGACCTGCGCGCCCTCTTCGACGAAGCGCTGGGCCGTGGCCTTGCCGATGCCTGCGGCACCGCCGGTGATGAGAGCAACCTTGTCCTTCAAACGCATCTGATACCTCCTGGGTCTAAGAGTGATTTTCTGTTTCTGCTGCGTATTGCGTAGGTCGTATTGCGTAGTGCGTTACGGCGACGAGACGAAATACGCAGTACGTAATACGCAATCATGGGTTACGGTCTTTGTCGTCCGCTAGCTCCGCTGTTGGGATCTGGTAGGGGCTGAGGTCGACGTAGCGTCCGATGAACTCCAGGGCCTCCTCCAGCCGCACGAAGTTGACCTGCTCGTCGGTGTGGACGTGGCGAAGCATGCCGCGCCAGCTGGGCGCAGGGGAGAGCGAATCTGGATCATCTTCCAGGGTGAAGCGCAGGATAAACGAAACGATTGTAGTCTCTACCATGGGCCTTTCTTTCCAAGCAGCCGAGCCGCGACGCGTGAGGCGGCTGTGGTTTCGCCTGCGATCTCATAGTAGCAGACTTCGGTTACCGGGGAGTTACAACGGGGGGGAAATCGGCAAATCGGTAGATCAGCAAGTCACAAGTTGGCAAATCTGTGAGTTGCAAATGTGTTAACGGGTTAAAGGGGTTGCGTGGGGTGAGTGAAAAATCCGTTGACTCGGCTAACAAGCCTTTTTTACCACGGAGGGCACGGAGATTTTTAGATTGGCACAAGAGCGCTTTTTATAAAATATTCTCTATCTCTTTGACTTTCTCGGTGTCCTCCGTGGTGAAAGTGGTTCTTTCAGGGCGATTTGTTGACTATTTCTCGAAGAGCCTTGCGAAGCCGGAGTAGGGTACCAACGGGATCAGTTCGAAGGCGAACTGAGACGCTCGAAGATACGGACGAGGTTGCCGTCCTCGATGTCGGAGACGTCGATCCCGTACTCCGCCTCGATCCGCTCTTGATAGACCTCCACCGGCTCCATGAAGAAGTCGTAGAGGCTGGACTGGTCGGAGATGAAGACGTTCTCATAGTCCATCTCCAGGATGCGGCGGAAGAAGTCCCGCGCGAGCAGGGCGTGGCGATCGACCTGGCTCGTCTCCGCCATCAGGATGGGAACGCGGGTGCCCGGGCGCGGCAGCTCTCCATGTCCTGCTTTGTAGTCGTTGAAGTGCTCGCGCAGATCCTCGTAGGCCTCGTGTTTGGTATCGCCGAGACCGGTCATCTGCCACCAGTTGATGATCTGCACGCGCCAGGGGGGAGCCTCTCCCGCGTGGGGTAGGGTGGGGCCCTCCTTGCCCTGATAGGTGAAACGCACGGGGTAATCCTCCAGGCGCTCGTAGCCCCTGAGGAAGGAGAGTAGGTACTTGGTGAACGCCTTGATCTTATTTCTCATCGCTTCTCCTAGCTTTCAATAGAGGTGTATCACACGTGGGTCTGTTTCAGTTGATTCGGGCCAGGCGTGAACGTGAGACCCTCACGCTTCACGCTTTACCTTTCAACGCGGATAGTTTTACGCTCCGCGTTGCGAAGTAGGTGCTCATGTACTTGCCCAGGGGGTCCCAGTCCGCGTTGGGGTCCACGTCCTCGTAGAAGCCCACGAGGGCGAAGCCCGCGTCGATCTGCCCGCCGATCTGATCCTCGAGGGTGTGGCTGAACTCCAGGGGGAGCCCCTCCTCCTCGTAGCGCTTCCGCGCCTCGGGGCTGAGGCTCTCCGAGTCGGCGTAGGGGAGCGAACAGGTCACCGTCAACTCACCCGTCCGGTCGACGACCTCGTAGTCGAAGAGGTAGAGGGCCGGGTGGGCGATGCCGGAGAGCAGCGCTCCTCCCTCGCGCAGAATGCGGTAGGCCTCGCGCCACACGGGGCGCACCTCGGGTGCGAAGACGTTGGAAACGGGGTGCACGATGAGGTCGAATCTCGCGTCCTCGAAGGCGCTCAGATCCGCCATGTCCCCCTCCACGGTGCGAATCTCCAGCCCCTCCCGTTCGGCGACCGCCCGGTCCCGCGCCAGCTGCTGCGGGGAGTTGTCGAGGACGGTGACCTGCGCCCCGGCGGCCGCCAGGATGGGCCCTTGCTGCCCGCCGCCCGACGCCAGGCAGAGCACGTCGCGCCCCTCCAGCGTCCCAAACCAGGCGCGGGGCACGGGCTTCGTCGGCGTCAGTAGAATCTCCCAGCGTCCTTCACGCGCCGCCTCCACGGTCTCGTGGTCGACGGGCCGGGTCCAGCGGTTGCCCTTCTCGACCTGGCGGTTCCAGGCCTCCCGGTTGTGGGCGCGGATGTCGGTGTTGTTCATGTTCAGCCTCTTTTCTGGTTACCTCTTGTGGTGTTTTGCTCGTTTGAACAGCGCGTGAAGCGTGAGGCGTGAAACGTAAGGTCCTCACGTTTCACGTTTTACGCCTCACGCAGGGTGAAAGTGGGCAGCCAGCCACAAGTGCAGGGGCTCGCTCTACCCCTTTTCATCGAAGAGCTCCCCGTAGAGCTCCTCGGTTGCCGTGGAGGGCCTGATGTCCAGCTCCTCCTGCAGGCACTCCACACAGCGCTGGTAGGTGCGCAGGCTCTGAGCGCGGTTGCCCAGCCGTACGTAAGCGACCATCATGAGCCGGTAGGCCTGCTCCCAGCAGGCGTCCCGTGCCAGGATGGACTGGCAGACGTCGATGGCCTCCTCCCACACAGCGTCCTCCACCAGCATGCGCGCCAGCCGGTCGGCGGTGTGCAGATAGAGGGTGAGGAGCCGCTCGCGCTCCTCGATGCACCAGTCTTCGTAGGGGTACTCCTCCAGGTACTCACCCTGGTAGAGGGTCAGGGCCTCGCGGTAGGCCTCCCTGGCAAGCTCTGGCTCCTCCTCGAAGTGGGCATCTCCTCTTCCCACCCGCACCTCGAACTCCTCCGCGTCCAGCACCAGGTCGGCGCCCGGACGCAGCCCGTAGAGGGTACCGTCGCGGGCGACGTAGGCGGAGGGGGCTCCCCGCTTCCGCCCGGGTTCCAGCACCTTGTAGAGCGTGCTCAACGCGACCTTGAAGTCCCGCCGGGCCGTCTCCGGATCGAGCCCGGGCCAGAGCAGCTCCTGGATCTGATCGCGCTCCAGCATCCGCTCCCGGTAGGTGAGCAGGAGCTGGAAGAGCTGCCGGGCCTTCTCCCGCCGCCACTCCTGCGTATCGATCTCCTCGTCCCCCCGCCAGGCGCGGAAGGGCCCCAGGGTCTCGACGCGCAGCCGGTAGCCGGGGTGGAACTTCACGTTGGGCAGCCCGGCGCGGATAAGCAGCCCCTCGGCGTAGGCGGCCTCCAGCCCCGCGTCACGGGCGAAGATGAGGAGGGGGACGATCCTCCGCGGGTCGGGTGGGCCGAGGAGGGTCTGGCGCGTGAGCAGATAGTCGTAACCGTGCTCGCGGGCCAGGCGCAGCAGCCCCTCCACGCTGCGCTCCAGGCGCGCCGTGTCGTCGGTCTCCCACCAGAGCAGGCACTGCCAGAGACGGGTCGTCGCCTGCCCATAGCTGTCCGCGCACTCGTGGAAGGCCGTCCACGCTCGGTCCAGCCACTCCGCCGCTTCGGTGTGCCGTTGAGCGATGACGTACGCCGCGCCCATCGAGACCAGGATGAGGGCGCTGATCCACTGGTCGCCGGCCTGCCGGGCGATCTCCAGACCCTGCTCGGCGGCGTCGCGGGCGGCGTCCAAGGCGCCGCGCAGTCCGTGAGCGCGGCTCAACCCCCAGAGGGCCTCCACTTTGAGGCGGGGTACGGCCAGGGTCTCGCTCAGGCGGATGGTCTCGTGGTAACAGCGGCGGGCCGCGTTGTAGCGTCGGGGCTCCTCCCGCAGCAGCCAGGCGTGCCCCTGGCGCATCTGGCCCACGGCGACCACGAAGGGGGAGTGCAGCGCCTCCCCCCGCTCGGTCCCCTCGACGGCGTAGCTGTAGGCCCTCTCCCCCGCGCCCTGCAGGGCCAGGATGAGCGAGAGCAGGAGCAGGGTCTCCCGGTGTGCCCGGGGTCGCAGGATCGGCGCCTGTCGCTCCGCCTGCACCCGCTCCTCCAGCACCCGTCGGGCCTGGGTCAGCTGGCCGGTGCGCAGCATCACCCGCACGGCCAGCTCCGCCTCTCCCGGCCCCTCCTGCCGCAGTGCCTGGGCCTGGACCCGCAGGCGTTCCGCCTCCTTGGGATGGCCTAGGTTGAGCCGGTTCTCCGCCAGGAGTTCCAGGAGTCGGGCGTGGGACTCCCGGTTCTCCTGCCCGTCGGAGATGCGCAGCGCCTCCTGCAGCAGGTGCTCCGCCTGGCTGGGATTCACCGTGTCGAGGTAGATGCGCGCTTGCCCGCGCAGGGCCTGTCCCAGCCCTGCCAGATCATCGCGGGCTCGACAACGCTCCTCGGCCTGCCGGTACCAGGCCAACGCCTCCTCGAAGCGGCTCTGCAGGCGCGCGATGTCCCCCAGGTAGACCAACAGGGGGGGGTGCTTCTGGAGCAGGTGCGGGGGCAGGGTCCCTATCCAGCGCGAGAGGGCGTCGAGGCGTCCCCGGCGCACCATCCGCTGCCCCAGCCTGTCGAGGAGCTGGGCGGCTTCGGGGTGGGCTTCGGCGGCCAGCAGGTGGGTGAGGGCCGCTTCCTCCGCGCCTAACTGCAGGTAGCACTCCGCTGCCCGCCGGTGTCCCGCGCGCGCACGTTCCGGCTCCTGCCGGTGGAGCAGGAAGTCGCGGAAGAGGTTGTGGTAGCGGACGTGTTCGTCGCCCAGATCCACGACGAAGAGCCCCGTCTCCAGCAGGTAACGCAGGACGGCGGCACTGTCCTGGGAGCCCCGCAGGCAGTCGCAGACCTCGGGGGTCAGATCCCGCAGGACGGCGGTGGTGAGGAGGAAGTCGCGGATGTCGGGTGACTGCTGTTCCAGGATCTCCTGGGCCAGGTAGGCGAAGAATCCCTCGATGGGCCCCGTCGGGCGCTTGAGGCTCTGGGGCAGGACGGTGGAGGTGCCGCTGCGCATCCCCTGCCAGACCAGCTGCAGGGCGATGGCCCAGCCCTCCGTCTCCTGACCCAGCCGCCGGACCTCCTCGGAGGTGAGGGCGAGCCCGTAGCGTTCGCGGAAGAGGGCCTGGATCTCCTCGGCGGTGAAGGCCAATTCCTCCTGACCGATTTCCAGGATCTCGCCCCGCGCCCGCCACGTCACCAGGGAGGGGGTGTTCAGCGGATAGCGGGTGGAGAGGATGACGTGTAGGTCTGCAGGCGCGCGCCCGACGAGCCGGTCGAGGATGCGCAGCGGGACGTTAGTGTCGCGCAGGACGTGCACGTCGTCGAGGACGAGGAGGACGGGTTCGTCGGCGTGCTCCGCCAGCTCGTTGACGAGGGCATCGACCGCTGCGGTCCAGCTGAATCTGCCGTCGCCGCGGTCCCAGCCTTCGAGCAGGGCCAGGGGCGTTTCAGAGACCGCGGGAACCGCCATCCGTACCGTGTGGACGAGGTGCATGAGGAAGACCAGCGGGTCGACGTCCTCCTCCCCCAGGTGATACCAGGCGAGGGCGTAGGGCTCCTGGGCGAGGCTCGCCAGCGCCGTGCTCTTCCCATAGCCGGCGCCCGCCTGCACGAGGATCAGGCGGTAGTCCAGGGCCTCCAGAAAGCGCCGGATCAGGCGCGGGCGGTGCAGGGTGCGTTTATGGAGCCGGGGTGGTGTGAGCTTGGTGCGAACGACCAGCTTCTTGGGTTGCACGTGGGTTCAGAACCTCCTCATCACCCCAATTCTAACCCAATTTCCGTGCCAATCAAGGAGAGGAGATGGGGCTATCGCCTTGGGTCGAGTATGTATAGCACGCTAGGCACCCAGCGCTTCTCGTACAAGTCAGAGGGCTAGGCGACCCGCATCCTTCCACGGAAACGAGCGTGAACCTCACGCGAAGGCGCCAAGAACGCTAAGGACTGAATGCGAAATAACTTGGGCATTGTAGGTGACTTTCGGGAGCGCTTTCAGTTTGCTTTTGCTCAAGTTGTTTAATTCGCGTTCCTAAGCAACCCTGAGTAGTCGTGGTTATCTGGCCCAGGCCCGCTTACTGTTTCCCAAAACGTCATAAGTCGCTTGCAGATCTTTGCGCCTTGTGCGTCTTGGCGTGAGGCCAGCCTTTCATTATGAGATCCATATGGGCTCTAGACGCGCGGGCGGTGCAGCGCTTGTACGTGCGGGTAGAGGCGCCGAAAGAGCTCGTAGAGGTTCTCCGGTCTCTTCCCGAACTGCAGCGCCCGCTCCCGGTCGATCACGAGCTGCTTGTTGCGCTTGTGACCGGCGAACTCCAGGAGCAGCGCGTGGGCGGTCACTCGGTGGGTAAAGCGCATGCCCTCGGCCCGGGTCTGGACCGAGACAGGGAAGGTCTCCAGGATCACCCGCTTGAGCTCCCGCGCGGGCCTCTCCTCCCAGGTCGACTGGCGCAGGTAGCGGTAGCGGATGCGGTCGGGGTAGAGCTCGTACTCGACGGGGTGCTTTGCCATCGTCCCCTTCCGGGCGAAGAGGGCGTAGAAGGCGAAGATAAGCGCCGGCAGAAAGATGACGCTCAGCATCAGGAAGAGGATCGCTGCCCCCTTGAGCAGGTCCGGGTCAAAGGGGGGCGCGTCCCCGCTGAAGAGCGCCGACCAGAG
>DAOTVC010000005.1:0-13327 GCA_034437215.1 Anaerolineae bacterium | reverse complement strand
AGGTGTCCAAAATGTCGTGATGGTTGACACCTATACCATCGGACCACATTACGTGTTAAGTAGTGTGGTCCGATCAGCCTTATTAATCCCCCGTAGATGGATTGTGGATGAAAACCACCGTCTTTCGGTGCATGGCCTTCAGTCGGCGGTTTTGCCTGTCGGAAAACATCCTGCCAGCTGGTAATGGTTGAGTTTAAGATGAAGAGTAACTCCAACCAAAGCAGATATACATTCAGGCTAACAGCTAGTTCTGCTTTGATGTTAAAGCACTTCCTAATCGACTAGTAGCTTTTTACAAAAAGTGCTATGTATGAATGCATTAAGGAACCTAGCTCTTTTGGATTTCGCTGAGTAAGCAATTATTCTGAGCCATACAGGTGTTTCTTGGCAGTGATTTGCTCCAGATGTAGTAGCGCAAAAATGTACAATGCTTAACTATATAGTGAACTCTCAGAGGGCTGGAACCCTTACTAATACACCAGGCTCCAGTTCGCCGTAGGTAAATTGTAGTTGAAAGTCACCGCTACTGGAAGCTGTTGGCCCAACCTAAAACAAGTGCTCTGGCGTTTAGTCTTTCATATCTAGATTAGTTGCCCGAGTGGAGGCTTAAGATAACAATGGAAATTTTCACAGACAATATAAGAGACCTAAAACTTGCAGAAGACCTTTGGTTAGTACATCGTGGAGATAGGGCCTTAGCATTTGCACCTCTGAGGGGAAAAGTCTTTAGTGTGAGATCTAAAGGACAGGAAGCACTAAAGTCATTTTTCAAAGAATCCGGTAATTGTCAAGGACCCAAAAAAGGCGTCAAAATCAGTGACAAACAGACAGGGGCTCATAGCCCAGCTCCTAACAGCACTTTAAAAAGCGAAGCCGGGATGGCGTGTTACGCTATACGCTTGGGTTGCCCCTCACGCCTGGACGCTGAGCGCCCGCGCGCAGGGGTCAGGATTCAGAATCGGGCACCTCCCCCAGGCATGTGAGGCGACCTTTGTGTAGCAGTGCAAAGATCAACCGCACGGCCTTGCGAGCCGTTAGGACGATGGCGCGCTTGTGGGGATGGGCATGCGCCTCGCGATACTTCCTCCAGTAGAAGCGCCGGTATTCGGATTGGTAGCGCTGGAGGGTGTACGCAGACTGGACCAGCCAGTAGCGCAGATAGGGGTTGCGCTCGCGGGCGAGCCGGGGACGGTTCCCCTGCACCTGACCCGAGTCCTTGCGCGGCCACCAGAGGCCGGCGAGTTTGGCCACAGCCGACTGTCCATCGCGGTAGGTGCGCGGGCGCTCCTGATGGCGATGGCGATCGAACTTGGTGCCCGTAGTAAAGCGCGTGGTGTCGCCGATCTCGCTCAGACAGCCCCCGACCAACACGGGACCGAGGCCGCGATAGGCCCAGGCCAGCTGCGCTTCGGGCAACGTCTGTAACTCTTGCTCGATGAGGCGCTTATACGCTTGCTGGTTGTCCGTCAACAAGCGAATGTGCGCCAACGTGTGAGAGAGCACTTGATGCAGCGGCTCAACCAAGGCCTCGGGAAGGGGGTAGGAGTATTGGGCCACCTTGAGCAACTGGCGGGCGGTGGTGAGGGGCTGGCGGAAGGTATTCCCGGAACGCTCTTGGAGGAGCGCCGCCAATTCGTCCAGGGAGAGGTCGGCGATGGCTTGAATATTGGCGTATTCAGTGAGGACGTACTGACTGGTGGCTCCGAAGAGATTTGAGAAGGGCTTGTCTGCCCCCGGACGGTAGGCACTTGCCCAGAGGTGGAGGACAGAGAGTAAGTAGGCTTTCTCGGCGGCTAAGGAGTGCGTGACGCGGGCATAGGCGCGGGTGAAGGTGCGCAAGGGTAAGTAGCGTTCCTGGAAGCGGTAGGGATGTTCCACCCCGACGCCACGGTAGTACTGATCGATCAAGCGGGCGTCATCGGGATCATCTTTGTCCCGTTCCGAGAGGGCGCGGCGGTAGTGTTTCACGTGGGCAGGGTTGAGGAGGGCCAGTTGCGGGTCATAGGGGAGCAAGTCGGGGTCGTGACTGAATTGGTAGAACGCGTGCCACCAGTACGGGCCGGTCGATTCGCCGACCACCGTCAAGTGTGCCGGCGCGCGCGCTTCCAGTTCGACCAACACGTGGGCTTTCAGCTTTTGCCAGCCCGGCCAGTCGTTGGCGTAGGATCGCGGGCTCCAGAGCCACTGGCGATCGTCGTCGCGCAGCGAGACGTCCAGCTGGTCGCGACTGAAGTCAATCGCCAGCACAACTTCGGGAGTTTCTGATGTCATCCGTAACCTCCTTTTCAACGGGAGTCACTGTCGGCCGCAGAGGGGTACACCCCACCATCACCCGCCGGGCTCAGCCTCGTGCTAATCAGAGCTTGCCAACCTGCGCGGGGACAACCACCGACTTCGGTCTGACCGAACTGCTACGGTCGGGACCGCTCAGGAGGTGCACACGATCCGTGTCAGAACAACACGGCGGGGCAGGGGTTACAGACTTTGATAGAAGACACCGGCTAGGCCGGGCAACAAGGAGACAGAGAACGCCCTCGCCACCGACAACTATCGTCATAATTGTACCTGATGTTGGGATGTACCCCTCTACGGCCGACGGAAGGTTCAAGTAATTTCGGTTAACGTACGAATATCTTATACGAATATCTTATACGAGGAAACCATATACTATAAATGTGGGGGGAGAGTCTTCTTCAACCTGATATTGTAGTTCGAGGGGGACCATCGATGCGGACACTGAATCGTCGTGATTTTTTGAAGGTCGGGGGCGCAGCCCTGGTCGGACTATTGACCTCGCGCGTCGCGAGGGTAGATGCGGCACCTCCCTTCCAGGCTCCGTTGCCTGCGTCCCTGGGGCGCTCCATGCTCTGGCGACAGGCGGTGCGCACCGAGCCGGCGCAGGGTGCCGAGGTGGTGGCGTGGAAGTACCGGGACGAGGTCTTCCCGCTCCTCACCGCCGTCGTCGGAGAGCCCCCGTGGCCCACCAATTCTATCTGGTATCAGGTGGAGGAGGGGTATATCCACAGCGGCTACGTACAGCCGGTGGAGAATCTACCCCAACCTGCCATCACTCACGTGCCGGAGGCAGGCTTCTGGACCGAGGTCTCCGTCCCCTTTGCCGAGGCTCGCTGGAGCCCCGGCAGCCGGCACGTCGCCCGCAAGCTCTACTACCAGACCGTCTACCGCGTCGTCGACGCCGTGCCCGACGAGGAGGGGATCTGGTGGTACCAGCTCAAGGAGGGCATCACCTGGTCACCCGGACCTTACGTCCTGGCCTCCTCCCTGCGGTACATCCCGCCCGAGGAGATCGCCCCCATTGCTCCGGGTCAGCCCGATAAGTGGGTCTACATCAACACCACCGAGCAGCGGCTCGACTGCCTGGTAGGGGATCAGGTGGTCTTCTCCACGCCGGCTGCTACGGGCGCCCACAGTACAGCCACGCCGTGGGGCGAGTTCACCATGATCCTGAAGCGCCACACCAGCCGTATGATGGGCGAGGACTACGACCTGCCCGGTGTGGCCTTCCCCACCTACTTCACCTGGAGTGGCGTGGCCATCCACGGCACCTACTGGCACAACGACTACGGGCGCCGTCATAGCCACGGCTGCATCAACGTGCCCAGCAGCGCCGCC
The DNA here is from genome assembly GCA_034437215.1 of Anaerolineae bacterium. Classification (GTDB taxonomy): domain Bacteria; phylum Chloroflexota; class Anaerolineae; order B4-G1; family SLSP01; genus DAOTVC01. The sequence continues at coordinate 9,694 of DAOTVC010000005.1, read as the reverse complement.
AAGTGGATCTTCCGCTGGGTGGAGCCCCAGACGCCCTACCACGTCTGGACCCAGAGAATCGAACCGGGCGCGGGAACGAGGGTCGTCGTCGAGGGGTAGGCGGATCCTTTTCGCGGGTTCCGGGGGGGTAGAAGTTCGGCCTCTGCCAGCCATTGCACTGTAGGCGTGTCGCGCTCGCCCTCACTTTTCCTGTCGTTATTATTCACTTAGCTTAACGAGCTAGTACCTCACAAAGGAGTCGACATGTTCCTACGGGACACCACCGTAGGACGAAAACGGGGTTCGTAGTAGGCGCTTTATCGCCGTGAACGTACGGCGCTGAAGCGCCTACTACAAACCTACTTATTTTCCAGGGAGGAACCTTATGGAGTATCGCATACTTGGCCGTACCGGTTGGCAGATCTCGGCGGTGAGCATGGGTGCCTGGGCCATCGGCGGCTCGTGGGGTGAGGTGGAGGACGAGGAGTCCCTGGCCGCTTTGCACAAGGCCATCGATCTCGGCGTCAACTTTCTCGACACCGCCGATGTCTACGGCGACGGACGCAGCGAACGGCTCATCGGCAAGCTCCTCAAGGAGCGCCCGGAACAGATCTACGTGGCGACGAAAGCGGGGCGGCGTCTCGATCCTCACGTGGCCGAGGGCTATGGGGACCGCAAGAAGATGACCGCCTTCGTCGAGCGGAGCCTCAAGAACCTGGACGTGGAGGCCCTCGATCTCGTCCAGCTCCACTGCCCTCCCACGGAGGTCTACTACATGCCGGAGGTCTTCGGCATCCTCGATGACCTGATGCAGCAGGGCAAGATCCTGCACTACGGCGTGAGCGTGGAGAAGGTGGAGGAGGCGCTGAAGGCCATCGAGTACCCCAACGTGAAGACGGTGCAGATCATCTACAACATCTTCCGCCAGCGACCCCAGGATCTCTTCTTCCGGGAGGCGCAGCGGCGCAACGTGGGCGTCATCGTGCGCGTGCCCCTGGCCTCGGGTCTGCTGACGGGCAAGTTCGACCTGGATGTGACCTTCCCCGAGAACGACCACCGGAACTTCAACCGCGAGGGTGAGGCCTTCGACCGGGGCGAGACCTTCGCCGGGGTGGACTTCGAGACCGGCGTCCGCACGGTCGATAAGCTCAAGGCTTACGTCCCCGAGGGGGCGACGATGCCCCAGCTGGCCCTGCGCTGGATCCTGATGGACGAGGCCGTGAGCTGCACCATCCCCGGTGCGAAGCGTCCCGATCAGATCGCGGAGAACGCGGCGGCCGCCGATCTGCCCCCGCTGCCGTCCCGCACCATGGCCGCGGCGCACAACCTCTACGAGACCTACATCAAGCCCCAGGTTCACCAGCGCTGGTAGAAGATGGGGCGCGCTGAGAATCAACGAGAGCTGGCGGAGCCCCTGCCCCTCCTCGATGCTGAGGGAGATCTGATGCAGGTGGGCTGGGCCCGCCAGCCTCTTTTAGACGCCAACCTCGAGGCAGCAGCTACGGTACGACCTCGCTTTTTGCAGCCCCTGCGCCTCAAGCGCTGGGATTACTACGGTGTGACGACCCCCTCCCACTATTTCTCCTTCACCCTCGCCGACCTGGGCTACGCCGGGCAGGTCTTTGCCTACGTCGTGGACTTCGAGGGGCGGAGCCACCACGAGCAGACGCTGACGGTGCCGCTGGCACGGGGCATCGTTCTGCCCCGAAACAGCACCAAGGGGCGGGCCGAGTTCGACGACGGGCAGGTGCGGATGCACTTCGACATTGAAAGGGGCGCACGCCATATCTCCGTGGAGTGGCCCAATTTTGCGGGGCGCGGGCTGCAGGCCGATCTCCGGCTCAGCCTGCCCGCCGATCACGAATCGATGGTCATCGTCATCCCCATGGAGGGGAAGCGCTTCTACTACAACCGCAAGGTCAATTGCCTGCCGGCCGAGGGCGAGGTGACCTTTGGCGCGGTGACCCACGCCCTCCGGCCTGCAGAGGCTCTGGGCAACCTCGACTGGGGACGCGGCGTCTGGCCCTACCGCTCCTTCTGGGTCTGGGCGAGCGCCGGCGGCTTCCTCGCCGACGGCAGAGACGTGGGCCTGAATCTGGGCTTCGGCTTCGGCGACACCTCCGAGGCGACGGAGAACGCCCTGATCCTCGAGGGACGGGTGCACAAGCTCGCCTACGTGAACTTCGACTACGATCCCCAGGACTTCACCCGCCCCTGGCAGATGCGCTCGCCCGACGGTCGTGTGAATCTCACCTTTACGCCCTGCATCGACCGCGTAGCGTCCACGAACCTGCTCGTCATCAGCAGCGAGGTCCACCAGCTCTTCGGGCGCTATCGCGGTGAGGTGCTAGCGGACGATGGGGAGGTCATCCACCTCGAGGGGCTGGTGGGCTTCGCCGAGGAGCATCAGGCGCGCTGGTAGGCGCTGCCGAGTCGGCCTTTTGTGATACAATCGGCGCAGCCGTTATCCCTCTCGAGGAGGCTCTCCCTGGACTCTGGACACTCGCGCCGTTTCCGGCTCGTCATGTTTGCGTCCCTCTACGTCGTGCAGGGGATCGGGTTGGCCTACTTCCGCAAAGCGCCGGAGATGGCTACACGCCAGCAGCGCAGCCCATAACTGAAAGGTAGATTGCTCCCATGCCCCCTTCTGCTCTCGATCCCGTCCAGATCCTGCAGCGGCTCATTCAATACGACAGCTCCAATCCTCCGGGCCGGGAGGCGGAGGCCATCGCCTACCTCAAAGGGCTCTTCGACGGGGCCGGCATCGCCACGACTGTTCTGGCCCGCGAGCCCGGGCGCCCCAACCTCATCGCCCGGCTGCCGGGGCGCGGTGAAGCGCCTCCTGTGCTTCTCGAGGGCCACGTCGACGTGGTGCCCGTGAGCGGGCAGCGGTGGAGCCACCCCCCTTTTGGCGCGGAGATTGACGACGACGGCGTGCTCTGGGGCCGGGGTGCCCTGGACGACAAGGGCGCCGTCGCCATGATGGTCGCTGCGATTCTCAGGGCCAGGGATGAGGGCCTGCGACCGCCCGGTGACCTGCTCTTCGCCGCCCTCGCCGACGAGGAGCAGAGCGGCGCTTGCGGCGCGCGCTTCCTGGTGGAGGAGCATCCCGAGCAGTTCGAAGGGGTGCGCTTCGGCATCGGCGAGGGGGGCGGCTTCGCCGTCCACCTGGGGGGCGCCAAGTTCTATCCCATCATGGTGGCGGAGAAGCAGCACGTGATTCTGCGGCTGACGCTGCGCGGGCGGGCGGGGCACGGCTCCGTTCCCCTGCGCGGCGGCGCCATGGGCAGGCTCGCCGAGGTTCTGCGCATCCTCGACCGGCGGCGGTTGCCCGTCCACCTCCTCCCCGTCACGGAGCGGATGATCCGCACGCTGAGCGATGCTCTGCCCTTTCCTCAGGGGGCACTCCTGCGGCGCCTGCTTAACCCCGCGCTGACCGACCACGTCCTCGACCTGTTGGGCGACCATGGGACCCAGCTCAACCCTCTCCTGCACAACACCGTGAGCCCCACGCGCCTCAAGGGCAGCGACGCCGTCAACGTCATCCCCGGAGCGGTCACCCTCGATCTGGATGGGCGGTTGCTTCCCGGTTTCGGTCCCGAGGATCTCGTGGCGGAGCTGCGGGCGCTCATCGGGCAGGAGCCCGAGATCGAGGTGCTGGACTTCGAGCCGGGTCCCCCACAGGCGAAGATGGAGCGCTACGACCTGCTCGCCGCTATTATGCGCGAGGTCGATCCCGCGGGCACGCCCGTCCCGCACCTGCTGAGCGGGGTCACCGACGCCCGCTACTTCGCCCGCCTGGGAATCAGCCTCTACGGCTTCGTGCCCCTCGACCTCCCGCCGGGCCTCCTCGGCACCGTGCACGCCGCCGACGAGCGGGTGCCCGTCACAGCGGTGCGGCAGGGGGCGGAGGTGCTCTACACCGTCCTGCAAAGGATGCGGGGGTAGGCTTGGCCAAGCGAGAAGAGCTCCCCAGGAAGACCCTGACCGCCGCCTACTACCTCGCTTTCGGCCTGTTGGGCATGACCAGCGGCACGATGGGGCCGACGTTGCCGGGCCTGGCGGAGAGCGCGGGTGTCTCGTTGGCCCGCGCCAGCTTCTTCATCACCCTCCGCACAGCGGGCTACTTCATCGGGACGGTCACGGCGGGGCGCTTCTACGACGGCTCGCCCGCCCACGCCGTTGCGGCTCTCGCCCTGGGCACGATGGTGCTCACCATGGGATTGGTGCCCGTCACCCCCCTCTTCTGGCTCCTGTTGGCCCTGTTGCTCCTGCTGGGGATTGCCGAAGGCTTCCTCGACGTCGGCGGCAACATCCTGCTGACCTGGCTGCATCGCGACGCGGTGGGCCCCTTCATGAACGGGCTTCACTTCTTCTTCGCCGCCGGTGCTTTCGTCTCCCCCCTCGTCGTCGCCCAGACCATCCGGTGGACGGGAGATATCACCTGGGGCTACTGGGCGCTGGCCCTGCTCATACCTCCCGTGGCGCTCTGGCTCCTGCGCCTGCCGGCGCCCCCCTCCGTCACCGATCAAGAGAAGGGGGGCGAGGGGGGCGGCAGTGCGCTTTTGATCGCGCTCATCGCTCTCTTCCTCTTCCTCTACGCCGGCGCGGAACTGACCCTCGGCGGGTGGCTGGCTACCTACGTCATCGAGCTGGGGTTGGGCGACGAGGTGATCGGCTCCTATCTTACATCGGCCTTCTACGGCGGGCTGACCTTGGGTCGTCTCCTGGGCATCCCCCTGGCGACGCGCCTGCGCCCTCGCACCCTGCTCGTGGCCGACCTGGGAGGGGCCTTCCTGGGACTGCTGGTGATTCTGCTCGGGCCCGGCTCTGTAGCCGCGACTGCCGCGGGCTCTGCCCTCCTGGGGCTCTCCATGGCCTCCATCTTCCCGACGATGATCTCCTTTGCCGAGCGCCACCTCGCCGTCACCGGTCAGGTCACCAGCTGGCTCTTCACGGGGGTGAGTTTGGGGGTGATCATCGTGCCCTCCATCGTGGGTCAGTTTTTCGAGAGCGTGGGGCCCAGGGTCGTGCCTCTGGCCGCCCTCGTCAGCCTGCTTTTGGCCGCGCTTCTGTTGGGCGTGTTGCTGCGGAAGCGGGAGTAGTCATTCTGTACCCAGGTACTAGGGCCATTCTGTTCGTCTGCCCGATCACAGGGAGAGGGGGATTGGGTAGAATGAGAAGAAAAACGGGCAGGAGACGAGGAGAACAGGATGCAGAGAGATAAGCCCCCTATCCGGTTGACCGTACCGCTCAAACTGACGCTGGCTTACGGCGGCATCGCCATCGTGGCCATCGTGTTGGGTGAACTGGCGGCACTCTTGCTGCCCCCCACCGGCGGAGCGTTCACCTGGCTGCTGCACGTGATCTTTGTCACGGGAATCGGGCTTGCCGTTGCCCTGCTCCTGAGTGGGTGGCTGACCCATAGCCTGGGGCGCCGCCTTCACCGTTATCTGGAGATTGGCAGGGCCTGGCTGCGGGGTAACCTCGCCCTGCGTCTTCACGATCCCCAGCGGGATGAACTGGGGGCATTGGGCCGCCAGCTCGATCTCCTCGCCGCGCATCTGGAGGAGGACGAGGAGGATCTGGAGGCGCTGCGGGAGCGCAACGACCGGCTCACCGATCAGGTGCGCGCGCTGGCCGTGGTGGAGGAGCGCAATCGCGTGGCACGGGAGCTCCACGACAGCGTCAAGCAGCACCTCTTCAGCCTGACGATGACCGCCGGCGCCCTCCGCACCCGCCTCCAGGCCTCAGAGGAGGTGTCTGCCGGGGTGGAGGAGATGTTGCAGGAGATCGAAGAGGCGGCGCGGGCTGCACAGCGGGAGACGACGCGCCTCATCAAGGATCTCCGACCGGCCTCCCTGCAGGAGCGGGGCCTGGCGGACGCCCTCAACGACTACACGCTGCTCTTCGGGGCTCAGGAGCACCTCCTCATCTACCTGGAGGTGGAGGGGAACGACGACCTCCTCCCGCCCTCGCTCACCGAGACCCTCTACCGGGTGGCCCAGGAGGCGCTGCACAACATCGCCCGCCACTCACGGGCCACGCGGGTGGACGTGCGCCTGCAGTGCTTTCCCGAGCTGGTCTCCTTGACCCTCGCGGACAACGGGATCGGCTTCAACGTGGAGCGGGCACAGCGGGGTTTGGGACTGGTGAACATGCAGGAGCGCCTCTTAAAGAGCGGTGGGCGTCTGCAGGTGGAGAGCACGCCCGGTGAGGGGACGCGGGTCACGGCTGAGGTGGCCCTGGGGCACAGTCTGGAGTCCCAGGCGGATCTGCGGGGTGGGGGGCGCCATCGTCCTCGCCCCGACGCGGAGAACTGGGCCTGGTTGGGCCAGAAGCTGATGATCCCTGTGGGGCAGACCTGGCCCTGGCAGCCCGCGGACCAGAGCCACCTGCGGCGTCCTCTCGTGGAGCCGGCCCTGCAGCCGTTGCGTATCACGACCTTTACCGGTCTTCTGGGCTTGATACGCTACTACGACGTGCTCTTGGACGACCGGTGCCTGGTGACCATCCACCGCAAACCGGGCAAGTATGAGTGGGAGGACAGTGGCGCCGTTTGGGCGTTGAAGGAGGTGAGCGATCTGAGTGGTCGCGCCGTCTTGGTACGCAACGGACAGCCGCTCGCCGCCATGCAGTATCAGGGACGGCAGATTCACACCTGGAGTGAGATTGTCTACGACGGCCGGGCCTACCGGTTGGCCTACGTGTCCGGAGAGGACGAAACGCCCTGCAACTTCGTCCTCGAGGGGGAGACCGGGGAGCGGTTGCTCTGCGCGCAAGGGAAGCGATTGCCGAGCATCACCCTAAAGCGGGCCCTCCCCTTGCCCCTGCTCATCATGGCCCTTGCTCGTGTCATTGACGAGGCCGCGCAGGGCGCGACCGCGCCATCTCAGAATTCGTAACCCTTTTAGTCCTTCAGGAGAGGATAATCATGAGAACGATACACTTTCCCCTTTTCACGTTGAAGCCTTACGAGCGCGGGATCCGCGAGTCTCTGGGCCGCTACCAGGGCTTCGTGCTGCCCGGACCCGGCTTCCAGCTGCCCTTCATCAGCCTCATTCGCGTGCGTGATGTGCGCGAGCACACCATGGACATCCCGCCTCAGCCCGTCATCACCAAGGACAACGTCGAGATCCGCGTGGACGGCGTGATGTGGGTGCGTCCCAAACCCGACGAGGAGTCCATCAAGCAGACCTTCTACAACATCGACAACTGGAAACGCGCCGTGATCCAGCTGGCCATGACCAACCTGCGTCAGGAGTTCGGGGACCTGACGCTGGACGAGAGCCTGGTGGCCCGGGAGAAGATCGCCACCAACCTGCAGCGGGTGCTCAATCAGTTCGCTGCCGATTGGGGGTTGGTCATCAGCAAGGTGGAGATCATGCTCATCGACCCGCCCGAGGACATCAAGCGCGCCATGCACAAGCAGAAGACGGCGGAGCAGGAGCGGCGGTCCATGCGTCTGCTGGCGACGGGTGAGTTCGAAGCCGCCGAGCAGCAGAAGAAGGCCACCATCCAGCGGGCCGAGGGCGATCGCGAGGCGGCTATCCGCAAGGCCGAGGGCGAGCGCCAGGCTTCCATCGAGATCGCCGAGGGGCGCGCCGAGGCCATCCGTCTGGTCAACGAGGCGGCGCAGCGGTACTTCCAGGGCAACGCGCAGCTGCTGCGCCAGCTGGAGATGACGGAGGCGGCGCTGCGGGACAACGCCAAGGTGGTGATCACCGAGGAGGGCATCAGCCCGACGCTCCTGTTGGGCAGCCTGCCCGTAGAGATCACGCCCTCAGAGGGTGGGGGTGAGTCCACCAGGTCCTACATGCCCTCCGGTCCTGCGGGTGAACGGAAGAAGGGCCGGGGGTAAGGGCGCCGGTGCATCGACAGCAGGGAGACGGTGCCGTGCGCCGTCGTTTTATTCAGGTCAGGTAAGGGGTATCTATGTCGGAACATTTCGAAGACTATTATCCGGGTCCCGAACGCCCTGAGAGACGGGGTGACCGGTTCAAAGCGGGTATCGTGATGGGCTTGATCGTGGGCGTTGCCGTGGGCTTCGTCATCGGTCTTTTAGCTGCGGGACACCCCGCTTTCGACGACAAGACCCCGATGCTCTTCCCCGTGGCTATGGCGTTGATCGTTGCTCTCGTCCTCTTCCTGGCGAGAAGGGAGAAGGGGCGCACCGGCTCGCGCCGGGAAGACGATGCGCCCGGGGGAGCCGAACCCCCTCTGTCCCTGATCTGGCAGCCGCCTACGCGGGGGCGAGGACTTCTTGCCGTGCTCCTGGGCGTCTTCACGGCTCTCGGCTTGGCCCTCCTCGTCCTGCTACGTCCTTCGAAAATAGGCTTGGGTTTGTAGTAGGCGATTCATCGCCGTTGCTTTACGGCACTGAAGTGCCTACTACGAACCATTTTCGTGCTTGGATGGTGTGCGCAAGCACCGGTGTCTCTTTAGAAAGGAGAGCCTGTATGGCTGATTCCCCCCCTGAAGAACGTGTAACCGTCTTTATCGTCGACGACCACGACGTCGTGCGCAAGGGGCTGCGCTACTATCTGAGCGCCCACGGCGACGTCGCGCTCGTGGGAGAGGCGGGGGATGCGCAGACGGCGGTGAGCCGCGTCGCGGATCTCGTGCCGGACGTCGTCCTCATGGATCTGGTCCTACCTCTGCGCCCCCTGAGCGAACCCTCGGAGGAGGGTGGGGTGCAGGCGACGCGCCAGATCCGCCAGGTCAGCCCCCACAGCCAGGTCGTCGTCCTCACCAGCTACGCTCAGGACGAGCTTATCTTCTCGGCGATCAAGGCCGGGGCCCTCTCCTACCTGCTGAAGGACGCCGATGCCGAGGAGGTGCTCGAAGCCATCTACTCCGCCGGTCGCGGGGAGGCGACCCTGCACCCGCGCATCGCCCAGCGGCTTATGGCGGAGGTCACCTCGCCCAGCCGGCACGACCCCACCGCCGCTCTCACGCCCCGGGAGCTGGAGGTGCTGCAGCTGATCGCCCGGGGGCTCTCCAACGCCGACATCGCCTCCGAGCTCTACATCACCGAGCGCACGGTGAAAGCGCACGTCAGCAATCTTCTGGGGAAGCTACACCTCTCGGATCGCACCCAGGCTGCCATCTACGCCTGGCGGGAGGGGATCATCAAGGAGTAGGAGCGGCGGCTCTCTCTTGCGCCACCAGATATCCGTGCACACGGGGGCACCACCTTGCCGGAGTGCACGGACCTCTGCGGCGCCCTCAAAGACCCCGAGGTTCTGAAGGGCGCGGGGGAGATGGCCAAGGTGGGGACTAACCGCAAAGGACGCAGAGGTCGCAAAGATAAGGTTTACACTTCGATGAATTAATGGCTCTCCTGAAAGAACTATATCTCACCACGGAGGACACAGAGAACACTGAGAAAATCACGGAGATATTTATGAAAGTTAAACCGAGAGTTCTATTCTGTGAAGTCTAACATCAAAAATCTCCGTGATCTCCGTGGTAAAAGATCTTTTTTCAGTGGAGTCATTAATAATCCTTATCTCAACTTTGCGTTCTTTGCGCTCTCTGCGGTTAGCTAGTCTTTCTTCAGTGGAGTTACCCCATTATTTTCTCAAACTCCATCAGCCGACTTCAATACGGTAGCCGGCGGCTAAAACCGCCGGCGGAGAGGTCGTAGGCCGGCTCGGTTCAGCAGTACTCGTCCGGATCAGTAAGTCCGGCTGTTGCCGCTCAAACGGCGAAA
>DAOTVC010000004.1:0-5019 GCA_034437215.1 Anaerolineae bacterium | reverse complement strand
GTGTAATTCGTGGCTGAGGTTTTCAGGCGTATGTTGAAGTCAACACGCCGAGACGAGTAGAGAGAGAGGTATTGTGGTCGAAGGTAGAGTGAGTACGCCGAGCTTTCCGAACACCGACGCGCTGTTGCGGGAGGAGCTGGCGGCGCGCCCCAAGGGCGCCGTCGACATCCTCTTCGTCAACCCCCCGGCGCCCGACGGCGGGATCTGGATCCGCAGCCAGCACCGGGTGGGGCGGCGCTCCCGCGAGGGGATGATCTGGCCCCAGGTGGGGCTGGCACAGATGGCGGCCCTCTTCCCCGACTACCGGGTGGAGGTCGTCGACGCCATCCCCGGGCGGATGACCTGGGAGGCCTTCGAGGCGCTCCTCGACGAGAAGCGCCCCCGCTACTACCTCACTCAGGTGACCGCGCCCACGCTCCAGAACGACATGTACGGTGTCTTCCTGGCGAAGGCCCGCGGCGCCACCACCCTCGCCTTCGGCACCCACGTCACCCCCATGCCCCGCTCGACGATGGAGGCCTTCCCCGCGCTCGACTACGTCCTCGTGGGGGAGCCGGAGCTGACGCTGCGGGAGCTGGTGGATGTGCTGGAAGCTGGAAACTGGAAACTGGAAGCTGGAAGCTGGAAACTGGAAACTGGAAGCTGGAAGCTGGAAGCGGGAAGCGGGGAGCCGAATGCCGAAGAGTGGTGGCCGGGGGTGGAACCGGACTTCGCCGCACGGTTGTACCGCCTCTTCACCAAGACGGATCCCGGCTGGGAGCCCATGTTCACCCGTGAGAACGTGCGCACGTGTGAACGTATAAAGGGCCTCGTCTGGCGCGAGGGCTCCGAGATCGTCGTGAACCCGCCCCGCCCCTTCATCGCCGACCTCGACGATCTGCCGCTGCCTCGCCACGATCTGCTGCCGCTGGAGCGCTACCGGGCGCCGCTGGTGGGCGGACCCTATGCCTTCGTCGTCTCCAGCCGCGGCTGCCCCGGCGGCTGCCGCTTCTGCATCAAGCACGTCTCCTACGGGCGCTCGGTGCGCTACCGCTCGCCCGAGCACGTCCTCGCCGAGGTGGAGCAGCTGGTGGGGCTGGGGGTGCGCAAGATCCACATGTACACCGATCTCTTCACGGTGAACCGGGAGCACGTGATGGGGATCTGCGAGGGGATCATGGAGCGGGAGCTGCCGGTGAAGTGGACCTGCAACAGCCGCGTGGACTTCGTCGACGCGGAGCTGCTGCAGACGATGAAGCGCGCGGGCTGCTGGATGATCTCCTGGGGCATCGAGTCGGGCGACGAGAGGATGCTCAAGCGGATGCGCAAGGGGATCACGCCGGAGAAGGTGGAGCGGGCGCTCCGTTGGTCGAAGGAGGCGGGCATCATGAACTGGGGCTACTTCATCATCGGCCTGCCCGGCGAGACGGAGGAGAGCATCCGCCGCACCATCGACTTCTCTAAGCGGCTGCCCCTGGACCTGGTGCTCTTCCACATCGCCGCGCCCCATCCGGGCACGCCCTTCTTCTTCGAGGTGGTGGAGAACGGCTGGTTCCGTCCCGGCACGCGCTGGGAGGAGGTGGACATGGACCGCTCGACGGTGCTCGACTACCCGAACCTGCGGGCTGAGGAGCTGGAGCGCTGGGCGAAGCGGGCTTTCCGCGAGTGGGCCTTCCGCCCGGGGCCGATGCTCACCTACGCCATGATGCTGGCAGGCGATCCCGCTCTGCTCAAGTTCGCTCTGCGCATCGGTATCGAGACGTTGGGGTGGAAGTAGGGAGTAGGAAGTAGGAAGTAGGGAGTAGGGGGACGTCAGGAGGTCGATGAACGCGGTCGCCCATCCCGTCATCCCGAGGAGCGTAGCGACGAGGGATCTCGTTGGGAGGATCTCGTTGGGAGGATCTCGTTGGGTGGATCTTGTTGTTAGAACTGCAGACAACGCCGACTTTTGACCTTTGACCTTTGACCTTTGACTTTGGACTTTCGACTGGCCTTTAAAGGAGTAGGGTGTTGATACGAGTGCTACCGTACATCGAGCTGGGCTGCGCGCTGCTCGCCGGCGGGCTCTGGTACCTCCAGGGCGGGGCCGTCTGGTACGAGGGCGGTTGGCCCGGCCCCTGGCCCCTGCTGCTGCTGGGGCTGATGTGGAGCCTCGCCGGGCTCCGTACTCGCTTCACGCTGCGCCTCACGCGCTTCGACCTGCTCCTGGGCCTCTTCGTGCTCTCGGCGCTCGTGGCGACGCAGACGGCCTACGCGCCCGGGCCCGCCCGGGCCAAGTTCTGGCTCGTCGTGGGCGCCTGGGGCATCTACTACGCCCTCGTCCACCAGCCGGACCTGGAGCACCTCTACGGGGCGCTGGCCTTCTGGGGGCTCTTCGGCGTCGCGCTGACCGCCTACTTCTTCCTGACCAACGACTGGAGCGCGCACCCGGTCAAGGTGCCGCTGCTCATCGACCTGGGGGAGGCCATCTCGGCGCGGCTGCCCGCCCTCTCCACCCACCAGCTCAGCCCCAACGTGACGGGCGGGATGCTGGCGACGGTGCTCCCCTTCTACGTCCCCCTGATCCTGCTGCCGCGCCGGGGAGAGGATCTGGGGTTGCCTGCCCGGCTGCGGCGCCTTCTCCCCGCCCTCTGGACGGCGGCGCTGGGCGTGACCCTGCTGGGCCTCCTGGTCTCCACCTCGCGGGGCGCGTGGCTCGGAGCGCTGGCGGGCTTCCTCCTCTGGGGGCTCTGGCGGGCGCTGGGACGGCGCTTCGAGGGGCGGAGACGGCTGGCGTGGATGGGCGGGCTGCTGGCGGCGGGAGCGGTGCTTCTGGCGGTTGCGCTCTACGCCATCCTCGCCTACGACCTGCCCGGCGCCGGTGCCCTCACCAACCGCCTGACCCTGCTGCGGGACTCCCTCCTCCTGGCGCGCGACTACGTCTTCACGGGGGCGGGGCTGGGGACCTTCATGATGAACTTCTCCATCTACACCCTGCTCATCCACGTGGGGCACACCGTCCACAGCCACAACCTGCTCATCAACCTGCTGGTGGAGCAGGGGGTGGTGGGCCTGCTCCTCTACCTGGCCCTCGTGGTCGTCTGCGTCGTCGAGGCGGTGCGCCGCCGGCGCCACGCGCCCCGCTCGGCGGGCCTGCTAATCGAGGCGGGGCTGGTCTCCCTGGCGATCGTCCTGGCCCACGGGCAGGTGGACGACGCCCTCTACGGGAGCCGGGGGCTGCTGCTGCTCTTCGTCCCCTTCGCCGTGGTGCGCGGGGCGGGGGCGCCGGTGGGGGAGGAGGAGCGCCCTCGAGCGCGGGGAGCCTGGCGTCCGGTGGCCCTGGGTCTGGTCCTGCTGCTCGTCCTGGGGCTCGCCTTCCGCCGCCCCCTCCAGGCGCAGTGGTACGCTAGTCTGGGGGCGATGCTGCAGGCGCGGACGGAGCTGGCGCTCTACGAGCACGGCAGGACGCCCGGCTTTATCATGGACGCCGTGCGGCAGGAGGAGGAGCTGGCGGTGCCCATCGCCCTCTTCGAGCGGGCGGTGGCGCTCGATCCGGGGAACGCGACGGCGCGCCAGAGGCTGGCGGGCATCCACCTCTCGCGGCGGGAGTACGCCGCTGCCTACGAGGACATCGCAGCGGCGTGGGAGGCGGGACACCGGGACTCGGTGACCCGCTTGCTCCTGGGCGACGCCCACGTGGCGCAGGGTCGCGTGGAGGAGGGGGTGGCGGTGATCCACGGGCTGTATTGGGCCCAGCCTCGCATGGAGGGGCAGGCCTGGAGCCGTTACTGGGTGCAGGAGGACTACGCGCGGGCGGCCCACGCCTGGCGGGCGGTGGCGCTGCTGGACCCGGAGAACGGGGCGGGCGCCCTCGAGAAGGCGCGGCAGGCCGAGTCGCGGGCGACCCCGGAACCTTAGGACGGGTTGCAAACCTTGGCCCTCGGTGGTAGAACCGGCGTTGGGATACGACATTGCGGACAGCAGGGGATACGAGCCATAGTCTTATGAGGGGTACTTGACTTCAGGTCAAGGCGTGAAGCGTAAAACGTGAAACGTGAGCATCTCACCTCTTACGCTTCACGTTTTAGCATCGAGGTTTGACTGCACTGAAAAAAGGTCAGGTCTCACGCGAAGACGCAAAGGTCGCCAAGATTTTTAAGTTGCTCGTAATTTTCTTGAACAGTAAAGGTGATTCTGCTCAGAAAGATTAGCCGAGACTTGCATTTCCTTGGCGTTCTTGGCGCTTTTGCATGAAGTTTCTGGTACTTTCAGAAGAACCAAAGTCGGATTCTTCAAAGAGGTATGGTTAAGGTTTTTGCCACGAATTACACGAATCTTACGAAAAGGGGTTCTAATTTGTGTTAATTCGTGAAATTCGTGGCTGATGTTTAGGTCTTCCTTTAAAGAACGTAAGGACTCCAGGCCTTGCAGGGGGCTTGACAGCGATTGGGGTTGTGTTAGGGTAGAAAGCATGCTAAGGAAACGTGCTCTTGCCGTGCGGACAGCGAAATAGTTAGCACGTACGGGGGGCACCTTTTGAACTTGTCATTACCAGTTATACCGTGGGCAGCGAGGGGGCATAATGTCAACGGAAGGGATGGGCGGCGTGCACGGCGCCGGTGCTGCGAGGCACTGGTTCGCCCTCTACACGAAGCCGCACAAGGAGTATCTGGTCCAGGACGTTCTGAGCAGCACGGGGGTCGAGACCTACCTGCCGGAGGTCGCCGTCGTTCAGCAGCGGCGTGACCGGCGTTCGATGAAGCCCTTTTTTCCCCATTATCTCTTTGCGCGCTTCGACCCTCGGAGCGATCAGCTGGTGAAGGCACAGTGGGCGCCCGGCGTGCGCCGCATCGTATCGGCGGGGGGGCGTCCCGTCCCCGTGCCCGACGAGGTCGTCACCTACCTCCGCCATAGCCTCAAGAAGCGGGTGGAGCGGGACGTGCCCGATTCCCCCTTCAAGAAGGGGGACGTCGTGCGCGTGGCCCGCGGCCCCCTGGAGGGGCTGGAGGCCATCTTCGACGAGCAGATCACGCCCGAGGGGCGGGTCTGGGTCCTGCTGAA
>DAOTVC010000003.1:0-72389 GCA_034437215.1 Anaerolineae bacterium | reverse complement strand
TGCTTCGAGACGGGCTCCAGGGGGGCCACGCCCACCAGGAAGTTCTTCACCTGATTGTCGAAGAAGAGCACGGTGACGATCTCGTCCCCGCCCTCCACACGGCTCTCCTGGACGACGCCCTCGCCGTAGCGGCGGTGGCGCACCCGCTGCCCCTCGTCGAACTGGCGCTCCACCCGGGGGCGCTGGCGCGGGCGCTGCTCCTCCAGCGTCTGCCCCCAGCTCGGCGTGCTCCAGCTGTTGGTGGCCGCCGGTTGGGAGGTCGGGCGGCGGCGGGCGCTCGCCAGGACCTCCTCCGGCAGATCCTCCAGAAAGCGCGAGGGCATGGCGGGCTCGCTGCTGCCGTACCAGTTCCGGCGGAAGACGTGGGTGAGGTAGAGGCGCTCCTCGGAGCGGGTCATGCCCACGTAGAGCAGCCGGCGCTCCTCCTCCACGGCGCCGGGCGACTCCTCGATGGAGCGGCTGTGGGGCAGCATCCCCTCCTCCAGACCGGTGAGGAAGACCACCGGGTACTCCAGCCCCTTGGCGCTGTGGAGCGTAAGGAGAGTTACAGCGTCCACCGTCTCCTCGATCTCGTCGACGTCCGCCACCAGCGCCACGTCCGTCAGGAACTCCAGGAGGGTGACGTCGGGCTCCTCGGCGGTGACCGCCCGCAGCGCCATCACGTTCTCCCAGCGCCCCTCGCCCTCCTCGGTGTCGTCACGGAGATAGGGCTCGTACTCGGTGTCGGCCAAGACCCGGTCGAGGAGCTGCGTCACGCGCAGCTGCTCCGCCTCCGCCTGCCAGGCCTCCACCATGTTGACAAAGTCCTCCACGGCGTTGTGGGTGCGGGCGCCGAGCGTCCCCTGCAGCAGCAGGGACTGAGCGGCGCGGAAGCGGGAGGTCCCCTCCCGCTCGGCCTGGGCTGTGATCTTCGCTACCGTCCGCGCCCCGATACCCCGCGGCGGCGTCCCGACGATGCGCAGGAAGCTGATGTCGTCGTCGGGGTTCTCGACCAGCCGCAGGAAGGCCAGGACGTCCTTGATCTCCATCCGGGAGTAGAAGCGGGTCCCCCCGATGAGCCGGTAGGGGATGCCCGCATGGACGAAGGCCTCCTCCAGCGCCCGGGATTGAGCGTTAGTGCGGTACATGATGGCCACGTCGCTCCACGAGTAGCCCTCGCGGGCCAGACTCTGGACCTCACGGACCACGAAGGCGGCCTCCTCCTGCTCGTCGTAGGCCTCGCGCAGAACGATGTGCGTCCCCCCCTCCCTGCGGGTGAAGAGCTCCTTGGGCGTGCGATCGAGATTGCGGGCAATGACCGCCTGGGCAGCATCGAGGATGATCTGCGTGGAGCGGTAGTTCTCCGTCAGCAGAATCTCGACGAGCTCCGGGTAGTCGTTGCGCAGCCGCTGGATGTTGCGGTAGTCGGCGCCCCGCCAGGAGTAGATGGATTGGTCCTCGTCGGCGACGACGAAGAGACTCCGGTGCTCCTGGGTGAGAAGCCGCAGGAGCGTGTACTGGGCCACATTGGTGTCCTGAAACTCGTCCACGAGGACGTGGCGGAAGCGGTGGCGGTACTTCTCCAGGACCTCGGGATTCTGTCGGAAGAGCTTCACGGGCTCCACGAGGAGGTCGTCAAAGTCGAGAGCATTATTATCCCGCAGCGTCTCCTGATACTTCGTATAGACCCGCTTGACCACCTCGTCGTAGTAAGTGAAGACGGGATAGTCGGCGGGATCGAGGAGCTCGTTCTTGGCCCGGGAGATGGCGCCGTGCAGGGCCCGCGGGCGGTAGCGCTTGTCGTCCAGCCCCAGGGCCTTCACCACCTGCTTCACCACGGCGACCTGGTCGTCGCTGTCGAAGATAAGATAGCTGCGGTCCAGCCCCGCCCACTCCGCCTCGCGGCGCAGGATGCGAGCGCAGGTCGCGTGGAAGGTGCCGATGGACATATCGCGCACGGCATCGGGGTCCAGCATCTGACCCAGCCGGTCGCGCATCTCGCGCGCAGCCTTGTTGGTGAAGGTCACCGCCAGCACGCGCCAGGGCAGAACCCGCTCCTGGGCCAGGAGCCAGGCCACGCGGTGGGTCAGCACGCGCGTCTTCCCCGAGCCGGGGCCCGCAAGAATGAGGGCGGGTCCATCGGAGACGGAGACGGCGGCGCGCTGCTGTGGGTTGAGGATCTCTAGAAACGATTCTACGTCGTAAGCATAAGCCATTGCCTTATTGTAACACGGGGAGAGGTGGCGGGCAAATACGAATTCCTTACAATCCCATTCCACAATTTGAAGCCACCGAACTGAAACGCGAAGGCCATTCGACAAATCCGCTCCCCCTGCTATCATAGCATTGTCATGAGACTACTTCACCGCGACAGAGAGGGTTCAGGAAAGGGGCTCTGGAGGTAGGGTCGAGCGATTGCGCCTCCCAACGCTGCGCCCTTCTGCCGACGGGATTGACTGCCGATGAACACCGAGACACTCTTCGTCTTCGCCCTGCTGGGGATCACCATGCTCCTCTTCGTCACCGAGCGGCTGCGCATGGACCTGGTGGCCCTCCTGGTGCTGCTGGTGCTGATGCTCTCGGAGATCCTCACCCCCACCGAGGCCCTGGCGGGCTTCTCTGATCCCGTCGTGCTGATGATCGCCGGGCTCTTCGTCGTGGGGGGCGGGCTCTTCCAGACGGGCGTCGCCCACGCCATCGGGCAGGGTCTGACCCGCATCACCGGCAGCGACGAGAGCAGCCTCATCGGCGTGACCATGGTCGCCGTCGCCCTGCTCTCCGCCTTCCTCAGCTCCGCGGGGGCGACGGCGGTGCTCATCCCCGTCGCGGTGAACATGGCCTGGCGGGCCAAGGTCAGCCCCTCGAAGACCCTGCTCCCCCTGGCGGTGGGCTCCCTGCTGGGCGGGCTCCTCACCCTCATCGGCACGCCGCCCAACCTGGTGGTGAGCAACGAGCTGGCAGCCCACGGACTGCCCCCCTTCGGCTTCTTGAGCTTCACCCCCATCGGCGTGCTCGTCCTGGCCCTGGGCGTGAGCTTTATGCTGGTGGTGGGGCGGCATCTGCTGCCCGCCGAGGCCGAGCGCACCCCGAGGAGCGCCGGTGGCTACGACGAGACGGAGGTCGACGAGTCCCTCTCCATGGAGGAGCTGGCGGAGACCTACCGGCTGCCGGGCAAGCTCTACCGGATACGGGTGCGCAGCTCCTCCCCTCTGGTGAACATGACCGTGAGCGAGGCGAACCTGCGCGAGCGCTTCGGTGTCAACGTGCTGGAGGCGCAGTCCTGGCCCGAGCGCCAGGGCGCGCCGGAAGAGGCCCAACCCGTGGAGCCGGAGACCCGCCTGCACCACAACGACATCCTCCACGTCCAGGGTGACTCCGACGACGTGGCGGGCATGGCGCAGGAGCTCCGGCTGGGCATCCTCCAGAGCCGTGAGACGGAGGAGCCTCTCCTCTCGGACGAGCTGGGGATGGTGGAGCTGCTCCTCCCACCGCGCTCCCAACTGGTGGGACGCACGCTGAAGGAGAGCCGCTTCCGCGACAAGTACAACGTCACGGTGCTCTCCGTGCGCCGGATGGGCGAGCCGCTGCCCGCCGAGGAGAGCGCCCAGACCCCGCTGCGCTTCGGCGACACCCTCCTGGTCTTGGGGACGTGGCGGCGCATCGCCCTTCTGCGTGACGAGCAGCGAAACTTCATCGTCGTGGGCCTACCGCGCGAGATGTTGGAGCAGCGGCGGACCACGAAACGCGCGCTCCTCGCCACCCTCATCATGGTGGGGATGCTCATCCTGATGACCTTCGAGATCGTCCCGGCGGTGACGGCGGTGCTCCTCGCCGCCGCGCTCATGGTGCTGACCGACAGCCTGACCATGGAGCAGGCCTACGGAGCGATGAACTGGCAGTCCATTTTCCTGCTGGCAGGCATGCTACCCATGGCGACGGCGCTGCAGAAGACGGGGGGCGTCGAGGTCATTGCCCGGGCGCTGACCTCGAATCTGGGCAGTTTCGGTCCGGTGGCGGTGATGGCGGGCCTCTTCCTGCTCACCGCCCTCTTCAGCCAGTTCATCTCCAACACGGCGACGACGGTCCTCGTGGCCCCCATCGCTTACCAGGCCGCCGTCTCCCTCGGCGTCGCCCCCCAGCCCTTCCTCATGGCGGTCGCCGTCGCGGCTTCCACCGCCTTCGCCACGCCCGTCGCTACCATGAGCACGACCATGGTCATGGCCCCAGGGGGCTACCGCTTCGAGGACTACCTGCGCCTGGGGCTCGGCCTGCAGATCCTCGTCCTCCTGTTGACCCTTCTCGTACTCCCCGTGATGTTCCCCTTCGGATAAGCCCACTCAGCTCAAGCCACGGCTCTAAAGCTCCCCCACCCGCATTTCAGCGCGGGTGAAGAAGAATGACTGCCCTGAAAAAACTCCTTCCAACACGGAGAACACCGAGAAAACCAAGGAGATAGTGACATATCTTTATAAAAAGCGCTCTTTTGCCTGATTTTATGAAGTCCAATTTAAAAAATCTCCGTGCCCTCTGTGGTAAAAAGGCTTTTTTCAGCAGAGTCAAGAATATATCCCCATCTATACCCGCTTATTGTATATGGATATATGGCAAATAGCGCCCCTCCATGTTATGCTAGAGAGGTAGATTGGCTGTTATCCGTACCCTACGTGATGGAGGGGGCTTAGTGGCAGAAGAAGATGCCCGGCTTGGGAAACCGGCGCGCAGTAGCCCTGCGTTCGGACGCAAGGTAAACCGAGCCTTCCGGAAATTTCTCACCATTCCCACCTTAATCTTCCTGGGGCTGATCGCGGTTGCCTTGGTCATGAACGCCTTGGACCGTGCACGCCCGGAGTGGCTGCAGCCCTTGTACACTTACCTTGAGTCCCAAATTTTCACTGAGGCCTCATCGACGGCCGATTATTTGAGCACCCTGGCAGGGGGTATCATCACCTTCACCGGCATTATCGTTTCGATGCTGCTCATCACCCTCCAGCAGAGCTCCGCGACGATGGGCAACCAAGTCTATGACCAATTCTTCTCCCGAAGGCGCAATCAGGTCTATCTGGGCACCTTCATCGGGAGCGCCATCTACACCCTCGTCGTCCAGGCCTTCAGCAGCGACGCCTTCAACCCCGTCCTCGGAGCGATGCTGGGCCTCTTCCTCGCCGCCCTCGACATCTACTTCCTCATCCTGCTCCTCTACACCACCATCAATCAGATGCGCCCCGAGGTGGTCCTGGGCGCCATCCACGACCAGACGATCCAGGCCCGGCGGAACCAGAGGGATTTCCTGGCCCGCACCCGGCGCGAGCCCCGCTATCGGGGCAGGGTCGAACGGACCGTGCGCACTGACGATCAGGGCTACGTGGTAGACTTCGATCTGCGCGAAATTGCTGCCGCCGAGACGGCGGTCGAGGGGGAGTTCGAGGTAGAACTGCAGGTCTTCTTCGGCTCCTACGTCTCCTATCACGACGTCATGGCCCTCGTCAGAGCCGAGACGGAGGAGAGTGCCGCCGTCATCGAGGAGGCCCTGCAGCGGGCCTTCGAGCTCTCGCAGCAGCGGGAGTACGACCTCGACCCGGTCTACGGCGTCGAGCAGATCGAGGAGATCGGCTGGACCGCCATCTCGACCTCCAAGCAAACCATAACGACGGGCCTCATCGCCATCCACCTGCTGCGCGACCTCCTGGCGCGCTTCGCCGCTACCGAGCCCCCCGAGTCCGACAAGCGTCCCGTACCCCTCGTCTACCGGGAGCATCTTGTGGAGCGCATTCTGGAGACCTTCGAGTCCTTCACGGTCGTCTCTTCTGAGTCCCTGCAATTCCAGGCCTTCACCGAGGTCATCACTTCGCTGGCAACACTCTACCCCCGCCTGCCCCGCGAGTACCAGGCACGCGTCGAGGATCTGGCCCTTCGTGCTCTCTCGGTCATGGGCGATCACGCCTTCACGTGGGAGCTGGAGGTGCAGCTCAAACGCCTCATCAGTGTGTTGGAGGAAGCGGGAGGGAAGGCAACAGCCGAGAAGGTCGCTCAGGCCATGAACCGGCTGGGGAAGAGCGTGGGGCAGCTCAACTCCCGCTCCACGCGTGCTCAGCAGAAGGGCGGGTAGCAGAGAGCCTAAAAACGTGTCCTTGTGCGCTACGTACAGAGAAGGGTGAATGATCCCCACCCTTCGCTTATAGCAGACTCATCTATGACTCTGCTGAAAAAAGCCTTTTTACCACAGAGGGCACGGAGATTTTTTAAATTGGACTTCATAAAATCAGGCAAAAGAGCGCTTTTTATAAAGATATTTCACTATCTCCTTGGTTTTCTCGGTGTTCTCCGTGTTGGAAGGAGTTTTTTCAGGGCAGTCATCTATCCATATCTTACAACTGTTCAACGAGCGGGAGAGGAGCCAACATGAACAAGATTTTGATCGCACTCTACGACGAGCTGGAGACGGCGCGCGACGCAGCCAATGAACTGGTCGACGCGGGTATCGACCGTCAGCTGCTGGACCTCGTCGCCTACGACCCCGAAGGGGAGTACGGCAAGTTCCTGCATACCGCCGACGACATTCCCGCCACCGACGAGATGAACGTCGGCGAGTCCGCCGACAAGGGCGTGAGCACGGCGGAAGCCGCGGGCTTCGGTGCAGTCGTGGGCACGCTGGGCGGGATCTTCGCCAGTTTGGCGGCGGGCTTCTTCCCCGGCATCGGTCCGGTGGTGGCGGCGGGCAGTGTCGCTGCCACGCTGGCGTCCGCCGCAGCGGGTGCCGTGACGGGCGGGATCATCGGCGCCCTGGTCGACCTGGGGCTCTCCAAGGAGACCGCCAACCTCTACGCCGAGGGCGTGCGGCGCGGGGGCACCCTCCTCATCGCCAGGGTGCCCGAGGGCGAAGAGCGGGAGATCTGGAGCATTATGGCGGACCACGACCCCATCGACCTCGACCAGCGGGCGACGCAGTGGCGCCGGGAGGGCTGGACCAGCTTCGACACGAGCGGGCAGCCCTACTCCCACGTCGAGGCGCAACGCGACCGCGACCTCTACACTCTGGAGGAGGAGTTCCGGGAGCACTACCGCGAGAATTACGCCGCCATGGACAGGCCCTACGAACACTACCAGTCGGGCTACGTCCTCGGTCACGACCTGGCGCGGGACCCCCGCCACCAGGGGCTGGAGTGGACCGACGTGCGCCCCGAGGCCCGCAAGCAGTGGGAGGAGTACAACATCGGAGATTGGGATGACTACCAGGACGCCATCTACTACGGGTGGACGGCGAAACGGCGTCTTACGTAATCCATACGTTACTCAAACGATTCGATCTCAAGAGGAGGTAGACATGACTAAATCCACGACGAATCACCAGAAGATCAGGGAGTGGGTCCAGGAACGAGGCGGCTATCCCGCCACGGTCGAGGAGACGATGGAGGGCGACGAACCCGGTGTCCTGCGCATCGACTTCCCCGGCTACAGCGGGGAGGAGAGCCTCAAGCGCATCTCCTGGGAGGAGTTCTTCCGCAAGTTCGACAAGGAAGAGCTGGCCTTCCTCTACCAGGAGCAGACCCAGAGCGGCGAGATGAGCCGCTTCTTCAAGTTCGTGGACAAAGAGACTGCCGAAGAAGCGACGTAGTAGATAGGGGCGTCCCTTTCACTCACGTGTTAGGGAAAACGTGCGCGGAGGGGACGTCTTGCGCTGAACACCGGGGCATTCAACTTTCAACTGCTTTCACAAGGAGGGAACCATGGCAGACGAAGAAAAGAGACCACCGATGAAGACCAGCGAAGAGACCAAAGAGCGCCACCTGGAGATGGCCAAGGCCCAGGGGGAGGCCTACGAGAAGGCCTTGATGGAGATGATCAATCACATGGCCGAGGGCGGGGGCGTCAAGCGACGGGGCGACTACCTGATCGGCTACGCGCTGGAGAAGGCCGAGGGGATGTGGCAACCCCAGGAGTACGGACAACTCACCTGGCAGGAGCCCGAGGACGAGAACCTGCACATCGAGGTCGTCGTGCGTGACGGGGCCGACGGGCGCTTCGTCCCCGGTCTCGTCGTCCAGGTCACGCTCCTCAACAGCCAGAATCGCGACGTAGGCAAGCACCGCCACTACTTCATCTGGCACCCCTGGCTCTACCACTACGGTCGCAATTGGAAGGTACCTGAAGAGGGGACATACACCCTGAAGGTACACATCGAGCCTCCGGAGTGGAACCGCCACGACAAAAAGAATGGACAGCGCTACGCTGAAGAGGTGGACGTGACCTTCGAGAACGTCGAGATCGAAAACCTCGGTCAGAAGTAGCGAAAGATAAGGAGGGAACCATGACCAAGATAGGATATGCGCTTTCGAGCGAGGAACACACACCCCAGGCGTTGGTGGATGACGCCCGGAAGGCCGAGGAGGCGGGCTTCGAGTTCGCCCTCATCTCCGACCACTTCCACCCCTGGATCGACAAACAGGGGCACAGCCCCTTCGTCTGGAGCGTCATCGGCGGGATCTCCCAGGTCACCGAGAAGCTGGAGCTGGGCACCGGGGTGACCTGCCCCACCATGCGCATCCACCCCGCCATCATCGCCCAGGCAGCCGCCACCTCGGCCCTGCTCATGCCGGGACGCTTCTTCCTGGGCGTGGGGACGGGCGAGAACCTCAACGAGCACATTCTGGGCTACCCCTGGCCTCCGTGGGAGATCCGTATCGAGATGCTGGCAGAGGCGGTGGAGGTCATTCGCATCCTCTGGGAGGGGGAGAACACGACCTTCTACGGCGCCCACTACACCGTCGAGGACGCCCGCCTCTACTCGGTGCCCGAGAAGGCACCGCCCATCATGGTGGCCGCCGGCGGTGATGACGCGGCGGAGAGGGCGGGCAAGTTCGGGGACGGGCTGATCAGCACCTCGCCGAAGGCCAAGCTCGTCGAACGCTTTGAAACTGCCGCGGGGGACAAGAAGCGCCCGCGCTACGGGCAGGTGACCGTCTGTTGGGCCAAGAGCGAGGAGGAGGCGCTGAACACCGCCTACGAGTGGTGGCCCAACGCCGCCCTGCCCGGTTCGCTCTCCCAGGAGCTGCGCATCCCCCAGTACTTTGAAGAGGCCGTGAAGCTCGTGGACAAGAAGGACGTCAAGAAGAAGCTGGTGCTGGGACCCGATCCCCAGGCCTACCTCGAGAACATTCGGAAGTTCGTCGATGCGGGCTACGATCACGTCTACATCCACCAAATCGGCCCCGATCAGGAGGGTTTTATCGACTTCGCCAAGCGCGAGATCCTGCCCTTGCCGGAGTTCAAGTGAACGACGGGAGTGAGCCGCAGGTCGTCGCCGACCGCGCCTGCCACACGGGTGAGGCGCCACTCTGGCACCCCAGTGAGCAGGCGCTCTACTGGGTGGACATCCCGCGGGGCCGTCTCTACCGCTACTCTCCAAACAGTGCTGAGACCGAACTCTGTCTGGAGGGACCACCCGTGGGCGGGCTCACCCTGCAACCGGATGGCGCGCTCCTGCTCTTCATGCAAGGAGGCGCCGTCCGGCGCTGGCAAGGGGACGAGATCACCACCCTCGTGGAGGGGATACCGGGGGAGCAGCACAACCGCTTCAACGACGTCGTGGCGGACCCCGAGGGGCGCGTCTTCTGCGGCACTATGCCCGCCGAGGACCACGCCGCCCGTCTCTACCGCCTGGATCTCGATGGAGGCATCACCCTGCTGGTGGAGGGGTTGGGGATGTCCAACGGCCTCGATCTCTCCCCCGATATGCAGCGGCTCTATCACGTCGACACCCGAAAGGGCATCATCCACGTCTACGATTACGAGCGCACCACCGGAGAGCTTCGCAACCGGCGTCCCTTCGTGGAAGTGGGTCAGGATCTGCAGGGCAAGCCCGACGGTCTCGTCGTCGACGTCGAGGGCCACATCTGGGTCGCCTTCTACGGCGGCGGGGCCATCATCCGCTACCACCCGGACGGGAGCAGGGAGCGGCGCATCGAGCTGCCCGTGTCGCAGGTGACGAGCCTCGCCTTCGGCGGCCTCGACTACACCGACCTCTACATTACTACGGCGGGGGGTGACAACCGGGAGAAGAACGGCGCGGCGGCCGGCGCTCTCTTTCGGATGCGACCGGGCGTGCAGGGGAAGCCGCCCTTCCTCTCGCGCGTGCGCGGCTGAACCGAACCGTAAAACGATGAGAAAGATCTGTAAATCACCGATGGCTCTACTGAAAGAACTATATCGCACCACGGAGGACACAGAGAACGCTGAGAAAATCACGGAGATGTTTATGAAAGTTAAACCGAGAGTTCTATTCTGTGAAGTCTAACATCAAAAATCTCCGTGATCTCCGTGGTAAAAGATCTTTTTTCAGTCGAGTCACCGATTAGCCTAGAAAGGAAGAGAGCATGACCCATCAAACAGAGATTGAAGCACGACGCATCCTCTCAGCCGTACAGCAGGACGAGGAGGTACGCGATCTGCTGGCCGAGATAGGGTACGGCGAGGAGAAGATCGGACGTCTGGAGAAGTTGTTACGAGGCGGCGATGAACCCGCCGAGGGGCGCGGCTCCGCCGAAGGCCCCAGCCAGGCGACGGGGAGCGAGTGGGAGAAGGCCAGTGAGGCCTACCAGAAGCTGCGCCGCATCTCCAGTGAGACCTTCAAGAACGATCCCGACGCCATGGAGATGATGGGAACGCGGCTGGGACAGGGCACGCCCATCAGCCGCAAGATCAAGGCCGATCTGAAGGGGGCCCGCAGCTTCTACGACAACCTCCTGAACAACCCCGATCGCATCGAGCAGCTGGAGGAGGAGAGTTACACGCGGGAGCGGCTCGAAGAGGAGCGGGACCTTCTGGAGAGGGCCCTGAAGACGGGGGACGAGGAGACTCACCCCGAGGTCGAGAAGTGGGTCGCCGACTTCAGGCGTGACGTCGAACCCTACCTGGAGGATCGACCCGACCTACACGAGAAGCTGGGACTATAGGGAAAGAGCCCCATCGAGAATCAGAGAGGAGCGAACCATGCCGTACGATAGCAGAGAAGATTTACCTGAGGATGTGCAGGACGCACTGCCACAACATGCCCAAGAGATCTACAGGGAGGCCTTCAACAGCGCCTGGGAGCAGTACGAGGACCCCGAGGAGCGCCGTGGTGACGAGTCGCGCGAGGCGACGGCCCACCAGGTGGCCTGGTCGGCGGTGAAGAACGAGTACGAGAAGAACGAAGAGACGGGCAAGTGGGAGAAGAAGGCAGGGGAGGATTGAGCGAACGTCACAGGTATGGGAGCAGGGGCAACGCTTTGGCACTCGGTTCGGCTGTGATTAGGAAGCGTTGCCCCCTGAAAGATATATCTAGATCTATAACCTCTTTCTATACCTTGATACATTGAGCTTCGAGAGAGAGTTTTTTATAATAAGAATAGTGATATTCCGCAGGACAAATGTGGAGGGAGGGTTAGCATGACCGAGGACATTCTGAAGGGTCAGTGGAAACAGATCCGGGGTCAAGTTCAAGAGGAGTGGGGCGAACTGACCGACGACGAGGTCGATCAGATCCAGGGGCGACGCGATCAGCTGATCGGGAAGCTTCAGGAGAAGTACGGGTATACCAAGAAGGAAGCCGAGGACAAAGTTGACGACTTCCTCGAGGACCTGGACTGACTGCCGGCGTCTCGTGAGTAGGCAGTTCGATTGTTTTTGTAAGTTCATTTGATAAGGAGGGTAGATAGCAAATGGTTGACACGACGGTTCCGCGCGTTCTTTCTGCAAGCACCATGATCGGTGACGACGTCAAGAATCCCCAGGGCGAGGATCTCGGCAAGCTCGAGGAGCTGATGATCGACCTCGATCAGGGTCAGATCTCCTACGCTGTCCTCTCGTTTGGCGGCTTCCTCGGTTTGGGCGACAAGCTCTTCGCCATCCCCTGGGGGGCGCTGACGCTGGACACGGTCGACGAGTGCTTCGTACTCGACGTGGACCGCGAGACGTTGGAGGAAGCTCCGGGCTTCGATAAGGACAACTGGCCCGAGTCCCCCACCCGTGAGTGGATCACCGAGGTTTACACCTACTACGGATACACCCCGTATTGGAAGTAGTTGCAAGAGGGCGGAGGAGCCGTCTTCTCCGCCCCGCCGTTCTTTTCAGTTAGTCATTCCTTTGGAAGGAGGAAAACATGTTGAAGTGGACCATCGTCTTTCTGGTAATCGCCGTGATCGCCGCGATCTTTGGCTTCTTTGGGATCGTCGACGTGGCTACGGACATCGCCCGCATCTTGTTCTTCATCTTCTTGGTGCTCTTTGTGGTGTCCCTGATCTTTGGCAGCGTCCGAACCTAGCCTGGGTTTCAGGACCACCGGTTAAGCGGGAAGCGCTGAGAATTTGAAAGGCGCACCCGAAACCGCGGGGCCGGCTCTGTGAGCCGGCCCCGTTCTCTGTATTCAGGCCTGGAGAGGGAGGTACTCGCCATTCCGGCTCACAGTGCTATCATCGGTGCACAACAACGAAGGAGTGGATCATGACAGAACCAGAGAGAGAAGGTTTACGGGACCGCTGGGCCCTGATCCTCGGGGCGTCGAGCGGTTTTGGCGCGGCGACGGCGCGCGCGCTGGCCCAGGCCGGAATGCACATCTTCGGAGTGCACCTCGATCGCCGCAGCACCATCCAGCGGGCCGCAGCGGTGGTCGCGGATATTGAAGCGGGGGGACGACGGGCGCGCTTCTTCAACACCAACGCCGCCGACGAGCGGCGGCGCAGGCGGGTGATAGGCCAGATCACAGAGGAGCTGGCCGGCAGTCCGCAGGGCGTCCTCCATCTGCTGGTCCACACACTGGCCTTCGGCAGTCTACGACCCTTCATCGCCGACGATCCGGGTGAGGAAACCACCGAGGCTCAGCTGGAGATGACCTTGCGGGTGATGGCGCACAGCCTCGTCTACTGGACGCAGGATCTGGTACGCGCCGGGCTGCTCGGGCGCGGCAGCCGCATCTACGCCCTCACCAGCGCCGGCAGTGAACGGGTCATCAACAGCTATGGCGCAGTCTCGGCGGCGAAGGCGGCGCTGGAGAGCCACGCCCGCCAGCTGGCCCTGGAGCTGGCACCGCGCGGGATGGCGGTCAACTGCCTGATGCCCGGCGTCACGGATACCCCCGCCCTGCGGGCCATCCCCGAGCACCGGGAGATCCTCGCCGAGGTAGAGGCGCGCCACCCGGCCGGACGGCTCACCACCCCTGAGGACGTCGCGCGCTCCCTGGTCGCCCTCGCCGATCCACGCTTGACTTGGATCTCCGGCGCGGTCATCCCTGTGGATGGCGGGGAGCGCATCCTGGGCATCGGGTAGAAGATCCGGGATGCAGCTGGGATTTTATCGCGCACCCCTTGCGACAAGGAGATCACTCATTGAACGAGGGTTTGACAATCGTAACGCGTATGATAGAATACCCGAAAGTTTATACGTTGCCTCGAGATACTGAACAACTCGTTCCTTTCTCTAGGCGCATGAGGAGTTGGAAGTGGAAGAAGTGAACAACAATCCCGCTGAAGAAGAACTTAAGGAAGCACAAGAGGATTCAACTGAGTCCATGCTCACGATGGAGAACCTCTCCGAGGAGGCTCTGGACATCGAGGAGCCAAAGCGGGGCCAGTTGCGCGAAGGCATTGTTATGCAGGTGCGCGAGGACGGTCTCGTGGTCGATATCGGGGGTAAGCGTGATGGCTTCGTGCCTGCGTCAGACCTCAAGGATATCGAGGAGGAAAAGAAGGACTTCTCCGTAGGGGAGATGATTCCCATTATAGTCACCCGTACACGGAATCAGGACGGTAATGTCGAGCTCTCCATCTCGCAGGCCAAGCTGCAGGAAGATTGGCTGACGGCCGAGAACCTCAAGGAGAGTGAGGAGGTCTACGAGACCAAGGTCATCGACTCCAACCGGGGTGGCCTGGTCGTAGAGTTTGGACAGCTGCGCGGCTTCGTCCCCATGTCGCAGCTTATCGGTTTCTCCCGTATTCGCCAGGCAGCTGAGCGCCATCGTCGCCTCAGCTCCATGGTGGGTGAGGAGATCCTGGTCAAGGTGATCGAGGTCAACCGTCGTCGCCGCCGTCTGATCCTCTCCCAGCGCGCCGCCGCCAAGGAGTGGCGTCGCCAGCGCCGCCAGGACCTGTTAGAGGAGCTGGAGCCTGGACAGGTGCGCACAGGACGTCTGAGCCAGATAGCCGACTTCGGCCTCTTCGTCAACCTCGGAGGGCTGGACGGTCTGGTGCACGTCTCGGAACTCTCCTGGGGACGGATCGAGAACCCCGAGTCGGTTTACGACGTCGGAGAGCGCCTCAAGGTGAAGGTGTTGAACGTCGACAAGGAGCGCCAGCGCATCGGGCTGAGCATCAAGGCGCTGACGCCCGATCCCTGGGAGTCCGTTGAGGAGCGCTATAACGAGGGAGATCTCGTTGAGGGCAAGATCACTCAGATGGTGGACTTCGGTATCTTTGTCGAGTTGGAACCCGGCATCGAGGGACTGTTGCACAATTCCGAGCTGCTCTCCCTGGAACAGCGCGAAGAGCTGGAGTCAGGAGACAGGATCCTGGTCAAAATCATCCGGATCGAGTCGAATCGACGCCGCATTGGATTGAGTGCCCGTCAGGTGCGGCTGCACGAGTGGGAGGCCTGGAACGCCGCTCACGAGGCGACCCTCGTCACCGAGGAAGAAGAGGCTGAAGAGCCCGAGCCCGATGAGGTGGAAGAGTGGGATCTCGAGGGCGAAGAGGACGAGGACTTCGAGGGCGAGGGTGAAGACCTCGAAGACGAAGAGCCCGAGGAAGCCCCCACGGTGGAAGCAGAACCCGAGGCAGCCGAAGAACCCGCCGAGGAGCCCGCAGCGGAGGACGAAGAAGAGTCCGAGCCCGAGGAAGCCCTCGCGGTGGAAGCAGAACCCGAGGCCGCCGAAGAACCCGCCGAGGAGCCCGCGGAGGAGGACGAAGAAGAGTCCGAGCCCGAGGAAGTCCCCGCGGTGGAAGCGGAACCCGAGGCCGCCGAAGAACCCGCCGAGGAGCCCGCGGAGGAGGACGAAGAAGAGTCCGAGCCCGAGGAAGCCCCCGCGGTGGAAGCGAAACCCGAGGACAAAGAGACCCAGCCCGGTGCGCCTGTGCAGGAAGGATCAGAAGAGTCGTAGAGGATGCCAACAAAAGAGGAAAAGATCACAGTAGAGGGCACGGTCATCGAAGCCCTGCCCAACACGCAGTTCAAGGTGGATCTGGATACCGGGCATGAGGTTCTCGCTTATCTCTCCGGCAAGATGCGCAAGTACTACATTCGCATCCTCTTGGGAGATCGGGTACGCGTCGAGCTTTCTCCCTACGACTTGACACGGGGTCGCATCGTCTATCGTTATAAGAAGGGCGCCAAGCGGCCCGGCGGTTAAGACTCGATAACCAAACGCCGACCTTTTAGGTCGGCGTTTTTGCTTCCGGTAAGGCTCACGCAGTGAGCGAAGGCTTCCTTGCTATGAGCGCCACCCAATCCTCCTGCGTCAACGTCTCGCTCACCGGCAACCCCTGCTCCTCAAGCGCCCCGACGACCTCGTCCCGTTGCTCCTGCAGGATACCCGAGGCGATCACCCCCCCACCCGGCTCCAACCGCTGGGCCAACCCCGAGCGCGCCATCTCCACGATTGTGGATGCTAGAATGTTGGCCACAACGAGGTCGTACGTGCCCTCCACGTCGGCCAGGGAACCGCGCAGCAGATCGATAGCACCAGCGACGTCGTTGACGCGGGCATTGCGGCGCGCCACCCGCACCGCATCGGCGCTGTTGTCGACGGCGAGCACCCGCACGTCCGCCAGCTTCACGGCAGCAATCGCCAGGACTCCCGTTCCGGTTCCCAGATCGAGAACTCGCATACCCGGTTTAACGAGCCGCTCCAGGGCTCCGAGGCAGAGCTGTGTCGTCGGATGGATCCCGGTCCCGAAAGCCAGACCGGGATCCATCTCCAGCACGACCTCCCCTCGTTGAGCACGGTAGTCACGCCAGGAGGGCTTGATCACGACCCGTTGCCCAATGTGGAGCACGGGCATCTTCTCCTTCCAGCCTGCCGTCCAGTCCCGGTCGGCTACGGTAGTGTAAGTAGGCGTGGGGATGGGCCAGATCTGCCCCAGGTGCCAGAGCGCTTCCTCAACCTTGCGGCGGGTCTCCTCCAAGCTCTCGTCGGCGGGGAGATAGGCCCGCACGGTCACCGTCTGAACGTCGGAGGGCGTCCCCATATCGATGGCGACGCCCTGTGAAGCATAACGACTTAGGACTTCCGCGACCGCCTCCGCAGCTTCAGCGTCGACGGGGACACTTACCTCGAGCCACTTGATATCGTCCATCCCCTACAATCCCAGAGCCTCCTTGATGCGATCCACGAAGCTCGCCTTCTCCTCGACGACCACCGCCGTCCCCAGGGTGCCGGCAAGCTCCTCGAAGAGCTCCCGCTGGCGACCGGTGAGGCTCTTGGGGATACCCACGTTGACGAAGATGAGTTGGTCGCCACGGTGGTTGCCGTGCAGCTGCGGAATGCCCAAACCCCGCAGACGCAGCACTGAGCCCGACTGCGTACCCGCGGGCACCTCGACCTCTCGCTCCCCGTCGAGGGTAGGCACGGTGATGGCATCACCGAGCGCCGCTTGCGCGACGTTGACCTGCAGCTCCAGCGTCACGTGATTGCCTTGACGTTTAAAGTAAGGATGGGGCTTCACGTGAATGGTCACGTAGAGGTTACCGCGAGGGCCACCCCGCTCGCCCGGCTCGCCCTGGGCACCCAGCCGGATGCTCACGCCATCGTCAACACCTGCAGGCACCTTGATGGAGATCTTCCGTCGCAGATAGACCCTCCCCGCACCATGGCATTTCTGACAGGGGGTGGTCACCACAGCTCCCTCCCCCTCACACTGAGGACAGGCCGTGATGTTGACGAAGGAGCCGAAGAGGGTTTGCTGAACCCGACGCACCTGGCCGCGCCCTCCGCACTCCGAACAGGTGACCGGATCGGTTCCAGGGGCCGAACCGGTTCCCCCGCACTCGTCGCAGGCCTCCAGACGCTCGATCTCGATCTCCTTCTCCACGCCAAAGGCCGCCTCTTCGAAGGTGAGGTCGATGTGCGTTCGCAGATCCCGCCCCCGCTCTGGCCCGGCAGGTCGTCCCCCGCCAAATCCGAAGCCCCCCAAATTCCCGAAGACCTCCGCAAAGATATCAAAGGGGTCCCGGTAACCACCGTATCCGGCGCCTCCGGGCGTGACCGTGCCGAAACGATCGTACATAGAGCGTTTCTGGGGATCGGAGAGCACCTCGTAGGCCTCGTTCACTGCCTTGAAACGTTCCTCGGCATCGGACTCCTTGTTGACATCGGGGTGGTACTTGCGTGCCAGACGTCGATACGCCTGCTTGATCTCGTCCTGAGACGCTGTCCTTGCGACGCCCAGAACGCCATAGTAATCATTGTTTGCCATACTTACTCCATTTTGAACGGGGTGGTCAACGAACGGTCAGCTCTACGCCGCCTCCGCGGGCGGTTCTCCAGATTCAGTCTCCATCCCGGTAGAGGATTCAGAGGCCGGCTCCTCCTCGGGCGCCGGCTGCGGCGCGGGCGAGGCCTTGGCTACCACCACCATCGAGGGGCGCAGGACGCGATCGCCCTGCATGTATCCCGCCTGGGCCTCAGCGATGATTTGCCCCTCCTCGAACTCCTCGCTCTCCTGACTGAGCACCGCCTGATGGAGATCGGGGTTGAAGGGATCACCGGGCTGCACCTCGATGCGCTTGACCCCCGCCATATCGAGGACCCGCCGCAGCTTCTGCTCTACGAGACGCATCCCCTCGACCCAGCTGGCGCTCTCCACCTCGTCGGGAAAAGCGTCGAAAGCGCGCCGGAAATCGTCGAGAACGGGCAGGAGTTGGGAGAGGATGATGGCGTTGGCGTTCGCCGTCCAACTCTCCCGCTCGGCGTCGACGCGCTTGCGGAAGTTTTCGTAGTTGGCCTGCGCACGCTGCCAGCCCTGTAAATGGCGCTCAGCACGTGCCTCCGCCTCGGCGAGAGCCTCCCGCAGGGCCGCCACTTCATCTGCATCCGGCTCCTGGGATGCCCCTATCTCTTCTTCTTCCACGACCTCGCCCTCGACCACCGTGATCTCGGCTTCGGAGGGTTCAGCCGGGCCGCCCGCGGCGGGCACCTCCTCTTCGACGACGTTCAACACCTCGCCCTCGATAACCTCAGGCTCTTGAGCGACCTCATCCTGTTCGTGAGTTTCCTTCATAAGCGTACACCTCGCTGTCTGCGTCTGATTAAAGTTCCAACGGTAGAGAGAGTAGGCTAGGACTTGTGCGTCGAGGGAGGCAAAGCCTCGGAACCTGTCGGCTGATACATCTCCTGGACCATCTCGTTGAGCACCCCAGAGACGAAGCGCACGACGGAGATAGCCCGGCCGTAGCGCATGCGTATGGGGCCCAGGACACCCAGCGCACCCGTCGCCATATCGGAGACACCATAACGGGTCAGGATCATGCTGCAGGCTCGCAGGGCCTCCCACTGCCCCTCGCCTCCGATGACGACGCGGATGGCACCGACACTCGCTCCCGGGGCAAGAGCATCGGCGATCACCGCCTGGAGTTCGCCGCGCTCCTCCATGACCCCCACGAGCCCGGCCGAGTTCTCCTCACCCTCCGCGAACTCGGGCTCCCGGAGGAGTTGGGGCAACCCCTGATGGTAGATCTCATCGGCGAGGAGAGCTTCCGTGGCCTCCATCAGCGAGATCACCAGCTCGGCGATGTCCGCTTCGAGGGACGGCAGCGCTCGGGCCTGGCTCTTGATAGCACCCGCGCTCAACCCGGTGCAGAGCTGGTTCAGGCGGTCAGCCGCTTCACTCAACTGCGCCTGGTTCATCACCCGGGGCAGCGCCAGCATCTGCTGCTGCACTGTGCCGCCTTCCAGCACCAGGATCAGAAGCACGGCGCGCCCGTGCGTTCCAATGAGCTCCAGGTGCTTGTAGCGCGCCCGGCTGACCCGGGGCGCGGTCACGAGGGCGGCGCTGCGCGTGGTCCGGGCGAGCACCGAAGCTGCCAGGGGCATCCACTGCTCAATGTGGTCACGCGCCTGGTAGAACTGGTGGGCGATACGGCGCTGCTCGATGGGCGAGAGCGCCTGCTCCTCCATCAGCTGCTCCACGAAGTAGCGGTACCCTTCCTCGGTGGGCACGCGTCCCGCAGAGGTGTGGGGCTGCCAGAGATAACCGAGCTCCTCGAGGCGGGCCATCTCGTTGCGGACGGTGGCGGAGCTCACATCGAGATTGTACTGCTCCACGAGGGTACGGGACGCGACGGGGGTAGCCGTGCGGACATGCTCGTGCACGATAAGTCCCAGGAGTATCTCCTGCCGCGGGCTGATGTGCGGTACCTCCACCATTTATCCTCCCTAGCTTTTCACTCTCTACGGCGCCTTTTAGCACTCTTGCATCACGAGTGCTAAGACTCCATATTCAATGATACCATGAAGAGATTGCGTGTCAACAGATCGGGCCCACAGCGTGACCGGCGACTGGAGTGTGCATCCCATCAGATGTAAAGAAACAGGCTCTCCAAGATTTCGCAGGATACAACCGGGCCATTTGCCACGCGTTGCCTGCCACAACGCGGGAAAGGTCTGGTACGCCCCACCGCAGCAGCCATTGGGGCTAGTTTTAGAGCTTCTCACCCCACCACCCAAACTCAAAAGACCCAAGAAACACTAGCTGGACAGGCCCCACAAAGAGGCTATACTCAGAGCAGCAAGGGGCGAGAGTGTGCACGAGCAGCCTGAGATACTCGGGCACTTCGACGCCCTGCAGAGAGACAATAACGACATAAAGAAAAAGCCGAGAAGAGGAGTCTGCATGCCCAAAAAGAACTTCAGCGGACGGGGCAAGGTGGCCGTCGTGCGCACCCGCCCCGAAAGTGTCCTCGATGACTACGACCGCTTGCTGGAGCTGGTGCACTACCGGGACGTTCTGGCCCGGGAGAAGAAGACCCTGCTCAAGATCAATATCTCCTGGCAGACCTGGTACCCGGCCTGCTCCACCACCCCTTGGCAGTTGGAGGGGGTCATCCGGACCCTTCAACGGGCCGGCTACGAGCTGCTCGGTGTCCACAACGATACTGTGGTGGTGGACACGAGCGACGGGGAGAGGAACAACAAGCAGCGCTACGTCACCGACAAGTACGACGTACCCTGCGTCTACATCTACAAGCCCGAGGAGAAGTGGGTGCGGTACGAGCCTCAGGAGCCCTTCCTGGTGCTCAGCGACATCTACCCCGAGGGGGTCTTCATCCCCGAGGTCCTTATCGGCAACAACATCGTTCAACTGCCCACCGTGAAGACCCACGTCTTCACGACGATCACAGGCGCCATGAAGAACGCCTTCGGAGGCCTGCTGGGGCGCAAGCGCCACTGGACCCACAGCGTGATTCACGAAACCCTGGTGGACCTGCTGCAGATCCAGCAGGATATCCACCCGGGGCTGCTGGCGGTGATGGACGGCACCTTTGCCGGCGACGGACCGGGACCACGGGCGATGCACTGGCACGCGAAGAACGTGCTGCTCGCCTCCACCGACCAGGTCGCCATCGACGCCGCCTCCGCTATGCTCCAGGGCTTCAACCCCATGGAGATCCCCTTCATCCGCATCGCTCACGAGCTGGGGCTGGGGGTCGGTGACCCGCAAGAGATCGAGTTTGTCGGTGACGAGGAAGCCACCGCCGAGCGCTGGGACTTCGAGCAGGACGATACCTTCGCCAGCCGGGGTCAGAAGATGATCTACCACGGACGGCTGAAACCCTTCGAGGAGTTCCTCCTCCGCGGGCCCATCGTGCCCTGGTCCTACTTCGCCAGCAACTTCTACCACAACGTCTACTGGTATCCCGTCGTGGGACGCAAACGGGTCGAATCTGCGCTGGACACCCCCTGGGGCCGGCTCTTCACGCAGTACGGGGCCGATGCCGGTCTCGAGGGCGCGGTGCTGCCCAGCATCGAGACCAAGACGGTGCTGGAGGGGCTGGGCTTCCTGGGGGCCGGGGCGCTGGCTCTGGGCGGGTTGGCCGCGGTCCTCGGCCTGAGCCGCGCCCGGAAGTAGAAGGCGTTTTCAA
Source organism: Anaerolineae bacterium (assembly GCA_034437215.1). Taxonomy (GTDB): domain Bacteria; phylum Chloroflexota; class Anaerolineae; order B4-G1; family SLSP01; genus DAOTVC01. The sequence goes on along the minus strand of DAOTVC010000003.1, from coordinate 51,308 downwards.
GCAGCGAACTGGGAGGGAAGATGGAGATCTTGCTCTTGCCGGTGCTGAGTTTCGCACCCATGTTCTTCTACGCGCTGCTCCTCTGGTGGCTGGATCGTTACGAGAAGGAGCCCCTCCATCTCCTAGCCTTCGCCTTCCTCTGGGGAGCGGTACCGGCTATCATCCTCTCCCTCATCCTGGAGCTCGCCCTCGAAATCCCCATCCTGGCCCTGAACAGCCCCCAGCTGGCTCAGGATCTGCTGGGCACCGCCGTCGCCGCTCCCATCGTGGAGGAGATCGCAAAGGCTCTGGCGCTTCTGACCCTGCTGATCTTCTTCCGTCTGGAGATCGACAGCCCCCTCGATGGATTGATCTACGGTGGCATGGCGGGCTTCGGCTTCGCCGCCGTCGAGAACTTCTTCTACTTCTTTGCCGTCTACTTCGAGGCAGGCTTGAGCGGGCTCCTCACCCTCACCTTCCTGCGGGCCGGTCTCTTCGGCCTCAACCACGCCATGTTCACCGCCTTTACAGGACTGGGCTTGGCGCTGGCCTTGGAGGTTCGGGAGCGCTGGATCAGGGCCCTCTTACCCCTCCTGGGTCTCTCCCTCGCCATCGGCGCCCACGCCTTCCACAACAGCTTCGCCACCTTCTGGATGTACGTCGAGGGAGACGCTCCTCTCGTCGCCGCCTTCGTCGGCGACGGGTTCGGCGTGCTCCTGCTCCTCGCCGTCGCCGTGTGGGCCCGTCTCCTGGAGCAGAAGCGGATCAGCGCCTTCCTGGAAAGCGCCCCGGCAGAGCGGCTCATTCCCACCACCGAGTTGCCCATCTTCACCTCCACCTGGCGGCGTTGGGGCGCGCGGCTCTCGGCCCTCCTGCGGGGGGACGTCAGCCGTTGGTGGTACCTGGGACGCTACTTCCAGCTGGTAGCCGAAGCGGCCTTCAACTGGCACCGGGCACGGCGCGGCGATCTCAAGTCGAAGGTCAAGTTCACGGAGATTCAGCAAAAGCTCCATACACTACGCAAGCTGCACCTATCCGGCACCCCGGCCCTCTTCTGAAGGAGGGGCGCGTCTTGTTGCTGGTGGAGGGGCAGATCTTTCACACTTTCGCTGTTGAATAGTCGGAGCTGGCTCACCGCAGAACGCTAGGGTTCGCACCTCAAGGACGCTCGCCGGCTTGTCGGTACGGAGAGACTCGCACTTCACGGCTCGGTCTCCGGGCAGTAGAGGCGTCTCGACGACCTACACGTTGAAGGGGGGAAGCCATGCTGGCGAAGATCAGAAGTGCGGCAGTCCTGGGACTCGACGCTCAGCCCGTCGAGGTGGAGGTTGACGTGCGGCGGGCAGGCCAGGCGGGCATCATGACCCTGGTCGGCTTGCCCGACGCCGCCGTCCGGGAGAGCAGCGAACGGGTGCGCGCGGCCATCCGCAACAGCGGCTTCACCTTTCCCGGCAACCGGCGCATCACCATCAACCTGGCCCCCGCCGATCTGCGCAAGGAGGGCCCGGCCTACGACCTCCCCATCGCCATCGGCGTGCTGAAGGCGAGCGGGCAGCTGCCTCCCGACGCCCTCGACGGCGCCCTGGTCATGGGAGAGCTCTCCCTCGACGGCTCCCTGCGCCACGTGCGCGGCGTCCTGCCCGTCGCCGCCGACCTGGCCCGCTACGAGGAGGTCACGGTCCTCTACGTCCCTGCCATCGACGCCCCCGAGGCCGCCCTCATCCCCGGCCCTGAGGTCTACCCGGTGGAGTCCCTCGCAGCCCTCGTCAGCCACCTACAGGGTCTGGAGCCCCTCCAGCCTCTGCCGCCCCAGGCGCGCCTGGCGGACCTGCCCCCGGCGCCGGCGGTGGACTTCGCCGAGATCCGCGGGCAGGAGCACGCCAAGCGGGCCCTGGAGATCGTCGCCGCCGGCGGGCACAACCTCATGATGGTGGGGCCGCCCGGTGCCGGCAAGACACTGATGGCGCGGGCCATCCCGGGCATTCTACCCAGCCTCTCCCTCGACGAGGCGCTGGAGGTCACCCGGATCTACAGCGTCGCCGACCAGCTGCCGCCCGACACCCCGCTCATCTCCCAGCGCCCCTTCCGCGCCCCCCACCACACCATCAGCCACGCGGGTCTCGTGGGGGGCGGGCACTGGCCCCGCCCCGGGGAGATCAGCCTGGCCCATCGCGGGGTCCTCTTCCTCGACGAGATGCCGGAGTTCAGCCGCCGGGTCCTCGAGGTCATGCGCCAACCGATGGAGGACAAGGTCGTCACCATCAGCCGGGCGCAGGGCAGCTTCACCTTCCCCGCCAACTTCGTGCTCGTCGCCGCCATGAACCCCTGCCCCTGCGGCTACTACGGGGATCCCGAGCGTGCCTGCACCTGCGCTATGGGCATGATCCAGCGCTACCGCAAGCGCATCTCCGGCCCGCTGATGGATCGCATCGACCTCCACGTCGAGGTGCCGCGGGTGCCCTACGAGAAGCTGATGCGCAGCGCGCTGGGCGAGACCTCGTCCGCCATTCGGGCGCGGGTGGAAAGGGCCCGCACGCAGCAGCGAACCCGGCTGGCGGGCGCGGGGCTGGCCTGCAACGCCGATATGGGTCCCGGAGAGATCCGCCGCTTCTGCCAGCTGGGGGAGGAGGCCCAGGCGCTGATGCGGGCCGCCATGCGCCAGATGCACCTGAGCGCCCGCGCTTATCACCGGGTGCTGAAGGTCAGCCGCACCATCGCCGATCTCGAGGGAACAGAGGGCATCCAACCCCACCACCTCGCCGAGGCCCTCCAGTACCGGACGCAGGTGCTGGAGGTGTAGCGCTCCTTTGATCTTGGCTCACAAAGAGATATACTGAAGGAGCGTGTCTATTGCAACACCAAGGAGGTAACCATGGCAGAGATCTTTGTCGATACCGCAAATCTGGATGACATCCGTGAAGCCGCGTCCTGGGGGGTTCTGGACGGCGTGACCACGAATCCGTCCCTGATGATGAAGGAGGGGACGGCGGACCGCCAGTCACAGACCCTGAAGATCATCGAGATCCTGGGGGGGGGCTCGGTGAGTGCTGAGGTCATCAGCACCGATGCCGAGGGCATGATCGAGGAGGCGCGGGAGATCCTCTCCTGGTCGGACCACGTCTACGTGAAGTTCCCCACCACCGTCGAGGGGCTGAAGGCGATGAGGGTCGTCTCGGGCTGGCCCAATGGGCGCATCAACGCCACGCTCATCTTTGCGGCGAACCAGGCCTTCCTGGCCGCCAAGGCGGGCGCGAGCTACGCCTCGGTCTTCGTGGGGCGTATGGACGACGCCGGTCTGGATGGCATGGAGACGGTGCGGGAGACCCGGGCCATCTTCGACACCTACGGCTTCGACTGCAAGGTGCTCGCCGCCAGCATTCGGCACCCCGCCCACGTGAAGGCGGCCCTGCTCGCCGGCGCCGACATCATTACGATGCCCTTCAGCGCGCTCCAGAAGATGATCAAGAGCCCCTTCACCGACGTGGGGTTGGAGAAGTTCCTGGCGGATTGGGAGAAGATCCCGGGCAAGTAGTGTCTGGACGGCGGGCGCGCCCCGGTAGCAGGTACCGGGGCGCGCTGCTTACTGATCCGGAGATAAAAGGCTCAAGCCACAGGCTAAGCGTCTGTAAGAAAATAACTTCCCGACGGTGGTGCTCGGGGAACGTAGCGAACTGCTGGAAGGGCTGGAGACGCACAGCCCTCAAACGAGTCAGGAGGAGCTCTTTCATCCTGACTCCAGAGACATCGGGAAGTTATACTTTTACGAACCCTAACAGGAAGAAAGTGTGCTCCAGCAAGCACACTGCCGGAAGCATATCCTCAGTCGGCTGAAGGAGTTTAAGAAAATAAACGGGTAACTCCGATGCCGCTCTATGACCCGATGTCATAACCGCCCGGCCTATACACGCGCACTCCCCTGGCCCAGGGGGCCAACGGCCCACGGGGAAGTACGCTACTGGAGCCTTCGGCGGGCCGGGCGCCCGCCTACGCGGGCGCCAACTCGCTCTCCGCGTCGGCGTAGGCCGACGCCCGGCGCGCCACCGACAACTGCGGGTATTGTCTTCTCCCCCCTTCGTGCTATACTGACCCCAGTCAATTATGACCGGAGTCATTTTTTATGAATTCAGAGAACGAGAACCTCTCCAGATGGGATCGGCGCAAGGAGCGCACCCGGCGGCGTCTCCTGGAAGCAGCCGACGCGCACCTGCTTGAGAAGGACTTCGACGAGACGACCGTCGAGGAGATCGCCGAAGCGGCGGACGTCGCCAAGGGCACTTTCTTCAACTACTTCGAGAGCAAGGAGACGCTGCTCGTCGCCCTGATCTCCACACGCATCGAGGTTGCCCTGGAGGAGCTGCCCGGAGCGGGACGTCCGGCCACGGAGCGCATCCGCCTCACGCTGGAAAAGGTGGCGCAGGCGCTGAAGCCCTACCGGCACCTGACGAGCCACCTCCTGGGCCAGAACCTGAGCCGCCACCAGCCCCCGCCCCACAACCTCGTGGACAGAATCGTCGAGCTTATCGAAGAGGGGCAGGAACAGGGGCTCTTCCGACCCGACGTCGAGGTCAACATCGCCGCCATGTTCATCACCCTGCACTTCTTTCGCGTCTGCCTCCTCCAGATCTGTGGGATGGAGAGCGCCCTCTCCTGGGACCAGCATCTCGAGCAGGGGATGAACGTGATCTACTACGGACTCATTAAAGGCTCTCCTAAAAGAACCCCAAACCTCACGCAAAATCGCCAAGAACGCAAAGGAATTTCAAGTAGGAGATAGATTTTTGATGCGAATCGCCTTACTATGGAAGAAAATTATAAGCAATTTTAAAAATCTTGGCGACCTTTGTGTCTTGGCGTGAGGTAGGCCCTTTTTTCAGTGGAGCCATTAAAGACTCTACGAGTGAACAAGGAGTGAAGAGTTGAAAGCTCTCCTACGTACCTTTCGCTACCTCAAGGCGTATCTCTTCCTGGTGTTAATCGCCCTCGTCGCGATGCTGATCTCGACCGCGGGCAACCTCGCCGTCCCCTTCCTCAGCCAGCGACTCATCGACCAGGGGCTGAGCGCGGGCAACGCCGCACTCATCACCCGGCTGGCCCTGCTGATGGTGGGCATTGCGCTGCTCCGAGCCCTCTTCACCTTTCTGGAGGGCTATCTGAGCGCCCAGGTCTCTCAAGGCGTCGCCTACGATATGCGCAACGACCTCTACGAGAAGATCCAGCACCTCTCCTTCAGCTACCACGATCGCGCCCAGACGGGCCAGCTGCTGACGCGGGTGACGAGCGACGTGGAGCTCGTGCAACAGTTCCTCGGCACGGCCCTCCTGCAACTCTTGGGCGCAGCCATCCTTCTGGTAGGGAGCATCTCGCTGATGATAGGTACCAGCCCGACCACGACGCTGGTGATGGTCGCCATCGGACCCGTCGCCATCGCCGTCTTCGTCTTCTTCTTTGCCCAAGCCCGCCCTCTCTTCACAGCGACTCAAGAGCGCCTCGAGGAGGTCAACATCGTGCTGCAGGAGAATCTCGTAGGGGTGCGGGTGGTGCGGGCCTTCGTGCGGCGCCTCTACGAAATCGCGCGCTTTGCCGAGAAAAATGAGGCGCTGCGGGATGTGCAGATCGAGGTAGGGCACATCCTGGCCCTCGCCATCCCCCTCGTCTTTCTCCTCGCCAGCCTGGCCCAGATGGGCGTCACCTGGGTGGGCGGGATGCAGGTCATCAACGAGCGGATGACCATCGGGGAGCTCGTCGCCTTCACCCAGTACATTCTCATGGCCCTCTTTCCCATCTTTATGATCAGCTTCCTGCTCGCCAACCTGGTCCAAGCTGCGGCCGGTGCCCAACGCATCTTCCAGATCCTCGACACGCCCATGGAGATCCGTGAGCGCCCCGGTGCCGTCTCCCTCCCCGAGGTGCGGGGGCGGATCACCTTCGACCACGTCTGGTTCCGCTACTTCGACAACCAGCCCTGGATTCTGCGGGACATCGACTTCACCGCCGAGCCGGGGTACCGTGTGGCCCTGCTGGGTGCGACGGGCTCCGGCAAATCCACCATCACCAACCTCATTCCCCGCTTCTACGACGCGACGCAGGGGCAGGTCTGTATCGACGGGCAGGACGTGCGGGACGTCACCCTCGATTCGCTGCGACAGCAGGTAGGCAGCGTTCTGCAGGAGACGCTCCTCTTCGGCGGCACGATCCAGGAGAACATCGCCTTCGGACGGCCGGACGCCACCCTGGAGGAGATCGTTGAAGCCGCCCAGGCGGCCCAGGCCCACGACTTCATCACCGCCTTCCCCAACGGCTACGAGACCCAGATCGGGGAGCGGGGCGTCCAGCTCTCGGGAGGGCAGAAGCAGCGCGTCGCCATCGCCCGCGCCCTGCTCATCAATCCCCAGGTGCTGATTCTGGACGATGCGACCAGCGCCGTCGACTTCCAGACGGAATTGAAGCTCCGCCAAGCGCTGGAGCGGCTGATGGAGGGGCGGACGAGCTTCATCATCGCCCAACGGGTCTCCACGGTGCGAGATGCGGACCTGATCCTGGTGCTCGAGGCGGGGCAGATCGCGGCCCTCGGCAAGCACGAGGAGCTTCTGGAGACGAGCCCTCTCTACGCCGAGATCTACTACAGCCAGCTGGAGGGGGACGACGAGACGGGCACCGACTATCTGCTCTACGCAGCCGACGTGACTCCCCAGGAGGTGGCCTCATGATGCACGGGAGAGCTCTCACCAGCCCCACGGAGCGGGCAGAGAACGCCAGCACCACCTTTCGCCGGCTGCTCCGCTACCTGGAGCCGCACCGCGGCCCGCTCCTCGTGGCCGGGCTGATGGTGCTGATCAACACCCTGGCAGAGCTGGCGGCGCCCTATCTGCTGGGGCTCGCCGTGGAGCGTTTCGTCACCGGCAATGACCTTACGGGCCTCAACCGCACCATGCTCCTGCTCCTGGGCGTCTACGTGGTCGCCTGGGCCACCCGCGGACTGCAGTTCCGCACCACGATCACCGTGGGCCAGCAGGTGCTCTACCGGATGCGACAGCAGATCTTCGCCCAGCTGCAGCGCCTCTCCCTGCGCTTCTTCGACCACCGTGAGGCGGGCGATCTGATGGCCCGGCTGACGAGCGACACCGACGTCATCAACCGCATCCTGACGATGGGCGCGGTCCAGTTCCTCTCCAACGGGCTCTTCCTGGTAGGGGTGTTGATCGCCATGCTGGTGATCAACTGGCAGCTGGCCCTCATCAGCATGAGCGTGATCCCCTTCATGCTCCTGAGCACCTTCTACTTCTCGCGCAGGGCCCGGGACGCCGCGCGCCTCTCCCGCGAGAAGGTGGGCGCGGTCAGCTCCGAGCTGGAGGAGAACATCTCGGGGGTGCGGGTGGTCCAGGCCTTCGGCCGCGAGCAGGAGACCATCCGCGAGTTCCGGCGCGTGAATGCTGCCAGCCGGGACGCCAACGTCCAGGCCCAGACGGTGACCTCGGCCTTCCGTCCGGCACTGGATATCTTCAGCACCATCGGTATCGCCCTCGTCCTCGGGGCCGGCAGCACGATGGCCCTCCGCGAGTTGGTCACCCTGGGCACCATCATCACCTTCCTGACCTACGTGCGGCGCTTCTTCCAGCCCGTACGGGCCATCGGCGTCCTCTACGCCCAGGTGCAGACCGCCATCGCCGCCGCCGAGCGCATCTTCAACCTGCTGGACGAGGAGCCGGACATTCAGGATGTTCAGGACGCGATCAGCGCGCCTCGCGTCGCGGGCAGGATCGTCTTCGACGAGGTCACCTTCGGCTACGAAGAGGCGCAGCCGGTCCTGAAGCAGATCTCCTTCGAGGCAGAGCCCGGGGAGATAATCGCCATCGTCGGGCCGACGGGTGCCGGCAAGACGACCATGGTGAACCTGCTCATGCGCTTCTACGACGTGGACGAGGGTCAGATTCTCGTGGACGGGCACGACGTCCGCGCCCTCGCCGTCGAGAGCCTGCGCGAGCGGGTCGGCATGGTGCTCCAGGACACCTTCCTCTTCTCCACGACGGTGATGGAGAACATCCGGTACGGGCGTCTGGAGGCCACCGACGAGGAGGTCGTGGAGGCTGCTCAGATCGCCGGCGTTCACGACTTCGTCGTGCGGCTCCCCGAGGGCTACGAGACGGAGCTGGGCGAGGAGGGCAGCAGCCTCAGCCAGGGGCAGCGCCAGCTTCTCTCCATCGCCCGGGCCGTCCTGGCGGATCCCCGCATCCTCGTCCTCGACGAGGCCACCTCGAGCGTGGACACCCGGACGGAGCAGTTGATCCAGGAGGCGTTGGGGCGCCTGATGCAGGGGCGCACGAGTATCGTCATCGCCCACCGGCTCAGCACCATCCACGACGCCGACAAGGTCCTCGTCTTGTGCGAAGGTCACATTATCGAGCAGGGCAACCATCGCAGCTTGATGGAGGCCGAAGGCTTCTACTACCGGCTCTACACCAGCCAGTTTGCCGAGGCGACAACGACGGCAAAGACCGCGGCAGCCCCGCAGTGCCCGCCATCTTCATAGCCCTGCGCAGCGGGCAGTTGCCATTGTCCAAAGCTCGTATAAAATAGGTCTGATGGAAACTTTACACGTCGGCGAGTGAAAAGTAGCTTTCTTGACATTGCTATGGTCCTGTGGTAACCTTTTTATAACTTTATCTGAGTCTCCAGCGAGGTTGGATGTAGAGCGTTCAACCGCTGAGAGATGTAACCCCGAAACTGGAGGACATAAACTATGGCCAGTCGATCTCGTACAGAACGCATGGTTGAGCGCTTGCGCGACCTGCAGGTCAGCAGCCCCGACATCGAAGCTGCCGCCATCGTCAGCGTAGATGGTCTTTCCATTGCCTCTTCCCTGCCCCAAGGGGTAGAAGAGGACCGTGTTTCTGCCATGTCCGCTGCCATGCTCTCCCTGGGTGAACGAATTGCCAGTGAGTTAGGGCGTGGCATGCTGGATGAGGTCTACGTGAAAGGTGAAAAAGGGTACGTCATTCTCCGCGCCGTCGGTGAAGAGGCTGTACTCACCGTCCTGGCGCGGCAGCAAGCCAAGTTGGGGCTTCTCTTCCTCGATATGCGACGGGCTGCCGAAGAGCTGGCAATCATTCTGTAGCCTAAAGGAGGCTTGCAGTGGTTAAAACCCCTGAACCTAGTGGATACTACTACCCGAACCGTTTTGCCCTCATCCTCTTGAATGCGTTAGAGGAGATCATGGGGCGCAATGGACTTAACGCCGTTCTTAACATGGGAGGTCTATCACACTGGATCGAGAATCCGCCTCCCGACAATATGGAAAAGAGCGAGTTCGATTTTGCCTACATGTCGGCTCTCAACCAGGCTCTGGAAGAGATGTACGGGCCGCGTGGCGGACGGGGATTGCAACTCCGCTCCGGGCGCGTGCTCTTCGCCGAGGGGCTGGCCAACTTCGGAGGCCTGGTCGGCGCCGGAGACCTGGCCTTCAAGGTCCTCCCCCTGGCGGCCAAACTGAAAGCCGGTCTGCCGGCCATTGCCAAGGTCTTCGACTCCATGAGCGATCAGACCTCTTACGTCACCGACCCCGGCGGCGATCACTACCTCTACGTTATCGCCCGCTGTTCGCAGTGCTGGGAGCGTGAAGTGGACCGTCCCGTCTGCTTCGTCGCCTCGGGTATCATCGAGGAGGCGCTGCGCTGGGTGAGCGGTGGACGCACCTTCCGCGTGGACGAGATCAGCTGCATCGGAATGGGAGATGAGACCTGCTCCTACGCCATCTACAAGGAGCCCCTCGGGTAAGGGGCTCGAGAGAAGTGACAATGATGACCTCCGGTAACACTCCACGACACATTCTGATTGTGGAGGACGATGTCAACACGGCAGATATGCTCACCGCATATTTTGGCTCCCTGGGTTACGAAGTCTCCCACGCTGCGTGGGGCAAAGATGCTATCGACATGGCAACCAACGCCGTCCCCGATCTCGTAGTTCTAGACATTCACCTCCCGGACATCGACGGTTACCAGGTCTGTATGCAGCTGCGCTCCCAACGCCGCACCGAGAACATCCCCATCATCTTTCTGACGGAGCGGCGCGACCGCATGGACCGGCTCACGGGTCTCAACCTGGGAGCCATCGACTACATCACCAAACCCTTCGACGTCCAGGAGATGCGGTATCGGGTGCGCAACATCCTGCGCCGTTCCAGCACAGAAACCTTCCTGCATCCCGTCACCGGCCTCCCGATCCTCTCGCTGGTCAAGGAGGAGCTCCAACGGGCGCGCTCCAGTGCGGAGACGGGCATCATCCGGTTGACCATCAAGGGGATGGAACCCTTCGGTGATGCCTACGGCTTCGTGACCCACGATGACGTCCTACGCGCCGTCGTCCTCATCCTCAAGAACACCGTCTCCGAGTTCGTCAAGGAGGATCCCTTCGTCGGCCAGGTGGATGCCTACGACTTCCTCATCTGCGTCCCAGACGCCCAACGCTATCTGGTGATGGGCCGTTTGCACCAGCGGCTCAACGAGGCCATCTCCTTCTTCTACCCCCACCAGGATTGGGAGAGCGGGACCCTCTCGACCGGTGAACCGGTCCCCAGGATTGATTTTGAGCTGACCTACGTAGCCCGCGAGCAGATACCGGAGGATGGAGACCCTGTCCAGCTGCGCAAACTTCTCTCCTCAACCGAGATGGAATCCTAAAGCCACAGGCATCAAACACAGGGCCGGGAGGATCTCGAACCCTCTGGGCCCTGTTTTATTTGTCTCAGGAGAGCGTCTCACGCTTAAAGGCTTCTGGGGTTCAGCGCTCCGGGGAGCCCAGGCGTCCAAATCAAGGAGCTAAGGATAAGCCATGGATCACTATCTCGCAAGCCCCTGGGTCGTCATCCCGACCTATAATGAGGCGGGAAATGTCAGGCCGCTGAGCGCAGCGCTCATGGCTCTCCACGTACCGGATCTACACCTGCTCTTTGTCGACGACGCCTCACCTGATGGTACGGGGCAGCTCCTGGATGATCTGGCGGAGCAGTACGCACCGCACCTCTCCGTCATACATCGCACCGGACTCAGGGGATTGGGCCGCGCTTACGTCACCGGCTTCCAGCACGTGCTGGAAGCCGGTGCAACGGCCATCGTCCAGATGGACTGCGACTTCTCCCACCAACCGCAGGACGTCCCTCGTCTGCTGGCGTCACTGCAGGACGTCGACCTGGTCATCGGCTCCCGTTACGTCGAAGGCGGGAGTGTGGACCCCAATTGGGGCTTCAATCGCAAGGCCCTCTCCTCTTGGGCCAACTTCTACAGCCGGATCATTCTGGGACTGCGTGAGCCGGCGGACACCACCGCAGGTTTTCGAGCGTGGAAGCGCCAGACCCTGGGGGGGCTGGACCTGGACCGCATCCAGTCCCAGGGATACGTCTTCCAGGTCGAGATGACCTACGTGGCCTCGCGGCTGGGATATCGGATCAAGGAGATCCCCATCTTCTTCCCCGACCGGCAGGTGGGCGAATCCAAGATGACCATCCCCGTGAAGTTGGAGGCGGCACTGCGGGTCTGGGAGGTCCGTTGGCGCCACAGGGGGCTCACCTCAGAGGATCGTCACGACGCCGGAGAGAACGACACTCCGTGAAGCGCGACCTTCCCTATCTGATTCTACTGCTTCTGCTGCCCCTCCTCCTCTTCGCCCCCGTGACGCTGGGACAGAAGACCCTCCTCCCGGCCGACGCCCTCTACACCTTCCAGCCCTTGGCAGCAGCGGCTCCTCAGTTAGGCGTTGCGGAGGTCCAGAACGGGCTGCTGGCGGATCTGGTGCTCCAAAACTACGTCTGGCAGCGCTTTATCACGCAGGCCGTGGAAGCCGGGGAGCTCCCGCTGTGGAACCCCTATCTCTTCGCCGGACACCCCTTTTTCGCCAACGGGCAGCACTCGGCCCTCTACCCCTTGAGCCTCCTCTTCCACGTCCTGCCCCTGCCCCGCGCCTACGGCTTCTTCATCACCTTGCAACTGGGCCTGGCAGGGATCTGGATGTACGTCCTGGGGCGGTCCCTCGGTGCCACGCGGGTGGGTGCCCTCCTGGGCGGTATCACCTTCCAGCTGAGCGGCTTTCTGATCGTCTCCGTCGTCCACCCGATGATCGTCGCGGCGGCTTCGTGGCTGCCCCTCGAGCTGGCCCTCGTCGACCTGACGGTACGCAGGCGCCCCTTCCTGGGCAGGGGGCGGGCGATGCTGCCCTGGGCCCTGTTGGGTGCAGTGGCCCTGGGGCTGCAGATGCTCGCCGGTCACGCCGAGATCGTCTACTTCTCCCTGCTGGTGACGGGCGCCTTCGCCGCCTGGCGGCTGCTCCACACGGCCCTGAGCAGGCCGCGGGCCGAGTGGCGGGCCGAGGTCTTGAGCCCGGCCCTGGGCCTGGCGCTCATGGTCGCCCTCGGGCTGGGTCTGGGGGCCGTCCAGTTCCTGCCCATGGTCGAGGTGGTGCAGCAGAGCTTCCGCCAGGATACGGCTACGCTGCACGAGGTTCTGGGCTGGGCCTATCCCAAACGGCGGATCGTCACCTTCCTCACCCCGAACTTCTTCGGCAATCCCACTCATCGCGCCTTCCGCGATATCTTCACGGGAGAGATAATCGAGGTGGGGGTCAACGCCCACGGCAACCCCGTGAGCACCTTCGACTGGGGGATGAAAAACTACGTCGAAGGCGGCGCCTACATCGGCGTGCTGCCGCTGCTCCTGACCCTGGTCGCCATCCTGCGCCCCCCCAAGCCGCGCAAGAGGGAGCCGGAGAGCACCCCAGCCAGCCGCCCTCCGGCCTCTATCCTGCGCGGCTGGCTGCGCCATCCCTACGTCCCCTTCTTCACCGCCCTGGTCCTCTTCTCACTGGCCGCGATCTTCGGCACCCCCCTCTACGCCCTCGTCTACGCCCTCCCCTTCCTGAGCCAGTCCCACTCCCCCTTCCGCTGGGTCTTCCCACTGACGGTGGCTCTGGCCTCGCTGGCGGCCCTGGGAGCGACGACGGTGACCCAATACCGGAGATCCCACGGCCCCGAGGAGTTCTTAGAGGACAAAAGGCCGGGGACGCCCAGAAGGCGGCAGCTCCTCGCGCGCAGCCTCCTCTTCGACACCTCCCCCAACGCCGTGAGCGTCGTGGGCGTACTCGCCCTCTGGAGCGGTCTGCTCCTGCTGCTCGGCCTCTGGGGATCGCGACTCGCTTTCGGCCGCGTGGAACCCCTGGTAGAACGGCTCTTCCGGTCCCTGGCCCGCGCCGCCGAGGTCTTCCCCGATGCCCGGACCTTCTACGCCTACGAGTTCCGCTGGCTGCAACAGAGCGCCCTGCTGCTCATCCTGTCGGGGATCGTGCTGCGCGTTTCCCGCTGTCCCATCTACCTGCGCCGGCGCCCGGTCTGGCAGCTCCTCGCCGTCGTGGTCCTGGTCCTGGATCTGGTCACCTTCGGGGCGGGGTTCAATCCCCAGGTCGATCCGGCGCTGCTGGAGTACACGCCCCCCGTCGTCGAATTCCTCAAAGGGGACGCGGAGCTCTGGCGCTTTACGACCTTCGATCCCCACGGGCACAACCTGCTCAACCCCAATATGGGCATGTACTACGATCTCCAGGACATCCGCGGCTACGACAGCCTCTTCACCCAGCAGTACGTGCGCTACATGGGCTGGATCGAGGATCAAGGGCAGCTGCTCTACAACCGCATCGCCCCCTTCCGCCACTTCCCCAGCCTCGACAGCCCCCTGACCGACCTCCTCAACGTGAAGTACGTGGTGACCGACGTGGAGATTCCCCTGCCGAAGTACCGGGAGGTCTACAGCGACGGGGTGCTGCGGGTCTACGAGAATCTGGGGGTCACACCGCGCGCCTTCAGCCTCCCCCAAAGCGCCACGCTCCTGGTCCCCGACGCCGAGGCGGTGGGAGAGGCCATCCTGACGTACGATCCCCGCTTCTACGCCATCCTGGAAGAGGACGCAACCGCCTGGACGGGACCGGCGCCCGGGGAGCTGAGCCCCCCGCGCGAAGCGGAGCCTGCGACGCCGTACCCCCAGCCCGTCGTCAGTTACGGCAGCAACGAGGTGACGGTGGAGGCGACGGTCGAGGGCCCTTCCTGGCTGGTGTTGGCGGACAGCTTCTTCCCCGGCTGGAAGGCCTTCACACGGCCCCTGGGTGAGAGCGAGGGCGAGGAGAGGGAGGTCCCCATCGCTCGCTTCGCGGGCAACTTCCGTGCCGTGTCCCTGGAGGAGAGCAGCACCGTCCGCTTCAAGTACAGCCCCAACAGTGTGAAGTTCGGGGCCTTCATCTCCTTCGCGGCGGGGATGGTCATCCTCTTCCTGGCCGCCGTCTGGACGTGGCGGCGCTTCTACCGGGAGGACCGGGAGCAGAACACGGTACAGCGTATCGCCAAGAACAGCGTCGCTCCCATCCTCCTTACCCTCTTCAACCGGGCCATCGACCTCGCCTTTGCGGCACTGATGCTGCGCATCCTCGGTCCGGCAGACGCCGGCGCCTACTACTACGCCACCAGCGTCTTCCTCTGGTTCGACATTCTGGCGAACTTCGGCCTCGATGCCTACCTGACCCGGGAGGTGGCCCGCCACCCCGACCGCGCCAACCGCTACCTCTTCAACACCACCTTCATTCGACTGGCCGTGGTGCTGGTCGGCGTGCCGCTGCTGGTCGGCTTCGTCGTCCTCCGCCAGACGGTGGTCGCCGGGCTCGCCGAGCCGGCTGCCCCCCAGGCACTCACGGCCCTGGCCGTGCTCTACGTCGGCCTGCTGCCGGGCACCCTCTCCAAGGGGCTCACCTCTCTCTTCTACGCCTACGAGAAGGCCGAGTATCCCGCCGCCCTGACCACCGTCTCGACCCTCATCAACCGGGGACTGGGTGTCGTGGTGCTGCTGGCGGGCTGGGGCATCGTGGGGCTCGCGGGGGTCTCCATCGTCGTCAATCTGGTCACGCTGGTGACCCTCGGCTTCCTGGCGACCCGGCTCTTCTTCCGCCCGCGCTGGGCTCCCTCGCGCCCGCTGCAGCGGGCTATGGTCGCGGAGTCCTGGCCCCTGATGGCCAACCACCTCCTGGCGACCCTCTTCTTCAAGGTGGACGTCGTCCTCGTGGAGGCGCTCCTGGGCAACTTTATCCTCGGGCTCTACAGCACCGGCTACAAGCTCCTCGAGATGCTGATGGTCATCCCCTCCATGTTCACCCTGGCCATCTTCCCCGTCATCTCCCGCCACGCCAAGGAGAACCGGGAGAGCTTCCTCCGCTTCTACCGCCTGGGAGCTAAGATCCTGATCACGCTCGTGCTGCCCATCGCCGTGATCTCGACGTTGGCGGCGCGGGAGATGGTCCTCGTCCTGGGTGGACCCGAGTATCTGCCCGACGCCATGATCGCCCTCCAGCTGATGGCCTGGTCGATGCCCATCGGCTGGATCAACAGCCTGACCCAGTACGTCCTCATCGCCCTCGACCAGCAGCGCTATCTGACCAAGGCCTACACCTTCGGCTTCGCCTTCAGTCTCCTGGCCAACCTGATCTTCATCCCGATCTTCGGTTACCGGGCCTCGGCGGTCATCCACATCTTTGCCGAACTCGCCCTCTGCGTGCCCTTCCTCGTCGGCGTACGACGCCAGGTAGGGTCCGTCGGCTGGCGGAGTATTGTGGGCAAACCGCTGCTCGCCACGCTGGTGATGGCCCTCGTCGCCCTGCCCCTCTACCTGCTGCTGGGACGCTGGTGGGCGCTGCTGGGAGCCGCCGCCGCCTATCCTCTCGCCGCCTGGCGCCTGGGCCTCCTCTCGGATGAGGAGCGCGCCCTCCTGGCCCCCCTACTGCGTCGCCGCTGAGCCCTATCCCACGGCGCCGGTCCTGCCCCAGGACTTACGACCCGCGCGACTGATGGTATAATAGCCTCGATCATGAAAGTGAAGGAGTAGCAGACGATGGAACTCTCGCAACTCGAACAGATGGTGCGCTTTCTAGACGAGGAGCGCAAGAAGGACAAGGCCACTATTGCGACCTTGCAGGAGCGGGCCGAACAGCAGCGCCTGCTCATCGACGCCCAGGCCAAGGAGCTGAACGACCTGCGCCACCAGCTCGCCATGCTGCAGACCGACATTCGACGGACGGATGAGTATCCCGGAATGGTGGAGAAGACCCATCGCGACCTGACCTCTGAGATAGAGAGTCTGAAAGAGCAGCTGCGCCGGGAGAAGATCGAGCAGAACAAGCTGCGGCGGGCCGAGATCGAGGCCCTGACCCAGGATCTCAACCTCATTGATAAAAAAATCCGCCCGCTCTTCCGCTACGAGGAGCAGTTGGAGGCCCGGGCAGCCGGTGAACAGCGCCTCCAGGAGCAGGTGCAACAGATCAGCAGCACCGTGTCCGATCTCTCCAAACGCACCGAGGACCGCTTCCAATCCGTCGTCTATCTGGAGGAGCAGCGCCGGGCCGACGCCCGCCGCATCGCGGCCCTCGAGGGCGATATCCCGCCCCTCCGCAATAAGATCGAGGAGTTCAACGTCAAGCTGGTGCGCCTGGAGGACGGCGTGCGCAAGCTGCCGGGGCGGGTCGAGGAGGCCATCCAGATCGCCAAGTCCTACGATCCCAAGATCGAGGAGCTGCGCGTGGCCGACTTCCAGCGGGAGCAGCGGATGAAGCAGTACGCCGACCAAGCGGAGAAGGTCGAAGAGGAGGTGCTGCGGCTCGTCGAGGAGACCCAGAAGTACACCCTGCTCTACAACCAGAACAAGCAGGCCCTCGACTCGCTGGCCGACTTCCGTACCCGGCTGGAGAAGCGCCAGAACGAGATCTCGGAGATGCAGCGGCTCAACGAGGAGCGGCTCCGCCGTCAGTGGGAGGAGTGGCAGGCCACCTTTGCCCGCGACTGGCAGAAGCGGCTGGTCACCGAGGAGGATCGCTGGCGACGTGAGGACCTCAACAATCAGAAGGTGGTGGAGCATCTGGCGGAGATCGACGAGCAGACGAAGCTCTACTATCAGGAGATCGTCGCGCTCTGGGAGGAGCTGCGCACCGTCCACGAACGGCAGCGCAAATCTATCCAAGATCTCATCACCGAGAACCAGCTGCGCCCCACGGAGCACATGAAGGAGCTGCGGCGCTTCGCCGAGGAGCGGCGCAAGGAGCTGCTGTAGACTTTACCCCCCAAAAAACGAACGGGGGCCGGAGGTCGACCTCCGGCCCCCGTGGTGGTTCAACCCTGGACGGCGCGCCCGTGCTTTCAGCCCCAGACCCACGCCCCGCCTACCATCACGCGCTCTATCCGGGTCTCCAGGAGCGCCTCGGGAGGCTGAGCGAAGATGTCCCGGTCGAGGACGACGAGGTCGGCCAGGTATCCGGGCTGGAGGAGACCCAGACGGTCCTCCATGCCGGCAGCGTAGGCGGCGCCCAGCGTGTAGGCCCGTAGCGCCTGCTGCAGGGTCAGGCGCTGTTCGGGATACCACCCCTCGGCACCCGGAGCCCCCGTCTGCTCGTGGCGGCGGGTAACGGCAGCGTAGAGCCCCAGACGGGGATCGAAGGGATCGATGGGAGCGTCGGAGCCGAAGGCGAGCGGGGCTCCCGCATCCCGCAAGGAGCCCCAGGCGTAGGCGTAAGCGGCACGCGCCCCCCAGTAGCGATCCGCCATGGGTTGATCGTGGGTCGCGTGCAGGGGCTGCATGGAGGCCACCACGTCGAGGGCGCGAAAGCGCTCGACGTCCGCAGGCTGCAGGAGCTGTACGTGCTCGATGCGATGGCGCAGCGTCCTGTCGAGGCGACGGACCTGCTCCAGCACATCGAGTACGAGGCGGTTGGTACGATCGCCGATGGCGTGGATTGCCAGGGCCACCCCACCCTCCGCTGCCCGCCGCGCCACCGCCATAAGGCGATCGGGCTCGATGGTCAAGCCACCCAGATTATTCGGCTCCCCCTCGTAGGGCTCGAACATCGCCGCCGTGCGCGCGCCCAGCGCGCCGTCGGCGAAGATCTTGAGACCGCCGACGCGCAGCCGGTCATCCCCCAGCCCCGACCGCATACCCGCGCCCAACAGGGCCTCGAGTCTGCCCAGCTCGATGTACTTGGTCACCCGCACCCGGAGCCGGCCCGCCGCGCGCAGCCTCTGGAGCGCCGCGAAGGCGGGAGCCGCGTCGACATCGTGGACCCCGGTCAGCCCCACCGCCAACAGATCGGCCTGCGCCACGTCCAGGGCCTCCGCCACCTCCGCCGCCTCCGGCTCAGGCACGACGGCGAGCACGTTCTCGATAGCGTACTCGAAGAGCAGACCGTTGGGGCCGCCGTCCTCCCGACGTCCGAGGTGACCGTGCTCGGGATCGGGTGTGCCGGCGGAGATGCCCGCCAGGTGGAGAGCGCGACTGTTGGCCACGGCGGCGTGAGCACTGCGGGCGATCAGCAGCACCGGGTGCTGGGGAGCGACGGCGTCCAGCTCCTCGGCGGTCGGGTAACGCCCCGCGGGCCAGAGGTTCTGATCCCACCCGCGACCTCGGATCCAGCTCCCCGCCGGCAGCTCGGCCGCCCGCTCCGCCACCGCCGCGAAGAAGGCCTCCCGTGAGAGGTCGCGCAGATCGAGCTCCTGCAGCCCCATGGCGTACCACATAAAGTGGATGTGAGCATCGGTGAGCCCCGGGATGACCAGGCCGCCCGCCAGATCCTCGACCTCCGCGCCGGGGGCGTCCACCCAATCGAGGGCGCCGGCGTCGAGGGCCACGACCCGGTCACCGACCACTGCCAGGGCCTGCGCCCAGGGCCGCTCCTCATCTCCGGTGTAGATCTTGCAATTCTTGAGCACCTGCACGTTTCGCATGGAATCCTCCACTATAACGCAAGCTCATCCCAGGCCCAGAAGGCCTGCGAGCCAAGCGAGCCCATAGAACCCGCCCCAGGCAAAGAGGATCGCCTTGATGGTCTTACCCAGCCAGGTGGCAAGAAAGAAGCGCCAGACGGGGAAGCCCACCGCCCCACCGGCGATGCCCGCCAGATCGAAGAGGGGCATGGGCACGACGCCCATGAGAAAGACGGTCAGATCACCGTTCTTTCTCATCCACCGCTCGACCAAGGGATAAAACTTCCACTCCGCGAAGAGATCCTCTACAGCGTAGCCGGCGAGGTAGCCCCAGAGTTCGCCTAAAGCGTCCCCCGTACCGGCACAGAGCCCGATCAACCAAGGGGTGAGGACCGAACCCATGGTAAAGGTGAAGGCGAGGTGGGGGATGGGAAGCATGACCGTGGTGCTGCCGATGAGGGCCATCATGAAAGCGCCCAGGTAACCCCAGCGGCGAAAGCGCTCGACGCTGAACCAGTCGGGGTGCAGGGCGACGAAGAGCGTTACACCGATGAAGAAGAGCACGATGAGAACGCGCAGTAGATTGAGATTCGTCTTTTGTACATTCATCGAAAGAGGTCGAGTATCCATCTTACTCCTAGAAAACCTGCCCAGGCAATGCCGACAAACTTCAACGTCTTCCCTGCCCAGGTCGCCAACAGGAAACGCCACAAAGGAAAACCGGAGAGTCCACCCACAATGCTCGCCATATCGAAGAGCGGATTGGGAACGAGGGCCAGGACGAAGAGCACGAGATCCCCTGCCCTGTGCATCCACCGCTCGAAGTACTTGTAGAGCTCCCAACGACCTGCCACGTCCTCAAGAGCAAAGCCCGTGAGATAACCGGTCAGCTCTCCGACCGTATCGCCCACACCGGCAATGAGGCCCACCAGCCAGGGATTGAGGACGCTCCCCATGGCGAAGACGAAGGCGAGGTGGGGTACGGGAAAGACTACCGTTGCGCTGCCGATGAGGGCGATGATGAAGATGCCCGGGTACCCCAGCTCCTCGAAGCGCCGGACCTGGTCCCGATTCACAAGGATCAGGACGGTGATGGCGATAACGAAGAGCAGCGCCCCGCCGCGCAGCAGGAGATTGCGGGTCCGCTCTCTCATTGGGGAGGGGGCGCACCGAGGCGCACGACCAGTCCCTCCGCGAGTAGGTTATGGGTTGCGTTACAGCTGTCCACGACCAGGGGGGCCCGCTCGAGCACGCGGGCATAGTCCACGTTATGGTGACCGGTGACGATGAGCGCGACGTCGGAGGCGGTCAGAAGCTCGTCGGTGAGCGGCACCGACTCCAGCTGCTGGGGCTGGGGGCTGAAGGCATCGCCTCCTACCCGGTAGGTGGGGACGTAGGGATCGTGGTAACGCACCTCGGCTCCCCGGAGCTGCAGCAGCTCGATGACCCGCTCGGCGGGGGAGTTACGTGGATCCCCGATATCGGGCTTGAAGGCCACCCCCAACACCAACACCTGGGCCCCGGTGAGCGCCTTGCCCTGTTTGCTCAACCCCTCCACGACGAGATCCACGACGTGGTAGGGCATCGCCTCGTTGGTCTCCGCCGCCAGCTCGATGAAGCGAGTGTAGAAGTCGAACTCCCTCGCCTTCCAGAGAAGGTAGTAGGGATCGATGGGGATGCAGTGTCCTCCCACACCCGGACCGGGGCGGAAGGGCATGAAGCCGAAGGGCTTCGTCTTCGCCGCAGCGATCACCTCCCAGAAGTCGATGCCCATGCGCTCGGAGAGGAGCGCCATCTCGTTGACCAGAGCGATGTTGACGGCACGGAAGGTATTCTCCAGCAGCTTCGTCAACTCGGCGGTGGAGGGGGAGGAGACCTCGTGCACCGGTGCTCCCATCTGCCGCAGGAAAGCGGCCGCCAGGGCGGTCGACTCACCGTTCAGCCCGCCCACCACCTTGGGAGTGTTGTAGGCGCTCCACTCCTTATTACCGGGATCGATGCGCTCCGGAGAGAAGGCGAGATAGAAATCCTCTCCCGCCTGAAGGCCGCTCACCTCCTCGAGGATGGGCTGCACGACCTCCACCGTCGTCCCCGGATAGGTGGTGGACTGCAGGACGACCAGCTGGTTGGGCTGCAGGTAGGGGGCAATACCCCGCGTGGCGCTGATGACGTCGGCGAGGTCGGGGGTGCGCTGTATCGTATAGGGCGTGGGCACGCAGATGAAGATGACGTCCACATCCTTGAGGACGTCGTAGTCGGTCGTGGCCTGCAGCGTACCCGCTTCCACAAAGGGCGCCAGCTCCTCGCCGGTCACATCCTCGATGTAGCTTCGGGCAGCCTGGAGAGCCACGACCTTACGCTCGTCCACCTCCACACCCACTGTTTCGAAACCGGCTCGGGCGGAGGCGAGCGCCAGAGGCAGCCCCACGTAGCCCAATCCGATGACCCCGACCTTGGCCGTGCGATGCGTAATCTTCTCAGATAGGGAAATAACCATGAGTTCAGAATCTCCTTGTCAATTGATGGCAGTGATGCAACGCGACCAGCCGCTAGATGAGATGGGGCTGGAGACTACTTGATGCGTTGGGCGAGCAGAGCGAGCTTGGTCTCCACCTCGTACCAGGTGATCTCCGAGAGCCCCAGCTTGTCCCGGAGAGCCTCGGGATCCAGCCCCTCGGCGTAGTCTCGAGCGGCGCACGTCCAGCGCAGCATCTCGAAGGTGAGGCGCTGGACGCTGGCCCGCTCCGCCACCTTCGTCAAGACGTACTCCAGATTCCGTGCCGTCCAGGGAAAGAGCTGCTGTTGGGGCTGGTAGACCTGCAAATACTCCCGCAGCACGGCAGGCCACCAACCGGGCAGAGGGATGCGCCGCTCTTTATGACGGCGGCTGGGCCTCTTGTAGCGCACCCAGAGCACCGGCTGGGCGGGCACGGTGAGATCGATGTGGTTGAGGGCGATGCGGACGCACTCCCCCTTCTTGATCCCGGTGTGCAGGACGAGCGTCGTGAGCAGATGGGGACGTGGATCAGGATCATCGTCCCCTCCACCCACCCGAAGGGCCTGCGTTGCAGCGAGAACGGCCTGGATCTGTTCATCGTAGAGAATCTCAGGCAGGGGAGCGGAGACGGACTGATGAATCAGGGGAGCAGCAGGATCACGAGGAAGCACGCCCTCCTCCACGAGCCAGCCGAAGAAGACCTTGAGGGTGGTGATGCGCCGTTCGAGGGTCTTCGGGCTACAGGGAACCCCCCGAGCGTCGGTCATCCAGTTCAAAAAGGCTTTGAGATTCGCCGTACCCACCTGCTCCAGGGCCATCCCGGCTCCCAGATACTCCAACAAGAGCTCCATATCGAGGCGAAAAGCCTGCTGGGTGTTCTCCGTGAAGCCCCGCGAGCTCATGTAGCCCTCGAAACGTCCGAGGGTAACACTGAGAGAGGAACGCGGTGTCAACATCGTCCCCGAGGAGACGACTCGCTTCTGCTGCTCCGGCTCCTGCTCGTCAGAGAAGAGCGGCAGCTGCCTGGGATCCCTGGTATTCTCGTTTGACGTGCTCATACCTCCTATTATAGACAGAGGGAGTAGAGAATCAAACCCCATCACCTTTATCTAAGACGACTGTATGTTATAATACTGACGTCACACGTTGAATCTACCGCTGCACGGGTACAGTTCGTGAGACTATAGGACTATAGACTGATGACTCTTTTTGGGAGGCAACCATGCCCCTAGATATCGAAGCCATAAGACGCGAGTTTCCCATCCTGGAGCGCCGTCTTCACGGTAAGCGGCTCGTCTACCTGGACAACGCCGCGAGCGTGCAGAAGCCCCAGGCCGTCATCGACGCGCTCACCTCCGTCTACACCCAGCACTACGCCAACATCCACCGCGGTATCTACACCCTCTCCGAGGAAACCACCGCATTGTACGAGGAGGCCCGCGACCGGATCGCTCGTTTCATTCACGCACCCAGTTCCGCTGAGGTCATCTTCGTGAGAAACGCTACCGAGGCCCTCAACCTGGTCGCCTACACCTGGGGGCGCAGTAACATCGGAGCGGGGGACCGCATCGTCCTGACGGAGATGGAGCACCACAGCAATTTCGTCCCCTGGCAGCAGCTGGCGCAGGAGAAGGGCGCGGAGTTGGCCTACATCCCCGTCAGCCAGGAGGGTGAGCTGGAGTTGGAGCGCTTACCGGAGCTGCTGGAGGGCGGGCGTACGAAGGTGGTGGCCGTGACCATGATGTCCAACGTCCTAGGCACCATCCCGCCGGTGCGTGCCATCATCGAGGAGGCCCACGCGGCCGGTGCCATCGTGGTCCTCGACGGTGCGCAGGCCGTGCCCCACCTACCCGTCGATGTGCAGGCTCTGGGTGGGGACTTCCTGGCCTTCTCCGCGCACAAGCTGGGAGGGCCGGGGATCGGGGCCCTCTGGGGACGGCGCACGCTCCTGGAAAAGATGCCCCCCTTCCTGTACGGGGGGGACATGATCCGTACGGTGAGAAAGGATAAGGTCGTCTGGAATGAGCTCCCCTACAAGTTCGAGGCGGGAACCCCGGCCATTGCCGAGGCTGTGGGCTTTGGGGCCGCGGTGGACTTCTTGAGCAGGCTGGGGATGGAGGCCGTCCACGAGCACGAGCAGGCTCTCGTCGCCTATGCCCTGGAGCGTCTGAGGACGTTGCCCGGTCTGCACATCCTGGGTCCGGAAGCCGCGCGTCGTGGGGGCGCCGTCTCCTTCTGGCTGGAGGGAATTCACCCTCACGACATCGCTCAGATTCTCGACGGGGAGGGCGTCTGCATTCGTGCGGGGCGCCACTGTGCGGAGCCTTTGCACCACGCTCTCGGTCTTAACGCTAGCGCCCGTGCCAGCTTCTACGTCTACAACGGTCGGGACGATGTCGACGCCCTGGTGGAGGGCCTCCAGGAGGTCATCCGGATCTTCAGGCGGGGCTGAACCCTGTCCAGCAGGCAGGGAGCATGATCGCGCTCCTTGATCCTGATCTCCAGCTCTCTTCCCTGCTCACCACTCACTGAATGCAAAAGGAGAATCATGTCCGAACTCTATCGCGAACAGATGTTGGATCACTACCACGACCCGGTGAACTACGGCGTGCTGGAAGAAGCCGACGTAGACGTTCACCTCGATAACCCGACCTGCGGGGACACCATCCACCTCACGGCCCAGTTGGACGACGAGGGACGCGTGGAGCGCGTCATGTTTGAGGGCCACGGCTGCGTGGTGAGCATGGCGACGGCCTCCATGCTTACCGAGGAGGTCGTCGGGAAGACGGCTGAGGAGATCGAAGCCCTCGACATCGGCGACATCGAGGAGCTGCTGGGAGGGATACGGCTGAGCATGGGGCGGGTCAAGTGCGCGACCCTGGCCCTCAAGGCGCTGCAGCTGGGGCTACGCGGGGAACCGGAGAGCGGAGCAGAAGCGTAGGGAGGAGGGCATCAGTCGATCTCCTCCTGCTCCCGGATCTCCACGATGACGGAGGGCGGAATGACCTCTTTAACGCGCAGGCTATCGTCCGGTAGGGTGATCTCGGGTGTGACGGGGTGTTCACCCGGAGAGAGCCCTCCCAGATCGAAGAAAACTTCGACCTCGGTAGGAACGAGCGCTTCGATCGCCAGGAAAGGACCTTCGATAACGATCTGAAGGAGGGTAGGAGTGACGGTGGCCGTATAACCCAGGCTCAATCCCCTGATCTCCGGGGCAACGGGCAGGGTCACCACGCTCTCCAACATCTCGATACTCACCGACACGAGCACCTCCGGCGACGTAAGAACCGAGAGCCCCTCAGGCAGCTGGAGCCCCACCGTCCTGGTGAAGCTCTCGCTGGCTCCGTCGAGAGGAATGGGTTCGGTACTCAATGCCAGTGGGGCATTCTGCACCACGTCTCTCCTGCCCGTCACCGTCACCACCGGGGGCTCCAAATTAACAGGCCCCACACGATAGCCGGGTGCCGGATGTCCCGTGAGAACGGCGTTCACGGGCAGATCGCGAATGTTCCCCAGCTGTTCCACCGGAACCTCCACGGTCACGGTGCGCGGGATCACCTCCACGTGCTGGACGGGCTCGCCCGTCTCATCGACGGGCACCGGCTGGAAGTCATCCTCCACAGATTGGCGGCGATCCTCCACGGAGATGGTGATCAGGACCCGATCCACCCCCTCGACCTGCGGGGCCGGGCCGCGGACCGTTACGTTTCGCGGCGCATAAGCCGAGGAGCGCGCTCGGAAGCCCAGTGCCGCCGTCCCCTCAACATTGACGTCCACCGGGACGTCCTTCTCCGCCACAGGCTCCACGTTCAGGGTCACCTCCGAGGGCGTGACGCTCACCACCTGCACGGGCTGGCGGTTCACCTGCACCTGTACGGGGACGGTAACGCTGCCCTGTTCCACGTCGGAGAGATCGACGTAGGCTTCAACCACGTCCGACTGAACCCGGAGCAGACTCTGCCAGAGCGACTCGGGCGCCCGCAGAACCACCGTCGCCTGTTCAACGCCCATCCCGTAGGCGATCATGTCCTCGGGTCGCTCACGTATCTCCACCGTGATGGGGGAGGGGTAAGCCTGGGAGATCATGGGGTCTTCGGCCTCCGTTGCCACGGCCCAGAAGATGAAGGCCAACACCAGGGAGACGATGGCCATGCTTATCCACTCACCGGCCTTGAGGTTCAGCGCTGCACCTCCTCCATCACCGTGGAGCCGTCAGGCAGGTTGCGACGCCAGCGCTGGAAGATGTTGGAGGTGGAGGCGGACTTACCGCTGAAGAAGGCGTTCAGGATAGACTCCAGGCGATCGGGTTCGAGATCCCGGATAATCCGCCCGTTGTGTGCCAGAGAGACAGTCCCCCGCTCCTCGGAGACGACGACAGCCACGGCATCGCTCTCCTCGGTGGTGCCGATCGCCGCACGATGGCGCAGTCCCAGGTGACGATCCGAGAGAAAAGCGCCGGTGAGGGGCATGACGCAGGCAGCGGCGGCGATGCGTCCATTGCGAATGATGACGGCACCGTCGTGCAGCACGGTGTGGTGATCGAAGATGGTAGTGAGGAGCTCGGTGGTCACCTCCCCATCGAGGGGCACACCCGTCTCGATGTATTCCTGCAATCCCGTCTCCCGCTCGAAGACAATCAGCGCACCCGTGTGGTGAGCAGCCATCTGCTCCGTGGCCTCCAGGACCTCATCGAGGATCGCCTCGTAGGACTCCTCGGCGGCTTGGGGCAGCAGAAAGAGGCGTCCCCGCCCGAGGCGCTCCAACGTCCGTCGCAGCTCCGGCTGGAAGATAACGGGGACAGCGACGAGGATCGCCGGGAGGATCTTGTCCACGAGCCAGGAGAAGGCCGTCAGCTGATCAATCTGCCCCAGGAAGGCCAGAGTGACCAGTAAGGCCGTGATACCCCGCACGAGGGGGACGGCCCGCGTCCCGCGCAGAGCGTAGAAGAGCCCCCAAAAGAGCAGCGCCACGAGGACGATATCGATCAGCCCCAACCAGGTAAGGCGCTCTAATAGCCAGCTCAGCGGTAACATACCACTACAACTTCGTATCTCGATCGATTCACTAACTTATCCACCACTATATAGTCCGACACCCTCTATAACACCCTCGCCGGCGAGGTGCCCTACCCTCCATTGATCAGGCCGGCGGCTCGCGTCCACTCAACTCCTTGTAGAGGCTGGTATAAGCCTCCGCGCTGGGCGGCTTGAGAGCGATGATCGCCTCAATGGTCTTCAACGCGTCGGCCTTCTTGCCCGCCTCAAGCTGCAGATCCCCCAAGACGTCCAGATGCTCCAGCGCCTCCTCCCGACGCCCCACGTTGAGGCAGAGCTGGGCGGCCCGGTAGCGCAGCGGGATAGAATCGGGCTCCTCCTGCACCAGGTCGATGAGGACCGCCAGCGCCTTTTCCACGCGCTTGGTGCTGAGGTAACGCTTCAGGAGCCTATCCAGCGCCTGGAGGCCCAGGTGGACGCGTCCCGTGCGCGGATAGAGGCGCATCAGGCCCAGATGAGCACGCTCGTCATCCGGGGCGACACGAGTGATGTGTTCGTAGTCCTTGATCGCCGCCTTCCAGTCCAACCGCTGCATATCGAGGTCGGCCATCCGGTGTAGGAGGCGCACCTCCCAATTCGGCTCCGGGGAGCCTCGGGGGGCCAGGCGCATGGCCTCAGCGTAGCTCTCGCGGGCCCGATCCAGCTGGGCCATCTGGTAGTAGGCATCGGCGAGCTGCAGATGCTGCTGCAGCGCGTCGTCGATCTGCCCCCGCCGAATGTAGATATCGATGACCCGGCGGTGAACGGCCACATCGAGAGGAGAGAGCTCGAGAATCTGGCTGTAGGTCGTGAGGGCCTGGGGAACCTGTCCGCGAATCTCGTAGGTACGCGCGATGATGCGGTAGGTATCCAAGGCGGCGTCCAGCTGCCCCAGATCCATGCGCAGGTTACCGAGCATGCTGTGCAGAGGGAGATAGAAGGGGGTCCTGCTCACGGCGTAGGTCAACTCCTCGAGGGCCGAATAGGGCTTCTCCCGCCGCGTATACTCCTGCGCCAGCGCCACCGACCGCATGATCGTCTCCGCCTCCGGCAGGCTGATGATCTCCGCGAGGCTCAAGACCGTCCCGCTGCGCGCCAGATCGTCGAGACGTTGGCGAGCCTTGGTCACCTCGTCCTCCCAGCCACGCTGGTTGAGGAAGCCGACCAGGGAGCTGGCGAGGCTCTGCACCCGCTCCGGTTCGCCGGTGTTGATGAGACTCTGGGCGAGCCCCTCGTAGACCCGGATGAGATCGTCCACCTGAGTACGCTCGACGGTCGCCAGATCGATGATCTTGACGGCCTCCAAGAAATGGCCCAGAGCCTCGTTGAATTCGGCCTTGGCCTGGTAGCACTCACCCAACGCGTAGTGGCTCGCCAGAACGTACTCCGAATCCAGCCGTGCCTGCTCCAGCTCCTCGATGGCCTCTTCGAAACGCATCTGCTCCTTGTAGAGCAGGCCGAGGTTGAAGTGCATGGAGGCCATATCGACATTGGCATCGAGGAGTTGTTCGTAGGCCGAGATGGCCTCCTCAAGATCCCCGCGGGTCTGGGCATCGACCGCCTTGCCGATAAGGAGGTTGACCTCCTCTTGGGAGATACCGGGGGCCTGGGGGCGCTCCTCGAAGATCGACTCCGCCAGAGACTCCAGAGCCCGCTGTCGGGCGATGTCCGTCGGGGTCCCCACGTCCTCCAGGTCGGTCGTCAACTGATCGGCCGCCAAGAACTCTTCCAGCGAGACGGAGGGCTCCCCGGTGGAGGTGGGGCGAGGCACGGGCCGATTGCTCTGTAGCAGGGTGAGCACCTGACCCAGCTGTCGATGGTGAGGCACGAGAGCCTGCACCTGCCGGCAGATCTCAATCGCAACCTTGGGGCGCTCCTGCTGATAGAGATACGCCAGCCACTCGGTCGCGCGCACGGCTGCGTTCAGCAACCCCTCTTTCTGATAGTACTCCAACAGTGAAGACCAGGCGCGGGGGTTCTCGGGTTGGGCCCGTATCGCCTTCTCCAGCAGGGGGACCTGTTTCTCCTGTGCACCCTGAGCCTCATAACGGGAGGCAGCCTGGACGTACATCTCGCCTGCCTCTTGCGGCTTCCCCCTCTGGATCAGGATCTCGGCCAACCGCTCGTAGGGAACGGGATTCTTGGGCTCCAGCTTCGTCAGACGCTGGTAGATCTCAGCTGCCCTGTCCACGTCACCACTGTTGAAGAGCGCCCAGGCGTACCCCATGAGGACGGACTCGTCATCGGGGAACTCCTGAAGGGCGCGCTCGTACGCCTCGACCGCCTGCGACCACTGCTCATCCCAGACCAGATCACTGGCCCGCTGCTTTGCTTTCTCGAATCGCGCTCGGTTACCGGCCACAGCTACGCTCCCACTCTGATCTAATTCACTTTACAGCTTAGAACCGAAGAGGCCTTTCCCGGTCCCGCGCCTTCAGTCCAGAAAACTTAACAGGTTATCACTAGAGGAGCAGAGAGGCCCTCTGCTCCCCCACCCTTCCTGCCTACAGCAGATCCAACAGCCAGAGAATGACCGCCTTCTGGGCGTGTAGGCGATTTTCCGCCTGATCAAAGAGGGCCGAATGCGGCCCGTCGGCGACAGCATCGGTGATCTCCTCACCCCGATGGGCGGGCAGACAGTGCATCACGATGGCCTCGTCCTGCGCCACCTCCAACTTGCCCTCGTCCACACGGTAGGGTGGGAAGACCATCCGCCGCTTCTCGGCCTCCGCCTCCTGACCCATGGAGGACCACGCATCGGTGTAGATGACGTCGGCACCCTCACTGGCCTCCAGAGGATCGTAGGTCATCTGCAAGGTGGCCCCAGTTCCGGCAGCCATCCGCTGTCCCATATCCCAAACGGCGGGGTGGAGCTCGTATCCCTTCGGGGTAGCGATGGTGAAATCCATGCCCAAGAGCGCTGCCCCGAAGCAGAGGGAGGTGGAGACATTGTTGCCGTCACCCAGGTAGGCCAGCTTCCGCCCTTCGAAGTCGCCGAAACGCTCCAGGATGGTCAAGAAGTCGGCAGCCCCCTGGCAGGGATGGCTGTAGTCGGAGAGCCCGTTGATGACGGGCACACTGCCATACTTGGCCAGTTGGACCAGGTCGTAGTGGGTGAAGACGCGGGCCATGACCAGGTCGACGTAGCGGGAGATGACCCGGGCGACATCGGCGACGCTCTCGCGCTTGCCCAGCTGAATCTCGTTAGGAGAGAGGTAAAGAGCATTGCCCCCCAGCTGCAGCATGGCGACGTCGAAGGAGACGCGGGTGCGGAGGCTGGGCTTCTGGAAGATCATGCCCAGCACCTTCCCTTTGAGGAGCGGGTCGTTCACCCCCTTTTCTCGAAGCTCCTGCTTGAGGCGCACGGCCCCCTCCAAGAGCTGGCGGAACTCTTCTGACTTCAGATCGGCTAACGTGAGGAAATGCTTCATCTAGGACCTCCGTAGAGTGAGAATGGTTTCTAGCCCAAGTATATCATGAAGAGTCCAAAGAGAAAGGTTTTTGAGCCGCCGCAAAGATTACAGATGTCATCCCCGTTAGGTTCCCCCTTGCTATTGTAACTGTTCTCCGCCGGTGTTATACTCGTGAATGGAGCGCGGACCATTCATTCGCAGGGGCGTCGAGATCCCCTACGCGTCGCTGAACCGGGAAGGATAATGTGACTGTAGATCATCCGAGGTTTGACCCATGGACTGAACGCGCGCCGGCATCCCCCCATGCTCTGTCCTCTCCGGTAACCAGCACGACGTCGGCAACGTGGCGGTAAGCCCCTCATCACGGTGTAAAGCAATCCATATTCTCCGGGCGTTACGCTCGTCCCGCCCGGTCCTAGGAAAGGAGTCAGAATGGCAGATATGCAGGCGATCGTAAAACAGCACCCAGCGCCCGGTTTGGAGCTCCTGCGGACCGACGTCCCCCAACCCGGACCCCGCGACGTTCTGATCAAGGTGCAAGCGACGTCGATCTGCGGGACGGACGTGCACATCTACAAGTGGGACCGTTGGTCCCAGAGCCGTATCGAGCCCCCTCTCATCGTCGGACACGAATTTGCCGGTGAGATCGTCGAGGTCGGCGCGGCGGTGCGTCCCGACGAGCCGGGGGTCGGCGACTTCGTCTCTGCCGAGAGCCACATCGTCTGCGGCGTCTGCCAGCAGTGTAAGCTGGGCAAGGCGCACGTCTGCCAGAACACGCAGATCCTGGGCGTTGACGTCGACGGCTGCTATGCCGAGTACGTCGTACTGCCCGTCGAGAACGCCTGGAAGAACCCCACCGACATGCCGCTGCCCGTCGCCAGCCTTCAGGAGAACTTCGGTAACGCCGTCCACACCGTCTCCGCCACCGACGTGCGGGGCAAGACGGTCTTTATCACGGGGTGCGGCCCTGCCGGTCTGATGTCCATTCCCGTGGCCCGCGCCTTCGGGGCCGAGGTCGTTGTGGCGACCGATCTGAGCCCCTACCGGCTGGAGCTGGCGCGCCAGCTGGGGGCGGATCTCGCCCTGAACCCGTCCGAGGACGACGTCGCGGTGCGGGCCCAGGACGCGGTGCGCGAGAAGGGCTTCGACGTCCTCATCGAGATGGCGGGAGCGCCCGCGGCCCTGATCCAGGGGCTCTCGATGCTGAAACCGGGGGGGGAGGCGGCGCTGCTCGGTCTCGCCCCCCGCCCCCTCGACAACTTCGACCTGAACAACCTCGTCATCATGAAGGGCATCACCGTGCACGGGATCGCGGGGCGCCGCCTCTGGGAGACCTGGTACGAGATGCGCGCGCTGCTGGCATCGGGGGTCATCGACCTGCGTCCGCTCATCACCCACGAGTTTCCCCTGAGCCGCTGGCACGAAGCGATGGAGACGATGGCCTCGGGAGAGAGCGGCAAGATTGTGATGTACCCGGGAGAGTAGTAAGCGTAGCCTCATCAAGGGGGCTCACTTGTCACACGAGGAGGATTCCATGACTGAACCAAAGCTGCAGTGGATTGAAGAAGAGATTCAGGATCTGAGTGAAGCGGGCCTGTTGATCCAGCTCCGCGTCATCGAGTCGCCGCCGGGGGCGCGGATGATCGTCGACGGCCAGAAGGTGCTCAATCTCTCCACCAACAACTACCTCGGGCTGGCCAACAACCCGCACCTGGTCGACGCCGCCCAGACGGCGCTGGAGAAGTACGGCGCCGGCCCCACCGCCGTCCGCACCATCGCCGGCACCCTGCGCATCCACAAGAAGTTAGAGGAGCAGGTAGCGGCCTTCAAGAACGTGGAGGATACTCTCTACGTGCAGAGCGGCTTCGTCGCCAATCAGGCCGCCCTTCCGCCCCTGGTGGGCAAAGAGGACGTAATCTTCTCCGACCGCCTCAACCACGCCAGCATCATCGATGGGGCTCGCCTGAGCCGCGCCAAGATCATCGTCTACGAACACTGCGATACCGAGGATCTGGAGGCGAAGGTGAAAGAGCACCTTCCCGACTATCGCCGGGGCCTCGTCGTCACCGACGGCGTCTTCTCCATGGACGGGGACGTCGCCCCCCTGGACAAGATCTACGAGGTCGCCAAGGCGCACGGGCTGCTGACCATGGTGGACGACGCCCACGGCGAGGGCGTGCTGGGCCACGGCGGTCGTGGGATCGTCGATCACTTCGGGCTCCACGGTAAGTTCGACGTGGAGGTCGGTACCTTCTCCAAAGCCTTCGGCGTGGTAGGCGGCGTCATCGCCGGCAAGCGGGTCATCATCGACTACCTCCGCCAGAAGGCCCGCCCCTTCCTCTTCTCCAACGCGGTCACCGCCGCCGACACGGCAGCCTGCCTGGCAGCCGTAGAGATCCTCTCCGAGTCCACAACGCTCGTGGACCGGCTCTGGGAGAACACCGAGTACTTCAAGGAGGAGATGCAGGGTCTGGGCTTCGACGTGGGGCGGAGCGTCACCCCCATCACGCCCGTGATGTTGGGGGACGTGAAGCTCGCCAAGAACTTCAGCCGCCGCCTCTTCGAGGAGGGGGTCTTCGCCATGGCCCTCGGCTTCCCCACCGTGCCCAAGGGCGAGGCGCGCATCCGGGTCATGGTCTCCGCCGCTCTGGAAAAGGACGACCTGGACTTCGGACTCGAGAAGTTCGAGGAGATCGGAAAAGAGCTGGGCGTTCTCGAATAAGGGTTGTTTAGGAATGCGAATTTAATAATTTGAGCAAGAGCAAACTGAAAGCGCTCCTGAGAGAAGCCTACAATACCCCAGTTATTTCGCTTTCAGTCCTTAACTTGAGTTAGACCGAGGCGTGAAACGTAAGGCGTGAGACGTGAGGGTCTCACGCCTTACGTTTCATTCATGGATAGCTCATAACTGACTTCCCTGAAAGCAGGTGGGGACTAACTGCTGGCTCTCCTGAAAAAAGCCTTTTTACCACAGAGGGCACGGAGATTTTTTAAATTGGACTTCATAAAATCAGGCAAAAGAGCGCTTTTTATAAAGATATTTCACTATCTCCTTGGTTTTCTCGGTGTTCTCCGTGTTGGAAGGAGTTTTTCAGGGCAGTCATCCCTGGTTTCTGATCCCCATTCCCTCTTTTGACAAGGAGAACGCATGTCCGGACTATCTCACCCCCAGACCGATTGGCTGAAGAATACTTTTGGAGACCGCTTTACCGATCGTCGTGTGGAGCGCAAGCTCTACAGCCACGATATCGGCGAGATGCCGGGGCTGGTCAAACCCCTCGTCGGCAACACCCTGGCAGACGCCGTCGTGCAGCCGGCCTCCGAGGAGGAGCTCGTGGCCCTCGTGAAGTGGGCCGCGCAGGAGGGCGTGCCCCTGATCCCCCGCGGCAAGGCCACCTCGGGGGGCGTGCTGCCCGTGATGGGCGGCGTCGTCAGTATACAGGGGCCGGCAGAGAGACGCTGCCGGCCCCGGCCTTTCCTTTAGGATCCATCTACAGAACGATCTATGGCTCCCCTAGACGCTCCCCCCCTTACCGCTCGGGGCAGGGGTAGCTGCCGCTGTAGACGGAGACCTCCTCCCCACCCGACTTGAACCAGATATCGAGGGTGGAGCCCAACGGCGTGCGGTAGAAGGAGGCCGACACCCGCCCCTTGCCCTTAGGACCCGACACCGAGGTCGAGAAGTGCCCCTGCCGCACCCCACCTCCGCTCTCGAAGTAGGAGATCCACGCAAAGAAGCCCGGTTCCAGAGGCTCTCCGGTGACCGCAACGACCTCCCGGCTCCGTTCCGCCATAGAGATGACGCAGTCGTACTCCTGGGACGTCTTGATAGAAAAGCCGAAGATGAAGAGCATGAAGCCGATGAAGAGCGTTGATAGAGCAAAGGTACCCACAATCTGCAGTCCCTTGAACATAGCACAGCCCATGGCCACTTTTTTCGCCGTCTCTTCTTCAGTCATTGCGACCTCCTCCATAAAAGTTAAGACTGCCCTGAAAAAACTTCTTCCACCACGGAGAACACCGAGAAAATCAAGGAGATAGTGAAATATTTTGATAAAAACGCTCTGTTTCCTGATTTTATGAAGGTCAATTTTAAAAAATCTCCGTGCCCTCTGTGGTAAGAAGGCTTTTTTCAGCAGAGTCAAACTCTGGTTTCCTAAATTCGACTCTTCTCTCAGTCTCTCAGCACCAGGGGCAGGTAGAGGCGCGGGGTCAGTTCCGGCGGCTCGACGTACTCATCTTCGGAGACGGTGGACACGGTGACCGTCGGGCCCGTAGGCGCCGACAGCGCGGGGCAGTAGTCGGCGGCACTCCTATCTCCGCTGAGAGCTTGAGGTTGGAGACCGGCAGGAAAGAGAAGCAGCAGTGTCAGGACGAAAGCGAGAAGAGAGTTTGCTATGGGCACGGTTTACTCCTTCAATAGTAAGTTGAATGTCAAAAGTCAAAGGTCGAACGTCAGGTATTCCAAGCGGGGCGGCGTGCAGCCACTCCACCCATATCTCCTCTTGGGCGCCTACCGTGCTTCCCAGGCCTGCACCACCTTCAGATCCAGTTCGTCCTTGGAGAGGAAGGCCTCCGCACCTACCTCCCGGGCGGCTGCACGAAAGACGTCAGCGCTGTCCCGGTAGGCGCTCAGCAGGATCACGCGCAGTGCAGGAGCCAGACGCTTGAGGCGCCGGGTTCCCTCCAACCCGTTGACGCCGGGTAGCATCACGTCCATCACGACGAGATCGGGACGCAGCATCTCCAGGAGCCCCGCGGCTTCCTGAACGTCTCTCGCCTCCCCGGCGAATTCCAAACCGGCGTGTACCAACAGCCTGTGCAGATGCCGCCGAAAGAGAGGCTGGTCGTCTACGATCAGAACACGGGTCATCCTGCTCAATCCCCAATTGAAGAAAGCGCCTCAGAAGCCCTGTGCCCTCTACCCACCTCTAGTCCACCCGCCAGACGTGGACCGCGGGCTTGGCCCCCTCGGCGTAGAGCTCCAGGACGTAGAGATAGCCGTTCTGCCGGTCGAAGGTCGCGTCACCGATGCGCATCCGGCGCTGATCCCCCCACCCCAGTGTGGTCAGATCCCACTCGGGAGGATCGAGATAGAGGTGCTCGTCGATGTCCAGCGCAGCGTAGGGTTGGGGCTCCCACGGCTCCAGCTCTCCGGCGGCGACGCGCGCCAGATCGGCAGGGTCGTAGAGGATGAACTGGGCGTCGAAGCGGGTGGACCACCACCCCCGGTAGGAGGCACAGGTGCCGGCGTCCTCGTCGCAGCAGCCGGCGAGATCCTCCGGCGGACAGGGGGAGCCGTCGGCCAGATGACAGATGACGTAGTCGGTGACGTGATCGTCCACGCAGGGCAGGTCAGGGCCCGCCGCGTTGATGTAGCCGTACCAATACTTGGTGCCGTTACTCTTGGTGCCGGCGAAGAGGAGGGCGCTGCGCCCGTCGGGCCGGGTGAGCCACGCGCCCCCCTCCCACTCGTCGGGATGCTGGTAGTCGTTCAGGCTTCGGACGATCTCTTCACTGTCGTAGATGTTCCCGTAGAGCAGCAGGGGCGTCTCCTCGAGGGACGTCCCCGAAGGCGCTGCGCTCCCGTCGGGCAACCAGGGCCGGTAAGCGAAGAGCGCAGGACCCATCCCCCCCTGGCCCCCATCACGCATCCGCCCGCTGGCGAGGTAGCGCCCTCCGGCGTGGGCATCGGCCCAACCGGCGGGCACGTCGAGCAGGTAGCCGTTGACGCTGTAGAGGCTCTGCTCTCCCAGGAACCAGACCCCCTGAAAGTTGGGTGCGGCCAGGTCGGCGCTGAACCAGCCGTGAGAGGCCTCTCCCTCGGGCTGGAGATGCTGCCCCCAGACGATGTGGATGAGGGGGCCGGTGACCGGATGGTTGAGGTACTGGAGACCCACCTTGGGAATCTCCTCCATCTCGGTGAAGTAGCCGGTGGTGACGTCTTGGAAATCCTGGAGGAAGAGCGCCTGCGGCAGGTCGGCCGGGTTCGCAGCGACGGCGGGAGCGGGGATGGAGATCTCGGCGACCCGATCCCCGTCAGGCAGTTCTCCCCACGCCAACCGATCGTGCCCGGTGACGAAGAGCGAGCCGGGATGGTCGTCGCCGTTGGCCGGATCACCATCGGGATTGAAGGTCATGGCGTTGCCACCATACTCGAAGGTGTAGGGGCGCTCACCGCCGTCGGGCAGGCGAAAGGCACCCAGATAGGTGAAGGCGGCGGGGGCGATAACGTCACCGGAGAGGGGGGCCGGGGTCGCCGTCACGAGGGGTAGATAGGCCTCCGGCGTGACCTCAGTTGAGCCCGGGATCTCACTCTCGGGCTCACGGACCGCCGGTGCACACGCCACGACGAGCAACACGAGCAGGCTGACCATCAGGGAGCGGATTCTCATCGTCGTCCTCCTTGTAGAGCGGTCAGACCGTCAGACCGGCACTATTAGCGTACTTGCATGCGGAAGAGCGAGCAGAAGCATCTGAGCAATCACGGGTAGTTCTTCCCGACCAGAGGCAGGTAAAGGTGCCGCCATCTGACCTCATCGGCCCCGATATCGTAGCCGGCGCCCAGAGGCCGAGGGTCACCATCGATGTCGACCGTCACCCGGGCATCGATGCCGGCATCGATGCCGGGCGAGCCGGGTAGCAGGTGAAAGTCATTCCCGCTCGGGTCGAGGAAAAGCGGATCGGCCTGGATGTCGTGGGGGCCGGGTTCCAGCGCGCCGGGCAGGTCATAGTCTTGCGTGGTGTTCCCCCACACGTCGTTGTAGTCCAGCGTGCCGGAGGCGTGGGTGTGCGCCCGGATGCCGTAGGTATTGGACACGACGATGTTGCTCACCACAGTGGGGGTGATATATCCGTAGGCCAGATAGATGCCGCCCTCGCTGCCGTCGTTGAGAACCACTGTGTTGTGCGCCACGAGGCCATACCGCGTGCCATCCCATATCTTGATGCCACCGTTGTCGTTGTGGGCGACGAAGTTGTTGGTTACGGTGTAATAGCTGCTGGTTTCCACGATCACGCCTGCACCGCTTTTGGCCGTGTTGCTGAGGACCCGATTGGCGGTGACGGTAGGCTGGGCACCGTTGATAAATATGGCGCCCCCACCGTACCATCCGGCGGCGTTATTCACGATCAAGTTCCCCTCGACATAGGACCGGCTGCCGAACCGCGAGTAGATGCCGCCGCCGTTGCCGTCTGACACGTTCGACCGGATCTCGTTGCCCAGGATGCGAGGGGCACCGTAACCGATGTAGATTCCACCTCCCGCACGGCTGCAGGTGTTACCCTGGATGAGATTATCTTGCACGGTCGCGTCGCTCTCGGAGAGGTAGAGACCCCCGCCACCGTGGCTCCACGAATCACTGTGGGCCGTGTTGGAAAACATCCGGTTGCCCTGGATGAATGCTGAATCGGATGCGCCGTACAGGTAGATACCGCCGCCACGTCCGCTCGTCGGGCTGATGCTGGCCGTGTTACTAACGATCGTGTTGTTGCGGATGATGGGACTGGCAACTTCGCTGAAGATACCCCCGCCATTCCCGGCGAGGTAAGGCGCGGTGTTGGCGTTCCCTCGGGTGATGATGAAGCCCTCGACGGTGGGGAAGATAGCTCCCGCAATGTAGAACACCCGTCGCGCATCCTCCCCGTCCAGGATGGTGGGATACATTTCGGGATCGAGCACGACAGGCGTGGTCGTCGTGCCATCCCACCCACCGTAGAGGCTGATACTTTGGGTCACCGTGACGACGCTTCCCCCGGTGCCGGTGTAAGTACCCTCCGCCGCGTAGACTAGGTCGCCATCCCCGGCCTGAATCAATGCGCTGGGTAAGTCGCAGGGACTGGCCTGAGAACAGTCACCGCCCCCACCAGCCGTCACGAAGAGTTCTTTGGGTGCAGCAAGGACTATCTGGGATGTGTCATTTAGCAGCAAAGTCAGTCCCAGCAGCAGGAGCCCGCCGAACGCCAAACTCAAAGCTATGCGCTTGTATGCCCGGAGTTTCATCTTCCCCTCCTTTAGGGTTCGTAAAAGTATAACTTCCCGACATCTCTGGAGTTAGGATGAAACACCGCCTCCTAACTCGTTTGAGGGCTGTGCGCCTCCAGCACTTCCAGAAGTTCGTTACGCTCCCCCAGCACCCACCGTCGGGAAGTTGTTTTCTTACAGACGCTTACCCTATGCTAGGAGAGTAACATAGAGCCTTCGAGATGTCATCGGGGTAGAGTACTGACTTGGGGACGGGAAAGGGGTACCGGAGTACCGGACGTCGGGGTGAGAAGCGGGAACGGCTTCAGACGGAGGGCGTTTCGGGCCACCAGGCGACGCTCACCGTCGTGCCCCCTCCCGGCGCGGAGATGACCTGCAGCTCCCCTCCGATAAGATCCACGCGCTCCTGTATCCCACAGAGGCCGAAGTGCTCGTCGGCGAGCAGCGTGCGCAGCTGAGGGGGCACCGTGAAGCCGCAGCCGTCGTCCTCCACGCTCAGCACCACGCAGGAGTCG
This sequence comes from Anaerolineae bacterium, assembly GCA_034437215.1. GTDB lineage: Bacteria > Chloroflexota > Anaerolineae > B4-G1 > SLSP01 > DAOTVC01. The sequence continues at coordinate 13,124 of DAOTVC010000003.1, read as the reverse complement.
GGCTCAGAAGCGCGGAGGCGAAGGGTCACCCGCTGGGCCTGCGCGTGGCGCGCAACGTTGGTCAACGCCTCCTGTGCCATCCGATAGAGGTTGACGGCAACCTCGTCAGGGAGAGAACGGCAAGCCGCCGCAGTGGGTAGATCGAGCGCAACCGGGACGTGACTCTGAGCCGACCACTCCTCCGCCAGGACGCGCAGGGTCGCTCCCAACCCCAACGCGTCGAGCATGGGCGGGCGCAGTTCGGTGCAGACGTGGCGCAGGTCGGAGAGCAGATGCCGGACCTCGAGGCGCACCCCGTCCAGCTCCTGCAGGAAGGAGGGCGTACCCTCCGTCTGCAGGTGGCCCTCGACCTCGTTGAGCAGCAGACGCAGCTGCAGGTTGAGCCCCACGAGCAGCTGGATGGGGCCGTCGTGCAGGTCGCGGGCCAGGCGCGCGCGCTCCTCCTCCCGGGAGCGGAGCAGGCGCCGCTGCGCCTCGCGCACCTCCGCCAGCCGCTGCCGCAGCTCCTCGACCAGGAGCACGTTGCCCAGGGCCACCTCCGCCTGGCGGGCCACCGTCTTCAGAATCCGGCGATCTACCTCGGAAAGCTCGTCCCCGTCGCGGCGCAAACCGACACACCAACGAGCGCGCAGCCCGTCCCGAAAGGTGAGTGGAAAGGAGAGTGAAGATCTGGACGGGGTCGAAGACCCGAAGCCCGGTTCCCCGATCTGCAACTCGGCCCCCTGCAGCTGCATGAGACGGGGCACCTGCCGGGTCAGAACGTCCCGGAGATCCTGCCGTTCGAGGCAGACGGCCAACGCGTCGCTGATCCTCTCCACCACGCCCGGATAGTCGTACCAGCCCCCGTAGAAGAGACGATCGACCCAGCGCTGCACCTGCTCCCGGGCCCAGTTGAAACCCAGCCCCAGCAGCAGCGAGAGCCAGGTCACGACCAGAGTGTGGGCCAGAAGATCTCCTGGCGCCAACCGGTAGAGCAGGAGGAAGGGCCCGATGTAGATGGCGAAGATGGCGAAGGAGAGAAAAAAGTAGACGGTGGCCCGGTTGAGAAAGCGATCGATCTCGAAGAGGCGTTCGCGGGCGACGGCAACGAGGTAGCTGAGCGGCGCGGCGAGCAAACAGAGGGCGACGGCCCATTCGGGCAGAAGAGGTGGCCGATCGAAGAGCAGGGGCAAGATGTAGAGCAGAAGACCGGGTATCCCGGCGACGACGTTGCCGGTCAGCACGAGGCGCAGGCGGCGGCGCTGGTCAAGCGTGGCGTGACGCAGGTACACGTAGAAAAGCAGAGCGAGGGCCAAAGCGACCTCGAGGACCACGACGAAGATGGAGAGACGCCGCAGGGGAGAGCCGGTGAGATAGGCAACGAGGGCCAGAGCCGAGACGGAGTAAAGGAGGAGCAGCGCCCTCCGGCGGGCCCGCGGGCTGCCCAGGCGCACCGGGAAGGTGAGATAGAGATGGACCAGCAGGGGCGCGGCGACGTAGAAGGAAGCGTAACTGAGCAGGAGGGCCCAGCGCGGCACGAGCGTCTCTCCGGGATGGGCCAGGGTAAAGAGTTGCAGCACGGCGAAGGCCTGCGCCAGCAGAAAGAGCAGGCGTACCTCCTCCCTCTCTGACCGGCGCACGACGAGGAGCAGTCCCACGCCCCAGTAGACGAGCGCGACGACCGAGGCCACGACGAGGGAGAGCGCGTTGATCCGCGCCTGCGGCACCACGGGGAGCTCCAAAACCAGCCGTTGCCCATCGCGGTGCACGAGCACCTGGTAGAGCCCCGGCTCGGTCACCTTCCACTCGGCGAAGGGGCTACCCTCGATGGAGAGGAGCAGATCACCGCTGTGAAAGCCGGCGTAGTCGCCGTAGGTGTCGCGCTCCACGCGCAGAACCTCACCACTCCGGGGATCGAGATCCAGGTCGATGGACGGTATCTGCCACTGGAAGTAGAGATCGTAGGCTACGAGCGCGGGAACGATGAGAGCCAGGAGGAAAAGGAGGGGTTTCAGGGAGCGCGAGCGGGCCTCACCTATCGTCGACATCGCCCGGCTCGATCTGGGCCAGCCCGTGGCGCAGGGCGTAGAGGGCTGCCTGGGTGCGGGAGCTCACGCCTAACTTGCTGTAGATAGTGCTGACGTGGTTCTGAACCGTCCGCTTGGTCACGACCAGCCGTTCGGCGATGGCGGCGTTGTCGAGCCCCTGGGCCAGGAGAGAGAGGACCTCGCTCTCCCGTGGCGTCAGAGGCTCCAAAACTCCCTCTGAAGGCAACTCCTGCGGCGTGACCGCCCGGGCGATCACCTCCCGGGCCACGGCCGGACTGAGCCAGCTCTCGCCCCGTGCCACCACCCGCACAGCATGGACCAATCGCTCCGGGGCCTCGTCCTTGAGGACGTAGCCGGCGGCACCGCTCGCCAACAGCTCGAAGATGGTCCGGCGATCGTCGCGGACGCTCAGGATCAGAATGGCGGGGGTATCCCCTCGCGTCTGAAGGCGACGGGCGACCTCCAGACCGCTCAGGTCGGGCAGATTGACGTCCAGAACCAGCACATCAGGCTGGTGGCGAGCCACCAGCTCCAGGGCCTCGGCCCCCGTCGCCCCCTCCGCCAGAACGTTGAGGTCGCGCGCCGATTCGAGGAGCGCACGCATCCCGGCACGGACAACGGGGTGGTCATCCACAACTACGACGGTCGTCATCGCGGTCGCCCTCCTCTGAAAGCGTGCTTTGCGGTCAAAGATGGGAGCAGTCTGGGTAGGATAGCTCCGAGTGTACATCGGAGGGGACGATAAGCAAACGGCGCCTGAACACGGAACCCGCTCGTCAACACCTTTGTCAGGAGTGTAGAACTTTGTTATAGTGAGAGTGGATCCAAACAGCATCCACAGACCACGAAAGGGGTAACCATGATTCGAAGCAAGCTCACCCGACAACAGGAGACGTCAGACCTCGTCCGGCTCTTCTCCTCGGCCCTGGAACAGGTGCAGGAGAAGCGCAACGAGATCAATCAGCTCGACGACTACAATCATAACCACGGGGACAACACCGTCAGGAACCTGCGCACGGTCGTCAACGCCCTACAGGAGCACGAGTCGGAACCTCCGGCACAGGCTCTCTACGATGCCGGGGAACGCCTGGCGCGGGAGGGAGAGGGGACGACGAGCCAGTACTACGCTCGTGCGCTGCGCCGGGCTGCCGAGCAGTTCCGAGGTCAAGAGCGCCTCGATGAGGAGAGCCTCGTGAATCTGGTCGAGATCCTGCTGGGCTCCGTTCCGGCGCGCTACACACCCACGGACGTGACGCGCACACCCAGCGTTCTGGAGCGCCTCGTCCAGCACGGCGACCGGGAGGAGGGGGTGGACCTGGGAGCGCTGGCCAGCCAGCTCCTGCCGGCGGGGCTGACCTATCTGCAGGCCAAGCAGGCGGGGGAGGACACGGGAACGGCTGCCCAACGTGCGCTCCTCAACACCCTCCTCGGAGATCGCTCCGTGTCGAGGGGGCAGGGTGATTACCGCGTCGCCGCCGCGGAGAGCCTGGGACGGGGTCTCCTGCGCTCCCTCTTCGGCGGTCGCTGAACGGCGCTCATCCACTGTAAATCATACGCCCCGACTCTGAGGTCGGGGCGTCGCTTCCTGGACCGAGGTCGGAGCCGCCGGGTCACTCTTCGTGCAGACGCTCGAACTGTTCCAGCAGCTCCTCGACGCGCAGCGTGCCGGGATCGAAACCGAGATCACGACCCGCCTCTCGCCTGCTCCAACTGACGATGGTCACCCCAAGGAGCGGGAGCTCCACATCCCGTCAGCACGTTCGTCTCGGGCCTCGGACGCCCTATCGTGCAGGGGGAGTCGTACCCGGAAGAGGCTGCCCGCGCCCGGTTCGCTCTCGATGCTGACGGAGCCGCCGTGCGCGTCGGCGATCTCCTTGACCAAAGCCAGCCCCAGCCCACTGCCCCCATAGCGGCGGCTCATGCTGCCGTCGACCTGGTAGAAGCGATCGAGAACACGATCCAGCTTGTCCTCAGGAATACCGATGCCCGTATCCTGCACCTCAAGCACGAGAGCCTCGCCCTGCTGCCTCAGACGGACGGCGACCGTCCCTCCCTCAGGGGTGAATTTGAGCGCATTCCCCAGGAGGTTGTCCAGCACCCGGTGCAGGTGCGTGGGATCCCCGATGATTGTGGGCAGGTCTTCGGGAATATCGGCGGAGAGCTGCAGCCCCGCTTCGGATGCTGCCACACGAAAATCGAGGAGCATCTCCCGCACCAGGCTTGCAAAGTCCACGGGCTTGCGAAGTGGCGTGCGCGACTCCACCTCCAGGATGGCATTGATGTCGTCGACCATCTTGGAGAGCATGCGCATGCGGCGGGCCACGATCTCGACCGGCTCCACCTGCTGGGGCTGCAGCTCTCCCAGATCACCGCTCTCCAGGAGCTCGATGTAGCCGCGAATGATTGCCATGGGTGTCCGCAGCTCGTGCGAGACGTTCTGGATAAACTCGCTCTTCAACCGGGCCAACTCCTGCTGCTGTTTGAGAGCCCGTGCGAGCTCGGCGGCCCGCCGCTCCTCCTCGGCGAAGAAGCGAGCGTTCTCCACGGCGTTGACGCACTGTTGAGCAAGCGCCTGGATGAAGTCGACCTCGTGCGGGGCAAAGCGGCGCGGTTCGCGGTGCCAGAGCACGATCCCGCCGATCACCTCGGAATCGCGCAGCATGGGCACGGCAAGAATGGCCCGGATCTCCTCCTGCTTCACGATCTCCCCGAAGTCACTCTCGGCCTCCTCCATCACGTCAGAGACCTGCACGGGTTTGCGCTGTTCCACGGCGAGTCCGATAACGCCCTCACCAACGTCGACGCCGCGCGCGTTGAAACGCTCGACGGGCTCCTGCTGCACCCCGTGCGTCGCGGCCAGGCAAAGGCGTCCGTCCTCCCGGAAAGTGAAGACCCCGCCGGCGTCGGACTGGGAGAGGTCTGCAGCATGCTTGGCAATAGAAGTGAAGACCCTCTTGAGATTATCCACCGAGGTGATCTCCCGGCTCACGCGAGTGATGGTCACCAGTTCATCCGCACGCCGTCTCAAGTCGGTGTTCAAGAAGGCCTGCGCCACCAGATCCCCAATCTGGCTGGCAAAGGTGATCTCATCGGGATACCAGGCCCGCTTACTGTCAAAGTGTTGGTGGGAAACGACACCGACGACCTCACCGTGCACCCGAATGGGCGCTTCCAGGGCCGCCTTCACCCGCTTGTTGAGCCAGTAGTCAGCGTTGAGCTCCTGGGTGCGTGTGTCGATGTTGACGTTGGCAGCAGCGATCACCCGCCCCGCCCGCAGGGCCGCCAGGAAACGTGAGTAAGCGACGACCTCGATGGCGCCCTTCATCCGCAGCCGTCCCTTCCCGCGCTGGTACTCCTCGAGGGCATGCATCTCCCGCCCGTCCAGAGAGAACTTCCAGATGTTGACAGAGTCCACATCCAGCGTGTTCACCGCCGATTCAGCGATCACCCGCAGGGATTCACCCAGATCCCCTTCAGCGATAGCGGTATGGGTCGTCAACTGCACCAGGACGGCGTGCTGCCGTTGCATGCGTTCGACCAGCTGGATGCGCTCCTCCTCGACGCGCTTACGGTTGGTGATATCCTCCTGGATGGCCACGTAGTGGGTGATGAGACCCTCTTGATCCTGTACGGGTGAGATGGAGACGGAGGTCCAGTAGGATTCGCCGCTCTTCCTCACGTTCTCCAGCTCCCCCCGCCACTCGTGGTCGGTCAGAATCGCATCCCACATTTTGTCGGAGAGGTGCACCGAGGCTGCGGTGGAGCGTAACAGCGAGATGGGCTTCCCCAACACCTCCTCAGCAGTATACCCCGTCATCTCCTCGAAACGTGGGTTCACGTACTCGATGTTACCTTCGGCATCGGTGATCAGGACACCCACCGGGCTCTGCTCTACCGCCCGCGACAGTTTGCGCAGCTGCTCCTCTGCCCGACGTCGGGCCCGCCTGACGCGGGCCTCCTGCAGCTCCCGCTGAACGGCGGGGACCAGACGAGCGAGGTTGTCCTTCATGACGTAGTCGTGGGAGCCCGATTTCATCGCGTCCACGGCAACGTCCTCACCGATGGTACCGGAGACGAGAACGAAAGGGAGGTCGATCTCCAGCTCCTTCAAGACGCGTAGCGCTTTCAAACCACTGAAGGCCGGCATGGAGTAGTCGGAGATGACGATGTCCCAGTGCTCCTCCTGCAGGGCGGCACGCATCGCATCGGCAGTCTCCACCCGCCGGTAGGTCATCTCAAACCCACCACGCATGAGAGTGCGCGCGATCAGGAGGGCATCATCCTCCCGATCTTCCACGAGCAAGACGTGCAGAGGGTTCCCCATGGCTAGAGGCCACCGCGCGGCGGAGCAGTGTTGAGGAGCAACCAGTAGAAGCCCAACTGGCTGACGGCATCGGTGAACTGCTCGAAGTCGACAGGCTTGCGAATGTAACTATTCGCTCCCAGATCGTAGCTCTCCAGAATGTCCTGCTCTTCATCGGAAGAGGTGAGGATCACCACGGGGAGCAGCCGGGTCCGTTCGTCGGCACGCAGACGCCGTAGGACATCCAACCCGCTAATCTTGGGCAGTTGTAAATCCAACAGGATCAGCTGCGGCATCCTGCCCTCAGCTCGTTCCGCAAAACCCCCCTGCCGAAAGAGATAGTCGAGGGCCTCGGCCCCGTCGCGGGCAACGACCACGTCGTTCGCCACGTTGCCCTTTTTCAACGCCCGCAGCGTCAAAAACTCATCATCCGGGTTGTCCTCAACAAGCAACAACAGACTCTCTTTCATTCGCTACTCCTTCCTAGGCCAACGTGAAATAGAAGGTGGCACCCTTATCGACTTCACCCTCGGCCCAGATTCTGCCGCCGTGACGGTGAATGATCCGCTGCACCGTCGCCAATCCAATACCGGTCCCCTCAAATTCCGCCGTTGCATGCAGGCGCTGAAACGCCGTGAAGAGCTTGTCGGCGTACTCCATATTGAAACCCGCCCCGTTATCCTTGACGAAGCAGACCGCCTGCCCCTCCAGCTCCGTCACACCGAAACTTACCTCGGCGACCTCACGTTCACAGGTAAACTTCCAGGCATTCGAGAGTAAGTTCTCCAGCGCCACCCGCAGAAGACGCGGGTCCCCTTCAACCCTGACGTGGGGTTCCACCGTCAGCTCGACCTGGCGTTCCGGCTCCATTTGGCGCAGCTCTTCGACCACGTCGCTCACCAGCGTACTCAAGTTCACCTCTGTCCGGTGCATCTCGGAACGCGTGAGCCGGGAGAGATGCAGGAGATCGTCGATGAGCTCTCCCATGCGCTGGCTGGCTGTCCGGATACGGTTCAAGTAGTCCACACAGATCCCCTCCAGGCTGATGCCGCAGTCCTCAATCAGGGCCTGGCTGAAGCCGTTGATGCTGCGCAGCGGGGCGCGTAGATCGTGAGAGACGGAGTAGGCGAAGGCTTCCAGCTCCTGATTCGAGACCTCGAGCTGGGCCGTTCGCTCTCGCACCCGGCGTTCCAGATCCTCGTTGAGCTGCCGGATTTGGACCTCCACGACACGGCGACGCTCGATCTCCCGCTGGGCAGCCTCGAAGAGATGCGCGTTTTCGAGAGCGACGGCGAGCTGGTCCACGATGGCCTGGAGAACGGTGACCTCCTCGGTGGAAAAGGCACTCTGCTGGATGCTCTGTACGGAGAGCGCGCCCACGATTCTGCCCCGTACCATCAGGGGCAGGGCGACCTCCGAACGGGTCTGGGGAAGATAGGGATTGTCGAAACGGATCGTCTCGCCCCCAACGTCGTCCGCAATCCGCGCCTCACCCGTAGCAACGGCTCGACCGATCATGGACTTCCCCCCGACGGCCAGCTTGTGGCCCTCCTGCAGCAACCTGCGCCCCGCCTCTCCTGTTCCCGCTCGCAGCAGGGCGTACTCGCCCGGCTCATCCAGGGTGAAGATGCCCACGTAGTAGAAGTTGAACTGCTCCTGCAACAGATGGACGGCCCGCTGCATCAGCGCATCGGGATCGAGGACGGTGCTGGCCGACTTTGCAACCTCAACTGCGGTCTCCAGTTGGAGGGTGCGGCGGGTGAGATCCGCCAGCAGCTTCTCGAGGGCCGCCTCACCCACCTTGCGAGTGGTGATATCGGTATACTGCTCGATGCGCCCGCCCGCGTAGAGCCCCAGAGCGATGGGCTGGCTCCAATACTCCAGCCACCGCTCCTCCCGCCCCTCTCCGGGCAGGACGTGACACTCCAGCCCCTCGATGGGGAAGGAGGCCTCGTAGGCCGCCCGAGAAGCCGTCAGGTAGGAGAGCGGATCCTCGAGGATTCCGCGCAGATATGCCTCAATGACCTCCCGCTTGTCCTTCCCCACGACCTTCTCACGGGGAAGACCGAGGTAGCGCTCCAACGTGCTGTTCATCCAGATGATCCGGCGGTCCGCTTCCAACAGAAAGATGCCCACGGCTGCGTGATCGAGGACATCGTAGATGAGGGAGCGGTAGCGCGCCTCGTTCTCGCGCAACAGATCCATCACCTGCTGCAACTCGGTGATGTCCCGCATGAGAGCCAGGACCTCGTTCCCGCCGGAAGCGACCATCCGCACCTCGTAGTAGCGCCGCTGCCCTCCTTGCACCACGGAATACTCGTAGGTCTGCGTGTCCTGAGTCTCGAGGGCGCGCGCCAGCCCCTCTGCGATCTTGTGCGCCGGCTCGCTGGGCAACACCTCCTGCAGAGACTTGCCCACCATCTGCTCCCGCTTTACCGGCAGCTTGAAGTCACGCGCGGCGACGAAATCGAGGATGGTACCATCGGCCGTCAGGTGAAAGAGGGGATCGGGGATGGCTTTGAGCAGGGCACGATTCGTGGCCTCGCTCTCATTCAACGCCTGCCAGGCCGCCTTCTCGCGGGTGATGTCCTCTCCAATGAGAAGATACTCCTCCTCACCCATGGGGACCACCTGCAGATCGACCGTGCGTACACCCCCCCGACCGCAGTGAAGATCACAGGTGGGCAGGGAGAAGGCGCCTGAAGTGGGGGAATGGAGCGCCTGACGTAACCAGAACTTGAAGCGGCGACGGCGGTCCGCGGCAGGGAAGGCCCGTTCTATCCAGGACGTCCCTTGCAGGATCTCCTCCTCGGTATACTCAAAGAGCTCCAAGAATCTAGGGTTGACGTAGATGGCACTGCCGAGCTGATCGAGAACCAACAGAGGGAAGGGGAAGTGTGCCAGGACCTGCTGGAACTTGGTGCGCCATTCAGATAGCTGTTCGTGTTCGACTTTGCTCATCGGAGAGGACCGTCACAAATTTATCACGCCAATTTCAAAGGTCGGCTCAAACTATTACCTTACTTTAACAATGATACACCCATTGTAAGCCAATTTTCGCTGATTGCAACCCGGGCCTTGCCGGAACACCGGAGGGATCTCGCCCCCCGCCGAGTAATCCTTGGCACGTTGAGATTCCTCGACTGCGTGCGCCACGCTCGGAATGACGGCACACAATTACTGATCCGGACGAGGAGTGCTAAACCGAGCCGGGCTACGACCTCTCCGCCGGCGGTTAAAACCGCCGGCTACCCTATTGAAGTCGGCTTCAGCCGACTGAGGATGTGCTTCCGGCAGTGTGCTTGCTGGAGCACCCTTGCTTCGTGGTAGCCTGGGGCTTGAGCCACAGGCGATATTTTTACGAACCCTAACCAGGTTGGTAAAGTGAAGGGCCTGGAGTATAGTAAGTGTAGATGGCGTCCACGAAGAGGGGAGCATCTCGAACCAGGCAGGTCTTCATAAGCGATCAACCATCAGGGAGGGAGGATAACATGGCGGTGATCACCATTTCCCGGCAGTACGGAAGTGGCGGGGAAGAGGTCGCCCAGCGCATCTGCGAGATCTTGGGCTATCGCTACTTCGACAAGACGATGATGGCCCAAGTCGCAACCGAGATGGGGCTGCTGGAACGGAGGGTCGTAGATTTCTCGGAGACCGACTACCGGGTCCGCAGCTTCCTCGATCGTCTCCTCGGTCGTTCCCGGGTCGTGGCTGAGGTCGAGATCCTGGAGCAGGATGAGGCCACCGAGGAACAGCGTCGGGCCATCGAGAAGCTGAACGAAGAGCAGTGCATCGAGCTGGTCCAGATGACCATTCGCGCCGCCTACAAGTACGGGAATCTGGTCATCATCGGTCGCGGAGGACAGGCTGTGCTCAAGGACGCCCACGGGGTCCTGCACGTGCGCATCGAAGCGCCCCAGGGAGCCCGGGTGATGCGCATCCAGAACAAGGAAGGGCTGAGCCTGGGCGAGGCCCGGGCGCGTGCCAGGGAGCGGGACGAGGCCGCGGCAGCCTACATCGAGCGCTTCTACGGCGGCGACTGGAGGAATCCCCTCCTCTACCACATGGTCTTTAACACAGGGCGTTGGGGGCTCGATTCGGTCGCCAAGATCATCGGCGACGCGGTGACGGAGCTCAAGACGGTCTCCCACGCGTAATCCACGACCCAACACCGGCGTCGAGACGAGCTCCACCGCCCCGACGCCGGTTCTCGTTGCGACAGATCCGACACCGAGGAGGCAGCATGCAGGTAGAGCTGATCGCCATCACCCGTTATCTCAAAGACGACGGCGGCCCCGAGGCCCTGATCGAGCGCGCAGGGCGGGTCTGCTACCGCAGCGCCGGTCGCGGGGACCCGGCAGCCTTCCTGCGGGCCCGGCTCCAGGAGGGGCACGAGAGCATCATCGAGCACGCCGCTGCCACCTTCGCGGTGAGCGGCATCAGCCGGGCGTGCAGCCACCAGCTGGTGCGCCATCGCATCGCCTCCTACAGCCAGGAAAGCCAGCGCTACGTCGATCTGGCAGACCCCGAGTGGGTGCTGCCCGAGGCCATCGCCCAGGACCCCGAGGCCCGGCGCACCTTCGAGGCCCTGCTCGAGGAGGTGCAGGCGACCTACCGCACCCTGCGGGAGCAGGGGATCCGCAAGGAGGATGCGCGCTTCGTTCTCCCCAACGCCACGGCGACGCGCATCGTCGTGACCATGAACTTCCGCGAGCTGCGCCACTTCTTCAAGATCCGCATCACCCCCGAGGCTCAGTGGGAGATCCGGCGGATGGCCATCGCGATGCTGGAAGCCGTCGCTCCCCAGGCCCCCACCCTCTTCGGGGAGCAGCTGGAAACGTTGCGGGAGCGCTATCCGCACTTCTGGGAGCTCTAGGCCTGACTTCCCCGCGAGAAGGGGGGGACTAACCGCAGAGGGCGCGGAGAGCGCAAGGCCGGGAAACGCTCAACTTCACAGCTTGAGCAGGGCACGATCGATGGGCAGAGTGCGGACGCGCACGCCGGTGGCGTGGGAGACGGCGTTGGCGATGGCCGGCGGTGCCCCGATCATCACCGGCTCGGCGAGATTTTTCGCCCCGTAAGGACCCGCTTCTAACCTCGTTTTAACGTAGGTCGCCTCGATCTCCGGCACGTCGGTAGCGCGGGGAATACGGTAGCGCGCCAGACTGAGTTTCTGAGGCACCCCCTCCTCGAACTCGAAGCCCTCCAGCAGCGCGTAACCGAGGCCCTGAGCCATTCCGCCGTAGAGCTGGCCCAGCGCCCCCTGGGGAAAGAGCACGGTGCCCGCATCGTGGGCCGCCCACATCCCCACCACCTGCACCCGGCCCGTACGCCGGTTGACCTCCACCTCGGCGACCTGCGCACCGAAGACGTAGGCGAAGTAGGGCTCCCCCGTCCCCGTCTCGAAGTCCCACTCCACCTCGGGCGTCTGCCACCGCCCCCGCGTGAAGAGCTGCAAACCCAGGGACCGAGCGCGCGCCACCACCTCCTCGAAGGTGCGGGGCTCCTCGTCGGGGCCGATGTAGCGCTCGCCGTCGCGGACCAGCTGCGAGGGGTGACAGCCGGCCAGGTCGGCGGCAGCCAGCCTCAGCAGGTGGTCCAGTTTGCGAGCGGCGACGAGCGTCGCGTTCCCGCCCACGATTGAGGCCCGGGAAGCCACCGTAGGTCCCGAATCGACGGCGGTACGGGTGTCGGGGCGCAGCACGTGAAGGCGCTCGCGATCCACGCCCAGCGCCTCCGCCGCCAGCAGGGTGAAGACGGTGCGGCTCCCCTGCCCGAAGTCCGTCAGCCCGGAGGTCAGGGTGATGGAGCCGTCCTGCTCGATGCGCAGGGTGCTGACGGCGAAGTCCTCCCCCTCACCCCCCAGACCGCTGCCGTGGAAGTAGCAGGCGACGCCGATCCCCCGCCCGTCGCCGTACGCCGCGCGCTTCTCGTCCCAGCCGGAGCGCTCGTGCACCCATTTCAGACACTCGGAGAGCCCCACCTCCTGCTCCAGCAGGTTGCCCGCCATCGTCCGGTCGCCCCGCCGCAGGCAGTTCCGCAGGCGGAAGTCGAGGGGGTCCCGCCCCAGCCTCTGGGCCAGCTCGTCCACCGCCAGCTCCACGCAGGCCGTCGCCTGCATGTTTCCGAAGCCGCGGAAGGCGCCGGAGTAGCCATTGTTGGTGTAGACGGCCTCCATGTCGACGTGGACGGCGTCGTAACGGTAGGCCCCCGCCGCGTGGACCGTCGCCCGCCACGTGGCGAGGGGTGAAGCGGCGGCGTAGGCGCCGCTGTCGGCCCGCATGGCCACCCGAGCTGCCCGCAGCCGCCCCTCCCTATCGGCGCCCAGCACCAGCCGCACCCGCATGGCCTGTCGCTTGTAGGAGGCTGCCAGGGACTCGGCGCGGCTGAGGACCAGGCGGACGGGCCGCCCGGTGCGGAGGGCCAGCCGGGTCGCCTGGGCGGAGGTCTGGTAGAGGACGTCGTCCTTGCCGCCGGAGGCGCCACCCACCGGAGGCTGCACCACCCGCACCCTCTCCGGGGGCAGCCCCGTCACCTGGGCCACCATGTCCCGGTTGATGAAGGGGCTTTGGCTGTTGGCGTAGATCGTCACCCCGCCGTCGGGCTCGGGGATGGCGAGGGCGCCCTCCGTCTCCAGATAGGCGTGCTCCTGGTGGCTCATCCGGTAGGTCTCGTCGAGGAGGAGAGGGCAGCACTCGAGGATGGGAGCCGGCTCGCCGTTGCGGACGATGTGGCGGGCGCAGAGGTTCCCCTCCCCCGTGGGCGACTCCGGAGGCACGAGGGGCGCGTCGGGA
>DAOTVC010000002.1:0-4894 GCA_034437215.1 Anaerolineae bacterium | reverse complement strand
ACCTACGCCTACTTCTGTGAGGAGGAGCCCGAGGTCGACGTCGATCCCGACCGCCCAGAGCTGGGCAAACGGCGGGAGGCGGCCTACGAGTACAGCCTGGGCCAGGGCATCGAGGACGGCTTCCTGGCGACTTACAAGGTGCACCGGGTGCAGACCACGGTCGACCGGCAGGGGCTGCGGCTGCGGGACGCCCTGGAGTCGGGCGCCGACGTGAGCGTGCCCGACGACGTGGAGCCCCGCGACCTCTACGTCACCTCCCAATTCGAGCGGGAGATCTCCCTGCCCGACCGCACGCGAACCCTGGTCGCCCATCTGGCGGGGCTGCTCCGAAAGTTTGGCCCCATAGAGAAGACCATGGTATTCTGCGTCGACACGGCCCACGCGCAGCTGGTCTCTCGCCTGCTCAACGATCACTTCGCCGATCTGGGCTACGACGACTACGCCTATCCCATCGTCGCCAAGGAGGGGGACGAGGCCAAGGTGATGCTGCGCCGCTTTCAGGACAGCGACCAGCGGGTGCCGGTGGTCGCCACGACGGCGGAGCTCCTCTCGACGGGCGTCGACGTCCCGGCCTGCCGCAACATCGTCTTTATGAAGACCGTCTCCTCCCCGGTGCTCTTCAAGCAGATCGTAGGGCGGGGTAGCCGCATCGACGCCAGCACGGGAAAGTTCTGGTTCCGCGTGGTGGACTACACCGACGCCACCCGCCTCTTCGACAGCTGGGACCGCCCGCCGCTGCCGCCCGACGCCGGAGCCACGGGACCGGAGACCGCCGTGCTGCAGGGCCGGGTCTACGACGAGGAGTGCGACCTGCCCATCGAGGGCGCCGCGCTGGCGGTGCTCCTGGGCCCTAACACCCAGCGGGGTCCCCTCTACACCGACGCGGAGGGCGCCTACCACTTTGCAGCCCTCCCGGCGGGCGTCGTGACGCTCCTGGCGGACGGGTCGAGCTACAACCGGCGCCAGCTGCAGGTAGCGCTGCTCGAGGACGGGGTGCAGACGGTGGACGTGGCGCTCAAGCCCGCGGGCAGACCGGCGCAGAAGATCCACGTGACGGGGCTGGAGGTAGAGATCGCCGAGGAGGCAATCTTCCTCATCGAGGGGACGGGGCAGAGCCTCTCGCTGCAGGAGTACGAGGACTACACCCGCCGGCAGGTGCTCGACCTCACCGCCGCGCGGGGGCTGGAGGCGCTGCGGGAGACCTGGACCCAGCCCGACCGCCGCCAACGCTTCCTCGAGGGGCTGCGCGCCGCCAGCGTCCACCCCGAGGTCCTGGCGGAGGTCAAGGGGCTGGGCGACGCCGACACCTTTGATCTTCTAGCACATTTGACCTACAATGCGCCCGTGAGGACGCGGGACGAGCGGGTACAGGCCTTCCGCAACCGGCAGCAGCGCTTCCTGCAGCGCTACAGCACCGAGGCCCGCGAGGTCTTGCTGGCGCTGCTGGAAAAGTACCGGGCGGGTGGCGTGGAGCAGATCGCCGACCCGCAGATCTTCCGTCTGCCCCCCTTCGACGACATGGGCGAGATCGTGGGCGTCTCCCGGCGCTTCGGCGACGTCGCGGGGCTGCGCCACACCCTGGAGGAGCTGCAGAAGCGGCTCTATGCCTGAGTGTCACGCAACGGGTAGTAAACCGCTTAAAGGGTGGAGTCAAGCTGCTTAGACCGCTCCATCTACTGAGCGGGTTTTGCCATAGGGAAACTCCACCGAGCGTTCCGGAAACCTCATGCAAAGCCGGCAAGAGCGCCGGTGCACCCTATTCCCTCTCCCCGAAGTAGTACGTTGCTAATTTATAGCCTTTATATATAATAGGGATATAATAAGGCTATAAGGAGGTGCGAGATGACGACCAAAGTGATGGTCTCCTTTCCCGACGAGTTCTTGACCCGAGTGGACGAAGTGGCGGAAAGTGAGCATCGGAGCCGCAGCGAGCTGATTCGTGAGGCGCTGCGCCTGTACATCGCCGCGCGTGGGGCGGCCCAACGCCCCATCGACCGGCCCGCAGTGCGCGCTGCGGTGGCGTCGATGGACGCGCTGGCGGCGCGGATGCCCGGCACAGGTGAAGACAGCACGGAAGAGATCCGCTACTGGCGGGAAAAGCGTCGATGACCCACGTCCTGCTCCTCGACACCTCCGTAGTGATCAAGTGGTTCCGCCGGGAGGAGATTCTGGCGGATTGTGCCCTGGATTTGCTGCACGGCTATCTCGTGGGGCAGCTTCAGGTCTTTGCCCCCTCGCTGCTGGTCTACGAGATCGCCAACGTGCTGCGCTACAAAAACGACCTGACGACGGCGCAGATCGAGACGGCCCTGCAAGACCTGCTCGACCTGGGCTTCGAGTGGATTGCGCCCACAGCCGTGGTGATTCGTCGCGCGGTGGTGATCGCCCGCGACTACGACACCTCGGTCTACGATGCCACCTTCGCCGCTACGGCCGAGACGCTGGGCGCCGACTTCGTCACCGCCGACGAGCGCCTCGTGCGGCGGCTGGCGGGCCTGCCCTACGTGCGCTTTCTGGGCGACGTCGGACCTTCCGCCCCGACCGGTAACCAAACTAGCCCCAGCAGTCAGGAGAGACCTGGTCCATGACCTACCAAACCCGCGAATCCCTCGCCAGCGACATCTGGCACGCCTGTGACGTCCTCCGCCGCGACAACAACT
Organism: Anaerolineae bacterium; assembly: GCA_034437215.1. GTDB lineage: Bacteria > Chloroflexota > Anaerolineae > B4-G1 > SLSP01 > DAOTVC01. Next base: position 2,234 of record DAOTVC010000002.1, on the reverse strand, counting down.
GCGGCGGCGTGATGGAGTACATCGAGCACCTCGCCTGGCTCCTCTTCCTGCGCTTCCTCGACGCCCAGGAGGAGAAGTGGGAGCTGGAGGCGCAGCTGGCGGGCGAGACCTACGAGCCCATCCTCCCCGAGGGGCTGCGCTGGCGCGACTGGGCGCGCAAAGACTGGGACGCCGAGGCGCTGCTCCAGTTCGTCCACGGGCGCCTCATCCCCACGCTGCAGTCGCTGAGCGGCAGCCCCGTGCGGGAGACCATCAGCGGCGTCTTCTCGGAGCGCAACGTCGTCGTCGCCGCCTCCGGCTACAACCTCAAGGAGGTCGTGGGCATCGTCGACGAGATCGACTTCCACAACCGCGACGACATCTTCACTGTGGGCCAGGTCTACGAGGAGCTGCTGCGCCGGTTGGGCAACGAGAACCGCATCGCCGGGGAGTTCTTCACCCCGCGCCCCGTCGTGCGCTTCGTCGTCGACGTGGTGCAGCCGCGCATCGGCGAGGAGGTCTACGACCCCGCCGCCGGCACCTGCGGCTTCCTCGTCGAGGCCTACGCGGCGATGCAGGAGCGCGCGGAGGTGGTCTCCGACGGCGAGAAGCTCCAGCAGGGGACCTTCTACGGGAACGAGAAGAAGGCGGTGCCCGCGCTGCTGGGCACCCTCAACATGGTCCTCCACGGCGTGACGGCGCCGGATCTCCGGCGCAAGAACACGCTCGAGGACCCGATGTTGGGCGCGGTCGCCCCGCGCTTCGACGTGGTGGTGACCAATCCCCCCTTCGGCGGGACGGAGGGGCGCCACGTCCAGGCCAACTTCCCCGTCCAGGTCAACGCCACCGAGCTCCTCTTCCTCCAGCACGTGATGAAGAAGCTCAAGCCCCACGACGGCGCGCGCTGCGGCATGGTCGTCCCCGAGGGGACCCTCTTCCGGGGTGGAGCCTTCGCCGACGTCAAGGCACAGCTCCTGGAGCAGTTCAACCTGCACACCGTGGTGAGCCTGCCGCCGGGCACCTTCGCCCCCTACTCGGACGTCAAGACGGCGCTCATCTTCTTCGAGCGCCCGGGCCCCACCGAGGCCATCTGGTACTACGAGCTGCCCCTGCCCGAGAGGCTGAAGAAGTTCAGCAAGGGGAGCCCCATCGCCGACGAGCACTTCGCGGAGGCGCTGGCGCTCTGGCAGGCGTGGGACGACCACCGCCAGGGCGCCGGTCCGCGCCCCGCCCCCACGGAGAACTCGTGGATCGAGCCCGTGGAGGCGGTCAAGGAGCGGGAGTACGACCTGAGCGCGCGCAACCCCAACCGCGACGAGGGCGTCGATTTACCCCACCCGGCGGCGCTGACCGCGCGGCTGCTGGAGCGGGTGCGGGAGCTGCACGATACGCTGGAGTCCCTGCACGCGCTGGTCAGCGACGGCGAGGAGGCGTAGCATGGAGAAATGGCCTCTGCCGGAGGGATGGGAGTGGAAACAGGTCAAGAGTGTGCTCAAGTCACGGTCCGGGAACGTTGATCCCAGCAAATTTCCAGACGAAACCTTCGCGCTTTACAGTATGCCCGCCTACGACGTGAATATGCAGCCAGAAGTTACGCCGGGGCGTGAAATCGGCAGTTCAAAGCGCAAGGTGTACACGAACGACTGTCTCTTCTCGCGCCTCAATCCACGCATTCCGCGGGTGTGGATCGTTGAAGAGCATACGGAACGCGCAATTTGCTCGACTGATTTCGTTACTTGGGTGGACAAGAAACGTCCTAATGGGAAACCGTGGTTCGAGCCAGAGTATTTGCGGTTCATGTTGTTGTCACCGGGTTTTCGGGTGCAGGTGACCGGAAACGTGCAGGGCGCTACGGGCAGTCGACAACGGATTCGCCGCGAAGCGTTGAACACCGCTTGGTTACCCCTCCCGCCCCTCGACGTCCAGCGCCGCCTCGTGGCCCGCATCGAGACCCTCCTGGCGGAGGTCGACACCGCCCGCCGGCTGCACGTCAAGATCGAAGAAGAGGGCGAGAAGTTAATGGATGCGGCTCTTGCTGAGATCTTTGGCGGTTCTCATTTCAAGAAACATGCTGAGTGGGTTACCGTTGAGGAACTCGGCGAAGTTATGGGAGGCCTCACCAAAAACCGTCGGCGCAGATCTTATCCGTTGCGGTTACCTTACCTCCGTGTGGCAAATGTCTATGCCAATGAGCTTAAACTAGACGATGTTCAGAAAATTGGCGTTCGAGAGGCAGAACTGGGCCGCGTTCTCCT
>DAOTVC010000001.1:0-15352 GCA_034437215.1 Anaerolineae bacterium | reverse complement strand
CGCTCGGGATGGTCGCCGATCATGCCCGCTGCCGCCGCCTGCACGGCCTCCTCGTCCCCCAGGTTGAGCGCGATGCCGCCCACGTCGGCCTTGTGGACGACGCCGGGCGCGATGAGCTTGACGGCGACGGGGAAGCCCGCCTGGGCCGCCAGGACCGCCGCCTCCTCGGGCGTGGGGGCGAGGGCGGAGAAGGGAACGCGAATGCCGTAGGCTGCCGCCACCTGTGCCGCCACCTCGGCGGTGACGAAGCCCGCGCCCAGCTCCTCCCACGCCTGCCGCAGGAGCTGTCGCGCCACCCCGCGCGCCACGTCCCCCACCGGCTCCGGCGTCAGATCACGGCGCTCGCGCAGTTGGGCGTACTCCCACAGCCCCGCCAGCGCCCGCGCCGCCCGCCCCGGATCCTGGTAGAAGGGGACGCCGCCCGCGTGCAGGATCTCGATTCCCTCCGGGATGCTGACGCCGCCCACCAGACAGGCGACGACGGGCTGCGCCGTCTCCCGCGCGGCGGCGACCACCTGCCGCGCCACTTCGTCCACGGGCGTGATGGCCTGGGGGACGAAGATGGCGAGGATCATATCGACACCCGGATCCTCCCGCAGCAGGGCGATGGCCTGCCCGTACATCTCCGCCCGGGGGCCGCCCAGCATGTCCACGGGATTGCCCAGCTGGGTGCCGTGGGGGGTCACCTCCTTGAGGCGGGCCTGGGTCTCCGCGGTGAGGTTCGCCAGCTGCAAGCCGTGATCGTCCAGCGTATCGGCGGCGAGGGCCGCCGGCCCGCCGGCGTTGGTGATGATGGCGACGCGCGTGCCCCCCGGCAGGGGCTGGTAGGCCAGCGCCGTGGCGACGTCGTTCTGCTCCTGCAAGGAGCCGGCGACGAGCACGCCCGCGCGGTGGGCCGCTGCCGCGAAGGCCCGGCCCGCGCCCGCCAGCGCCCCCGTGTGGGAGGCCACGGCCCGCGTCCCTGCAGCCGTGCGCCCCGCCTTGGTGATGACGATGGGCTTCTCGCGGAAGATGGCGGCCGCCGTCTCGACGAAGCCCCGCCCGTCGGGGATGCCCTCGGCGTAGAGATTGATCACCTTCGTGTGGGGATCGGCGTGGAGCATCCGCGCGCCGTCGGCGATGTTCACGTCGGCCTGGTTGCCCAGGCTGATGATGCGGCTGTAGCCCACGCCCTGGCCGATGGCCCAGTCCACCGTCCCCCCGGCGATGGCGCCGGAGTGGGAGGCGAAGCCGATGGGGCCCGGTTCGGGCATCTCCGAGATGAAGGTGGTATCGAGGGGGACGTGGGTGTCCATCACGCCGACGCAGTTGGGGCCGATGAGGCGCATGCCGTACTCCTCGGCGATGGGCTTGAGGGAGCGCTCCAGCTCGGCGCCCTCCGGCCCCACCTCCTTGAAGCCGCCGGTGATGACGATGACGGCCTTGAGGCCCCGTTCACCGCAGGCGTGGAGGGCGTCGGGCACCCATTCGGCCCGCACCATCACCACCGCCAGCTCGACGGGATCGGGCACCTCGCGAATGTCGGGGTAGACCTTGAAGCCCAATATCTCCCCGCCCTTGGGGTTGACGGGGTAGATGGCGCCCTCGTAGCCGTGCTCCTTGAGGTTGCGGACGACGCCGTGGCTCAGCTTTGCCGGGTTGCTGCTGGCGCCGATGACGGCGACGCCCTGGGGATGGAAGAAGAGATCCAGTCGTGGGTCCATGCATGACTCCTTTGTTCAGTATGGTATGCCGGTATGATACCGTGAGAGCCCCTTTTCTCCAAGCCTCACTAGATTCAATTCTCGCTATCAGAGATCTCGGAGGTCTCAGCCAATACTTTACAATCGGGAAGGTTCACGGAAGGACGGCTAATATTGGCTTGGCGGTGCTTTGGCAGACCTCCGAGATCTAAAGAAACTACACCACGAGTCCAAAGTAGGTCACGACCCAGGGCTCGGCGCCCGTGTTCGCCAGCTCGTGGACCTCTCCGAGCTCCACCACCACGCAGCTGCCGGGCTCCAGGGAATAGGGGACGCCGTCGACGGTGATCTGCCCCCGCCCCGCCTCGACGAAGAAGACCTCGACCATATCGGCGTGGCTGTGGGCCGGCGCGCTCTCCCCCGGCGGGAAGGTGGCCTGGGCGAACTGCACGAGATGGGGAAGATCGTGCCCGCGCAGCAGGACCCGCTTGGTGACGGCGGGATTGTGGGAGACCCTCTCCAGGGGAAGCCCGGTGAGGGAGACGAGCTTCACGCCCCCTCCCCTTCCATCACGGCAAGTAGTTGGGGCAGCGTCTCGAAGAGGCGGGTGCGGGCCGGTTGGGGATCCCGCCCCGCCGCCTCCATCCCGAGCAGGACGGCGCCCACGACGGGCGACGCGGTGAGACGCACGAGCTCGGCGCCGGGGGCCTCCGCCCGAATCGTCTCCTGCAGGGGCTCGATGAGCAGCGGCCCGACGTTGAAGACGCTGCCCATGAGCACGACGTCGAAGGCGAGGGGCTGCAGATCCAGCTGGCGGATGACGCCGACGGCGAGGCTGCCCAGCTCCCGCCCCGACCAGCGGATGATCCCCTGCGCCACAGCGTCACCCTCCAGGGCGACGGCGACGACGAGGCGGGCCGCCTCGGCGCTGAGCCGGCACTGCCCCCGCATCAGGGACTCGAGGAGGTGAGCCGCGTCGCGGGTCTGCGTGAGGTCGACGAAGGCCTGGGTCAGCCGGGTGGGGGGTGCACGGAGGGACCAGGCCCGGGAGACGGCCTGCACGGCGCGGGCCACGATCTCCCCGGCGCCGCCGTACTCGCCCAGCCGCCCGCCGCTGCCCACGACGCGCCCCTCCCGCCCCTCGGGATCTCGCCCGCGGCAGTTGTTCCCCGTTCCGGCGACGAGGGCCACGCCCCACCCCTTCCGGGCGCCCGCAAGGAGGCCCAACAGCGTGTCGTTGACGAAGTCCCAGGGAGCAGCGAGGTCGAGGGAGGCGATGGCCTGCCGGGTGGGCTCCCGGTCACTGGGCCAGTCGTAGCCCGCCACCCCGAAGCCGGCCCCCACCAGCTGCTCGGGAGTGAGAGAGGCGGAGAGGAGGGCCTCAGCGACGAGGGCGTGGAGTACCTCCTGCAGCCCCTCCCACCCCACGACCTCGGGATTGCCGACGCCGGTGCGGGCGAAGCCGACGGCGCGCCCCTCCCCGTCGGCGATGAGGGCGTGGCTCTTCGTGCCGCCGATGTCGACGCCTAGAAAGTAACGACTCATGGAATGTTAGAGGCTCCCACCTACGCCCAGAAGCGGGGTAGGTAGCGCCGGTGGGTCTCGAGCAGGTCGTCCAGCACGCGAGCGACCTCGCCGGCGGGCGGTCCGAGGGGGTGGACCAGCAGCGCCTGGTGCGCCGCCCGGCGGTCACCGTGGACTGCCGCCTCGACGGTCAGCAGCTCGTAGGCCTTGACGTGGGCCAGCAGCCCGAAGGCCACCGGCGGCAGGGGGGACGTGGGCAGCGGCTCAACGCCCGCCGCCCCCACGCGGCAGGGCAGCTCCAGCACCCAGCTCGCGGGCCAGCCCCGCACGGCGCCCCGGTGGGGGACGTTGACCACGTGCACCTCCCCGAGGTCGTTGTGGTGCGCGCTGATGAGCTGGGCCGCAACGGTGGAGTAGTAGGCGCCGCCCCGCTCCATCAACGTCTCCGGCGGCTCGACGCGCTCGGGCTCTGCGTACTGGTCCAGCAGCTCCCCCTCGATCGCCATCACCTCCTCGGCGCGCGAGGGGGGCCATTGCGCCTGCGCAGCGATCTTCCCCGCGGTCTGGTAGTAGTACTCGAGATAGTAGTTGGGGATCATGCCCAGCGCCTCGATGGTCGCCGGGCTCCACTCCGGTTGGGGTTGGGAGCGCAGCCGGTCCACGTAGGCGGTCAGCACTTCGGGCCAGAGATCCTGCCCCTCCACCAGGAAACCCCGGTACCAGGAGAGGTGGTTGAGCCCCAGGACGTCGAGTTCGACCTTCTCGGGAGGGAGATCCAGCCCCGTCCGCTCCCTGAGGGCCTCGAGGATGACCATCTTGGTGTGGAAGGGGGCGTTGCAGAGCCCCACGGCGGCGACCTCCGGCGCGTAGCGGGAGAGCCCCTCGGTGATGAGCCCCGAGGGGTTGGCAAAGTTGACGAGCAGGGCGCCGGGGGCGACCTCCCGCATCTCCGCGGCGACGTCGAGGATGACGGGCAGGGTACGCAGCGCCTTTGCCATCCCCCCCACACCCGTCGTCTCCTGCCCCACGAGACCGTGGCGGCGGCCCAGGTACTCGTCCTCGCGGCGCGCCTCCATCCCGCCCACGCGCAGCTGCGTGATGACGTAGTCAGCACCCTCCAGCGCTGCGCGCCGCTCGGTGGTCAACGTCACCTCGAAGGGAGCATCGCGAGCGGCAGCCATCCGTTGGACGAAGCGCCCTACCACCTCCAGCCGCTCGGCGTCGATGTCCATGAGCCGGATCTCGGCGAGGGGGATGCTCGCCTGCCGGTCGAGAAAGCCGGAGATCAACTCGGGTGTATAGGTGGAGCCGCCCCCGATGACGGCGATCTTCAGGGCGGGCATGGCTATCCTAACGTCACGGGACCTCCTGAGAAGTCCCCCTCCTTCCACTCGATCTCGATCTCGAGGCTGTGCTTCGTCTTGCGCTTCTTCTCCTTCTTCTCGACCTCGATCTCCAGCTCGACGCGATCGGGCAACCGGACGTTCACCTCACGATCACCCTGTTGCAACACCACCTCGCCGCTCTCCAGCCGATCGGCGAGCTCACGCAAGAAGGCAGCGACCTCCCGTAGATCGTGGCGTTCTTCACTCTTGAACAGCGTTGTCTTCTTTGACATAGTCTCTACTCTCCGTTGATTCTATCCTGCTCCTGCTCGCCGGCGGCAGGCAGGGTGAAGTAGAAGGTACTCCCCTCACCTGACGTGACCGTCACGCCTACCTCACCGCCCAACTTGTCGACAATACGCTTGACGATGGAGAGACCCAATCCGTGCCCGCGGCGTCCCTCCTGCTGCAGCTGCGAGAAGGGCTTGAAGAGGCGGTCGGCCTGCCGGGGGCTGAAGCCCAATCCGTTGTCCCGTACCCAGAACTGCACCATACCGTTCGCCTGGCGAGTCGCACCCAGCTCCACGCGAGGGGGACGCCCGCCGTACTTCAGGGCATTGCTCAAGTAGTTCTCCCAGACCTCCTCCACCCAGGGACCATAGCCCCACGCGGCGGGCCAGGTCTCCGGTTTCGCAATCTCCGCTCCGGACTCCCGGAGCATCCGCACCAACCTCTGTTCCGCAGCCTCCACGATGGGTCCCATCTCGAGCACCTCGACGTCGACCTCCTCCTTGCCCATTCGGGCCAGGAGAAGCATGGTATCGATGATGTGGCTCATCTTGAAGGCCGTCTCGTGGATCATGCCTGCGAACTCTATCAACAGGTTATCCTCCCCCTCCACCAACCGGTCCTGCAGGGCCTCGCTGTAACCGGCGATGGTGTGGATGGGGTTCTTCAGGTCGTGAGCGACCACGTGGGCAAAGGCATCCAGGTCGGCGATGAGCTCCTGGTGCGCTGCAATCTCCTCCTGGAGCCGCAGATTGGTATGCTGCAGGGCCTCTTCCGCTCGCTGCCGCTCCTCGATCTCCTCCTGCAGGGCCAAGTTTTTCATCCGCACCACCGCCGCTTCGCGTCGTGCCGTCTCTGCCTCGTAGGCCACCTGCAGAGTCTTCAGGCGATTGTCGGCCTTCTCATTGAAGACGGCCTCGTTCAAGAGGTCGAAGGCCTCGAAGTGCACCAAGGCCCGGGGATAGTCCCCCTGCTGACGATAGATGAGAGAGAGGCTGCGGTGGACCTGCGCCTCCAGCTCTTTGTCCTCGATCGCTTCCGCGTTCTCGGCCGCCTGTTGCAACTCAGCGAGCGCTTCCTCAAGCCGTCCCCGTCGACGATGCACCTCTCCGATACGCTCGCGCGCCTTAGCGCTCTCCCGCCGGAATTGCTGTGCCAGCGCAATCTTAAGGGCCTGTTGAAAGTACGCCAGCGCTTGGACGTCGTCGTCCATCGCCAGATAGACCTCACCCACGGAGAGCAGGCACTCCACCCGTCCCAGGTACACCTCGTTCTCCCGCGCGAGGGCGACGCTCTCCAACCCGTAGGCCAACGCCTGATCGTAGTTCTGCAACTCCAGGTGAGCACGGCAGAGACTATCCAGGACCCACGTCTGCTGACCGGCGTCTGCCAGTGCGCGGAAGATGCGCAAGCTCTTCTCGAGATAGGGCAGGGCCTCTGCCGGTTGCCCGGTGAGGACGTAGATGTAGCCGATGCTGTTGAGCCCCAGGGCCTCCAGGTGGGGCTCTCTCAGCTCCTCCAGTACCTCCTGGGCCTCGATGAGGTACCGGAGGGCTTCGGCGTAGTTACCCGAGCGTCCGTAGGCCACACCGGTGTAGCTGATCTGTTGGGTAGCCGCCTTGCGATCCCCCAGCTTCTCGTAGAGGGCTCGAGCGGTCGAGAAGTAGTCCAGCGCCACCCCGAAATCCGCCAACCACATGTGGAAGCGACCCAGCTGGTGCGAGGTGCGGGCCAACCCTTCGTCGTAGGGCGGATCAACCCCCTCGGCCAGCCGTTGTGCTTCGCAGCCCAACGCAATGGCCCGTTCGAGATCCTCCTCGCGCAGCGCCCAGGAGAGCTCGTTGAGGAGATCTATCCTGCGGCGCGGCTCCTCGGTTGCCGCGAGTTCAGCCTCCAACCTTGCGAGATCGACCGCCATCACTGGCCCCTTCCCTGCTCGACGGCTGAATCGGGAGCCGTGGGTAGGGTGAAGTAGAAGGTGCTTCCCCCGACCGGCGCACTCTCTACGCCCACCTTACCGCCCAGCTTATCGACGATGCGCTTCACGATAGAGAGCCCCAGGCCATGCCCCCGACGATCTCCCTTCTGCAGCTGCGAGAAGGGCTTGAAGAGGCGTTCAGCCTGCTGAGCGCTGAAGCCCGGTCCGTTATCGCGCACCCAGAACTTCACGCAGCCTTCCGGCTGCACCGTCGCCCCCACCTCCACGCGGGGCGGGCGCCCGCCGTACTTCAGGGCGTTGCTCAGGTAGTTCTCCCAGACCTCCTCCACCCACGGCCCGTAGCCCCACGCCACAGGCCAGAACTCCGGCTTCACGATCGCCCCGTGGGACTCCTGCAGCATCCTGCTGAGGCGCCTCTCCGCCGCCTCCACCAGAGGCCCCATCTCCACCACCTCACCCTGAACCTCCTCCTCCCGCATCCTCGCCAGGAGCAACATGGTGTCGATGATGCGGCCCATCTGCAAGGCCGTCTCGTGGATGATCCCCACGAACTCCACCAGAAGCACGTCGTTGCGGTCCGCGAGCCGCTCCTGCAGAACTTCACTGAAGCCGGCAATCGTATGGATGGGGTTCTTGAGATCGTGGGCCACCATGTGGGCAAAGGCGTCGAGATCGGCGATCAGCTCCTGGTGGGCGGCGATCTCCTCCTCCAGGCGGGCGTTGGTCTGCTGCAGGGCCTGCTCCGCCAGATGTCGCTCTTGGATCTCCTCCTGTAGGGCCACGTTCTGCGCCCGGGCAACCACCGCCTCTCGCCGCGCGGACTCTGCCTCGTAGGCTACCTGCAGGGTCTGCAGACGCCGGTCGGTCTCCTCGTTGAAGACCTGCTCCTGCAGCGCGTGGTAGGTCTCAAGATGCGCCAGCGCCTTGCGGTCGTCCTCCTGGAGATGGTAGACCCGGGCCAGGCTGCGGTGGGCCTGCGCCTCCAGCTCGGCGCTGCCGATGGCGTGAGCCGTCTCGACCGCCAGCTGCATCTCGAGTACCGCATCCTCCAGTCTGCCCTGCCGCCGGTAGATCTGCCCGATGCGCTCCCTGGCCTGCGCACTCTCGCACCGGTACTGCTGCTCCAGTGCGATCGCCAGGCTCTGCTGAAAGTAGTTCAACGCCTGGAGATCATTCTGCAGCGCCAGATAGACCTCACCCACGGCCAAGAGAGATTCTGCCCTTCTCAACCCACCGGCGCCGGCGCAGGACAGGCTTTCCAATCCACAAGCGAGGGCGTCATCAAGGTGCCCCAGGTCCAGATGCGCACGGCAGAGGCTATCCAACGCGAGGGACTGTCCGTGGATATTCTCAAAATCCCTGTAGATCTCTAAACTCTTCTCGAGATAGGGCAGTGCCTCCGCCGGTCGTCCTGTAAGGACGTAGGTATAGCCGATGTCGTTGAGGGCTTGAGCTTCAAGATTCCGATCGTGCAACTCCGCCAGCATCTCCTGGGCTTCGATGAGGTAGCGAAGCCCCTCGGCGTAGTTGCCCGAACGCCCGTAAGCCGAGCCGATATAGCTGATTTGAGCGGCAACGGCTTCGAGGTCCTCCAACTGTTCGTAGAGGAGGCGCGCCTGTGAAAAATAGGAGATCGCAGAGCCGAAATCCGACGACCACATGTAGAAGCGTCCCAGGTGGTGCAGAGTTCGAGCCAAGCCTTCGTCGTAGGGCTCTCCGCGGGCCGCCAGCTCCTCTCCCAGACGGCGGGCCTCCTGGCTCAGAGCGATGGCCCGTCCCAGATCCGCTTCACACAGCAACCAGGCCAGCTCGTTGAGCAGCTCAATTCTGAGCCGCGGCTCCCTGGTCGTGGTAGTGGCGAGTTCCGCCTCCAGTCGTAGAACTTCCTCGCTCATTTTTGGGCCTCCGCTGATTCCTCAGCGGGCAACGTGAAGAAGAAGGTACTGCCCTCACCCGGCCTGCTCTCGACCCCTACCTCTCCCCCCAGCTTGTCGATAATACGCTGCACGATAGAGAGGCCCAGGCCATGGCCCTCCTGTCCCCTGCGCCGGAGGCGCGTGAAAGGGGTGAAGAGAGAGGTTCGCTGCTCCTCGCTCACCCCCGGGCCGTGGTCGCGCACCCAGAACTTCACCCTGCCGTCCGGCTGCACCGTCGCCCCCACCTCCACACGAGGTGGGCGCCCGCCATACTTCAGAGCGTTGCTCAGATAATTCTCCCAGACCTCCTCCACCCACGGTCCGTAGCCCCACGCCACAGGCCACGACTCCGGCTTCACGATCTCACCCTGGCTCTCCTGCAGCAGGCGCTCGAGCCGCCGCTCGGCAGCCGCCACGAGGGGTCCCATCTCCAGCACCTCCTGCTCGACGTCCTCGCGCCGGACCCGGGCGAGGAGCAACATCGTGTCGATGATAGAGCTCATCTCGAAGACCGCCTCGTGAATCATTCCGGCGAACTCCACCTCCACCAGGAGCGCGTCCTCCCGATCCGCAAGCCGGTCCTGCAGGACCTCACTGTAGCCGGCGACGGTGTGAATGGGATTCTTCAGATCGTGGGCCACCATGTGGGCAAAGGCATCGAGGTCGGCAATGAGAGCCTGATGGGCGGCGATCTCCTCCTGCAAGGCCATCTCCGCCTGCTGGCGCTCTTTGATCTCCTCCTGCAGCGCCACGTTCTTCAGATGAGCGATGGCGGCCTCCCGCTGCGCGGTCTCCACCTCGTAGGCCACCTGCAGGGTCTTCAACCGGTTGTCGGCCTGCTCGTTGAAGACCTCCTCCTTCAGTGTGTGGAATGCCTTGAAGTGCGTGAGGGCCTCTCCCAGCTGCTCCTTCTCCTTAACCAGGCTGAAGGTGTGATGCACTCGCGCCTCCAGCTCCTTGTCCCCAATCTCGTGCGCCACGTCGAGGGCGGTCTGCAGCCGGCGAGCCGCTTCCTCCATCTCCCCCTGTCGCCGGTAGACCTCGCCCATGCGCTCCAGCGCGCGGGCGTGCTCCCGCCGGAAGTGACGGCTCTCCGCGATCTCCAGAGCCTGCCGGAGGTACTCCAACGCCCGTCCCGACTCGCCCATCCCCAGGTAAACCTCACCCACGGTGATGAGACTCCCGGCCTCGCCCAAAGGCTCCTCGGTCTCCTGCGCGACCCGCACGCTCTGCAGGCCGCACTCCAGGGCCTCCGGATAGTGTTCGAGACTCAGATGGGCGTGACAGAGGCTGTCGAAGACCCACATCTGCTCCCGGTGTAGATTCAGCTCCTGTAAGAGGCGTAGACTCTTTTCCAGGTGGGGTAGGCCCTCGGCGGGCTGTCCCAGAAGGACGTAGGAATAGCCCAGGTTGTTGAGACCCGACGCCTCCAGCTCCCGGTTGCCGACCTCGACGTAGATCTTCTGAGCCGCGATCAGGTACTCCAACGCCTCGGGCAGGTTTCCAGAACGGCCGTAGACGGCACCGATGTAACCTAACTGCCAGCCCACATTCTCCCGGTCGCCGAGCTTCGCGTAGAGCGCCCGTGCATCGAGGAAGTAGCGGATGGCGGGCTTGAATTCGGCCCGCCAGAGGTGAAAGCGCCCGAGTTGGTGCAGACTCTTGGCGGCGCCCTCCTCGTAGGACTCGTCCTCGTCTCCCACCGTCCCCGCCAAGTGGTAGGCTTCCTCGCTCAGAGCGATGGCCCGCTCCAGATCTTGCTGGCGCAGGAGCCAGGCCAGCTCGTTGAGCAGCTCTATCTTGAGGCGGGGCTCTTCAGTCGTCGATAGTTTAGATTCTAGTTCTACGATCTCTTGAGTCGTCATGGCCCTTCCCGATACTCAGTGCGTCCCGATTTACACCTATCTCCCACCTAAATGATAATAGAAGCGTCGATCTGCGCAAGAAAGAACGGGTGACAAAAGCATAACTGTTATGCCCCAAACTGGGGCAGGAGATCCCGATAGGTGACCAGGTAGTCCTCCAGAACGTTCTGGGCCACGTCGAGGTCGGTGATGACGGGATCTAGGAGCAGGCACTGCAGCGCTGCCTGACGATCCCCCAGCACGGCGGCGTCGATGCCCAGCTGAGCCACGGTGATCTCCCGACGGCAGAGCTCGGCGATGGGCTCGGGAAGAGGGCCCACGACGACTCCCTGCACGCCTGCGCCCGTCACCACGCCCGGCACCTCGACGATGGCGCCTGCCGGCAGGTTGGAAATAAAGCCCTCGTTGGGCAGATTGACCGCCAGATGGTAGTGGGAACCGGCACCCGCCACGCTCGCGATCATCTCCAGCGCTCCCTCGCTGTCCACCAGGCGCAGAGCGTCCACGGAGTGCTCGCCCGCGACCATCCGGGCGATGACCTCGTAGCCCTCATCCCGCATCTCCGCCCGCCGGTCCCAGTCGTAGAGGCTCAGATCGAACTTCTCCCACGGCTTCGTGCGGGGATCGCTCACCCAGGGCAGATATTCGCAGAGGTGCTCGTCGCCGGGCAGGGGGAAGAGATCGAAGATCTGAAAGAGGCGCCGGGTCAGGGGCTCGAACTCCTCCGGCAGTTCCGCCCAGCGCTCCCGGAAGCGGGGGTAGAGATCCTCACCCGTCTCCCGGTCGTGCAGGGCCAGCATCCAGGTGAAGTGGTTGAGGCCCGCCGCCTGAATGGCGAGTCGCTCCGCCGCCTGCTCGGAGACCGCTTTGCGGGCGGCGTTGAAGGCCTCGTCGGCGTGGGTGCTGGTGAAGGCGGGAGGGACTTCGAAATCCAGGTGGCCTGCCAGGGCCTTGTCAGCCAGGGCCTTGCCAGCCAGGGCCTTGCCAGCCAGGGCCTTGTCAGCCAGGGCCTTGCCTGCCAGGGCCTTGCCCACCATCGCGTAACCGGCGTAGACCTGGTGACAGAGCCCCACCACGCGGATGGTGCTGTAGCGGGCGACGGCGTCGCAGATCCGCATCATGGGGTTGGTGTAGTTGATGAGCCAGGCGTCAGGACAGGCTCTCTCCATATCGTGGGCGATCTCCAACACGGGGCCCACGTTGCGGGCAGCGTGGATGAAGCCGCCGGGCCCGCCATTCTCCGCATAGGGCTGGCGCACACCGTACTTGAGCGGGATCTCGTAGTCGGTGCGCCAGAGCGCTTCTCGCGGGGGTACCTCGATGGCGAGGACGACGAACTCGGCGCCCTCCAGAGCCTCGCGGTGGTGAGAGTGGGTGGTGACGCGCATCTCCGCGCCCCACTCCCGGTTCAGTCGCTCCGCCAGACGCCCCATGAGGGAGAGCGCTTCGGGGTTGCGGTCGACGAGGGCCAGCGTGCTGCCGCGCAGCCGCTCGCTGGCCAGGAGCGCGCTCACCGTGTTCAACCCGAAGATGGCGCTGCCGGCGCCGATGATCACGATCTTGGTCGGTACCATGCAATCTCCTCCCTCACCGCCTCAGTGGGAGGCACAGGCGATGCAGGGATCGAAGGCCCGCACCACCCGACCGGCGGCCCTCTCTAACTCCAGATGAACCCGCTCGGGGGTGATGTAGCGCTCCGCCGCCACCCGCAGCGCCCGCTCGATGGCGAGGACGTTGTGGATGGTGGGGATGATAAACTCGGCCTGCGCCACGAGCCCCTTCTCGATAGTGTAGTGGTGGATGAGGGGGCCGCGGGGCGCCTCGACGAGCCCGTATCCCTCCCCATCTCGCGGAGTGTAGGGCACGGCCGGATCGCCCTCATCCAAGGGCTGCTGGAGGATCTCCATGGCCCGCTCAATGGCGTAGACCAGTTCGATCCCCCTGGCGAGGTCGAAGAGCATGATGGCGTGGGCCGGCTGCCCGAAGGCCTCGTGAAAGCGGGTGAGGTAGTCGTTGGCCACGGGGGTGCCCAACTCCTCGAGGATGTTGGCCCGCGCGAGGCTGTTGGCCCGCATCACGTGGCCCTCGTAGCTGGAGCGTGCGGCGTAGCTGTACTCCGTCTCCTCGAAAGCCAGGTGCTTCCGGAACTCCCGAGCGGGGAAGACGGCACAGACGTCCTCGTCACAGCCCATCACCCGCAGCAGGTCACCATAGTAGCTGGGCCGGGGTCCCGCCACGGAGGCGATGTAGCAGGCGGGCTGATCGTCGCCCCACGTCCCCAGACGCTCCCCCATCTCCAGGGACTCCTCCCAGTAGTAATCGAAGAGCGCCTGGGCGATGGGCAGCGTCGCCTCCAGCTCCTCGTGCATCGTCTCGGCAATCTCGGCGGTGATCCCGCTGGTCACGCCGCCCACGGTAGCCTTGATCGGGTGGATGAACTGCCCTCCCGCCACGCTGATCAGGTGGGTACCCGCTTGCCGCACCTGAAGGGCGCGCGTGGAGATCCCCACGAGGGCCTCCTCCGTATCCACCTCCTGGGGAAGGTGAAAGAGGCTGGAGACCCCCAGACGATCGGGCATGGTGAAGAGGAAGAGGGAGGTCGCCTGATTCTGGATGAGCTGCCCCAGCATGAGGAGCTCCCGCACGGTGAGGGCCAGGGGCGGGGGTTCGACACCAAACGCGTCCTCCAGGGCCTTGACGGCAGCGACGTGGTGGGCGGTGGAGCAGACGCCGCAGATACGGGGGACGATCACGGGCACCTGCTCGGCGGGCGCCCCCTGCACCAGGTACTCGAAGCCGCGCAGCTCGGTGGCCTGGAAGTGGGCCGAGGCCACCTCGCCGTGCTGCACCTCGAAGACGACGCGGGCGTGGCCCTCCATGCGGCTGATGGGAAAGGTCAAGGTCGCCATCACAACACCTTCTCTTTCGGGCGGGGTGGACGCTCGATCCCGGCGTAGTCGGAGAATTGGAAGAGGAAGAGGGCCAGCTGGGGGGAGCGCAGCGCCTCGCTGATCTCCTCGGGCGGGATCTCCGTCATCTTCTCGAAGATACGCTGGATGCTGGCGAGCCAGACCTCCGACTCCTTCTCGATAAAGACGTCGGAGGGGCCGCGACAGCCCACGCAGGGATGACCGGCGCGGGGACAGGGGGCCCGGCAGCCCCCGCGGGTGGAGGTGCCGACACAGAGGTAGCCCTGATTGACCAGACAGATGTCGGGGAGGGGCTCCCCCTGCTGGAAGCCCAGCAGGTGCTCGGGGCGCATATCCTTCAGCTTCTTGCGCCCGCACTCCTGGCAGACGATCTTGGAGGCCTCGAACTTGGAGGGGTCGGAGAGCACCGCCATGAAGAGCTCGGGTGTGGGCGGACAGCCGGGAAGGTAGAGATCCACCTCCACGACGGCGTCGACCGGACGGCTGCGGGGCAGCAGGTGGGGGACGTAGTGGCGGTGTTCCCGCCGGAGGAAGATCTCCCGCACCTCCTCCCGGTCTCCAAGATTCATCACCCCTCCGGAAATGGCACAGGTCCCCACCGGAACGACGGACTTGGCGTGCTGCACGGCGCGCCGTAGGTGAAAGAGGTCGTCCTCGTTGAGCACCCCGCCGCTGATCAGCAGAATGTCCACCTCAGGAATGTCGTAGGCGGAGATGACGAGGGGCATGTAGGTGAGCCGGTACTCCTCGACCCAGGCCTCCGCGTTCAACAGGGAGACCTCGCAGCCGGAGCATCCCGAGAGCTGCAAAACGGCAAAGGTCTTCATCCACCCCCTCCTTCAAAATCAGTCACTTCGTCTCGTAGTCAGGTGGTCAAGTCGTCGTTTTGGTGCTTGGATGTGTGCTCAAGCACCGGCGTCTCCTTAACGTTGGGGCTGCGTGTTCGGCATGTATAAGCGAGCGTCACAACCGGAGAACGACTACATGAGAAGTATAGCCACTTCCCGTTGACTGGCAAGGCAACCCGTCTCACCCCACCCGCCCGCGGGCTGTCGCTTCCATCCCCGCTGCCCCCTGGCGGAGGAGGTCTACGCCGTCGAGGAGCCGGAGCTGCGGGAGCTCCATCCCGATCACTACGTGGCCTGCCACCGGGCCTGAAGTCGCTTACTGATCCGGACATAAAAGGCTAAAGTCGAAGAGCCCTGCCCGGCATCGCTTGTGGCTCAAGCCACAGGCTGCCACGAAGAGAGTGTGCTCCAGCAAGCACACTACCGGAAGCATATCCGCAGTCGGCTTCAGCCGACTTCAATAGGGTAGCCGGCGGTTTTAACCGCTGGCGGAGAGGTCGTAGGTCGGCTCGGTTTAGCAGTACTCGTCCGGAGATGGTTCAGAGATAGGTTAACATTTTTAGAGATTCGCCAGCTTGACGGCACTCCGGCTGGCGCCTGCGTGCCGGCTTGAACTACGAACCTTTCGCTCGTAGTAAGCGACGCAGCGTTAGCAGCCTGCCCCGAGTCTGTCGAGGGGGAGTCGCGTTTTGGAAAGTGTAAACTTAACTCAGGCGGAAAATGAACCAGCCCCTTGTCCGGATCAGTAAAGAGAGAGCCCCGGCGTGTGCCGGGGCTCTTGCTTGATCATACTTCTACGCGTCCACGTCACTCGCGCAGCACCAGAGGCAGGAAGAGCGTGGCACGGAACTCCACCATAGTGGTTCCCAGCACCTGCCCTGCCACGGCGGCGACCGTCGTCGTCCCCGGCTCCGTGCCCGCCGTCAGCGTCGCCGTCACCCGCCCGCTCACCGTCGTCGCCGTAAGCGGCGCGATGCTCCCCAGACTCGTGGTGAAGGTGACCACCGTCCCATCCACAACGGCCTGGCCCAGCGT